>DATAGP010000058.1:0-9532 GCA_036263655.1 Caldimonas sp. | reverse complement strand
CCGAGAAGCGCAGGCCGCGTGGCCGCGCGCGCAGCGCGCTTCGTCATCAAACTTGCCGCAGCTGTCTGAGCGCAGTGAGCGAAGCGAACGAAGCGAGTTCTGCGGCAGGCCACGCGGCCGAGCATCGCAGGGGAGTCGGCGTCCTGGCGCCGACCGCCGCAGTCTCGCGCCGACGCCTGCCCGCACGCGCCTTCGCCGCTCGGCGTTGGCGCGAGGCCCACAGCACGCGATCAGCGCGACGCGAAGCCCGACCCGGGGCAGCCCCGCTGCGCTACATTGCCCCGCATCCCCGTCCGCACGCCAGGAGACACCATGAGCACCCGTCGCCACTGCCTCGCCGCCGCCGCCGCGCTGGCCTGCGCCATCGCCGCCGGCGGCGCCGTCGCGCAGGCGAGCAAGCCGCCGTTCAAGATCGGCTTCATCCTGCCGATGACCGGCCCGTTCGCATCGACCGGCAAGCAGATCGAGGCCGCGGTCAGGCTGTGGATGGCGCAGAACGGCACGGTCGTCGCGGGGCGCAAGGTCGAGCTGCTGCTGCGTGACGACGCCGGCACCGCCGACACCACGCGCCGCATCGCCCAGGAGATGGTGATCAACGACAAGGTTGATGTGCTGGCCGGCTTCGGCCTGACGCCCCTGGCCCTGGCGACCGCGCCGATCGCGACGCAGAGCAAGACGCCGATGGTCGTGACCGCCGCGGCGACCTCCATCATCACCGAGCAGTCGCCCTACATCGTCCGCACCAGCTTCACCCTGCCGCAGGTCTCGGTGGCCATCGCCGAGTGGGCGGCCAAGAACAAGATCCGCAAGGTCGTCACCTTCGTCGCCGACTACGGCCCCGGCCTCGACGCGGAAAAGTTCTTCAAGAGCCAGTTCAAGCTGAACGGCGGCGAGATCGTCGGCGAGATCCGCTCGCCGCTGCGCAGCCCCGACTTCGCACCCTTCCTGCAGCGCGTCGCCGACCTGAAGCCCGACGCCGTGTTCGCCTTCCTGCCGTCGGGGCAGGGCACGGCCTTCATGAAGCAGTTCGCCGAGCGCGGCCTCGACAAGGCCGGCATCCGCATCATCGCCACCGGCGACGTCACCGACGACGACATCCTGAACGAGATGGGCGACACCGCGCAGGGCGTCGTCAACTCGCACCACTACTCGGCGGCGCACCCGTCGCCGACCAACCGCAAGTTCGTGCAGGCCTTCGAGGCCGCCAACAAGTTCCGGCCCAACTTCATGGCCGTCGCCGGCTACGACGGCATGCGCGTCATCTACAAGGCGCTCGAGGCGACCAAGGGGCAGGGCGGCGGCGATGCGCTGCTCGCGGCGATGAAGGGCCAGGTCTTCGAGAGCCCGCGCGGGCCGGTGCTGATCGACGCGCAGACGCGCGACATCGTCCAGGACGTCTACATCCGCAGGGTCGAGCGCGTCCCGGCGATGGGCAACCAGCTCTTCAACGTCGAGTTCGACGTGCAGAAGGCGGTGAAGGACCCCGCGAAGCTGAAGTAGGGCGCCGCTTCAGGCCGACGCCTGCCCGGCGTCGGCACTGTGGCCGACCGCACGCTCGGCGCCGCTCGCCGCCACCCGGTCCGCTGCGCGCCAGGCGGCCCAGTCGCGCGGCCG
Source organism: Caldimonas sp. (assembly GCA_036263655.1). Lineage (GTDB taxonomy): Bacteria > Pseudomonadota > Gammaproteobacteria > Burkholderiales > Burkholderiaceae_C > Schlegelella_A. The sequence goes on along the minus strand of DATAGP010000058.1, from coordinate 7,918 downwards.
TCCGTCGCGCGGCAGCCTCACCACGAAGGTGCTGCCCGTGCCCGGGCCGTCGCTCGCTGCCGAGACGCGGCCACCGTGCGCCTTGACCAGCTCGGCGACCACGGCGAGGCCGATGCCGAGCCCGGCATCGTCGACGTGCACGTGGGTGTCGAGCACGAAGAGGTCGAAGATGTGCGGCAGGGCCTCCTCGGAGATGCCGACGCCCTTGTCGGTGACGCTGATCTCGACCTCGTCGCCGTCGACCTGCATGGCGAACGACACCTCGCCGCCCTCCACCGATCGCCGCGACGCGTTGTTGAGCAGGTTGCTGAAGACCTGGGTGAGGCGCAGCGGGTCGCCGTGGACATGCGTCGGCTCGCCAGGCATCTCGGTGCGCAGGCGCAGCTGCTTGCTGTCGATGGCGTGCTTGCAGGCGTCGATCGACAGGGCGACGATGGAGCGCAGCTCGACCTGGCTGCACTCGAGCCGGAATTCGCCCGCGCCGACCCGCGAGCCGTCGAGAAGATCGTCGATCAGGCGCGCCATGTGCGTCACCTGGCGCTTGATGACTTCGTGCTGGTTGGCACGGAAGGCCTCGTCGGCCAGCGGCAGCCCGAGCGCCGAGACGGACATGCGGATCACCGCCAGCGGGTTGCGCATCGCATGCGCCGCCATCGCCACGAAGTTGATCTGCCGGCGATGGGCTTCCTCGGCGTTGGTCTTGAGCCGCTGCGCGGTCTGCGCCGCGCCGACCAGCTGGTGGTTGGCCTTGAGCAGCTCGCGCAGCCTCGCCTCGTGCTCGGCGAAGGCGAAGTCGGGCCGGGCGAGCCGCTGCGCCGGCGGGTCGAAGGCATCGAGCCGGGCGCTTCCCGTCGTCGAGGTCTCCTTCTCGTAGAACTCGTACTCGCCCTTGCTGCGCTTCTTGGCCCGGTACATGGCCTCGTCGGCGCGGCCGATGAGGGCCGACGGCTCGGTGCCGTCCTCCGGGTAGACGGTGATGCCGATGCTGGCCGACAGGCGCAGCGTGTGCGGGCCGATGCGCGCCGGGGCGCCGAGCGAGGCGAGGATCTTGGCGGCGATCGGCGCCGCATCGGCGGGCTCGGCCATCTCGGCGAGCAGGACCAGGAACTCGTCGCCGCTGTGCCGGCTCACGGTGTCCGACTCGCGCACCGCGCCCTGCATCCGCCGGGCGGCGATCTGCAGCACCTGGTCGCCGACGCTGTGGCCGAGGGTGTCGTTGATCTGCTTGAAGCCGTCGAGGTCGATGAACAGGATCCCGACCCGGTGGCCGCGCCGCTGCGCCATGGCCAGCGCGCTGACGATCCGGTCGAGCATGAGGGTGCGGTTCGGCGCGCCGGTCAGCTCGTCGTGCTGGCTGAAGCGGGCCAGCTCGTCGAGGCTGCTGACGGCCGTCTGCGCCGCCGTATCGGCGTGGACGGCGGCCAGCACCAGCTGCTCGTTGACCTCCATCAGCTGCGCGGTGCGCAGGCTGTTGAAGTCCTGCTGCGCCTTGACGAACTCGCGGCGAAGGTTGGCCAGGTCGGTGCGAACCGCATCCGCCTGGGCGTTCAGCAGGGCCAGCGTGCGCATCGCGGCGCCGACCTTGGTGTCCTCCCCATCGTTGCTCACGTCCGCTGCACCTCGACCGTCTCTCCGTCTGCCGTCCTCGTCAGCCCGGCCCGATGTTCGCACTGTTGCTCGCCTCCCTGCCGGCAACCGCCATTCCGGCTCCGGACCGGCGCGTCTTGAGGAAGCTCTCGACGAGGCGAAGCAGCTCGTCCGGGTCGGCCGGCTTGGTGAGATGGTGGTCGAAGCCGGCCTCGCGGGCGCGGGCCCGGTCGGCCGGCTGACCGTAGCCGGTCAGGGCGATCAGGCACGACGCCCGGGTCTCGGCGAGCGTGCGCAGGTGGACGGCGACCTCGTAGCCGTCCATGCCGGGCAGGCCGATGTCGAGGAGGACGACGTCGGGCGCGTAGATCGGCGCCGACGCCAGCGCCTCGGCGCCGTCGCCGACCGTCTTCACCTCGTGGCCGCTCAGCTCGAGCAGCACCGAGGTGGCCTCCGCCGCGTCGCGGTTGTCGTCGACCACGAGGACGCGGCAGCAGGCGGGCAGCGCTTGGGCACGTCTGTCGCCGCGGTCCGGATGCGGGTCGGCGACCTCGGCCAGGCAGGGCAGCGTCACCCGGAACTCGGAGCCCCGGCCGACGCCGTCGCTGACCGCCTGGACGGTGCCCTCGTGCAGCTCGACGAGGCGCTGGACCAGCGTCAGCCCCACGCCCAGGCCGCCCTGGCTTCGGTCGAGCGACTGCTTGCCCTGCTCGAACATCTCGAAGACGTTGGGCAGGAGCTCGCCGTCGATGCCGATGCCGTCGTCGCGCACCGAGACGACTGCCTGGCCCTGCGCCGGCACAGTGAGCGACAGCTCGATCGAGCCGCCTTCCTCGGTGTATTTGGCGGCGTTGTTGAGCAGGTTCGCGACCACCTGCGAGAGGCGGGCGAAGTCGCCACGCAGCATCACCGGCACGTCGGGAATGTTCTTCGTCAGGTGATGCCGGCGCGACTCGATGAACGGCCGCACCGTCTCGAGCCCGTGCGCGAGCACGGCACGGAGGTCGAGCGACTCCATCTGCAGCGCGATCTTGCCCTGGTTGATACGGGCGACGTCGAGCAGGTCCTCGACCAGGCGGGTGAGGTGGTTCACCTGGCGGCCGGTGACCTCCGTGGCCCAGTTCAGCTTCGGCTCGGCCGGAGCGAGCCGGCGGATCACCTCGAGCGCGGTGCGGATCGGCGCCAGCGGATTGCGCAGCTCGTGCGACAGCATGGCCAGGAACTCGTCCTTGCGCCGGTTCGAGGTCTGCAGCTGCTCCTCGATGGCGCGCCGCTCCTCGATCTCGAGCTGCAGGCTCCGATACAGGCGCGCGTTCTCCAGCGCCGCGGCCGAGCGGTCGACCATCTCGGCGACCGTGGCGTGGTCGGCGCCGGGGCCGGTCAGCCGGACGACGACGACACCGATCGATCGACCCGCCGTCACCAGCGGCAGGGTCAGGACGTCCCCATGGGCGTCGCCGGCGGGCGCTCGCTCGGGCTCGGCCAGGATCGCCTCGATGGCCTGGCGCTCGGCCGGCTCGAGGTCGGACGCCGCCACGGCGGTCAGCTCGCAACGCCCGTAGGCCTGGGCCCGGCCCTGGAGGGCGAAGCCGATGCCCTCCTCGGCGTTGCCGAGGGCGAGCGTCGCCCGGGTCGCGAACTGCGGCACCAGCATGCTGATCAGCTGGCGCGAGGCCACCTCGATGTCCAGCGATGCGCTCAGCAGCCGGCCCGCCTGCGACAGGAAGTTCGAGCGGCGGGTGTTCTCCTCGGCGACCAGGCGCGCCGCCTCGGCCGCCGCCAGCTCAATGCGCTCGTGGGCGCGGCGGCGCAGGCGGCGCTGCATCAGGTGCAGCTCGACGAAGACGTTGACCTTCGAGCGCAGGATCTCCGGCACGACGGGCGACAGGATGTAGTCGACGGCGCCGAGCGAATAGCCGCGGATCGTCTGCATCTCGTCGGCGTACGAGGTGATGAAGATGATCGGCGTGTGCGCCGAGCGCTTGTACTGGCGGATCAGCTCGGCCGTCTCGAAGCCGTCGATGTCCGGCATGTTGACGTCGAGCAGGATCGCCGCGAACTCGCGCTTGAGCACTTCCTTCAGCGCCTCGGCGCCCGAGAGGACGCAGACCAGGTCGTGGCCGAGGTCCTCGAGGACGGTCGTGAAGACGAGCAGCTTGTCCGGCAGGTCGTCGACGATCAGGATGCTGGCCTGATCGGAGTCGGACAGTCCGAGGTCGTCGAACTCCGAGCTCAGCGGCACAGCCAGCCCCTCAGCACCGACAGAAGGTGCAAGGGGTCGACCGGTTTCGACAGGTAGTCCCAGGCGCCCGCTTCGATGCACTTCTGCCTGTCCCCCTTCATCGCTTTCGCGGTGACCGCGACCATCGGCAGCTCGCGGCCGCGCGGCAGGCGCCGGATCTCCTGCATCGTCGCGATGCCGTCGAGCTCCGGCATCATGATGTCCATCAGGACGATGTCGATGCCGGGATCGGACTCGACCAGCCGGATCGCCTCGCGGCCGTTGTCGGCCGAGACGATAACCATGCCCTCGTTGTCGAGCACGGTGGCGAGCGCGAAGATGTTGCGCATGTCGTCGTCGACGATCAGCGCCTTCTTGCCGTGCAGCGCCTGGTGCGCGCCGTGCACCGCCTCGACCGCGTTGCGCTCCTCCTCGGACATCGAGGCGGGGCTGCGATGGAGCAGGAACGCCGTCTGCGCCAGGGTCGATGCCGGGGTGCTCGCCTCGCGCAGAGCGAACGACTGGTGCGACTGCCGCCACGGGCCGGGCGTCGCGGCCGAGGCGCCGCTGGAGCGCAGCACGACCGGCAGCTGGCAGACGCCGGCCCGCCGCTCGATCGCCTCGCGCACGTCCTCCGGCCCGAAGTCGGCCACCGACTCGTCGATCACCAGGCAGTCGGCATCGTCGAGGGCGACGCGGATCGCGTCGGCGCTCTCGGCGATCACGGTCTGCACCTCGCCGTCGAAGTTGCCGACCAGCTGGCCGCGCAGCGGCCCCGGGGGCAGGGCGAGGACGAGCTTGCGGAACGGCCGCTCGCAGTAGCGGTACAGCTCGGCGACGGCCGTGTCGACGGCGTCGCGCGACTGCAGCGGCTTGGCGATGAAGCCGACCGCGCCGGCCTGCAGGGCCCGGTCGCGCGCGTCGTCGGTGGAGACGACGCAGATCGGGATGTGGCGCGTGGCCACGTCCGTCTTCAGGCGGTCGAGGATCCGCCAGCCCTGCATGTCGGGCAGGAAGATGTCGAGCGTGATGACGGCCGGATGGAACTCGCGTGCCATCGTCAAGGCGCCGGCGCCGGTGTTGCTCACCAGCCCCTTGAAGCCGGCCAGCCGCGCCGCGTCGAGCAGGACCTTGGCGAACGCCAGGTCGTTCTCGATGACGAGGAGCACGCGGTCGCCGCTCGAGATCTCGTCGCGGTCGTCGGCGGCGACGTTCGCGAACATCGCGCCTTCGTCCGCACCCGCCGCCACCTCCGCCTCGCTGGCGTGCACGGCCATGCCGGTGAAGGCGCCGCGACGGAGCAGGGCGGTGACGCCGCTCGGCGACGCCGCGGGGAGGGTCCGCGCCGCGTCGGTCTCCGGCGAGAGGACGCGCTGCTGGCGGGCGTTGCGCGCCGGGTTGTAGCTCTGCGGCAGGTACAGCGTGAAGGTGCTGCCGGTGCCGGGGCGGCTGACCAGCTTGATCTCGCCGCCGAGCAGGCGCGAGAGCTCCCGGCTGATCGCGAGGCCCAGGCCCGTGCCGCCGTACTTGCGCGAGGTCGAGCCGTCGGCCTGCTGGAACGCCTCGAAGATGATCTGCTGCTTGTCCGGCGAGATGCCGATGCCGGTGTCCGACACCGAGAAGGCGATCACCTGGCTGGCGTGGCGCAGTTCCTCGTTGTCCGGCGACCAGCCCTCCTGCACCGTCGCGATCGAGAACGACACGCCGCCCTGGTGGGTGAACTTGAAGGCGTTCGAGAGCAGGTTCTTGATGATCTGCTGCAGCCGCTTGACGTCGGTGACCAGCGTCTTCGGCAGCGGCTGGCCGATGTCGATCGAGAACTCGAGGTGCTTGGACTCCGCGAAGTGGCGGAAGCTCCGCTCGATCGAGCGGTGCAAGTCGTCGATCCGGACCTCGCCGACGTCGACCGCGACCGTGCCCGACTCGATCTTCGACAGGTCGAGGATGTCGTTGATGAGCATCAGCAGGTCGTTGCCCGACGAGTGGATCGTCTTCGAGAACTCGACCTGCTTGCCGGTCAGGTTGCCGTCCGGGTTCTTGCAGAGCTGGTCGGACAGGATCAGCAGGCTGTTGAGCGGCGTGCGCAGCTCGTGCGACATGTTGGCCAGGAACTCGGACTTGTACTTGGAGGTCAGGGCCAGCTGCTCGGCCTTTTCCTCCAGCGCCTGGCGGGCCTGCTCGACCTCCTGGTTCTTGCGCTCGACCTCCTGGTTCTGGTGCGCCAGCAGGCGCGCCTTCTCCTGCAGCTCCTCGTTGGTCTGCTGCAGCTCTTGCTGGCGGCTCTGCAGCTCCTCGGCGAGCGACTGCGACTGCGTCAGCAGGTCCTCCGTGCGCGAGTTCGCCTCGATGGTGTTGATGACGATGCCGATCGACTCGGTCAGCTGCGCCAGGAAGGCCTCGTGCACAGGGTTGAAGCGCTGCAGCGACGCCAGCTCGACGACGCCGCGCACCTCGCCTTCGAAGATGACCGGCAGAACCATCACGTCCATGGCCGCGTTCTCCGACAGGCCCGAGGCGACGCGGAAGGCCGCCGACGGCACGTTGGTGAGGAGGATCTTCTCCTTGTCGATCGCGCACTGGCCGACCAGGCCCTCGCCGAGGTTGACGACCTTGCCGTGCGTCGGCTGGCCGCCCGAGGCGTAGCTGGCGAAGAGGCGCAGCTGCGGCGTGTCGTTGACCGTGCTCAGGACGTAGAACTCGGCCTGCTGCACGCCGACCACCGGCGCGAGCTCGGAGAGGATCAGCTGGCCGACCGTGACCAGGTCCTTCTGGCCCTGCAGCATGCGGCTGAACTTGGCGAGGTTGGTCTTCAGCCAGTCCTGCTCGGTGTTCTTCTGCGTCGTGTCCTTGAGGTTGCGGATCATCTCGTTGATGGTGTCCTTCAAGGACGCGACCTCGCCCTGCGTCTCGACCGTGATCGATCGCGTCAGGTCGCCCTGCGTCACCGCCGTCGCCACTTCGGCGATGGCCCGCACCTGCGTCGTCAGGTTGGCGGCGAGCTCGTTGACGTTCTCGGTCAGGCCCTTCCACGTGCCCGCGGCGCCCGGCACCTTGGCCTGGCCGCCCAGCTTGCCCTCGACGCCGACCTCGCGCGCCACCGTCGTCACCTGGTCGGCGAAGGTGGCCAGCGTGTCGGTCATGCCGTTGATGGTCTCGGCCAGGGCGGCAATCTCGCCCTTGGCCTCCACCGTGAGCTTGCGCTTCAGGTCGCCATTGGCCACAGCGGTCACGACCTTGGCGATGCCGCGCACCTGGCCGGTCAGGTTGCCGGCCATCGAGTTGACGTTGTCGGTCAGGTCCTTCCAGGTGCCGGAGACGCCGCGCACCTGCGCCTGGCCGCCGAGCCGCCCTTCGGTGCCGACCTCGCGGGCGACCCGCGTCACTTCCGCCGCGAACGACGAGAGCTGGTCGACCATGGTGTTGATCGTCGCCTTCAGCTCCAGGATCTCGCCCTTCACGTCGACCGTGATCTTCTCGGACAGGTCGCCCGCGGCGACCGCCTTCGTCACGTCGGCGATGTTGCGGACCTGGCTCGTCAGGTTGCCGGCCATCGAGTTGACGGAATCGGTCAGGTCCTTCCAGGTCCCCGACACGCCCTTCACCTCCGCCTGCCCGCCCAGCATCCCCTCGGTGCCGACCTCGCGCGCCACCCGCGTCACTTCGGCGGCGAACGACGACAGCTGGTCGACCATGGTGTTGATGGTCGCCTTCAGCTCGAGGATCTCGCCCTTGACGTCGACCGTGATCTTCTTCGACAGGTCACCGGCCGCCACCGCCTTGGTGACGTCGGCGATGTTGCGGACCTGGCTCGTCAGGTTCGAGGCCATCGAGTTCACCGAGTCGGTGAGGTCCTTCCACGTGCCGGCGACGCCCTGCACGTCGGCCTGGCCGCCGAGCTTGCCCTCGGTGCCGACCTCCCGCGCCACACGCGTCACTTCGGCGGCGAAGGAGCGCAGCTGGTCGACCATCGTGTTGATGGTGTTCTTCAGCTCCAGGATCTCGCCCTTGACGTCGACGGTGATCTTCTTGGAGAGGTCGCCGGCGGCGACGGCCGTCGTCACGTCGGCGATGTTGCGGACCTGGGACGTCAGGTTGCCGGCCATGAAGTTG
>DATAGP010000057.1:0-4746 GCA_036263655.1 Caldimonas sp. | reverse complement strand
ATCCACTCGTGGAAGCGGATCCTTCCGTGCGTGGTCTCGGCTTCGAAGTCGGGGGCGGTGTCGTTGATGCGCAGGGACATGGCGGCTCCTCGGTCGTTTGAGGGGCCGCAGTATGCGCGTTTCAGGTGGGCGCGGCGCGTGCGGGGGAACCGTCGGGAAGCGCGGCGAGCCCGGTGCCGACGACCTGGTTCCGGCCGGCCTTCTTGGCGGCGTAGAGAGCCGCGTCGGCGCGGCCGATCAGCGACGTGCCGCCGTCGCGGGGCTGCGCCGCGGCGACGCCGAACGACGCCGTCACGCGCAGCGCCGGCGCCACGTCCTCCCACGGGTGCTCCTCGATGGCGCGCCGGATGCGCTCGCAGATGCCGACCGCCACGTCGGCGGAGATGCCGGGCAGGAGGATCAGGAACTCCTCGCCGCCGACCCGGAACGCCTGGTCGCCGGGCCGCATGGCCGTCTCGACGAGGACGCCGATCCGACGCAGCACTTCGTCGCCGGTGAGGTGCGAGAACTCGTCGTTGACCTGCTTGAAGCGGTCGACGTCCATCGCCGCCAGCGCGCCCTCGAAGGGGCCGCGGTGCAGGACGCGGGCGATGGCGCGGTCGAAGCTGCGCCGGTTGCCGAGGCCGGTGAGCGCATCGGTCAGCGCCTGGGCGGCGAGCACCTGGTTGGCGTCCCGCAGGCGGTCGCGCTCGGCGCGGTAGGCCTCGGCCTCGCGCCGGATCTGGTCGACGGCGTAGCGCGCGTTGACGAGGGTGGCGCGGCGCTCGGCTTGGGCGCTGCGGATCTGCTGGTCGAGCCGGTGGTAGGCCTTGAAGTGCAGCAGTGCCGACTGGAAGTCGCCGAGTTCCTCGCGCACGAGCGAGAGCTCGGCGTGCGCTCCGCGCGCCTGCGGCGCGGCATCGACCTCGGCGGCGATCTCCAGCGCTTCGAGAAGGGAGGCGAGGGCCGCCTCGCGCGAGCCGGAGCGGCGCTGCGCCGCGGCCAGGTGCGTGAGCGCGCGTGCCATGTAGCGGCGGTCGTTCATGGCGCGCAGCACCGCCAGCTCGCGCCCGAACAGATCGAGGGCGAGCGGCAGCTGGCCGAGCGAGCCGGCCACCGTGCCGAGGTTGCCGAGCGCGCGCGCCTCGAGCTGGCGGTCGCCCCCTTCGCGGGCCGCGCCGAGCGCCTGGCCGAAGTAGCTGCGGGCGCGCTCGAGATCGTCGTGCCCGCCGCTGCCCGCTTCGGCCGACGCGTTGCCGCGGGTGAGGTGCAGGACGCCGAGGCTGTTCAGGGTGGCGGCGACGCCGGCCCGGTCGTCGCCGGACTCGCGCCGGCAGAGCAGCGCGCGCAGGAAGCAGGACTCGGCGGCGGCGAAGTTGCCCAGGCGGCTGTGCGTCATGCCGAGCTGGTGCAGCAGCTCGCCTTCGAGCCGCGCGTCGCCGTGCAGGGCGACGAGGGCCACCGCCTCGTTGAGGCGGCCGAGGGCGTGCTGCAGGTCGCCCATCGCGTGGTCGACGCGGGCCATGCCGCGCAAGGCGCGCGCCTTCAGCGTCGGGTGGTCGTGCCGCAGGGCGATGTCGTGGCCCTGGACGAAGCGGGCCATCGCCTCGGCGTAGTCGCCGGCCTGCTCGTGGACGTCGCCGAGCTCGACGGCGAGCTCCGCGTGCGCGACCGTCGCCGTCACGCCCGGATCGGCCAGGCAGCTCTCGAGCAGCGACCGGGCCGCCTGCACGTCGCCCGCCTGCAGTGCGGCGCGGGCCGCATCCAGGGGATCCGAGAGCGCAGCGGCCGACATCCGGAGATGGTAGGCAGGCGCACCCGCAGCGAGCCGGCCGGCAGGTGGGAAGAATTCACGGCCGCCGCGGCAGGCGACCCGAAGGGCGGCTCAGCGGCCGGGGGCGCCGCCCTGGAACCAGCGGCCGATCGCCGCCCGCTCGGCCTCCGTCATCTGCGTCGCGTTGTTCATCGGCATCACCTTCAGCACCACGGTCTGCTGGTGCACCGCCTGGGCCTGGGCGACGATCGCCTCGGGCGAATCGAGGCGGACGTTCTTGCTCGGCACCTGGGCGTTGTGGCAGAGCTGGCAGCGCTGCTCGATGATCGCCTGCACCTCGGCGAAGCGCGGCGCCGGCAGCGCCGCGGCGCCGGCGGGCGGCGGCGCCGGCATGAGCACCGCCAGCAGCCCGGCGATGACCAGCGTGCCGATCGCCGCATATCGCCAGGGGACCGGCCGGCCTTCGGCGAGCGCCCGGTGGCGGAGCACGAAGGAGACGCGGATCAGCGCGCCGGCGAGCATCAGGACGACGAGCACGACCCAGTTGTGCCGGGCGCCGTAGACGAAGCCGTAGTGGTTGCTGATCATCGAGAAGACGACCGGCAGCGTGAAGTAGGTGTTGTGCACGCTGCGCTGCTTGCCGCGCTGGCCGTGCGCCGGGTCGACCGGGCGGCCTTCGCGCAGCGCGGCGACCACCTTGCGCTGCCCCGGGATGATCCAGAACAGCACGTTGGCGCTCATCGCCGTCGCCATCATCGCGCCGACGAGCAGGAAGGCGGCGCGCCCGGCGAACAGGCGGCACGACAGCCACGAGGCGAAGACGATGAGCGCGAAGACCAGCGCGCCGACGACGAGGTCGCCGTGGCGACGGCCGCCGAAGATGCGGCAGACCGCGTCGTAGAGCAGCCAGAAGGCGACGAAGAAGGCGAGCGCCGTCGCGATCGCCGCCGGCGGCGACCAGTCGAACACGGTCCTGTCGATCAGGAAGGTGTTGGCGTTGAACAGGTACAGCACGGCGAACAGGGCGAAGCCGGTCAGCCAGGTCGAGTAGCTCTCCCACATCGACCAGTGCAGGTGCTCGGGCAGGCGGGCCGGCGAGACCGGGTACTTCTGCTGGTGATAGAAGCCGCCGCCGTGCACCGCCCAGAGCTCGCCGCCGACGCCCTTGGCCCGGTCGGCCGCGTCCTTCGGCGGCGTCAGGCTGTTGTCGAGGCCGACGAAGTAGAAGGAGGCGCCGATCCAGGCGATGCCGGTGATCACGTGGGCCCAGCGCAGCAGCAGGCTGGCGCCCTCGAGCAGGTAGGTGTCCATGCCGGCGGCGGAAATGTATGCAGTCGCGGCCGGGGGATCAGCTGCCGCGGTAGGTCGAGTAGGACCAGGGACTGACCAGCAGCGGCACGTGGTAGTGCTCGTCGGGCGAGGCGATGCCGAAGTCGATCGGCACGGTCTCGAGGAAAGGCGGCTGCGCGAGGACCGCGCCGCGGCCGTGGAAATACGCCGCCACCTCGAACACCAGCCGGTAGCGGCCGGCGCCGAAGTCGCTTCCCTCGAGCAGCGGGCCGGGGAAGCGGCCGTCGTCGTCGAGATCGGCCTGCTTCAGCTCGCGCGCAGCGCCGCCCTCGACGCGGAACAGGGTCACGTGCATGCCCGCGGCCGGGCAGCCGTGGGCGGTGTCGAGCACGTGCGTCGTCAGTCTTCCCATCGCGGCTCCTTCGCTGCCCCGGCATCGGCGCCCTTGCGCAGCGCTCAAAAGTGTATACACTTTGTAAGGCAACGCAAGCTCCCATGCCGCGCTCCCCCGCTCGCCTGCATCTCATCGCCGCATCGGCCCCGGCCCGCGGCGCGGCCGCTGCGCGCCAGGCTCCGGCCCGACGCAGGAGCAAGGCCGGCGTCGAACGCGGCGACATGACGCAGCGCATCGCCGAGTCGATCACCGCCGCCATCGTCGAGCGGCGCCTGCTTCCCGGCACCAAGCTCGCCGAGCAGAAGATCGCCGACGTCTTCAAGGTCTCGCGCACGCTGGTCCGCCAGGCGATCCACCAGCTGAGCCGCGACAAGCTGGTCACGCTCGAGCCGGCGCGAGGCGCCCGCGTCGCCGAGCCGAGCGTCGAGGAAGCGCGGCAGGTGTTCGAGGTGCGGCAGATGCTCGAGGCGGCGATGGTCCAGCGCGCAGCCGCCGAGCTCGGCCCGGCGCAGATCGCCGAGCTGCGCAGCCACCTGCGCGAGGAGCAAGCCGCGGTGCAGCGCACCGACGTGTCGGGGCGGACGCGCCTGCTCGCCGACTTCCACGTCGTGATCGCGACCATGCTCGGCAACGCCGTGCTCGCCGAGATGCTCGGCGAGCTCGTCTCGCGCTCGTCGCTGATCGCCCTCATGTACCAGTCGTCGCATTCGGCCGAGCACTCGCTCGAGGAGCACGTCGCCATCGTCGACGCGCTCGAGAAGGGCGATGCCCGCGCGGCGGCCCGGCTGATGCGCGGTCACCTGCAGCACGTCGAGCGCAACCTGCGCCTGAGCCCGCGCGTGCCGGACCTCGCCGCGGCCTTGCGCGCGCCATGAGCGATTCGCGCGACTATCCGCGCGACCTGGTCGGCCACGGCGCCGACCCGCCGCACGCCCGCTGGCCCGGCGGCGCCCGCATCGCCGTGCAGTTCGTCCTCAACTACGAGGAAGGCGGCGAGAACAGCGTCCTGCACGGCGACGCCGCCTCCGAGACCTTCCTCTCCGAGATCGTCGGCGCGCAGGCCTACGACAGCCGGCACATGTCGATGGAGTCGATGTACGAGTACGGCTCGCGCGTCGGCGTCTGGCGCATCCTGCGCGAGTTCGACGCGAGGAAGCTCCCGCTCACCGTCTTCGCCGTCGGCATGGCGCTCGAGCGCTACCCCACGCTCGCCGACGCCTTCATGAGCCGCGGCCACGAGATCGCCAGCCACGGACTGCGCTGGATCCACTACCAGAACCTGCCCGAGGCCGTCGAGCGCGAGCACATG
>DATAGP010000056.1:0-71631 GCA_036263655.1 Caldimonas sp. | reverse complement strand
GGTCGCGCTCGCCCTGGTCGAGCGCTTTCACGCCTTCTCCTCGCACTCGCGCGCCGGCGTGTTCCTGCGCGCGCCGGGTGTCGACTGGGGCGATCCGACGCCGCCTTTCAAGCGCTACCCGGGGGCGCAGCGCATCGCGCTGCCGCCGGCGACGTCGGCGGTCGGCCGCGCTTTCGGCGTGGCCACGCTCGGGACCGTGCTCTGGCACGCCAACGGCGTGAGCGAGGTGCGGAGCGGCCTGCGGCTGCGAACATCGCCGTCCTCGGGCGCGCTGTTCCCGGCGGAGCTGTACGTGGTGGCGAGCGCCGTTCCAGGTCTGGCCCGCGGCGTGTGGCACTACGACCCCGACGGGCACGCGCTCGAACGCATCGGCGATGCGGTCGGCGATGCGGCGGGAGCAGGAGCGGGCGACGAGGCATCGTCACCGGACGCGGCAGCGCTCGTCGTGGCCACGGGCGTCTTCCGGCGCACCGGTCACAAGTACCGCGACCGGACCTATCGCTACGTGCTCGCCGACCTGGGCCATGCGCTCGAGAACCTGCGCGCGGCCGGCGCCGCCGTGGGCGTCGACGTCCGCTTCCTGGCCGCTTTCGACGAGGCGAGGACCGCCGGCGCGCTCGGCATCGACGCTGCGGAGGAAGGCGTGCTCGCCATCGGCGCGCTGCACGCGGATCCGGACACCGGCGGCCGCCCAGAGCGACCGCCGACCCAGCCGGCCGTCCCGCGCTGGCAGGCCCCCGACCTCGTCGGCGAGAACAGCGCCCCGCTCGGCGTGACGGCGGCCGTCCATGCCGCCACCTCGCTGCAGTCGTCGGTGCCTGGCCGCGCGGCCATCCCGCCCACGGCGTCGCCGTCAGCCGATCTGCCGGTCGACGCGATCGTGCTGCCGCGCGCCGATCCGACGCGTGCCGACGTGCTGCAGGTGATCGCGCGCCGGCGCTCGATGCGCCGCTTCGCGCGCACGCCGCTGCCGCGCCAGGACCTCGCCGCGGTGCTCGCACGGATGAGCGGGCCGCGGCCGGTGTGGTCCCCGGCACTGCGCATCGACGTCGTGGTGCATGGCGTGGAGGCGCTGGCGCCGGGCTCGTACCGTTACGAGCCGGTCCGCCATGCGCTGCTGCCGCGCCGTGTCGGCGCCGACCTGCGCGACGCCGCGCGGGCGGCGGCCCTCGACCAGGACGTGATCGGCGACGCCGCGGTCGCCCTCGTGCTGTCGATCGACCGTGCCGCGTTCGCGGCCGACCCGCTCGGCGCCGCACGCGGCTATCGCCACGCGTTTCTCGAAGCCGGACTCGCTGGCGAGCGCATCTACCTCGAGGCAGGCGCGCGCGGTCTCGGCGTCTGCGCCGTCGGTGCGTTCTACGACGACGAAGCGGCGCGCCTGGTGGGCGTCGATCCGGCGCGCGAGTGGGTGGTGCACTTCGCCGGCCTCGGCGTGCCCGCATGAGATCGGCGGAGAGTCGCATCGCTTCGGCTCGATGACCTATCCTGAGCGCATGAGCGAACCGCCGCGGGCGACGCGCAACCATCACCCGGCGAAGCGATCGACGCCGGCCGCCGCCGCGCCGGCTGCTGCGCCGGCTGCAGCGCCGGCGCCCGGCAGGGGCCGGCGCCGCGCCACGGCGCCCGCATCGCTGCAGATCCCGGCCGGCAAGGACGCCGTCGTCGCCATCGGCGACCGCCAGGTGCGCCTCACCAACCTCGACAAGCCGTTCTGGCCGGAGCTCGGCCTCGCCAAGCGCGACCTGCTCCAGTACTACGCCGACGTCGCGCACGTGCTGCTGCCGCATGTCGCCGACCGCGCGATGGTGATGAAACGCTATCCGGACGGTGCTGCCGGCGAGCCCTTCTTCATGAAGCGGGCACCGTCGCCGCGGCCCGAATGGATCGAGACCTGCGCCATCGAGCATGCGTCGGGCAGCGTCATCGACTTTCCGATCATCCAGGACCTCGCGGCGCTGCTCTGGGTCGTCAACCTCGGCTGCATCGACCTGAATCCCTGGTATGCGCGCTGCGACGACGTCGACCGGCCGGACTACCTGCACTTCGACCTCGACCCGGTGCCCGAGGCCACCTACGACGGCGTCGTCGAGACGGCGCAGCTCGTCCGCACGGCCTTGCAGGGGCTCGGCATGCAGCCTCTCGTCAAGACCACGGGCTCGCGCGGCCTGCACGTCTACGTCGCCATCGTGCGCGGGCCGACGCAGAAGGAGGTCTGGCGTTTCGCCAAGCGCTTCGCCTTCGACATCGCGGCGCTGCGGCCCGACCTCATCACGGCCGAGTACCGCATCGCCAAGCGCCCGGCCGCGCGCATCCTCGTCGACTACAACCAGAACGCCTGGGGCCGCACGCTGGCCTCGGCGTACTCGCCGCGGCCGCGGCCGCTGGCGACGGTGTCGGCGCCGATCACCTGGGACGAGCTCGACGCGGGCGCCCGCATCGAGGACTTCGATCTCCGCAACATGCCCGCCCGGGTCGCGGCGATGGGTGATCTCTGGGCACCGCTGCTCGCCTCCGCGGGCCGCTTCGATCTCGGCCCGCTGCTGCGCTCGATCCGCTGAGCGGTGCCCGTCGACGCATGAGCGGCAGCGGCCCGGAAGGGGGCTTTCCGCGGCCGTGCATTTGTATCGATTCGAGCGTTCGTCACAAGTTACATGTGATGACACACGACGCCGACGACCCAGAATTTCGGCTGTCAGGAATCATGCATCGGGACCCATGCGCGCCAACTACAAGGGCTACACCTTCGCCGACGTCAGCACGCGCACGGAGAGCGGCCGCTACAAGGCGCGCGCCGCGATCATGGCGCTCGACGGCGGCCGGACGCGCTCGCAGCGCTTCCTGGATCTCGAGACCTTCAACACCGAGAGCGAGGCCAATGCCCGCGTGATCGCGGCTGCCAAGGCCTGGATCGATGCCGACCTGGGCCAGGATCGACTCGCCTTGCCGTCGAGCTTCGTGCCCTTCGAGTGAGCGGCCCTGCACGCGCTTCGCGGGCGCGTGCGTGGGTTTCGCCTAGGGGCTCATCTCCGCCTGCTTGCGGCTCTCGGCATAGCGCCTGACGGACTCGCATTGCGGGTGCGAGCGGAACGCAGGGGCCTGGCACTGCCGGTCCATGCAGGTCGCCGCGGTCACGAAGTTGCGATTGCCGCAGAGCTCGCGCGGGCTCGGGTCCCGGGCGCCGGCGACGGTCCTGGTGGGAGCGGGCGCCGGGGTGGTCGACGTCGACGTCGCACGAGCCGACGAACCGGAGGCTCTCGCTTCCTTGCGCGGCGCGGCGACCTTGGGCAACGCCGGCGCTTCCTCGCTGGCCGCGATCACCTCGGTGTCTCCGGGTGGGCGGGTCGGCTCGGCGACAGCGGGCGAGCGAGGCGGGTTGGCCGTCGACACCGGCGCAGCGTTCAGTGCCCCGGCGGTCACCGGCTGGTGGCGACCCCAGATCACGAGGCACAGGCCGACGGCGACCGCCACCAGCGCCATGGCGCGATGCAGGAAGCGGCGCGGTTGCCGGCCCGCGGATGCGGAAGCGGAGCGAGCGGCCGGTGCAGCGACGGCCTGCGGGAGGGCGGCGCCGTCCGGCCGGAGCCCCGGTGGCGAGGCGCGTCCATCCAGCGCGTCGCGGAACGCCTGCACGGTCTGCGGCCGGTCCGCGGGCCGAACGGCCAGGGCCCAGTCGAGCGCGTGCAGGAACGTCGGCGACAGCTTGCCCTGCACAGCGCTCATCGCCGCCAGCCGCGCCTGCGCGTCGTTGACGGCACGCAGCGCCGCCGGAACGGGCGACGAGCCGGTGATCATGAAGTGCATCACCCCAGCGAGCGCGTACAGGTCCGTCCACGCCCCCTGCTTCATGCCGGGCACGTCGCCGTACTGCTCGATCGCGGCGAAGCTCGGCTTGAACATCGCCGTCAGTGCCTGCGTCCGGTCGTTGAGGACGTGGCGAGCCGAGCCGAAGTCGAGGAGCACGGGCTTGCCGTCGGGCAGCACCATGACGTTGTCCGGAGAGATGTCGCGGTGGTAGACCTGCGCCTCGTGCAGCACCTCGAGTGCGCACAGCAGCGGGTGCAGCAGCCGGCGCAGCGACTGCTCGTCCGGCAGCGCGCCCGTCGTCCGCTGCACCTCCTTCAGCGTCCGGCCCGGATAGTGCGGCATCACCATGTACGCCGTGCCGTTGGCCTTCCAGAAGCGATGCACCTTCACCAGCGCAGGGTGGTCGAAGCCCGCGAGCAGCTGCGCTTCCTTCATGAACGATTGCAGGCCCGCGGCGAAGGTCGGTGCGTCGGAGGCGGTGCGCGGCGCGACGGTCCACTTGTCGGTCCGCCGGGCGAAGTCCACCGGCAGGTACTCCTTGACGGCGACGGTTCGCCGCAAGGTGTGGTCGAGGGCCAGGTAGACGATGCCGAAGCCGCCGGCGCCGAGCACCCCGAGGACCTCGAACTCGTGCAGCCTCGTCCCGTGCAGCAGGGCGTCGTCGCGGTCGCCGTCGGCTCGCCGCCGCTCCCGCCCCGAGCCGCTGCCCGGCAGGGCCGTGACCGTCACGGCGCTGGGCGAGTGCACGGGCTCGGTCTTCATGCGTGCGGCGTGGAGCGTGATCGTCGGCGCAGCGGGTTCCGGCGCCCGGCGCTGCTCAGGGGCTGCTGACGAAGGCGTTGATGGCGTCGGCGACGTCCGCCTCCAGGGTGCCGAACACCGCCCCGACCTTGAAGGCCTCGGGTCCGGTGTACGACGAATAGACGATCTTCAGCGGCGCCGTGATCGTCTTGTCGCCGGCGTCGGTCGGAATGTCGAAGGTAACGGTGCAATGGCGGCCCGGCGGCATCGGCCGCGGCGTGACCAGGCTCATGCCGTCGAGGCTGATGTCCCAGGTGCGGACCTGGGTCGCCTGGTCGGCGTGCACGACCGTGGCCGGCTGGCGAACGGCCTTGCGCTGAAACGACCGGCGGTTGGACGTTTCGTTCGGCGGTGCGCGAGCGATCATCGACATTTACCTCGACCCGATAGCAAAGTGTCACTCTCTCACATCGGCCGCGGCAAGGTCGCGTTGAGGCCGTCGGGGCGCCGTGCAGGCAGCGTCGCAAACTTTCGCACGGCGCGGGCGTCCGCGTGCGAGGCCCGGGCCTTCAGGAGCACCGTTTCCAGGCCTCCGTTGCGCTGCGAGGCAGGTCCTTACGGCAGCCATGGCCGATCTTCAAGCTCGTCCCTGTCGCGCGGATGGCCTTGAGGCGGGAGCGCCCCCGGTCTTTGGAGCGCCCGCACACTGCCCCGGTCGGCACCACGCCGTGGCCGGAGGCCTCGAAGACTCCGCCGAGAGACAGGAGACGACATGAAGAGGATCGCTTCGCTGGCCGGAGCCGCCGGCCTGATCGCGTTGCTGGCCGGCTGCGGCGGCAACGGCCACGACACGCCGCAGGTGCAGGTGGAGCCCTTGTCGGCACGCGCCGAGACGGTCAGCGGCGGCGACGTGCTGGTGCGGCTGCGCAGCTCCGACGGCGACCGGCTCGCGGCGGCGACGGTGCAGGTGAACGGCCGAGACGTCAGCAACGCGTTCCGGCCGGACCCCGACTCCAACGGGCTGATCGGCCTGGTCACCGGGCTGTCCGCCGGCGCCAACACGCTGACCGCGTCCTCCGCCGCGGATGCGGCGGTCAGGGGCCAGGTCACGCTCGTCAATCATCCGGTCACCGGCCCGGTGTTCTCGGGCCCGCACCAGACGCCTTACGTCTGCGAGCTGAACAGCTTCGGGCTCGGCCCGGCGCTCGATGCGAACTGCTCGGCCGCGACCCGGGTCGACTACTTCTATCGCTCGACCGCGACCAACACCTTCGTCGCGCTCGACACGGCGGCGCCGCGTCCGGCCAACGTCGCCACGACGACGACGACGGAGGGTGCGACGGTGCCGTACATCGTCCGGCGCGAGATGGGGACCGTGAACCGCTCCGTCTATCTCATCGCCTTCCTGCACGAGCCCGGCACGCCCTTGCCGGACCCCTGGACGCGGACCGCCGGCTGGAACGGCCGGCTGCTCTACAGCTTCGGCGGCGGCGTGCGCGCCGGCTACCACCAGGGCCGCTCCGTCGGCGGACTGAGCGCCGCGACCAGCCATCTCGAGCACGCGCTCTACGGCGACTACCCGCTGGCGCGCGGCTACGCCATCGCCGCCGGCTCGCAGAACGTGTTCGGCACCAACGCCTCCGACCTGATCTCGGCCGAGACCATGCTGATGGTGAAGGAGCGCTTCACCGAGCAGTTCGGCGTGCCGCGCTACACCATCGGCATCGGCGAGTCGGGCGGCTCGATGCAGCAGCACACGATCGCCAACAACTATCCCGGCAGCCTCGACGGCCTGCTTCCGGGCCGCAGCTATCCCGACGTCATGACCTTCCTGCAGCCGCTCTTCGATTGCGAGCTGCTGACGAACACGCTCGATGCGCCCGGCTCGACATGGACCCAGGCGCAGAAGACGGCGGCATCGGGGCTGGCGAGCTTCACCTATTGCCGATCGAACGGCACGCGCTATCCGAACCTGCGGCCGACCAACTGCGACCCGGTGCCGCTGCCCGGCCCGCCGCTGGTCTACAACGCACAGACCAACCCGACCGGCGCGCGCTGCACCTTCCAGGACAATCTCGTCAACGTCTACGGGAAGGACCCGGCGACCGGCTTCGCGCGGCGACCCTTCGACAACGTCGGCGTGCAGTACGGGCTCGACGCCTTCAACGCCGGCACGATCACGTTCGCGCAGTTCGCCGACCTCAACGCCCGGATCGGCGGCTTCGACATCGACGGCAACATCATCCCGGGCCGCATGGTCGGCAACACGCAGGCGCTCGAGATCTCCTACCAGACCGGGCGCCTGAACGACGGCACGTCCCTGGCCGGCGTGCCCATCATCGACATCCGCTCTTATCTCGACGCCGACCTCGCCGACGGCACCTCGGACGTGCACAACGCGTATCACAGCCGGACCATGCGGCAGCGCCTGGTCGCCGCCAACGGCAACGCGGCCAACCACGTGATCCTGACGACGGCGACGCTGGGGACGCTGGCCCTCGACCAGTCCACGGCCAACGGGCCGCTGCGCACGGTGCACCGGGAGGCGCTCGATCGCATGGACCAGTGGCTGGCGGCGATCCGCGCCGACACTTCCTCGCGATCGAAGGCCGAGAAGGTGGCGAGGCTCAAGCCCGCCGATCTCGTCGACGCCTGCTACCCGGCGGCGACCCAGAAGGTGACTGATGCAGCGACCTGCGCGGCGATGTTCCCGTACTCGGAAGACCCGCGCATGGCCGCCGGCGGTCCCGTCACGAGCGA
Organism: Caldimonas sp.; assembly: GCA_036263655.1. Lineage (GTDB taxonomy): Bacteria > Pseudomonadota > Gammaproteobacteria > Burkholderiales > Burkholderiaceae_C > Schlegelella_A. The sequence goes on along the minus strand of DATAGP010000056.1, from coordinate 64,323 downwards.
CGTGTTCAAGTGCACGCTCAAGCCTGTCAGCGCTGCCGACTACACGGCGCAGCTGAGCACGGCGCAGCTCGACACGCTGCGCACCATCTTCCCGGACGGCGTCTGCGACTGGTCGAGGCCCGGCGTCGGTCAGCAGGCGCGCGTCGGCACCTGGCTCACCTACCCGCGCTGAGCGGAGGACCGGGCGCCGCGCGGCAGCGAGCCTTCGTCGCCCGGGCTCGCCTCAGGGCGCGCTGATCCGCGTCACGCCGCCGCGCGTGAGCACGTAGAGGGTGCCGTCGTTGCCGACGAGGAGGTCGACGGGCGCACCCGAGAGCCGGGCGAATGCGTACGCGGCGTTGCCGTTGGCGAGGTCGATGCGGCCCACGAACCGGCCGACGAAGTCGGCGAAGTAGTACTGGTCGCGGTAGCCGGCGGGGAAGGGTCCGCTGGCCGGATAGAAGGCACCGCCGGCGATGGCGAAGCCCTTGAAGAATCCGCCCGGGCCGGAGCCGAGCGGACTGGCGTCGCCGTGGGCGTACGCGAAGAGCGGCGCCGTCGCGCCTGCGCCGACGCCGTCCGGCCCTTCCGAGGCCGGCCAGCCGTAGTTCGCGCCGGGCGCGCCGAGGTTGATCTCTTCCCAGGCGCTCTGGCCGACGTCGTTGATGTGGATGCGGCCGGTGCCCGGCTGCACGGCGAAGCTGTACGGGTTGCGCAGGCCATAGGCCCAGATCGCCCGCGCCAGGCCAGCCTGGGAGGCGAAGAACGGGTTGTCGTTCGGCATGCTGCCGTCGTCGTTGAAGCGGAGGAGCTTGCCGAGCGGATCGGCGAGGTCCTGCGCCCGCGCCGGGCTGGCGTTCTCGCCGACGCCGACGTAGAGCTTGCCGTCGCCCCCGAAGTGCATGCCGCCGCCGTTGTGGTTGGTGGCCGACGACAGGTTCGGCAGCTCGACGAGCGCGACTTCGCTGCCTGCCGCGGCGACGTCGCCGGCGGCCGTGAGCCGGCTGATGCGGTTGTGGGCGACCCCGGCCATCACGCGCGTCGAGTAGATGTAGACGAAGCCGTTGCTCGCGAACTGCGGATGCAGGGCCACGCCGAGCAGGCCGCGCTCGCCCGAGGCGTCGACGGGCACGGTGACGAAGGGCGTCGGCAGCAGGGCGCCGTCCTTGACGACGCGCAGCGCGCCGCCCTGCTGGGCGATGAACATCCGGCCGTCCGGCGCCTGCGCGAAGGCCGTGGCGTTGACCAGGCCGGCGAGCCAGGCCTCGTCGCGCGTGAAGCCAGCCGGCTGGCCGCGGCTGCCGCCGAACTGGACGAGCGCGCTCGACCAGGCCGAGACGTTGCCGGCCGCGTCGCTCGCGCGAGCGCGCAGCACGTGCTGCCCGGGCGGGAAGGCGTCCGCGTCGAGCGTCGTCGCGTACGGTGCCGTCGCATCGGCGCTGCCGATGGGCAGGCCGTCGATCTGAAATTCGACCGCCGCGACGCCGACGTCGTCGCTCGCGGTGGCGGCGAGAGCGACACTGCCGACGAGGCCGGTCGCCAGGTGGGCCGGCACGGTGAGCGCGACCGTGGGGGCGGTGACGTCGTTGCTGCCGACCATGGGCGGGTTGCCGAACGGCTCATCGCTCGTGCCGCCGCCGCCGCAGCCGCCGAGAAGGGAGAGCGCGAGGCAGGCGACGACGAGCGGCGGGAGACGGTCGATGAGCTTCAAGGCGGTGCCGAGGTGAAGGACGTGGGGCATGCTGCAACGGCTGCAGGCCAGCGCTGTCACAAGACGTACGGCGCGGTCGCCGCGGCCCGCGGCTGCGCGGCACGTGGACTGCAGCACGCTGCGGGCCCAGCGGTGCACGGGCGGGGGCCCTCCGGCGGCGAACGGCGGAGCGCGGGTTGTGGCGGGCGCCGTGTCGGGGGATAGTCGCCGGACGAAGCTCCACGCGGCCGGGGACGGCCGCCCGCCCATGTCATTCCCCTGCCGCCTGAGCGGCGACGACAGGTCCATCCGGGACGACGCCCTCGGCACGCAGCGATGAGCCCGCTTCGGGCGCCATGGAACGTGGCCGCGTCGAGCGGCGATGACGGCTTCACGCTCGACGAGGCGGTGCTGGCGGAGCGCCGGGCGGCGACCGCGCGGCGCGTGCACACGGTGCAGATCCCGGCGCTCCGCTTCGCCGGCTTCGCCATCCTCTGCGCGATCGCGCTGCTGCAGGCGGTTCGCAGCGAGGGTTTCCCGCAACCGGCGCTGCTCTGGCTTCTCGCCGGCAACCTCGGCTACGCCGGCGTGGCCTGGTGGGTCCTTCGCCGCGGCTGGGGGCGCGTTCGCGGCCTCGACCTGAGCCTGCTGCTGTTCCACGTCGACATCCTGGTCTGGCTGCCGAACCTGTACTACCTGGAGCAGAGCCACCTTTTCTTCGCCTACTTCCTGCTCGTGCGGGTGGTCGACCAGGTCGGCTTCGGCTTCCGCCGGGCCCTGTACTTCGGCCACGTCGTGACGCTCGCCTACCTGGCCTACGCGGTGTGGGCGTCGGTGCATGCAGCGCAGCCCGTGCCCTGGACCGATCGCGTCGGCATCGCTGCGGTCATGTATCTGCTCGGGCTCTACTTCGCCCTCACGGGCCTCGTCACAGAGCGGCTGCGGCAGCGCAGCAGCCAGGCGATGCGCGCGGCCCGCGAGCTCGTCGCCAGCCTGGCCCAGAAGGCGGAGGCGCTCGAGCTGCAGACGCGCGAGCTCGAGCTTGCGCGGCACCAGGCGGAGCAGGCCAGCGAGGCCAAGTCGCAGTTCCTCGCCGTCACCAGCCACGAGATCCGCACGCCGATGAACGGCATCCTCGGCGCCGCCGAGCTCCTCAGCGGCACGCCGCTGACACCGGCCCAGCAGCGCTACGTCCAGATCACGCACCAGTCCGCGACGGCGTTGCTGACCCTGATCGACGACGTCCTCGACCTGTCGCGCATCGAGGCCGGCAAGCTGACGCTGAACCTCGCCAGCGTCGAGCTGCGCGCGGTGGTCGCCGAGGCGGTCGACCTGGTGCGGATGGCGGCGCGCGACAAGCCGGTCACGCTCACCGACCGGGTGTCGTCGCGGCTGCCGAGCCGGGTGCTCGCCGACCCGCTGCGCCTGCGCCAGCTGCTCGTCAACCTGCTGCACAACGCCGTGAAGTTCACCGAGCGCGGCACGGTGGCGCTGGAGGTGACGTGCATCGAGGGCGGCACGGCCGACGCGCCGCGGCTGCGCTTCTCCGTTCGCGACACCGGGATCGGCATCGAGCAGGCCCAGCTGGGCTCGATCTTCGACGCCTTCTCGCAGGCGGACAGCTCGAGCACGCGGCGCTACGGCGGCAGCGGCCTCGGCCTGGCCATCGTCAAGGAGCTCACGGCGCTGATGGAGGGCGAGGTCCACGTCGAAAGCCGGCCCGGCGAAGGCTCGCACTTCTGGATCGACCTCGTCCTGGACCGTGCTCCCGACGACGGCCTCGTCGCCGACAGCCTCGAGGACGCCGAGGAGCCGGTCGGCGTGTCGGCACTGGTCGCCGAGGACGATCCGGTCAACCAGATGCTGATTGTCGAGATGCTGCGCATGCTCGGCTGCAGCGTCGACCTGGTCGCCGACGGCGACGCGGCGCGGCGCGCCGCGGCCGCCGGCAGCTACGACATCGTGTTCATGGATTGCCACATGCCCGTGACCGACGGCTACGAAGCCACGCGCCGCATCCGCGAGGACGAGCGACGCTCGGGCGGCCGCACGGTCATCGTCGCCGTGACCGCCGACGCCCTGGCGAGCGACCAGGTCAAGTGCATCGAGGCCGGCATGGACGCGTTCCTCATCAAGCCGGTGAGCACGGCCCAGCTCTCGGCCACGATCGAGCGCTGGACCGGGCACCGGACGAATCCGGCGACGCAGTGGTGAGATCCGCCGCTTAGACTTCCCGAGGGCACGTCGGGGAGGATCATGGGCCGCGTGGATCGCCGCAGATTGCTGATCGCCGCCACGCCGCTCCTCGCGACGGCGTCGATCCTGCGAGCTCAGCCGACAGGACGCATCGCGCGCGTCGGCTCCGTCTACGTCGCCGACATTGCGTTCGTGCGTCCTTTCGACGACGCGTTCGTCGGTGGCCTGCGCGAGTCCGGCTACGAGGTCGGACGCAACCTCGTCTACGAGGTCCGCCACTGCGCGGGCGACACCTCGCGCATCCCGGCGGCCGTCGACGAACTGCTGACGCTGAAGCCGGACCTGCTCGCCGGCGGCGAGCAGGTGGCCGCTCTCATGAAGCGCAAGACGAGCAGGATCCCCATCGTGCTCCTGGTTTCCAGCGACCCTGTCGGGGCCGGGCTGGCGCAAAGCCTGGCACGGCCGGGCGGCAATGTCACCGGCATTGCCAACCTGTATGACCAGCTGATGGGCAAGCAGCTGGAGATCCTGCACGAGATCTATCCGAGGATGAAGCGTGTCGCGATGCTCGTCGATCCGCAGGATGCATCGGCGATGGACAGCGAGCGACACGTGCGCGAAGTCGCGCGGGCGATGCAGGTCCAGGTGCAGACCTACCCGGTGGCGGACAAGGCCGCGATCGAGCGGGCCTTTGCGGACATGGCGCGCAACCCTCCGGACGGCCTCCTGGCCCCGCCGTCGCCGGTCATCTTCAGCCAGCGGGTCTTCACCGTCAGCGAATCGGTCCGCATGCGCCTGCCGTTCGCAGGCGGCAGCTGGGAGGGCGCGCTGATGGGAACGCTCTTCTCTTACGGCTCGAACCTTCCGGCGAGCTTTCGGCGGGCCGGCCAGATCGCGGCCCGCATCCTGAACGGCGCGAACCCCGCGGAGATCCCGATCGAGCAGCCGACCAGCTTCGAGCTGTTCATCAATCTCAAGACCGCCAAGGCGTTCGGCGTCAGGATCCCGCAGGCGCTGCTGGCCAGGGCCGATCGCGTGATCGAGTGAGGGCCGAGATGCCGATCGAGCAGGCGACGACGTTCGAACTGGCGATCAACATGAAGACCGCGCGGACGCTCGGTATCAGCGTGCCCCGCTCGGTGCTGCTGCGCGCCGACCGCGTGTTCGGATGAAGCACTCCGGCCGACGTCGCGCGGCTACTTCCGGCCACGAAAGTGGCAGGCCACCGAATGCCCTTCGCTGCTCGGGACGAGCGGCGGCATCTCGGTGCTGCAGATCGGAAACTGCGCGATCGGGCAGCGCGTATGGAAGTGACAGCCCGACGGCGGCCGGATCGGGCTCGGCACGTCGCCCTGCAGCGGGATGCGCTTGCGCTTGATCTTCGGGTCGGGGATCGGCACCGCCGCCAGCAGCGCTTCCGTGTACGGGTGCAGCGGCTGGGTGTAGAGCGTCCTCGCCGAAGCGAGCTCGACGATGCGGCCGAGGTACATCACGGCCACCCGGTCGCTGATGTGCTCGACCACCGACAGGTCGTGGGCGATGAAGATGTACGTGAGGTTGAACTGCTGCTGCAGGTCCTCGAGGAGGTTGATGACCTGCGCCTGGATCGAGACGTCGAGCGCCGAGACCGCCTCGTCGCAGACGATGAGCTTCGGATCGACGGCCAGGGCCCGGGCGATGCCGATGCGCTGCCGCTGCCCGCCCGAGAACTCGTGCGGGTAGCGCCGCATGTGGTCGGGCGACAGGCCGACGGTTTCCAGGAGCGCGACGATGCGCGCCTCGAACTCGGCCCGGTCGCGCGTCAGCTTGTGAATGGTGAGCGCTTCGCCGACGATCGCCGCGACGGTCATGCGCGGGTTCAGTGACGCGTACGGGTCCTGGAAGATGATCTGCATGTCGCGCGCGAGCGCGCGCAGTTCGTCGACGCCGGCACGGGTCACGTCCTTGCCTTCGAACCACACCTCGCCCGAGGTCGGCTCGATCAGGCGCAGGATGCATCGCCCGGTCGTGCTCTTGCCGCAGCCCGACTCGCCGACGAGGCCGAGGGTCTCGCCCGCCTGCAGGTCGAAGCTGACGCCGCTGACGGCATGCACGCTCTCGACCTCGCGGTTGAGCCATCCGCCTTTGAGGGGGAAGCGCTTGACGAGGTCCTTGACGCTCAGCAGCGGGCCGTTCATGCCGCTACGGCCGTCGGGATGGCCGGGACGATGTCGAAGATGCAACGGACCTTGTGACCGGTGACCGGTTCGCGCAGCGCCGGCGTCGCTGCGACGCATGCGGGCACGGCGTGCTTGCAGCGCGGCGCGAAACGACAGCCCTCTCCAGGCTCGATGAGCTTCGGCACGGTGCCCGGGATCTGCTCGAGGCGCACCTTGTGCAACGCCGCCGTGTCGATGCGCGGAATCGAGCGGATCAGCCCCTGGGTGTAGGGGTGGCGCGGGTGCGCGAACAGCTCCTCGACGCTCGCCTCCTCGACCACCGTGCCGGCGTACATGACGACGACGCGCTGCGCCACCTCGGCGACGACGCCCATCGCGTGCGTGATCAGCATCACGGCCATGCCCAGGCGCGACTTCAGCTCGTCGATGAGGTCGAGGATCTGGGCCTGGATCGTCACGTCGAGGGCCGTCGTCGGCTCGTCGGCGATCAGCAGCTTGGGGTTGCACGCCAGGGCGATGGCGATCATCACGCGCTGGCGCATGCCGCCGCTGAACTGGTGCGGGTAGTCGTGCACGCGGCGTTCCGCGGTGGGAATGCGGACCAGCCGGAGCATGTCGACGGCGCGGTCCATCGCCGCCTTGCGACCGAGGCCTTCGTGCAGGCGGACGCTCTCGGCGATCTGCTCGCCGACGGTGTACACCGGGTTGAGGCTCGTCATCGGCTCCTGGAAGATGATGGCGATCCCCTTCGCCCGTACCTTGCGCATCTCGTCGGCCGAAGCGGGGACCAGGTCGCGCCCCTGCCACAGCACGCGGCCGGCGACGATCTTGCCCGGCGGCATGTCGATCAGCTTCATCACGGTCTTGGCCATGACGCTCTTGCCGCACCCGCTTTCGCCGACGACGCAGACCGTCTCGCCGGCATCGATGGCGATGTCGACGCCGTCGACGGCATGCAGCCAGCCGTCATCGGTCTTGAAGTGGGTCTTGAGTCCCTGGATGTCGAGCAGGGCCATTCAGAGCACTCTTCGGGGGTCGAGGGCGTCGCGCAGGCCGTCGCCGATGAAGTTGATGGTCAGCACGGTGAGGAAGATCGCGAGCCCCGGGAACAGCGCCCAGTGCACCGCCAGATCCATGTAGTCGCGGCCGTCGTAGAGGATGCGCCCCCAGGTGGGAATGTCGGGCGGGAAGCCCAGGCCGAGGAACGACAGCGTGCTCTCCGCGATGATCGCCGCGGCGACATCGATCGACGCCGCCACGATCACGGGCCCGAGGCTGTTGGGCAGGATATGGCGCAGCACCTGCCGGCTCGTGCTGGCCCCCAGGGCGCGCGCCGCCTCGACGAATTCCTTCTCGCGCAGGCTGAAGAACTGCGCGCGCACCAGCCGCGCCACGGGCATCCAGCGGAAGCCGCCGATCACCAGCACGATGAGGATGAAGATGCCGACCTCGAGCCCGAACATCTGCTTCAGCGGCTCGCGAAAGAGGAAGATCAGCAGCAGCAGCAGGGGCAGCTGCGGCAGGCTGAGGAACAGGTCGGTGACCCACATCAGCGCTGCGTCGAGCCAGCCGCGCGCGATGCCGGCCAGGGCGCCGATCAGCACGCCGACGGTGATCGCCATCAGCATCGCCGCCAGGCCGACGGCGAGTGAGATGCGGCCGCCGTACAGAACGCGCGCCAGGATGTCGCGCCCGAGGTCGTCGGTGCCCAGCGGATGCTTGGCGCTCGGGCCGGCCAGGCGCGCCTGGAAGTCGATGTCGTTGATGCCGACCTTGTAGACCAGCGGCCCCAGCAGCACCGCCAGCACCAGCGCGCTCAGCACGAACAGGCTCCAGTACGCGAGGCGGTGCCGCTTGAAGCGGTGCCAGGCCTCGGCCCACGGCCCGCGCGCCCTGCGCGGCGGCACGACCGGAGCAGCCGTCAGCGCTGCTTCAGCGGTAGGAGATGCGGGGATCGAGCCATCCATAGACGATGTCGGCGACCAGGTTGAACACGATCACCAGGGTCGCGAAGACGAAGGTCACGGCCATGATGACCGGCGTGTCGTTGCGCAGGATGGCGTCGATCAGCAGGCTGCCGATGCCGGGAATGCGGAAGATCTGCTCGGTGACGATGGCGCCGCCGAACACCGCCGGCATCTGCAGCGCGACCAGCGTCACGACGGGGATCAGCGCGTTGCGGACCACGTGCTTGTTGATGACGACGCGCTCCGCGAGGCCCTTGCTGCGCGCCGTGGTCACGTAGTCGAGGCGAACGACGTCGAGCACGCTCGAGCGCACGTAGCGCATCCAGCTCGCCGCCTGGAACAGCCCGAGCACCGTGATCGGCATGATCGACTGCCTGAACTGCGCCACCCACCAGGCCCAGCCGGTCTCTGACAGGTCGGCGCGATAGACGAACGGCAGCCAGCCGAGGTAGATGCTGAAGAACAGGATGAACAGCACGCCGGTGAAGAACGTCGGCAGGCTGAAGCCGATGAAGGCGAAGGTGCTGGCGATGCGGTCGAACCACGAGTAAGGCTTGACCGCGGCGAGCACGCCGACCGGCAGCGCCACCGCCAGCGCCAGCAGCTGCGACAGCCCGATGACGGCGATCGTCACCGGCAGCCGCTGCCAGACCAGCGTGTCGACGTCGATTCGGCTGACGAACGAGAACCCCCAGTCGCCCTGCAGCATGTTGACGAGCCAGTGGAAGTAGCGCTGCCACACCGGGTCGTCGAGGCCGAACTGCGCCCGAAGCGCGGCGCGCACCTCGGGCGGAACGTTCGGGTTCTGCGCCAGATCCTCGAACGGGTCACCCGGCGCCAGCGCCAGCACCGTGAACAGGATCAGGCTGATGCCCAGCAGGCTGGGCAGCGCGATCAGCAGCCGGCGCGCGATGTAGTTGAACAAGGGGCGTCAGCCGCGTGCGTCAGGCGTCACGACTCCAGAAACCCAACGCCCAGGTGTCGTTGTCCCATGCCGAAGGATGCGCCACCAGCTTGGTCACGAAGCCGCGCGGGCGCGGCCGCGCGAACAGCGGGATCACGTGCTTGTCGTTGACGACCAGGTCGTTCATCTTGATGAACATGGCAGCGCGCTTGACGGCGTCGAACTCGACCTGCGCCGCCTTGAACGTGGCGTCGTACTCGGCGTTGCTCCAGCGCACCAGGTTGCGGCTGGCCCACTTGTTCGCCTTCTGCGCGATCTGGTCCGTGGTGAACTGCTCCATGAAGATCTGCGGGTCGGGCTGCGTCATCGTCGTCGTGTACATCTGGACGTCGCACCAGAACTTCTGATACGTGTCCGGATTGGCGACGTCGCTGCCGAAGAACACCGCCGCGGTGACGCTCTTCAGCTCCAGGTCGATGCCGGCCTTGGTGCAGGCATCCTTGACGATCGCCTGCGTCTTCTGGCGCGGCTGGCTGACGCTGGTCTGGAACACGAACTTCAGCTTGACGTCGCCCTTGGCGCGGATGCCGTCGCTGCCGCGGCGCCAGCCGGCGCCGTCGAGGATCTGGTTGGCCTTGTCGACGTTGAACTCGTAAGACGTGTTCGGGCTGCGGTAGCGCGACGGGTTGTTCAGGAAGTTGCTGGTCGCGACGCCGCCGCGGCCGTAGATGAAGTCCTGGACGCCCTTGCGGTCGACCAGCAGCGCCATCGCGTCGCGCACCGCCTTGTCGCTGAACGCAGGGTGCTTGCTCTTGGCGCTGCCGCGCTCGCCGTCGACCTCCTTCCACGGGTCGCTGACGTTGAGCGAGATGAACTCGATGTCGCTGCCGACGAGGAACACCAGCTTGCCCTTGCCGGCGCCCTCCAGGCGCTTGAGGATCTCGTCCTCGACCGCCAGGTTCCAGGCGTAGTCGAACTCGCCGGTCTGCAGCACCGAGCGCGCCGCGCTGAGCGCGTCGCCGCCGCCCTTCAGCTCGATGGCGTCGAAGAACGGCTGGTTTGGCACGTGGTAGCCGGCGTAGGCGTCGGCCCGAATCATGTCGCCGGGCTTGAAGTCGTTGATCTTGTACGGGCCGGTGCCCACCGGCCGGACGTTCGCCGGGGCCTCGCGGCTCTTGGCGCCCATGAACGGCTCGAACACGTGCTTGGGCAGGATCATCCCGGTGCTGCCGACGAAAGGCTCGGCCCAGAACGGCGTCGGCTTCGGGAACGTAACGCGAACCGTGTGCGAGTCGACCTTCTCGACCTTGATGTCCTTGTAGACCGCGACCGTGACCGTGGCGCTCGCCGGATCGCCGGCGTAGGCGCCGGTGAAGAGGACGTCGTCGGCGGTGAATGGCCGGCCGTCGTGCCAGGTGACGTTGCGCTTCAGCTTCCACGTGACCTGTGTGCCGTCGGCCGAGACGCCGCCGTTGGCGCGGCTCGGGATCTCCGCGGCCAGCGCCGGGATCATGTTGCCGTCGCTGTCCCAGCCGGCCAGCGCCTCGTAGAAGATGCGGGTCGCGTCCTGCTCCTTCGTGCCGCCGGCGAAGTGGGGCTGCAGGTGCACCGCACCCTGCCACCAGATGAGCTTCAGCGTGCCGCCGCCGCCGCGCTTCGTACCCTTGTAGGGAACACCCGTCACGGTCTGCGCGATGCCCTCGTTGAGCAGCATCACGTTGGCGAAGGGCGCGGTCAGTCCCAGTCCGACCATTCGCTGGATGAAGCTGCGGCGCGGCAGCCGGCCGTCGCGCACCTTCTCGATCAGGTCGCGCAGATCACGTTCCTTCATGGTGAACCTCCTGGGTGTCGGGGCAGAGCGGCGACGATGCGCCGGGCCGGCTTCAAAATGGCGATCCTAGCGATTGGCTTGCCGCCGCCTATACGGGTAAGGCCCGGGAGGGCACGCAAGATTCCGGCCAACCTCCACGAGCGTCATGCACCCCCTCGACCTTGCCACCGCGCTCCACGGCGCCGCCGCCGACGCCGTCCGCACCGCGCGCACGAGCGACGCCTACTGGACCTTCATCAGCCCTTTCGGCGGTGTCTCGGCCGCCGCGGCTCTCCGCGCAGTTCTCGAGCGTCCGGACCGGGAAGGCGATCCGCTGGCGCTCACCGTCAACTTCTGCGCGCCGATCACGCGGGGCGAGTTCGCGGTGCATACCCGGCGCGCGCGCGCCAACCGGTCGAGCCAGCACTGGCAGGTGGAGTTCACGCAAGGCGCGAGCGGCGATCCCGTCCTGACGGCGAGCATCGTCACGGCGGCGCGCTGCGACACCTGGAGCCATCGTGTGTCCACGCCGCCCGTCCTGCCGCCCTGGGAGACGACGCCGCCGTTCCCGACGCGAGGCTCGCTGTCGTGGGTGGCCCAGTACGAGTTCCGCTTCGCCGAAGGCAGCCTCGCCCTCAGCGACACCGTTCCCGAGCCGCCGCACAGCCCGCGCTCCGTGCTCTGGCTGCGCGACGCCGAGCCGCGCCCGCTCGACTTCCTGTCGCTGGCGGCGATGAGCGACGCGTTCTTCGGGCGCATCTTCCAGGTCATCGGCCGCTTCCCGCCGTTCGGCACGATTTCGATGACCACCTACTTCCACGCCTCGGCCACGGAGCTTGCGGAGCACGGCACGGCACCGCTCGCCGCCGTCGCCGATGCGCACGTCTTCCACCGCAGCTTCTGCGACCAGACGGCGGAGCTGTACGGCGCCGCCGGGCAGCTGCTCGCGACGACCTCGCAGGTCGCGTACTTCAAGGTCTGAGCCGGCGAGGGCAGCACCGTGCGCATGAGCGCGACAGCCCAAGCGCATCGCCCGCCGGCGACGCTATCCTGACGCCATGACGAACACCGAAGTCCAGCCGCTCGCCGCCGCCACCATCGCCGCCTTGCAGGGCGTGGCCACGGCGACCCTCACCACCGTGCTCCTCAAGAAGGGACTGCGCAACGTGTGGATCCGCGGCGCCCGGCCGCTGCAGGCGGGGCTGCCGCAGCGCCGCGTCGGGCGCGCCTTCACGCTGCGCTTCGTTCCCGCCCGCGAGGACCTCGCCACGCCGGCGTCCTGGGGCGCGCCGATCTCGACGCGGGCGGCGATCGAGGCCATGCCTGCCGGGGTCATCACCGTCGTCGATGCGATGGGCGTCGCCGACGCCGGCATCTTCGGCGACATCCTCTGCGCCCGGATGCAGAAGCGCCAGGTCGCCGCGCTCGTCACCGACGGCGTCGTGCGCGATCTCGCCGGCGTGCTCGGCACCGGCTTGCCGGTCTGGTGCAGCGGCGCCGCGGCGCCGGCGTCGGTGAACGGGCTCACCTTCGTCGGCTGGCAGGAGCCCGTCGCCTGCGGCGGCGTGGCGGTGTTCCCGAACGACGTGATCGTCGCCGACGGCGACGGCGCGGTGGTCGTTCCGGCGGCGCTGCTCGACGCCGTGGTGGAGTCCTCGATCGAGCAGGAGCGCTACGAGGCCTGGGTCGTCGGCGAAGTCGAAGCCGGCGTGCCGCTGCCGGGCCTCTACCCGCCGAACGAGGCGACGCAGGCGCGCTACGACGCCTGGGTCAAGACGCAGGGCTGACCGCCGTCGCTCAGCCGGAAGCCGGCCGCGCCGCGCGCAGCCGGCTGCGCGGTATCCAGTAGAACATCGCCGCCGCGGCGGTGAAGGCGAGGAGGCCGATGCAGGCGACGCCGGCGGCGAGCGAAAGCAGCGCGGTCACGCCGGACAGCACCGCCGGGCCGGCCGTCGAGCCGAGGTCCGAGATCAGCCGCCACAGGCCGAGGAAGTGGGCCCTGCCGGCGACCGGCGAATGGTCGGCGCCCAGCGTCATGATCAGGCCGGCACCGATGCCGTTGCCGAAGCCGATGAGCAGCGAGGCCATCAGCAGCGTGCCCGCGCCGTGCGTGAGCGGCGTCAGGAGCAGCGCCGTGCCCATGATCAGCATCGAGGGCACGGCCACCCAGCTGCGGCCCTTGCGGTCCATCACCTTGCCGGCCGGATAGAAGACGAGCATGTCGACGGCGCCGGCGAGGCCGTAGATGAGCGACGTCACGGCGGCGTCGAGGCCGATGTTCTCGGCCCACAGGGGGATGACCGCCTGCCGCGACGCGCGCACGGCGCTGATCAGGAGGATGCCGACCCCGAGCGTGAGGAACAGCCTGGCGTGGTCGCTGCCCACCGAGCGCAGCGTCGGCGCGATGCGGACCGCGGGAACGTCCGCGCCGCTGTCGGGCGGCGGGAGCTCGGGCAGGTCGCGCATGCGGGCGGCGACGAGCGCGGCGAGGACCAGCGCACCGACGGCGGCCCAGTACGCCCCGGCGAGGCCCATGACGTGGATCAGGCCTGCCGCGACGAAGGGCCCGACGAAGAGGCCGATGCGCATCACGCCGCCGAGCGTCGACAGCGCCCGCGCGCGGTAGTGGAAGGGCACGACCTCGGTGAGATAGCTCTGGCGCGCGAGCCCGAACACCGAGCTGGCCATGCCGACCATGAAGATGCCCGTCGCGAAGACCCAGATGTCGTCGACCAGCACGCACAGCATCACGGCGAGCGCGGCCCAGAGCGCCGCGCCGACGATGGCCCAGCGCTCGCCGTAGCGCGTGGTGATGATGGACGCCGGGATGTTGGTGACGAGCGAGCCGATGCCGATCAGCGTCACCATCAGCGCGGCCATGGCGACGGACGCGCCGAGCTGACGCGCCGAGAGCGCGATCACCGGAAGGATCGCCCCTTCGCCGAGCCCGAACAGGAAGGAGGGGCCGTACACCGGGATGGCGATGGCACGCAGGCTGAAGGTGTCGCTGGCCACTCGGTTGCAGGTTCGCCGCGTGCGGGCGGAAGAGGAAGCTTAGCCGCACGCAGGCCTTTGCCGCGGCCGGCCGCCGGCGGCGTGCCGTGGCCGGTATGCTCGCGGCCCGCGGCAGCACGACCTGCCCGAACCCTGCAACGAGGACCGCACATTCCCATGGCCACGACCACGACCGTCACCCGACGCCCCACCGAAGCGCAGAAGCCCGGAGGCGATGCGGGTCGGCTGGTGCTGCGGCTGGCCGTCGGCATCCTCATCCTCCTGCACGGCATCGCCAAGCTGTCGGGGCCGCTCGATCCCATCGCCGGCATGCTGGCGAAGGTGGGGCTGCCGGGATTCCTGGCCTACGGCGTGTACATCGGCGAGATCCTCGCCCCGATCCTCCTCATCGTCGGCGTGTGGACGCGCGCCGCCGCCGTCGTGATCGCGATCAACATGGTCTTCGCCGTGCTGCTCGCGCACAGCTCGGAGCTATTCTCGCTCGGCCGCCAGGGCGGCTACGCACTCGAGCTGCAGGCTATGTTCCTCCTCGCCGCGGTGGCCATCGCGCTGCTCGGTGCCGGCCGGTTCAGCGTCGGGGGTCGATACGGGCCGATGAACTAGGGCTCGCGCGAAGGCCGTCGTCGGCTCTCGCGCCGCAGCGCACGCCGAGGCTCGGATCCTCAGGGCCGCGTCGCGCCGACGCGCTCGTGGATCTCGAGCGTGCCGTTCGGGCCGCTCCACACCCGCCGCCATGCGTCGGGGTTCTCGGCCAGGAGCGGGGCCGTGAAGCGCTGGTACGCGCCCGGCTTCACGGAGGCGAGGAGGTACTTGACGGGCACGGTGTCGATGAGCTGCTGGCCCTTCTTCCCGTCGATGACGAAGGGCGGCACGACGCATCGCCTGCCGGTCCGGAGATAGGCCCACTGGGGGTCGCCGGAGGCCAGCGCGTCGCCGGGCGCGGCGTGCTGGTTGACCCAATCCAGGGCCGCATCGAAGTCGACACCCTCCGGGCCGTAATAGAACAACCGATAGCTGACGGGCCGGCCGTTCTGCTGGTACGCGACCTCGTGATGCCGATGCGCATACATGCCTCGGACCTCGCTCGTCGCCCGCAGCGCGACCACGCCGACCACCAGCCAGGGGACCGCAGCGCCGAGCGCTCCGGGCAGCGCCGGCCAGTAGCTCACGTTTCCGCCAGCCGGCCTACGCCTACCAGACGGAGGCCTGGCGCCGCCGCAGGAGAGCTTGGACAGCGTTCAAGCTCTTCAGCCGATCTTCTTCATGAGCGTTTCCTTGCGTTGTCGCTGCCGGGGCGGCTGGGGCATGCGCGCCCGGTGTGCTGTCGCGCGACCGCGGCGATCTTAGACGGCCGTCGTGCGCAGAGCACCCACCGGGTTCTGGGGGACGGCCACTGGTTAGCATGCCCATCCCTCAGCAGGAGAACGCCGTGCGACTCGCCACCTTCACCGCGCAGGCACGCCGCCGTGTCGGCATCGTCTCGGACGACGGCCGATCGATCTCGCCGCTGCCGCTCGACGAGCGCGACGCGGCGCGCGGCGTGCTGTCGCTCATCGAGCGCCAGGCCGCCGGCGGCGCTGCCCTGGCGGCAGCCGACGAACGCATCCCGCTCGCCGATGTCCGCCTCGAGGCACCGTTGCCGCAGCCGCGGCGCAACCTCTGGTGCGTCGGGCGCAACTACCATGCGCACGCCAAGGAGCTGTCGGCCTCGGTCTTCAAGGCGAACTCCGCCGACACGAAGACCTGGCCGATCATCTTCACCAAGGTGCCGGAATGCGTGGTCGGTCCGTACGACGAGGTGCACATCCCGACCGAGGTCTCGACGCAGATCGACTACGAGGCCGAGCTCGCCATCGTCATCGGCAAGGGCGGCCGCAACATCGCCCGCGAGCGCGCCCTCGAGCACGTGTTCGGCTACACCGTCGTCAACGACGTGACGGCGCGCGACGTGCAGATGCGGCACCAGCAATGGGACCTCGGCAAGTCGTTCGACACCTTCTGCCCCATGGGCCCGTGGATCGCCACCGCCGACGCTTTCGACGGCACCGACACGCGCGTGCGCTGCTGGGTCAACGGCGAGCTGCGCCAGGACGCGCGGACCACCGACCTCATCTTCGACATCCCGACGCTGATCGAGACCTGCTCGCGCGGCATCACGCTCTACCCGGGTGACGTGATCGCGACCGGCACGCCGGCCGGCGTCGGCATGGGCATGACGCCGCCGCGCTACCTGCGGGCGGGCGATGTCGTGAAGATCGAGGTCGACGGGCTCGGCGGCATCGAGAACCGCTTCGTCTGAGCCGGGAACGACACAGCCATACACGGAGAGAGACCATGCAACGACGCGAACTGCTGACGAATGCGGCCTGCCTGCTGGCGGGCGGCACGGGGCTCCTGACGGCGGCCTTCGCCCAGTCGAGCTATCCCGACAAGCCGATCACGATGATCGTGCCGTTCCCGCCCGGAGGCGTCGCCGACACCGTGGCCCGGCCCGTGGCCGAGGCGCTGTCGCGCGAGCTGAAGCAGACCGTGGTCGTCGAGAACCGGGCCGGTGCCGGCGGTGCGCTCGGCATCGGCGTGGCCTCGCGTGCGGCGCCCGACGGCTACACGGTCCTGCTCAGCCTGTCGTCGATCTCCATCCTGCCGGAGGCCGACAAGATCCTGGGCCGCAAGCCCGCCTACCAGTTGAGCCAGTTCAGGCCGATCGCGCGCTTCACCGCCGACCCGACGGTGCTCGTCGTCCGCGCCGACTCGCCGTGGAAGACCTTCGCCGAGTTCCTGGCCGACGTGAAGCGGAACCCGGGCAAGTACAACTACGGCAGCTCCGGCAACTACGGGACGATGCACGTGCCCATGGAGATGCTGAAGGCGCACGCCGGCTTTCGCATGACGCACATCCCGTACACCGGCGCCGGGCCGGCCGTCATCGCGCTGCTCGCCGGCCAGGTCGACGCGCTGGCGAGCGGGCCGTCGACGATCGTCCAGCAGATCCAGGCCGGCAAGCTGCGCCCGCTGGCGCACTGGGGCGAGCAGCCGCTGCAGTCGCTGCCGGAGGTGCCCAGCCTGAAGCAGCTCGGCCACCCGGTCCGCTTCGCCCAGTGGTCCGCGCTGTTCGTTCCGGCGGGCACGCCGGAGGAGGTGATCACTAGGCTTCGCGCCGCCGCGGCGAAGGCCGCCGCCGATCCCGCCGTGCGCCAGGTGATCGCCAAGGCGGGGAGCCCGATCGAGTACCTCGATGCGCCGGATTTCCAGACGTACTGGAACGCCGACGCGGCGGAGATGACGAAGGCGGTTCAGGCGGTCGGGAAGGTCGAATGAGCGAGTCGAGCAACTCGGAATTGCGAACGCGCTACTAGCACAGGGACGCTGTTGGCGCTATAGGAGCACGTGCCGTCGACGGCTGGTACTTAGGGCGAACCCGGCCCCTGTTCGCGGGGGGCACGGGGCAGGCAACGCCGAGAACTGCACCGGGCGCCCGTACATTCATCCCGCGCTGGCGGGCAATGCACTGCCACGCACGAGTCGTTCGGCGCTGGACGCGACGGCTGCGGTGTCCTTTCAGGGCTGCGGGAGCGGCCAAAACGGTCCATCTGGCGACAAGAACTGGAGCTGAGCATGAACGGGAACTGGGCAGGGGCGTGGATGCGGGGCGGGCCGAGCACGTGGCGCTGGGCGGCGGCGATCTGCGCGGCGATGGTGTTGGTCCTCGGTTTCGCGCCGGCTTTGGCCGCGGATTCGAGCCTGAGCCTGACGATCGCGCAGAACCCGGCGACGCCGGCCGCTCGCGGCGGCTCGAACTTCGCGACGTTCGATCTCGTCCTGACCAACAACGGCCCGAACACCGTCAACAACATCGTGCTGTACGTCAACACTGGGGAGAACGCGGCCGCGACCTCGGCGAACCCCGCCTGCGTGTTGGCCCCTGCGAGCTCGGCGACCTGCACGGTGAACCCGAGCAACGTCACGCTGCCGACGCAGACGGCGCCGCACCCCGGATTCATCTTCTCGGTCACGCAACTCAGCAAGAGAGGCACGGCGAAGGCCACGGTGTCCTTCTACACGCCGAATTCCGGTCCGTTGAGCGTCTACGCGTTTGCGGTGGGGGCGAGCACCGCTTCCACGACGACTCCGTCGGCGCAGACGGGCGTCAAGGCGGTTCCCTACCCGCTTGCGACCGCACTGGCCGAGTTGCCGGCTACGCCGAGCGTGAAGGTCGAGGTGATTCAGGCCGCAGGCAACGTCTTCCGGACCGTCCCTCACTGCGATCTGGCGCAGGTACCTCCGGTTGTCGACGGATGCGGTTACGTCAACTACATCGTTCGCTTGACAAGTCTTCAGGCGGCACCGATCGCCGGCCCGATCTACATCGACGTCAGCGGGGCCGGTACCCTCACCGGAACAACCAAAGTCCAGTTCTCCGACGTGCTGCTGTGCGTCCAGCCTTCGTGCATGCAGGCGACGGCGCCCGCCGGAGTCGACGCAAGGTTTGCGATTGCCCACCTCGCTGGGTTCGCCTCCAACGAGTTCGTCGTGCAGTTCACGACTCCGAGTGTTGCCGGCTTGACAGCGACCGCCCACGTCGTCTTCTCGCCGGACATCAGTGGGCCCACCGGAAGCAAGGTCACGACGGACTTCAGAAGCGTCTACGACTTGCAGCCCGGCGAGCCCGTTCCGATCTCGACAAGGTACGGTGGGGCGGTCAAGCGGAAGACGGACCCGTCGAGCCAGTTTGGATACGGCACGGTCATCAGGATTCCCAAGGACGAGGCCGGCGACTACCCGCGCGGCCTGCAGGCGTCGGTCGATCAGTTCGCGCAGAACGACTCCTGTTCGCCTGCCTTCAAGGTTTGTCTGGGCAGCGACCTTCAGATTTTCACGAACCCGGCAGACGCCGCGAAATGGCAGGGCCTGACGCTCGACGACCCCGGCAATCGCTTTCTCAACGTCGAGCTGACCCGCGACTACACGACGTTCTCGTCGTCTGGAAATGCGCTGCACGCAAACGTCTACTACGTGGGCGACAACGGGCTTCGGGTCGCTGTACCGAAGTGCGATTCCGTGAACACGAGCGATCCCACCGTGCTTCGCTGCATCAGCAAGATCTTCAGTTCGTTGCAGAAGGACAAGAAGAACAACTACGTCTCGGGCGTCGTCACCTTCTACATCTACGCTCGGGAGAACGGTCGCTATTCCTGGTGATCACGCCGTCACCGCTGGCCACGCCCGAAGCGGCAGAACGGTGCGAAGTCAGGGAACGTCGTCGCGCGAATCGCTGGCGCGACGGCCTGACCCGGAAGCTGGCGTGCCACCCACGCCCGGCGGTCCCTGCTCTTTGGAGATGTCGGCGAGGACCACCTTCGCCCGTTCCAGCGACTGCCGGTCACCTTTGGCCGCATAGAGCTCGATGGCGTCGCTGAGCGCCAGCCGTGCCTCGTCGGCTCGCTGCGCCAGCGAGAGCACGGTGGCGAGGTCCCACAGCGCCGTGGCGCGGAGGGTCGGCGCCTCCGTCTGCATCGCGAGCTCGACTGCTTGCCGCGCCAGCGCCTCGGCCTCCGAAAGTGCACCGTTGCGCGCGAGGATCGGCGCGCGCACGGAGCGCCAGTCGACTTGGGCGTCGACGTCGTCGTCGGCTGCCGTCGACTCGGCAGTCTTCGTCAGTTCCAGCGCCTCGTCGTCCCGGCCCTGGTCTCGCACGGCGCGAGCCAACATGGCTGCCATCGTCGACAGGAAATAGGTTTCGCCCATGCCCTGCAGCATCTCGCAGTCGGGACGCACCTCGCGTTCCGCCGCTGCCGGGTCGCCGGCGATCAGCTCCACGATGGCCAGGTCCAGCGATGCAGAGGCTGCCCTTACTCCCTGACCAAGATCACGCAAGACGGCGCGGGCACTTTGCGCGTTGCGCCGCGCGGTCTCGTTGTCGCCGTTCATGGCATGGAGCTGTGCGATCTTGCAGATGATCAGGTTCTGCACCTGTCGGTCCGGAAGGTCGCCGGCGATCAGGGCTTCGCACTGCGCGATCGCGTCGGTCACGGGCGTCGGGCCGTAGACCGCGCTCAGGGTCAGCCCCAGCGCGCTGCGCGCCACCAGCCGCTCGTCCCCGGCCAGGCGGGCATGAGTCACCACTTTCGAGATCGTCTCGCCAGCCTTGCCGAGCTGTCCCGCAATCTGCTGCACCAGGGCGACGAGACGCCATGCCTTGGCAAGCTCGGCATGGGCCTCGTCGCGCTCGAGCAGCGGGATCGTCTCGGTCGTCAGCTCCAGCGTCGCGTCGCTCCAGCTTCCCGACTCCCCGCTGTGCAGGCGCACCTGCATCCGCAGGAGCTTCGCCGCCGCCTCGACACGGCGATTCTCGGCCGCCTTCGCCGCGTTCAGAGCCTCGTCGACGACGGCACGAGCATCCGCGAACTTGCCGAGCTCGAGTTGCACTTCCCCCAACTCCGGCAGCAGCGGCAGGCGCAGCGGATCGTCCTTGTCGAGCAGCGTCACCGCCCGCCCGAACAGGCTGGCGGCGGCGTTGACGTCCCCGCGTGCGAAGGCCCGACGTCCAGCCGATGCCAGTCGGCGCGCGGCGTCGCGCCCGATCTCTCGGCCCCTCTCGTCGAGGGGCCCGAGCTCGGCGAGGTAGTTGTGCGCCTGCTCGAGGTGATAGCCGAGGATGGCTTCGAACTCGAGCGCGCGCCCGCGCTGGGCGTTGACTTCGTCCGCCCAGCGCACGAAGTCGACGTGGAGCGTGGCCCGGGCGCGCTTGAGGAGGCCGCCGTACACCGTGTCGCGGACCAGGTGATGGTGGAAGCGATAGAGCGAATCCGCATCCATCGACGCCACGGAGTGGACCAGCTGCTTGCGGGTCAGCGCCAGGAGATGCCCCTCGACCGCGGGACGGACGGGCTGCGGTGTCAGCGAGGCGACGGCCGCCTCGGCGAACTGCATGCCGATCACGGATGCGGGCTCGATCGCTGCCCTTTCCTCGCGTCGCAACTGGCCCAGGCGTCCCTCGATCAGCGCCTTGATCGTCGGCGGAATCGCGATCTCGCCGTAGCTTTCGGCACGGATCCATCGCCCGTCCTCCTCGCGCAGGGCGCCGCTGTCGACGAGCATGGACAGCATCTGCTCCACGTACAGCGGGTTGCCCTCGGCGGCCTCGACGATCCGTGCTGCCACGTCGGCCGGCAGACCCGTGGCACCGAGCAGGTTCGAGGCGACCTTGGCCGCCGCCGCGTCGGTCAGCGGGCGCAGCACCAGGCGGAGCGACGACGCGCGCTCGCCCCACTCGGGGCGCTTTTCCAGGAGGTCGTGGCGCGATGTGCACAGCAGCAGGATCGGCGCGTTCTCCGAGGAGTCGAGGACATGCACGAGCAGGTCGAGGAACGCCGACTCGGCCCAGTGGATGTCGTCGATCAGTGCGACCAGCGGCCCGTCGGCGGTCAGCGACTCCAAGAACTTGCGCGCGGCCCAATAGATCTCGTGCAGCGGGAAAGCGGCGCTGCTCAAGCCGACGGCCGCGGCCAGCCGGTCGGCGATCTCCTGATCGCCGACGAGGGTCGCGAGCTTCGCGCGCCCGTCCTCGGGCTTGTCGTCGAAACGGATCTCCGCGGCCTCTCCGGTCATCTCGCGCAGCGGCCAGAACGTGATGCCGTCTCCGTACGCCAGGCAGCGTCCGCGCACGACCTGCGCGTTGGTGCCCGCCCTGGCGATGACCTCCTGGGCCAGCCGCGACTTGCCGATGCCGGCGTCGCCGATGATCGTGATCATCCGCACGGCGCGCGTGTCGCCGACTTCGCGCAGCGCCTGGTCGATCGCCGCCAGCTCCTCGTCGCGGCCGACGATCGGCGAGTCGTGCCGCCGCACGTAGCCGTCGAGCCCCGCCGCAGAAACGAGTCGGTACGCAGCGACCCGCTCCGTCTTCCCCTTCAGTTCCAGCGGCTCGACGGCCTCGACCTCCACCGCATCGCGCACCAGCCGATAGGTGGTCTCGCCGAGGTAGATCTCGTTCTCCGGCGCGGCCTGCTCCAGCCGCGCGGTCACATTGACGGCATCGCCGGTGGCGAGCTTCTGATCCGCGGTCGGGTCGTCGTTGGCCACGACCTCGCCGGTGTTCACCCCCGTCCGGTTCGCCAGCTTGACGCCATAGCGATGGAACAGGTCCTCGTTGACGCCGCGCAGGGCAGCCTGCATGCCGTTCGCCGCCCGCACCGCCCGCAGCGCGTCGTCTTCGTGCGGCAGCGGCAGGCCGAAGACAGCCATGATCGCGTCGCCGATGTACTTCTCGATCTTGCCGCCGTGCTTCGTGATCTCGGCGGCCATGGCGGTGAAGTAGCGCTCCTTGACCTCGTGCATCGCTTCCGGGTCGAGCTTCTCGCCGAGGGCGGTGGAGCCCTTCAGGTCGACGAAGATCAGGGTCACCGTGCGCCGCACCTCGCGCACCGGCAGCGCCGGAGGCGCCGCCACGAGCGGCGCGCCGCAATAGCCGCACAAGCGGAACTTCGGAGGATTCTCCTCGTTGCACTTGGGGCAATTGATCATGGGGGGAGTTTAGGAGAGGGTCCGGAGCTCAACTGCGCAGGCGACCGTGGTGGCTGACCCGTCGGTCAATTTCGCCGCCGAACTCGCCCTTTCGTCCTACATGCGGCCATGACCGAGTCTTGCGGACCTCGAGTCGAGCCGTACCTACCCTGAAGCCGTCATCCACCATCGCTGACTCCCATGGGCAAGCATCTCCTCGGACTGGTGTGGGACCTCCCGCCATCCTTCGCGCTGCCTTCTCTCGCGGCATGTCGGCGGGCGCTGGCCCTCGTGCGGCCGCGGACGACGACCCGTCAGCTGGCTTACGGCGACAGGCGCCGCCCCGCGTCACTCCAGCTGGCGAGGCGCGACGCCTGACGCGCGCGCATTCCTGCCGGCGCGAACAGACGCCGCCCCGATCCCGCGCCCACCGGCACCGCGCCGGTCGCGCTCAGCGCCGCAGCCGGTCGCTGGGCTGTGCCAGGTAGAACCACTCGTGTCCGACGGCCGCATCGGCGTTCGGGAACACGATGTGGCCGTCCAGCGATGCCCGCACGGGCGTGCCGTCGTGCCGCGTGCCGATCAGCTCGCCGGCGCCGACCGGGTCGAAGCTGCTCCAGGCCCGCGCGAATGCGTCTCCGGCGTGCCAGCGATCGACCACGTCGCAGAGGTGGAGCGTCTCGACGTCGACCGCAGGCGCCGGATCGGCGGCGTCGATCAGGCCGAGGTGCGCGAGCGTGTTGACGATGGCGCGGTGGCCGACCTCCGGCGCTTCGGGATCGTCGTGCCGGCCGCACTCCAGCGTCATCCCCCAGCCGCCGACCGAGCGCATGTATTCGGTCGTGCCGATGCCGTAGCGCGGGTCCAGGTCGAGCTGGGCCTCGGGCAGCGACGCAGCGAGCGTGCGGCGGCGGGCGACGCCGGCGGCGTAGGTCTCCAGCCAGCCGTCGACGACCCGGCCGACGCCGAGCCGGAGGGCGAGCGCCTCCTCGCGCGCGGCGTGGCCGAAGGGCTCGAGCGGGCCGGGGTTGTCGCGCGGGCCGATGAACGCGAACGGCACGCCCGGCGAATTGAACGAGTGCAGGTCGAGCAGCACGTCGTGCGCGGCGAGCAGCGGGCAGAGCCAGTTGGCGACATGGTCCTCGTACTGCCGCGGCGTGTCGGTGGGGCCGAGCTTGCGGTTGAGGTTGCGGTCGCCGGCGCGCCGGCGCTCCGCGTAGGCGAGCGGGTTGGTCACCGGGACGACGGTCAGCTGGCCGCTGCTCAGGCGGAGCGTGCGGGTGTCGATGTCGCCGATCAGCCGCTCGATGGCCCGCGTGCCGCAGGTCTCGTTGCCGTGCACGGCGCCCAAGACGATGAGCTTCGGCCCGGGCTGCGGCGTGGCGTAGGAGACGGCCTTGAAGGGCTGCATGGGCGGCGGCAGGTGAGGAGGTGCGCGATTCTAGGAAGCACCCGCGCCGTCGACGCGCCCCGTGCGAAGATCGCCCGACGGGATTGCCGCGCCCCTCCGGCGCACCGGCCATGTCGATCGCGGAACGCTTCATCACGCATCGGGTCGAGAACCAGGTTCCGGCCCTCGGCGCCTACAACGCCTACCTGAGCGATCGCGCCCTCCGCGAGGCGGTCGGGCGCGAAGGCGGCGGCTGGGCCGACGAGTTGCTGGCGCGATTCGGCACTGTGGCCGGCGGCGAGATGATGGAGCTCGGCTTCGCCGCGAACGAGAACAAGCCCCGGCTGCGTGCCTTCGAGCGCACCGGCGAGCGCATCGACGAGGTCGACTACCACCCTGCGTACCACCGGCTGATGCAGCTCGGGATGCAGCACGGCGTGCACGCGTTCGCCTGGCGGCAGCGCGACACGCCGGGGGCCCACGTCGCCCGCGCGGCGCTTTTCTACATGCACTACCAGGCCGAGAGCGGCACCTGCTGCCCGCTGACGATGACGCACGCCGTCGTGCCGGCCTTGCAGCGCGCCGGCGCGCTCGCCGCCGAATGGCTGCCGCGCGTGACCTCGCTCGACTACGACCCGCGCAGCATGCCGGCGGCGGGCAAGCGCGGCTGCACGATGGGCATGGGCATGACCGAGAAGCAGGGCGGCTCCGACGTGCGCGCGAACACGACGCGCGCCTTCGCCCAGGCCGACGGCAGCCACGAGATCGTCGGCCACAAGTGGTTCTTCTCGGCGCCGATGAGCGACGCCTGGCTGGTGCTGGCGCAGACCGACGCCGGGCTCACCTGCTTCCTGCTGCCGCGCTGGAACCCGGACGGCTCGCGCAACGCCATCCGCCTGCAGCGCCTGAAGGACAAGCTCGGCGACTGGAGCAATGCATCGAGCGAGGTCGAGTTCCACGGCGCGCGCGCCGAGCGCATCGGCGAGGAAGGCCGGGGCGTCGCGACCATCCTCGAGATGGTGGCCCTGACGCGGCTCGACTGCATGACCGGATCGGCCGGGCTGATGCGCCAGGCGACCGTGCAGGCGCTGCACCACGCCCGCCACCGCAGCGCCTTTGGCAAGCGACTCGTCGAGCAGGCCTTGATGAAGAACGTGCTCGCCGACCTCGCCGTCGAAAGCGAGGCGGCGACGGCGCTGTCGTTCCGCGTCGCCCGCGCCGTCGACGCCGCGGGACGCGATCCGAGCGAGGCGGCGCTGGCCCGCATCGCGACCGCGCTCGGCAAGTACTGGGTCTGCAAGCGCGCGCCGGCGCTCGTCAACGAGGCGCAGGAATGCCTCGGCGGCGCCGGCTACGTCGAGGAATCGATGCTGCCGCGGCTCTATCGCCAGGCCCCGCTCAACTCGATCTGGGAAGGCGCCGGCAACATCCAGTGCCTTGACGTCCTGCGCGCGCTCGGCCGTGAGCCCGAGACGCGCGACGCGTTCTTCGCCGAGCTCGGGGCCGCGCGCGGCGCCAGCGCCGAGCTCGACCGCGAGGCCGTGGCGCTCGGCCAGGCGCTCGACGATCGCTCCACGCTGGAGGCGCGGGCGCGACGCGTGGTCGAGCGGATGACGCTCGCCTTGCAGGCATCGATCCTCGCTCGCGCCGGCAACGATGCCGTGGCGAGGGCCTTCTGCGCCTCGCGCCTCGGCGCCGATCACGGCACGGTCTTCGGAACGCTGCCGCCCCTGAGCGACATCGATGCGCTCGTCGAGCGCAGCGGCCTCGCCGACTGACCACTTGCCCATGACACCTGTCCGGACCCGCACCCGCTCCCGCCACCTGCAGCGTGTCGTCCACGGCTGGCTGCTTGCCGCCGCGGTGGCTTTCGGCACGGCCGTCGCGCAGGCGCAGCCCGTCGACGGACGCGCCGCCGCCGCTTACGCCGGACCGCTGTTCGACGCCCACCTCCACTACAACGACGAGGCGCTGGCGCCCTATCCCATCGCCGACGTGCTCGGCCGCGTGCAGCGAAGCGGCGTGCGCGCCGTCATCGCCAACAGCCGGCCGAACGACGGCACGAAGGCGCTCGCCGCTGCGCGCGAGGCGACCCGGCGCACCGGCGTGGTCGTCGTCCCCTTCGTGCGCCTGTACCGCAATCGCGCCGACTACAGCGGCTGGCACGCCGACCCGAGCATCGTCGAGATGGTCCTGCGCGAGCTCGCCGCCGGCACGGAGGCGGGGCCCTATCGCGGCCTCGGCGAGTTCCACCTCTACGACAGCGCCCACGCGGACGGCGCGACGGCCCGGCGCCTCATGCAGCTGGCGCAGGAGCGCGACCTGGTCGTGCTCGCCCACGTCGACGACGTCGCGGTCGAGAAGCTGTTCGCGCATGCGCCCCGGGCCCGGCTGATCTGGGCCCACACCGGCATCGGCGGCGCACCCGTCGAGCGCGTGCGCTCGCTGCTGCAGCGGCACCCGACGCTGCTCGGCGAGCTGTCCTACCGGCCCGGACTCACCGAAGGCGAAGGCCGGCTCAGCGCCCCGTGGAAGACGCTCATGGTGGAGATGCCGGATCGCTTCCTGGTCGGCTCCGACACGTGGATCAACGGCCGATGGGACGACTACGAGGCGCTGATGCAGCAGGCGCGGCGCTGGCTCGGCGACCTACCGGCGCCGGTCGCCCGGCGCATCGGCTGGGACAACGGCGCGGCGCTGTTCGGCCTGCCGGCGCCCTGAGATCGCCCGGAACACACCCCTCGAGGAGGCACCGATGACTGGTTCACCCCTGCAGACCCTGGCGCTCGCGGCGAGCGCGGGCCTGGCCGCGTGCGCGCCGCTCGTCGCGGCGGGAGCCGAACCTGCGTCGCTCACCGCCTTGGCGGCCCGGTCGCCGGCACCGCCCTGGCCCGCGGGCGACGAGCGCGGCATGGCCAACACCCTCGGCGAGGCGACGACGCTCCGCTGCGGCTGGCACCTGTCGCAGCGCGGAGCGCGCACCTACGAGGCCTCGTTCGAGCGCTCGAACGCGATGCCCAAGTCGCCGTTCGCGAACCCGTCGCCGAGCAAGCCCAAGCCCACGGCCGGCGTGCCGTTCTCGGCGCACGCCTTCAACAGCGAGGCGTTCGACGCCGGCGCCGAGCCGCAGCAGCAGGGCACGCAGATCGATGCGCTCGGCCACTTCGGGTCGCTCGCCGCGCCGTGGGATCCGAAGGCGACGTTCTCGGCCGACGGCGCCAGCTACTACGGCGGCTTCAAGCAGCAGGACGTGAAGCCCAGTCCCGATTCGCCGCTGCTCAAGCTCGGCATCGAGAAGATGCCGCCGCTCGTGACCACGGCGGTGCTGCTCGACGCCCGGGCCCACGTCGGCAAGGGCACGCCGATGGCCGACGGCCAGCTCGTCACCGCTGCCGACATCCAGGCGATGCTGAAGGCGCAGGGCCTGTCCAAGCGCGGCATCCTGCCGGGGGACATGGTGTGGATCTACACCGGCTGGAGCGAGCACTGGAAGGAGGGCGACGCGGGCGCCCGCTACTACACGTCGGCGCCAGGCCTCGCCGTCGACGCCGCCAAGCTGCTCTCGAGCCGGCGCATCGTCGCCGTCGGGCTCGACACGCCCTTCGTCGACGCCGTGCCCGAGGGCATGCTGCAAGGCAAGGCGCCGCCCGCGAAAGGGACCGAGCCGGGGCTGCCGTTCTCGATCCACCACTACATGCTGTCGGTGTTCGGCATCCATCACCTCGAGAACCTGAACCTCGCGGCGATGGCGCGCGACCGCGTCTGGACGTCGTGCGCGATGGTGCTGCCGTCGCGCGACAAGGGCGCCGCCGGCGCGGTCGTGCGGCCGGTGGCGATCGGCATCCCGGGCCGGCGCTGAGCGCCGTCGGTCGCAGCCGCGTTGCCGCCTGACCACGAGCACGCGATCACGGGATAGTGGCGAGCGCGCCATCGCGCGACGCTGCACGCATGAACCTGCCATGGGCCCGCTGCCTGGCCTATCTCGTCCCGGTCGCGCTGACGTCCGGCGCGGCGCTGCGCCTGCTGCAGCTGCGGCGCGAAGTGGCGCTCGCCCGCTCGCTCGCCGCGCACGGCCGCGCCTACGAGCGGCGCCTGTCGTCGGCGCGAACGCGCATCCTCGTCCTCGGCGACAGCACCGGCGTCGGCATCGGTGCCAGCCGCCCCGAGGAGTCGATCGCCGGGCTGCTGGCGGCGGAGGTGGCGGATGCCGACATCGTCAACGTCAGCCGCTCCGGCGCCCGTGTCGCCGACGCGCTGGCGCAGGCGCGGGGCTGCCGCGAGCGCGAGCTTCGCTTCGACCTGGCGCTCCTGCACGTCGGCGGCAACGACGTGATCCGGGCGACGCCGCCGGCGCAGCTCCTCGCCGACGGCCGGCTGCTGCTCGCCGAGCTGGCGGCGATCGCGGGCCAGACGGTCTGGCTCGGGCCGCCCGACGTCGGCCATGTGCCGCTCTTCCCGCCGCCGCTGTCGTGGCTGCTGCGACGGCGCACTCGCCGCGCCGCCGCCGCCTTCGCGGCCTGCGCGGCGGCGCAGGAAGGCGCCACCTTCGTCGACTTCTCGGCCGGCGAGCACGCGTCGCGCTTCGCCGATCGCCGTCCGGTGCACTTCGCCGTCGATCGCCTCCACCCCAGCAGCGACACCTACCGCTACGGCTACACCGCCGTGCGGCGCCTGCTGCGGGTGCTGGACACCGCGGCGACGTGACGGCCGCGGCGAGCGCTGCCGACATCGCCGCCTCCGCAGCGCCTCCGCAGGCGCCCCCATGATCGTCCACCTGGTCGACGGCACCTACGAGCTGTTCCGCCACTTCTTCGGCCTGCGCCGCTTCACCAAGGGCCGCGACCGGCCGCTCGGCGCCGTCGCCGGCGTGCTCCAGTCGGTGCTCGAGATCCTCGAGCGCGGCGAGCGCCACGTCGGCGTGGCGACCGACCACGTCGTCGAGTCGTTCCGCAACGGCCTGTGGCCCGGCTACAAGACGGCCGCAGGGATCGAGCCGGCGCTGCTCGCCCAGTTCCACCCGCTCGAGGAGGCGCTGCAGGCGATGGGCGTCGTCGTCTGGCCGATGGTCGAGCTGGAGGCGGACGATGCGCTGGCCGCCGCGGCGCGCATCGCCGCCGACGATGCGCGGGTCGACAAGGTGTGCATCTGGACGCCGGACAAGGACCTGGCCCAGTGCGTGCGCGACGATCGCGTCGTGCAGGTCGATCGCCGCGCCAGGCAGATTCGCGACGCGACCGGCGTGCGCGAGAAGTTCGGCGTCGTGCCGGCGCTCATCCCCGACTACCTGGCGCTGGTCGGAGACGTTGCCGACGGCTACCCGGGCGTTCCCGGCATCGGCCCCGTGGGTGCGGCCCGCCTGCTCAACCACTACGGCCCGATCGAAGCCTTCCCCGCATCGGTGCTCGGCGAGCGGCGCGGCGAGGCGCTGCTGTTCAAGCAGCTCGCCACGCTGCGCAGCGACGCGGCGCTGTTCGACGACGCCGACGCGCTGGCGTGGCGCGGGCCGACAAAGGCCTTCGCTGCCTGGGCCGAACGGATGAACGCGCCGCGCCTGCTCGAACGCTGCCTCAAGGCCGCCGCCTGACCGGTGCCGATGCGCGCGCGAGCGCGTTCAGCTGCAGCTCGAGCATCGGCGCCAGCACGCCGCGCAGCATCGCGTCGCGGCCTCCGGGCGGTGCCACGTGCGCCAGCTGCCCGGCGAGCGTCAGGTGCGCGAAGCCGTGCACGACCGACCAGATCGACATGAGCGCGCTCCGCTGCATCGGCGCCAGCGGCACGCCCGCCGGCACGGCGAACAGGTCGCGAACGCCTTGCTCGAGAGCCATGAAGGCAGCGTGGGCACTTCGCTCGAGGGCGTCGTCCCGCGTCAGGCCGGTGCGGAACATCAGGCCGAAGCGGCCCGGGTAGCGCAGGGCGAAGCCGACGTAGCCGACGCCCTGCTCGCGCAGGCGGGCGACCGGGTCGCCGCCGCCGCGCGCGTTACCCGCTTCGAGCGCGGCCGTCAGGCCGTCGAAGGCCAGGGTCGCGACCGCGCGCAGCAGCCCGTCGGCGTCGCCGAAATGGTGCGCCGGCGCCGCCGGCGAGACGCCCGAGCGACGGGCGACCTCGCGCAGCGAAAACCCCTGCAGTCCGCGTTCGGCGAGCACCGACTCGGCGGCCTCGATCAAGGCCTCGCGCAGCGCACCGTGGTGGTAGCCGTCTCGCGGCGGCGACGGCGCGGCGCGCCGAGCCGAGGGGGTCATGCGGGGCTTTGAACTTGACACTGTTCAAATCATACCGTATCGTCTATCTGAACAGTGTCTAGTTGAGCCGCGCTGCTCGACTCATCCACACCGAGGACCCCATCGTGACCGCATCCACGCTCCTGCCGCCCGATCTCGTCTTCCGCATTGCCAACGCCGTCGCCCTCGTCGCCTGGATCGCCCTGGCGGCATCGCTGTGGAGCGCGCGCGCGGCACCGACCCTGCGCCGGCTTGCGGGTCGCGCCGCCCCGCTCGCCTTCGCCTTGGTGTACGTGCTGCTCTTCGCCAGCCATGGCATGGGCGGCGGCGGCTTCGACTCCCTGGCCGCGGTGCAGCGACTGCTGTCGGTGCCGGGCCTTCTGGTCGCCGGCTGGCTGCACTACCTGGCCTTCGACCTCTTCGTCGGCGCATGGGTCGCGGAGCAGGCCGACGCCCTCGGTTTGCCGCGCCTCCTCGTGCTGCCGGTGCTTGCTCTGACCTTCCTGTTCGGCCCGGCCGGGCTGCTCGCCTTCGCGCTGCTGCGGTTCGCGGCGAGCAGGCGGAGCGCGGCGAATGCGGTGCCCGCCTGACCGATTCGTTTCGTCCCGAACGCCCGAGGAGACCCTTGATGACCGCGCTCACCTTCTCGCCACTCGACGCTCAGCGCACGCCGTGGCTCGCTCGCCCACGGGCACTCGCCCGCGAGCTGCTCGCGCGCGAGCGCCGGCTCGCCGTCTACGCCGCGCTGCTGCTGCTCGCGTTGCTGCCGATGGCCGTCGCCTGGGGCATCGACGATCGCGTGCTGCGCGGCGCCAACGTCTGGATCAAGCCAATGAAGTTCGCGTTCTCGATCGCCGTGCTGGCGCTGACGACGGCCTGGTTCATCGGCCACCTGCCGGCCGCGCAGCGCCGCAGCGATGCGGTGCGGCGGATCGCCTGGCTCCTGATCGGTGCCGGCAGCTTCGAGCTCGCCTACATCACGCTGCAGGCCGGGCTCGGCCAGGGCTCGCACTATCACGTCGCCGACCCGTTCCACGCGACGATGTACACGCTCATGGGCATCGGCGCGGTCGCCTTGACGGCGACGCAGCCGATGCTGGCGTGGCAGCTCTACCGGCACCCCGATGCCGCGCTTCCGAGCGCCTACCGGCTGGCCGTCCTCGCCGGGCTGACGCTCACCTTCGTCTTCGGCGCCGGCGCGGGCGGCCTGCTGGGCGGAGTGCAGCCGCCGAGCGGCGGCGCGGCGCTGCCGGTCCTCGGCTGGTCGCTCGCCGGCGGCGACCTGCGCCCAGCGCACTTCGTCGGCATCCACGCCGAGCAGCTGCTGCCCCTGATCGGCTTCGTCGCCGCCCGCCGCACGCGTCATGCGAAAGCCACAGTGTGGGTCTCGATGCTGCTGTACGCGGCGCTGTTCGCGACCCTGGTCGCCTGGGGCCTGTCCGGCCGCTGAGGTCGTCTCGCGCCGGTCGTCAGCGACGCGCGAACAGCGGCTGCTCGAAGTGGGCCACCCGCGTCGGCCGGCCGGCGATGCAGAGCTCGCGGAACTGGTACAGCACGGCCGCCGTGGGCGCTGCGATCCAGGTCCGGCCCACGGGCATGCGCAGGACCGGCTGCTCGCTGCCGTCCTCGTGGTCGAGCCAGGGCGCATCGGTGCGCATGAACTCGCGGATCGGGATGCGGTGGATGCTCTCGACCTCGGCGGGGTTCGCCTGCAGCGTGTGCGCCGCGCCGGCCCAGACCACGACCGGCGTGATGACGAAGCCCGAACGCGTGACGAAATCGTCGAGCCGGCCCAGCACCGAGCTAGCGTCGAGCTCGAGTCCGACCTCCTCGGCCAGCTCGCGCAGCGCTGCCTGCTCCGCGGTCTCGCCGGCGTCGACGCGGCCGCCCGGCAGCGCCCATTGCCCCGGGTGGTTGCGCAGTGCCGAGGCGCGGCGGGTGAGGATGAGCGCCGCTTCGGTGCTCCAGCCGAGCGGCTCGGCGATGCCGTCGAGGTGCGCGCCGTCGCCTTCTTCGGCGACCGCGACCGCCACCGCGGCGACGCGATGCAGACCCGGATCGGCGTGCAGGAGATCGAAGCCGCGCAGCTGGCGCGTGACGAGCTCCTTCAGGGCGGGGTCGCACTGCATGCCCGCTCCTAAGTCGCGGCGGCGGGCTTCAGCAGCGCCAGCGACAATGCCGCGGCGCAGCAGGCCATCGCCAGCCATTGCAGGACCCCGAGCGGCTCGCCGTGGACCACGGCGCCCGAGAGCATGGCGACGATCGGCACCAGGATCGAGGACAGGCCGGCGACGTTGGTCGGCAGCATGCCGACGATCGCGAACCAGCAGACGTTGCCGATCGACATCGGCACCAGGGCGATGTAGCCGATGACGAGCACCGACTGCCAGCTCGGCACGAACCACTGCCCGTCGCCGAGCACCAGCGCGCCGATGCCGGTGGGACGGCGGTGATCAGGAGCTGCCAGCCGGTGAGCACGGTCGCCGGCACGTCGACCCCGCTGCGCTTGAGGATCAGCGTGCCGACGGCCCAGCTGAAACCGGCGAGGAGGCCGAGGGCGAAGCCGGCCGGCGCCTCCGCATAGGCCGCCAGGCCGGGCCACATGAGCAGCCCGACCGCGGCACCGCCGAGCAGCACGGCGAGGAGCAGGCGGCGCGTCATGCGCTCGCCGAGGAAGGCCCACGCGAGCAGCGCCGCCCACAGCGGCATGGTGAAGCCGAGCACGGCCGCCTGGCCCGACGGGATGAGGACCGCCGCATACGTGCTGGCGATGTTCCAGACCCACCAGGTAGGCGAAGCTCGCGAGGCAGATCGTCGGCCAGTGCCGGCGCGGGATCGACAGCGACTGCCCGCGTGCCCTGGCCACGGCGAGCAGGGTCAGCCCGGCGAGCAGCACCGCCACGGCGCGGAAGGTCCAGACCGAGACCTCGCGCACCGCGTACTGGAACAGCGGCCAGTTGGTGCCCCAGACCAGCGTCAGGATCGCGAGCAGGACCAGTGCGCGCGGCGGGACGGCGGCGCGTCCGCTCACGGTGCGACCCAGCGATCCCACGCCGTGGCCGCGACCGCCTCGCCCCAGAGGTCGATGTCGACGGGCGTGCCGGCGAACGCCGCCTGGGCGTGCGAGCCGCGCACGTAGGCGAGGGCGACGCAGCGACCGGCCGCGTCGCTCCAGCCGGCGGAGGTGATCTCGCCGGCCGGCTCGCCGCCGATGCGCAGCGCTTCGCCACCCCAGAGGTAGGCGTCGGCCGAGTCGGCGACGACGGTCACCAGCTTCTTGCCCAGCCGCTCGCCCTGCCGCCGCACGAGCGCCGCGCGGCCAATGAAGTCGTGCGGCTTCTGCAGCTTCACGAAGGCCATGGCGCCGGCCTCGAGCGGGCTCTCGTCCGGACCGAGCTCGGCGCCCCAGGCGCGCCGGCCGGCTTCGACGCGCAGTGCGTCGAGGGCGTAGTAGCCGGCCTCGGCGAGCCCGCCCCCGTGGAGCCCCAGGCCTTCGCCGGCGGCGTGCAGGGCGAGGTGGACATGGCGTGCCATCTCGATCGGCACGTAGAGCTCGTACCCCGGCCCGCCGACATAGCTCATGCGCGCTGCGCGCACGCGAGCCAAGCCGAGGTCGATCTCGCGCGTCGTGGCGAAGCGGAGCTGCTCGGGGCCGAGCTCGTCGAAGGTGGTCTTCGAGCCGGCGCGGCCGAGCAGCGTGCGCGCGTTCGGGCCCATCAGCGCCAGCACGGCGGTCATGCCGCTCACGTCGACGGCGACGGCATGCTCGCCGGCCCGCGTCTGCCGGGAGATCCAGTCGAGGTCGCGCGGCGCCTGCGCCGAGCCGGTGACGACGAGGAAGCAGTCCGCGCCCAGGCGGGTGACGGTGACGTCGCTCTCGTAGCCGGCGCGCTCGTTCAGCATCGGCGTGTAGACCATGCGCCCGGGCGCGACGTCCATCTCGTTGGCGCAGAGACGCTGCAGGAGGGCCAGCGCGTCGCGCCCCTGCAGCAGGAGCTTGCCGAACGAGGTCTGGTCGTAGACGGCGACCGCCCGCCGCGTCGCCTGCTGCTCGCGGGCGACGTCGGCCAGCCAGGCCGGCTTGCCGAGCGTGTGCGGATAGGGCCGCGTGTCCGGCCCGACGTCGCTGCGGAAGTAGCTGGCCCGTTCCCAGCCGTTCTTCGACCCGAACACCGCGCCCCTGTTCGCCAGCAGGTCGTACAGCGGGCTGGTGCGCAGCGGCCGTGCCGTCTCGAGCTCCTGGCGCGGCCAGCGCATCGCGTAGTGCAAGCCGAGCGTTTCGCCGGTCCGCTCGGCCAGGGCGCGCTTGTTCGCGGCGAAGGACGCGAAGCGGCGGATGTCGACGTCCGAGAGGTCGTGCTGCGCCTGTCCGGCGACGATCCATTCGGCCATGGCCCGGCCGGCGCCGCCGGAGTTGGCGATGCCCGCCGAGTTGAAGCCAGCGGCGACGAAGAAGCGGCGCAGCTCGGGTGCCTCGCCGAGGATGAAGTTGCCGTCCGGGGTGAAGCTCTCGGGCCCGTTCAGCAGCATCTTCACGCGCGCTGTCTCGAGGCAGGGCGTGCGGTGGATGGCGGCCGTCATCAGCGGCTCGAACTGGTCCCAGTCCTCGCCGAGGAGCTCGAACTGGAAGGTCGACGGCACGGGATCGACCGTCCATGGCTTGGCCTTCGGCTCGAAGCCGCCCATCAGCAGCCCGCCGACCTCTTCCTTGTAGTAGATGCAGCCGTCGGGGTCGCGCATCACCGGCAGCATCGGATGCACGCCGTCGACGCGCTCGGTGACGATGTAGAAGTGCTCGGCCGACCAGAGCGGCACGTTGACGCCGGCGAGCGCCCCGAGCTGGCGGGCCCACTGGCCGGCGCAGTTGACGACGATCTCGCAGGCGATCTCGACCTGCTCGCCGGCGTGGCTGACGGCGACGCCGCGCACGCGCGGCGGGCCGTTCGCGGCCGCCTCGGAGCGCACGGCCATGACCTCGGCGCCCTCGACGATGGAAACGCCGAGGCCACGGGCGCCGCGCGCCAGCGACATGGTGAGGTCGGCCGGATTGGCCTTGCCGTCGCCCGGAATCCAGATCGCGCCGGCGAGATCGTCGGTGCGCATCGGCGCGAACAGCTCGCCGGCCTGCGCCGGGCCGATCTCCTCGCACTCGACCCCGAAGCTGCGCGCCAGCGCCAGCTGGCGGCGAAGCACCTTCAGCCGCTCCCGCGTCTGCGCCACGTTGACGCTGCCGCACTGCTTCCAGCCGGTGGCCAGGCCCGTCTCCGCCTCGAGCGTCGCGTACAGCTCGATGCCGTACTTGCTCATCGCCGTCATCGTCCGGTTTGGCCGCATCTGGCCGACGAGGCCGGCGGCGTGCCAGGTCGTGCCGCAGGTGAGCCGGCCCTGCTCGAGCACGATGACGTCCTTCACGCCGAGCTTCGCCAGGTGGTACGCGGTCGAGCAGCCGGCGATGCCCCCGCCGACGATGACGATGCGCGCCTGCGTGGGGAGGGTCATGAGGCGAGCTTAAACCGCGGCACGCGGTCGGATCTGCGGCCGCATCGCGAACGCCTGATCGCCTTCGACTGCATCATCGCGGCTTCTTCCACTGCACCAGGAGTCATCGGCCATGAGCTACGTCGACGGATTCGTCGTTCCCGTCCCCCAGGCCAACAGGGAAGCCTATCGAGCTGCCGCGCAGAAGGCGATCGAGGTGTTCAAGCGTCACGGCGCGACGCGTGTCGTCGAATGCTGGGGCACCGACGTGCCGGACGGCAAGGTCACGGACTTCAAGCGCGCGGTTGCGGTGCAGGGAGGCGAGAACGTCGTCTTCTCGTGGATCGAGTGGCCGTCGAAGGAAGCACGCGACCACGGCAACAAGGCGATGATGGAAGACCCGGAGATGAAGAACATGGAGATGCCCTTCGACGGCAAGCGCATGATCTACGGCGGCTTCGAGGTGCTGATCGACACGTCGCGCGGCTAGACGGCCGCGCCGTCAAGCCAGGCGCAGGGCGATCACGCCGGCGATGATCGCGCCGGTGCCGAGCGCCCGCTGCAGCCGGAACCGCTCGCCGAGCAGCAGCACGCCGATGAGGGCCGCAAACAGCACGGACGTCTCGCGCAGCGCGGCCACGGACGCCACCGGCGCCTTGGTCATGGCCCAGAGCGCGATGCCGTAGGAGCCCAGGGACGCGAAGGAGCCGAGCAGCGCGATCTGCCAGCGGCCCTTCATGTAGGCGATCGCCTCGTCGCGTGCGCCGCGCCGCTGCCACATGACGATCAGGAAGTAGGGAATCCCGTCGAGCAGGAAGAGGAGGGCGACGTACTGCAGCGCGTTGCCGGACGCGCGGGCGCCGAGACCGTCGACCAGGGTGTAGGCAGCGATGATCGCGGCGTTGGCGAGCGCGAAGCCGATGGCATGGCGGCGCGAGCCGGTGCCGTGCAGCGAGCGCGCCAGGCCGATCAGCAGCACGCCGCTGCAGATGCCGCCGATGCCCAGCCACACCGGCAGCGGGAGGTGCTCGCCGAGCAGCTGCCCGCTCGCCATCGCCACCAGCAACGGGGCCGTGCCGCGCATGATCGGATAGGCGAAGCCCAGGTCGCCGTGCTGGTAGGCGCCGACCAGGGTGACGTAGTAGCCCACGTGGATGAGCAGCGAGGCCGCGAGCCACGGCAGGGCGGCCTGATCGGGGAAGCCGACGATGGCGACCATCGCCAGGCCGACGCCGCAGCCGAGCACGTGGATGAGGGCGGTGTCGAGCTGCTGGTCCTGTCCCGACTTGATGAGCGCGTTCCACGACGCGTGCAGGAGTGCCCCGAACAGGACCGCGGCGACGATCCCCCAGCTCAAGCCGCGGCTGCCCGGAGGGAACAGCGCGCGGCGCGGCTCAGGAAGTGCGCCAGGCTGGGTGTCGCCAGGTCGGCCTGCTTGGCCAGGTCGTCCCACTGGCGCAGCATGACGGCGTCGCGGGCGCCCGGCTGGGCGATGAAGGCGGCGGCCTCGGCGGGCTCGAACACGCCGCCCTGCAGGGCGAGGCTGCGCTTCGAGTCTTCTGAGAGCTTCGCGAAGTAGCCGGCGTTGACGCGGCAGAGATAGCGCTTGGCGTCGACGTGCAGCCTGATGGCGTCCAGCACCGGCGCCGGGAACAGGCCGCGCAGGAAGGGCAGGGCGAAGTACTGGTGCGTGTCGTCGATGCCGCGCAGCGTCGGCGTCTCGCCCTGCTCGTTGAGAAGATGGCCGAGGTCGTGCAGCAGGCAGGCCGTCACCAGCTCGTCGCCGGCCTCGCTCTGCTCGGCGAGGTGCGCCGTCTGCAGGGCGTGCTCGAGCTGCGTCACCGGCTCGCCGCTGTACTGCGCCGAGCCGTGCCGGGCGAACAGCTGCTCGATGTCGTCGAGGCTCAGCATGGGAGTGCGCTCCGTGTGCTCAGGCCGAGCTCCGCTCGTCGGCCGGGCCGAGGGCGGCGAACTGCGACTGCCGGATGCGGGTGGCGGTCAGCGCGCCGGCCGACTCGAGGATCGGGTAGGCGACGCCGCAGATGTGCGAGTTGATGCGCTTCAGCTCGCTGATGAGGTCGAGGTGCAGCGAGCTCGTCTCGATGCTCTGCGCCGTGTTGCCGCGCAGGCGGGCGATGTGGTTGGCGGCGTACTCGTGCTCCAGGTCGCGGAAGTGCGCCTTCTCCTCGAGCAGGCGCTTGGCGTCGCGGACGTGGCCGTCGAGGAAGACGCTCATCGCCAGGCGCAGGTTGGCGAGCAGCCGCTCGTGCAGGTGGACGATCTCGGCCATGCCGGCCTCCGAGAAGCTGCGCCCCTTCTTGACCTTCTTGTCCTCGATGTCGAGCAGGACGCGCTCGATGATGTCGGCGATCTGCTCCATGTTGATCGTGAACGAGACGATGTCCGTCCAGCGCCGGCTCTCCTCCTTCGAGAGCGCCTCGCCGGAGATCTGCGTCAGGTAGAACTTGATCGCCGAGTAGAGCTCGTCGACCGTGTCGTCGAGCTTCCTCAGCTCCGCCGACAAGCGCAGGTCGTTGTTTCGGATCACGGGCACGATGCCGCGCAGCATCGTCTCGACCACGTCCGCCTGGTGCAGCGCCTCGCGCGCGGCGCACGAGATCGCCAGCGACGGCATGGTCAGGGCGAGCGGGTCCAGGTGGCGCGGCCGCGTCGTCACGGCGCCGCCGTGCGGCGAGTCGCGCAGCCAGCGGTCGACGCTGCGGCCGACCAGGCCGGTGAAGCCGATGAAGAGGATGGCGAGCACGATGTTGAAGGCCAGGTGGAACAGCACGACCTGCTGGTGCACGCCCGGCACCAGCTGCTGCATCAGCACGTGCACCTGCGGCATGAAGACGATGAAGAGCAGGACGCCGGCGCTCTTGAAGATCAGGTTGCCGAGCGGCAGGCGGCGCACCGGGGGCGAGGCGTTGGCCGTCGCCAGCATGGCCAGGATGCCGCTGCCGATGTTGGCGCCGAGCACGAGGCCGAGCGCGACCGTGATCGGGATCAGCGCCGACGTCGCCAGCGTCGCCACGAGCAGGACGATCGCCAGGCTGGAGTACGAGAGCACCGTCAGCACCGCGCCGACGACGATGTCGAGCATGATCTCGTTGGGCAGGGCGACCAGGAGGGCGCGCACCGCCGGCGACTCGGTCAGCGGCCGGGTCGAGGCGATGATCAGCTGCAGGGCCAGGGTGATGAGGCCGAGGCCGATGAGGACCCGGCCGACCGCGCCGACACCGCTGTTCTGGCGCGAGATGTAGATCACCACGCCCACGAAGATGAGCAGCGGCGACAGCCAGGTGAGGTCGAACGAGAAGACCACCGCCATCAGGCTGGTGCCGACGTCGGCACCGAGCATCACCGCCAGCGCCGCGCTCGTCGTGACCAGGTTCTTGCCCACGAACGAAGCGACGATGAGGCAGGTCGCGGTGCTCGATTGCACGACGCTGGTCACGCCCAGGCCGGCGAGGAGGGCGCGAAAGCGATTGCTGAAGCTCATCGCCAGGATCCGGCGCAGGTTCTCGCCGAAGACGCGCAGCATGCCGGTGCGCACGATGTGCGTCCCCCAGACGAGGAGCGCGATGGCGGCGAGGAGGTTGAGGAGAGCGAGCATTCAGGAGGGAGAGGGTACTTTCGCGGGCGCAGCCGGCGTCAGTGGCAAGGGCAACCGGCGCGCCCTGTCGCCGCGGGCTCAGTTCCGGCCGGCATGGTTCAGGGCCAGCTCGAAGGCATCGAAGTTGCGCCAGCGCCGGCCGGGGTCGAGCCCGTCGATGCGGCGGTTGACGATGAGCGGCACGCGCTGCTCGGAGACGCCGCCGTGCGAGCGCAGCGGCGCGTCGAGCGCCGAGAGGTCGTGCCGGGCGGCGGCGGTGCCGATGACCGTCGAGCGCTCGGCCACGACGACAAGGTCGCCGATGCGATCGG
This sequence comes from Caldimonas sp., assembly GCA_036263655.1. GTDB lineage: Bacteria > Pseudomonadota > Gammaproteobacteria > Burkholderiales > Burkholderiaceae_C > Schlegelella_A. The sequence goes on along the minus strand of DATAGP010000056.1, from coordinate 25,085 downwards.
CCGGCAGCTCGAAGTCAGCGGCGGCCTCGGCCCGCGAGCGCACCGACTCGATGCCGCGCAGCCCGGCGATCCGGGCCGCGACGGCCGCGTGATCGGCGCCGTCCGCGAGGTACACGGTCGCGAAGGAGCCGAGCGCGCCGTGGTGCACGACGTAGGGGTCGGTGATCGGCAGGATGACGCGAGCGCTCCGCGCGCCGAGCCACTCGTCGAGCACGTCCTGCAGGTAGACGACGTCCGGCCGCGCGTCCATGCGGGTCTTGGCGTTCATCCCGTGGTCGGCGGTCAGGACGACGGCGCAGCCCATCGCGTCGAGCTTGCCGAGGTAGCCGTCCATCATCCGGTAGAAGGCGTCGGCGCCCGGCGTGCCGGGTGCATGCTTGTGCTGCACGTAGTCGGTGGTCGAGAGGTACAGGACGTCCGGGCGAAGGTCGTGCGACATCAGCTCGACGCCGGCGGCGAACACGAACTCGGACAGCTCGGCGCTGTACACCGACGGCACCGGCCTGCCGACGCGCCGGGGCACGTCGGCGATGCCGTTCTCGGCGAGGCGGGCTTCGTCGGCCTTCTCGGCCGAGAAGCAGATACCGGCCATGCCGTGCCCGAGCAGCTTGCGCAGCTTGTCCTTGGCGGTGACCACGGCGACGGACTGGCCGGCTCGCGCCAGCTCGGCGAGGATGGTCGGCGCGCGCAGCCACTTCGGGTCGTTCATCATGAGCTCGGTGCCCGATGCGACGTCGAACAGATAGTTCCCGCAGATGCCGTGCACCGACGGCGGCGCGCCGGTGACGATCGACAGGTTGTTCGGATTCGTGAAGCTGGGGATCACGCAGTCGGCGACCAGCGCGGTGCCGGTGCCGAGGACCTCCTTCAGCCACGGCATCTCGCCGTGCGCGACCGCCTGGGCGATGTAATCGGGCTCGCAGCCGTCGACGCAGACGACGACCGTCGGCTGGCCGGCGAGCCGGTACGAGCGGCCGTTGACGGCGATCATGGCGTGCCCCTCTGGTGATTCTTGATCGTCCGCTCCTTGCTTTCCATCACGTGCCGGAACATCGCCCGCCCGGCGGCCTCGGCGTCGCCGGCGGCGATCGCCTTGACGATCTGCCGGTGCTCGTTCGCCGAGACCGGCATCAGGCCGCCGTCTGCGAGGTTGAGGCGGCGGAACAGGCTCAGCTCCTTGATCAGCTTGCGGTAGACCGCCATCAGCTTGCCGTTGCCGGCGAGCTCGACGAGGCGGTCGTGGAAGCGCAGGTTGAGCAGGTGATACGCGTGGGCGTCCTTGGCCTTCACCGCCTGCTCCATCTCATCGACCAGACCGCGGATCTCCTTGAGCGCCGCCGGCGTGATCGACTCCGCGAGACGCCTGCCGACGAGCTCGTCCATGGCCGCGCGCAGCTCGAAGATCTCCACCGCCTCCTCGACCGGCAGGTCGCGGACGAAGACGCCGCGGTTCTTCTCGGTTCGCACCAGGCCGGCTTCCTCGAGCATGCGGAAGGCCTCGCGCAGCGGCCCGCGCGAGACGCCGAGGCGCGCGGCGAGGGCGACCTCGGTCAGCTTGGCACCGGGGCGCAGCTCGCCGGACAGGATCATCCGCTCGAGCTCCTCCTGGACGACGCTGGAAAGCGAGCTCGTCTGCAGCAGCGTGATGGTCGGATGCGGGCCTGGGGCGACGGCAGCGGTCATGGCGTGATTAGACCGGCGGTCGGACCGATTGTCAACAATCTTCAAAAAACAGTTGACTCTGTTTCGGGGCGACCCCTAGACTGGCCGCGGCTGAAGCCGAGGCGTCACGGACAGGGGCTAGGCTTCGCGGGCATCCGGGACAAGACCACAGGGAGATCTGCATGAAACAGGGAATTCTCAGGGCGCTGCTCGCGGCGACCGTCGTCATGGCGTCGACCGCGGCGCTGGCGCAGAAGACACAGCTGACCGTCTACACCGCGCTCGAGACCGACCAGCTGAAGGCGTACGAGGCGGGCTTCAACAAGGTGCACCCGAACATCGAGATCAAGTGGGTGCGCGACTCGACCGGCGTGATCACGGCCAAGCTGCTGGCCGAGAAGGCCAATCCGCAGGCCGATGCGGTGATGGGCGTCGCCGCCTCCAGCCTCGCGCTGCTCGACTCGCAAGGCATGCTCCACCCCTACGCGCCGCTCAACCTCGACGCGATCATGAGCGCCTACCGGGACAAGGCGAAGACGCCGGCCTGGTTCGGCATGGACGTCTGGGGCGCCACCGTCTGCTTCAACACCGTCGAGGCGCAGAAGAAGGGGATTCCCAAGCCCGAGACCTGGAAGGACCTCCTCAAGCCGGTCTACAAGGGCCAGATCGTGATGCCGAATCCGGCCTCGTCGGGAACGGGCTACTTCGACGTGACCGCCTGGCTCACTTTGTGGGGCGACCAGGACGGCAAGGGCGGCGGCTGGAAGTACATGGACGCCCTGCACGAGAACATCGCGCAGTACACCCACTCCGGCTCCAAGCCCTGCAACATGGCCGCGGCCGGCGAGTACGTGGTCGGCATCTCGTTCGAGTACCGCGCCAACGCCAACAAGGCCAAGGGTGCGCCGATCGACCTCGTTTTTCCCAAGGAAGGCCTGGGCTGGGATCTCGAGGCGTTCGCCATCCACAAGGGGACGAAGAAGCTGGAGGCGGCGCAGAAGCTGGCCGACTGGGCCTCGAGCAAGGACGCGATGGTGCTGTACGGCAAGAACTTCGCGATCACCGCCCAGCCCGGCGTCGCCGCGCCGCTCGCCAACGTGCCGGCGGACTACGAGTCGCGCCTGGTCAAGATGGACTTCAAGGTGGCCGCCGCCAACCGCGAGCGCGTCCTCGCCGAGTGGAACAAGCGCTACAACGCCAAGTCGGAACCGCGCAGGTGAGCCTGGCGGCCGCGCAGGCGCCCGGCGCAGGCGCGGCCGCGACGATGCCGGTGGGTGCCGCGGTCGAGGAGGCCGCCGCGGCGCCGTTCCTGTCGCTCGCCGGCATCCGCAAGAGCTTCGGCAGCTTCGTCGCCCTGCACGGCGTCGGCCTCGACATCCGCAAGGGCGAGTTCGTCTGCTTTCTGGGGCCCTCGGGCTGCGGCAAGACGACGCTCCTGCGCATCATCGCCGGGCTCGAGACGCAGAGCGCCGGCGCCATCACGCAGGCCGGCCGGGACATCTCGGTGCTGCCGCCGGCGGAGCGCGACTACGGCATCGTCTTCCAGTCCTACGCGCTGTTCCCCAACCTCTCGGTCGCCGACAACGTGGCCTACGGGCTCGTCAACCGCAAGGTGCCGCGGGCCAAGGCGGCCGAGCGCGTCGACGAGCTGCTCAGGCTCGTCGGCCTTCCGGGAAGCAACGCCAAGTACCCGGCGCAGCTGTCCGGAGGGCAGCAGCAGCGGGTGGCGCTGGCCCGCGCCCTCGCGACCTCACCCGGCCTGCTCCTTCTCGACGAGCCGCTCTCCGCGCTCGACGCGCTCGAGCGCGTGCGGCTGCGCCAGGAGATCCGCTCGTTGCAGCGGACGCTGGGCGTCACCACGATCATGGTCACGCACGACCAGGAGGAGGCCTTGTCCATCGCCGACCGCATCGTCGTGATGAACCACGGCCGCATCGAGCAGGTCGGCACGCCGATGCAGGTCTACCGCGAGCCGGCGACGCCCTTCGTCGCCGACTTCGTCGGCAAGATCAACGTCCTGTCGGGGCGCCTGCAGCCCGGCCGGCGGGTGGCGATCGGCGACATCCGCTTCGAGTGCGAGCACGACACCGACGCCGAGCGCGAGGTCAAGGTCTACCTGCGTCCGGAAGACGTCCTCGCCCGGCCCATCGCCCCCGGGCAGGCCAACGTCTTCATGGGCGTGATCGAGAAGATCGAATTCCTCGGCTCGTACTGTCTGGTGCGGGTCCGCACCGAAGGGCTGGCGGCCCAGCCGGTCACCGTCTACCTGTCGCTCAACTTCCTGGCCGAACAAGGGCTCGACGTCGGCAGCCGGCTCCCGCTGCGTCTGCTGCCCGACCGCATGCGCCTGTTCTGACCGGCGCGATCGTCGTGTCCGCCGTCCTGTCGCCGCCCGCCGCTGCCGTGGTCCGGCAGCGTGCCCACTGGGCCGACCGCATCGGCCACGCGGCGCTGGCCCTTGTCGCGGCGGCGCTGGTGGTCTTCCTGGCCCTGCCGCTCGGCTCGATCCTGGTCAAGGCGGTCGAGAACGCCGCCGGCGACTACGTCGGCCTCGCCAACTTCGTCGCCTACCTGCGCACGCCGGCGCTGCTGCAGTCGTTCGTGAACACCGTCTGGGTGTCGCTCGCGGTCACCGCGATCACCGTGCCGCTCGCGTTCACGTTCGCCTACGCGCTCGCCCGCAGCTGCATCCCGCTCAAGGGAACCTTCCGGACGATCGCGCTGGTGCCCCTGCTGGCGCCGACGCTGCTCTCGGCGATCTCGCTGATCTACTGGTTCGGCAACCAGGGCGCGGCCAAGGGCCTGCTCGGGGGGCTGGGCATCGACAGCATCTACGGTGCGCCCGGCATCGTCATCGCGGAATGCTTCGCCGTCTTCCCGCACGCGCTGATGATCCTGGTCTCGGCCCTGTCGCTCGCCGACGCCCGCCTGTACGAGGCAGCCGATGCCCTCGGCACGACGACGACGCGCAAGTTCTTCACCATCACCCTGCCGGGCGCGAAGTACGGCCTCATCTCGGCAGCGCTAGTGAGCTTCACGCTGGTGATGACCGACTTCGGCATCCCCAAGGTCATCGGCGGCAACTTCAACATGCTGGCCACCGACGTCTTCAAGCTCGTGATCGGCCAGCAGGACTTCCAGAACGGCGCCGTCGTCGGATTGCTGCTGCTGACCCCGGCGGTCCTGACCTTCGGCATCGACTGGATGGTGCAGCGCAAGCAGACGGCGATGCTGGGCGCGCGCGCCGTGCCGTACCGCCCGAAGCCCTCGCGCGGCTTCGACGCGCTCATGCTGGCCTACGCCGGCGTGATCGGCGCCCTGATGCTGGCGATGCTCGGCATGGCGATCTTCGCGTCCTTCGCGACCTACTGGCCGTACAACCTGGCGCCGAGCCTGAAGCACTACACCATGGGCCTGGTCGACGCCGAGGTCGGCGGCGCCTTCGTCAACAGCCTGCAGCTCGCCGCCGGCACCGCGTTCTTCGGCACGGCCCTGGTCTTCGCCGGCGCCTACCTGATGGAGAAGACGCGCGGCCTCGACGCGGTGCGGCCCGTCTTCAGGCTGCTGGCGATGCTGCCGATGGCGGTTCCGGGGCTGGTGCTCGGGCTCGGCTACATCTTCTTCTTCAACGAGCCGGCCAATCCGCTCAACGGCCTGTACCAGACGATGACGCTGCTGGTCGCCTGCACCATCGTCCACTTCTACACGACGGGGCATCTCACGGCCGTGACCGCGCTGAAGTCGCTCGACGCCGAGTTCGAGGCCGTGTCGGCGTCGCTCAAGGTGCCGTTCTTCAAGACCTTCTGGCGCGTGACCCTGCCGATCTGCACGCCGACTCTGATCGACATCGGCCGCTACTTCTTCATCAACGCCATGACGACGATCTCGGCGGTCGTCTTCCTCTATTCGCCCGACACCAAGGTCGCTTCGATCGCGATCCTGAATCTCGACGAGGCCGGCGACGCCGGCGCGGCGGCTGCGTGCGCGGTCCTGATCATGGCCGCCTCCACCGTCGTGTCGCTGCTCTTCGCGGTCGTCGGCCACTGGGTCGGGCGGCGCACGCAAGCCTGGCGCCAGCCGGCGATCACCTGACCACGACGAGGACCCGCATGGAACGCGACCCCATCCTTCTCACGCCCGGCCCGCTGACGACGACGATGCGGACCAAGCGCGCCATGCTGCGCGACTGGGGCTCGTGGGACACCGCCTTCATCGCCCAGACCGCCGAGCTGCGGCGCCAGCTCCTCGCCATCGTGCACGGCGAGGGCTCGCATGTCGTCGTGCCCCTGCAGGGCAGCGGCACCTTCGCCGTCGAGGCGGCGGTGGCGACGATCGTGCCGCGCGACGGGCACGTGCTCGTCCTCGACAACGGCGCGTACTGCAAGCGCATGGGCAAGCTGGCGACGCTCATGGGGCGGCGCACGACGATCCGCGCCCATGCCGAGGACGCGCCGGTCTCGGCCGGCGAGCTCGACGCGACCCTCGCCGCCGACCCGTCGATCACGCACGTCGGCTTCATCCACTGCGAGACGGGCACCGGCGTGCAGAACCCGCTGCGCGACGTGGCCGAGGTCTGCGCGCGGCACGGCAAGGGGCTCATCGTCGACGCCATGAGCTCGTTCGCGGCGCTGCCGATCGACGCCCGCGAGATCCGCTTCGACGCGCTGGTCGCGGCGAGCGGCAAGTGCCTGGAGGGCGTCCCCGGCATGGGCTTCGTCTTCATCCGGCGGGCGGTGCTCGATGCCTGCGCCGGGCGCTCGCACTCGCTGGCCATGGACCTGCACGACCAGCACGTCTACATGGAGAAGACCGGGCAGTGGCGCTTCACGCCGCCGACGCACGTGATGGTCGCCCTGCTCGAGGCCCTGCGCCAGTACGAGGAGGAGGGCGGCCAGGCCGCGCGGCTGGCCCGCTATCGCGCCAACTGCCAGGCGCTGCTCGTCGGCATGGCGGCGCTCGGCTTCGTGCCCTTCCTCGATGCCTCCATCCAGGCGCCGGTCATCGTCACCTTCCACGCACCGGCGGACCCGGCCTACGCGTTCCGCGCCTTCTACGAAGCGGTGCGGGAGCGCGGCTACATCCTCTACCCGGGCAAGCTCACCGAGGTGGAGACCTTCCGCGTCGGCTGCATCGGTGCGATCGGGCCGGACGAGATGCGCGGCGCTGTCGCCGCCGTTGCCGAGGCGATGAAGAGCCTCGGCATCGGCAGCGGCAAGCCGAACCTGCGCTGAGCGCGCCGCGCGGCGAAGGCGACAATCCCGTCATGACCACCCCGACCCCCGAACATCCGGCCCTCGCGGCCGTGCGCAAGAGCGGCAGCGCCAAGGTGAAGGTCGCGGTCAGCGACATCGACGGCGTCCTGCGCGGCAAGTACCTGCAGCTCGACAAGTTCCTCGGCGCCTGCGAACCCTCGCCGGGGGGCGGCTTCGGCTTCTGCGACGTCGTGTTCGGCTGGGACATGGCCGACCAGACCTACGACAACACCTCGCTGACCGGCTGGCAGCACGGCTTTCCCGACGCGCTGGCGCGCATCGACCTGGCGACGCAGCGCAGCGTGCCGTGGGACGGCAACGTGCCGTTCTTCCTCGGCGAGTTCGTCAAGGCCGACCACTCGCCGTCGCCGATCTGCCCGCGCCAGACGCTGAAGCGCGTCCTCGAGCGGGCCGAGAAGATGGGCTTCAGCGCCATGTGCGGCATGGAGTTCGAGTGGTTCAACTTCGCCGAGACGCCGCAGTCGTGGGCGGCCAAGCAGGGCGTCAACCCGCAGCCGATCACGCCCGGCATGTTCGGCTACTCGCTGCTGCGCATGAACCACAGGCGCGAGTACCTCAACGCGCTGATGGACGAGATGCGCGCCTTCGGCGTGCCCATCGAAGGCCTGCACACCGAGACCGGCCCCGGCGTCTACGAGGTCGCCATCGCCTTCAGCGAGGCGCTCGAGCAGGCCGACCGGGCGATCCTCTTCAAGACCGGTGCGAAGGAGATCGGCGCCCGCTTCGGCGTCATGCCGAGCTTCATGGCCAAGTGGAACGCGCAGCTGCCCGGCTGCAGCGGCCACATCCACACCAGCCTCAAGGAAGGGCCCGACGGCAAGGCGAACCTCTTCTACGACGAGGAGTCGCCGCGCAAGATGAGCGCGCTGTTCGAGAGCTTTCTCGCCGGGCAGGTCGCCTGCCTGATGGAGTTCGCGCCGATGTTCTGGCCGACCATCAACAGCTACAAGCGCCTCGTCGACGGGTTCTGGGCGCCGGTCAAGCCGACCTGGGGGCTGGACAACCGCACGGCGAGCTTCCGCGTCATCGCCGGCAGCCCGAAGTCGACGCGGCTCGAGACACGCTGCCCGGGCTCCGACGTCAACCCGTACGTCGCGATGGCGGCGGTGCTCGCCGCCGGCCTCGACGGCGTCGAGAAGGGCCTCAAGCTCACCGCCCCCCCGATCACCGGCACCAACGTCGGCGGCGAGGACATCCCGCGCGCGCCGCGCACGCTGATCGAGACGACCCGCATCTTCGAGCGCTCCGAGGTCGCGCGCGACTGGCTGGGCGACGACTTCGTCGATCACTTCGCCGCCACTCGCGACTGGGAATGGCGGCAATGGCTCGACGGCGTCACCGACTGGGAAATGAAGCGCTACTTCGAGATCATCTGATCGTGATGCTGTCTTGGAGGTGCACGGGATCGGGCCGGCGGGGCACTGCGTCCCGCGCCGCATGGAAGAGCGTCCTGACGTTCCTGCTGGGAATCGTCGTCGGCGGGTTGAGCCTTCCCGCGCACGCCGTCACCGTCAAGATCGCGACCGCCTTCGATCCGCAGACCATGGATCCGCATGCGCTGGCGCTGCTCTACCACTCGCGGATCGCGTTCCAGGTCTACGACTCGCTGCTGAACCGCGACGAGCAGTTCAGGGTCGAGCCGGGCCTGGCCCTGTCGTGGCAGGCGGTCGATGCGAGGACCTGGCGCTTCAAGCTGCGCCAGGGGGTCGTCTTCCACGACGGCTCGCCGTTCACCGTCGACGACGCTGTGTTCTCCGTCAAGCGGGCCATGACGGCGCCGTCGCAGCGATCGTTCCAGCTGAAGGGCGTGCTCGGCGCGCGCAAGGTCGACGAGCAGACGCTCGAGGTGTCGCTGGAGGCGCCCGACGCGGTGCTGCCCGAGAAGTTCATCAACCTGCCGATGATGAGCCGGGCCTGGTCGGAGAAGAACAAGGTCGAGGTGGCGCAGGACTTCAACGGCAAGCAGGAGACCTTCGCCGTGCGCAACGCGAACGGCACCGGACCCTACCTGCTCGAGCGCTACGAGCCGGACATCCGCACCGTGCTGCGCCGCAACCCGCGCTGGTGGGGCTGGAGCGACAAGCGCTCGGGCAACGTCGACGAGGTCGTCTGGCTGACGATCCGCTCCGACGCGACCCGCCTCGCCGCGCTGATCTCGGGCGAGGCGGACATGGTGCTCGACCCGCCGATCCCCGACGTGGCGCGGCTGAAGTCCGAAGGCACCCTGACGCTCGCCCAGACGCCCGACCTCGGCGAGCAGTACCTGGCCTTCGACCAGGCCCGCGACGAGCTCGCCGACAGCGACGTCAAGGGGCGCAATCCGTTCAAGGACATCCGCGTGCGCCGCGCCGTCTACCACGCGATCAACGTCGACCTGATCGCGCAGAAGGTGCTGCGCGGCCTCGCCACCCCGACCGGCGCCTACCTGTCGACCCGCGTCGACGGCTCGCCGGCCGACCTGGACAAGCGCCTTCCGTTCGACCCCGCGAAGGCGCGGGCGCTGCTCGCCGAGGCCGGCTACCCGAACGGCTTCTCGGTCGTGCTCGACTGCGTCAACGTCGCCTGGCGCGAGGCGGTGTGCCAGGCGATGACGGCGATGCTGACGCAGGTCGGCATCCGGACGACGCTGCGCTCGTCGCCCACCAACCAGTTCTTCCCCAAGCTGAGCCAGGGCACGGCGAGCCTGGTCGAGTTCGGCTGGACGCCGACGATCGACGCCTGGCCGTCGCTGAACGGCCTGTTCCGCACCTGGGACAAGTCCGGCCTCGGCACCTTCAACGCCGGCCGCTACAGCAACCCGAAGCTCGACGTGCTCATCGACGCCATGCGCGTCGAGCCGGATCCGACGCGCCGCCGGGCGATGGTGGCGACGGTCCTGCGCCTGGTCGCGGAGGAGATGCCGCTGGTGCCGCTGTACCGGCGCACGCTCACCTGGGCGATGCACAAGAAGGTGCGTGTCGTGCAGTGGCCGAGCGACGCGCCGGAGCTGCGCTGGCTCCGCGTCGTGCCCTGAGTCCGAGTCACCCCTGGAGCGTTGCCGAGACCATGACCATCACCCGCTTCGCCTTCCCGACCACCATCCACTTCGGCCCGGGCGCCCGCAAGCTGATCGGCCCGCATCTGCGCGAGGCCGGATTGAAGCGGCCGCTCGTCGTCACCGACAAGGGCCTCGCCGCCTTGCCCCTGCTCGCCGAGCTGAAGGCCGACCTGGCCGCGGCCGGGCTCGAGCCGGCGGTGTTCGGCGGCGTCTGGGGCAACCCGACGTCGTCGCAGGTAATGGCCGGTGCCGACGCCTACAGGGCGCACGGTGCCGACGCCGTCGTGGGCATCGGCGGCGGCGCCGCGCTCGACGTCGCCAAGGTCGTCGGCGTGCTGGGGACGCACCCCGGCGACGTCATGGAGTACGTCTGGGACCACCCGCAGGTGCGGCCGATCGGCGAGGTGCCGTACTTCGTCGCCCTGCCGACGACCTCGGGCACCGGCAGCGAGGTCGGCCGCAGCGCCGTCATCAGCGAGGAGGACACGCGCGTCAAGCGGGTCGTCTTCTCGGCGAGGATCCTCGCCCGCGTGGTCTTCGCCGACCCCTTGTTGACGGTCGGGCTGCCGGCCGCGGTGACGGCCGCCACCGGCATGGATGCGCTGACGCACAACGTCGAGAGCTACCTGTCGCCGGCCTACCACCCGCTCTGCGACGGGATCGCCCTCGAGGGCACGCGCATCGCCTCGCGGGCGCTCGTCACGGCGGTGCGCGAGCCCGGCAACATCTCGGCCCGGGCCGACATGATGATGAGCTCGATGATGGGCGCCATCGCGTTCCAGAAGGACCTCGGCGCGGTGCACTCGTGCGCGCATGCGCTCGGCACCGTCTGCGACCTGCACCACGGCCTCGCCAACGCCCTGATGATCGACACCGTGCTCGCCTGGAACGTGCCGTCGGCGCCGCGCAAGTTCGAGGAGCTGGCGCATGCGGTCGGCGTCGGCGGCGGCGCGGCCGGGTTCCTGGAGTGGCTGCGCCAGCTGAAGCAGACGATCGGCATCGCCCCGACGCTCGCCGCCGCGGGCGTGAAGCGCGAGTCGATCCCGCGCCTGGTCGAGATCGCCGTCGCCGACATCTGCCACCAGACCAACCCCCGGCCAGTGACGGCGGCCGACTTCGAGAGGCTGTTCGAGGAGGCGATGTGAGCTCGACCGAGCGCGTCAAGGTCGGCATCTCCGCCTGCTTCTTCCACGCCGATCCGAAGCGGCCGATCTTCACCGGCAAGACCCTGCAGTACGTCGAGCAGTCGATCGCCCACTGGGTGATGTCGACCGGCGCCATCGCCGTCATGATCCCCAGCCCGGCCGGCGACACGCAGAAGGGCGACGTGGCGCTGGACGACTACGCCGGCTGGCTCGACGCGCTCGTCCTCGAGGGCGGTTCGGACGTCTGGCCCGGCAGCTACGGCGAAGAGCCGCTCGACGAGCGGTGGCGCGGCGATCGCGTCCGGGACGAGTACGAGAAGGCGCTGCTGCACGCCTTCGCGGCGCGCCGCAAGCCGGTGCTCGGCGTCTGCCGCGGCCTGCAGCTCATGAACGTCGCCTTCGGCGGCACGCTGCTGCAGGACATCGACACGCAGCGGCCGGGCGAGGTGCGCCACCGCGACGCCGGTCTCTACGACCGCAACGTGCACGAGGTCGAGTTCTTTCCCGGAACGCGTCTCGCCGAGGTCTTCTCGGGCCTGCCGTCGGCGACGGTCAACAGCGTCCACCACCAGGGCATCAAGGACCTCGCGCCCGGCTTCGTCGTCGAGGCGCGTTGTCCGCTCGACGGCATGATCGAGGCGATCCGCCGGCCCGGCCCTCAGTACATGGCGGCCGTGCAGTGGCACCCCGAATTCCACCGGCGCGGCGAAGGCACGCTCGACGACCGGCCGCTCCTCGACGACTTCCTGCAAGCGGCCGGCGCCGCGCGCACGCCATGACCACCACCCTCCAGCTGACCAACCCGGCCGACGGCACCGCCATCGGCGAGATCCCCGCCGACGACGCCGGCAGCGTCGCGAGGAAGGCGAGCCAGGCGCGGTCGGCGCAGCCGGCCTGGGCGGCACGCCCGCTCGCCGAGCGCCGGGCGGCGATCGCCCGATTCCGCGCCGCGGTGGCGAGCGAGACAGAGACGCTGGCGGCGACGCTCACGCGCGAGGTCGGCAAGCCGCTGGCGCAGTCGCGCAACGAGCTGAACGGCTTCCTGGGCCGCATCGACTTCTTCCTCGACCGGGTCGAATCGGCGACGGCGGCCGAGACCGTTCTCGCCGAGGGCGGCATGACCGAGCGCATCGAGCACGATCCGCTCGGCGTGGTCGCCAACATCTCGGCCTGGAACTACCCCTACTTCGTCGGCGGCAACGTCTTCGTGCCGGCGCTGCTCACCGGCAATGCGGTGCTCTACAAGCCGTCGGAATTCGCGGCACTGACCGGGCTGCACATCGCCCGCCTGCTGCACGGCGCCGGCGTTCCCGAGGCGGTGTTCGCGGTGCTGATCGGCGCCGGCGACGTGGGCGCGGCGCTCCTCGAGCAGCGCGTCGACGGCGTCTTCTTCACCGGCTCGGCGGCGACCGGCGCCAGGATCGCCGCGGCGATGGGCCCGCGCATGGTCCGCCTGCAGCTCGAGCTCGGCGGCAAGGACCCGACCTACGTCGCCGACGACGCCGATCCCAAGGCGGCGGCCGAGTCGCTCGCCGACGGCGCCATGTACAACACCGGCCAGAGCTGCTGCTCGGTCGAGCGCATCTACGTGCACGAGCGCATCCACGACGCCTTCGTCGAGCATTTCGTCGCCACGGTCAAGGGCTTTCGCATCGGCGATCCGGCCGAGCCCGGCACCTACATCGGACCGCTCACGCGGCCGGCGCAGATCGCGGTGCTCGAGTCGCAGGTGGCCGACGCCGTCGAGCGCGGCGCGACCTTGCGCACCGGCGGCAGGCGCATCGATCGGGCGGGGCACTGGTTCGAGCCGACCGTGCTCACGAACGTCGACCACTCGATGGCGCTGATGCGCGACGAGAGCTTCGGCCCGGTCATCGGCATCCAGAAGGTGGGCGGCGACGAGGAAGCGCTGGCCCTGATGAACGACACCCGCTACGGGCTCACGGCCGGCATGTACACGCGCGACCAGGCCCGGGCGGCGAGGCTGCTCGGCCGCGTGAACGCGGGCAGCGTCTACTGGAACTGCTGCGACCGCGTCAGCCCGCGCCTGCCCTGGTCGGGTCACGGCGACTCCGGCGTCGGCGTCACCCTGTCGACCTACGGCATCCAGGCCTTCACCCGGCCGCGTGCCTGGCACCTGCGCTCGCCGTGAGCGCCCCCCTGGCGCTGTTCGACCTCGACGGCACGCTGCTGTCGGGCGACACCGACGAGCTGTGGTGCGAGTTCCTGATCGACGCCGGCGTCCTCGATCGGGACGCCTTCGCCGATCTCAACGCGGACATCGCCGCGCGCTACGCCAGCGGGGCGATCAGCGCCGCGGAGTTCTGCGCCTTCTACGCCTCGACGCTCGCCGGCCGCAGCGCCGACGCCTGGGCGCCGCTGCGCGGCCGCTTCGTCTCGGGCTGGATCGAGCCGCGCCTGGGCGCGCAGGCGCGCGCGCTGGTCGCCAAGCATCGGGAGCGCGGCGACACGCTGGTGCTGACCACGGCGACGAACCGCTTCCTGGCCGAGCCCGTCGCGGCCGTGCTCGGGATGGATCACCTGATCGCCACCGAGCTCGAGGTCGAGGGCGGCGTCTTCACCGGACGCAACACCGGCGTGCTCAACATGCGCGAGGGCAAGGTCCGGCGCCTGCAAGCCTGGCTGCGGGAGCGCGGCGAGGCGATCGGCGACGTGCTCCCCGAAGCGTTCTTCTACAGCGACTCGATCAACGACGCCGATCTGCTCCGCGCCGTGGGCCGGCCGGTCGCCGTGGATCCGGACGAGCGCCTGGCGCTCCTCGCCCAGGGCGAGGGCTGGCCGGTCGTGCGCCTGGCGCGCTTCGACGCGCCGCTCAGCGGGCGCCGCTGAGGACGACGTCGCCGACCGGAATCGCGTTCAGCGTCGCCGCCGTGGTCGTGGCGGGCACCTTCGGATCGGGCAGCTGCAGCGCAGCGAGCGTCTCGGCGGCCTGCGCCGCGCTGAGCCGCGCCGCGTCGCGGGCCAGCTCGAGGGCGGCTTCGGCCCGGCGCAAGGCATCGGCGAGGGTCTCGCCGGCAAGCATCTGCGTCGTGCCCACGTTCAGCAGCACCTTGGCGATCCGCGGCGCGACCTGTCGATCGTTGATCCGGGCGTTCAGGCGCTGCACGACGCTGGCCGCGTCGCCCTCCCGCGTGCGCGGCAGGACGACCGCGAACTCGTCGCCGCCGAGGCGACCGGCGACGTCGCGGCGGCGCAGCGTCTCGCGCAGGGCGGTGCCAATCTGGCGCAGCGCCTCGTCGCCCGTGGCATGGCCCAGCAGCTCGTTGATGCGCTTCAGGCGGTCGACGTCGAAGACCAGGACCGTCGCCAGCTCCGGCGCCGCCTGGACGGCCGCCTCGGCGAGCTCGTGGAAGTGGCGCCGATTCGGCAGCCGCGTGAGCGCGTCCACGTCGACCAGGTGGCGAAGCTTGCGCTGCGAGGCACGCAGGTGGGCGATGTGGCGCTCGTGGTTCATGGCCAGGCAGAGCTGGGTCAGGAGCAGCGCGAGCGCGGCCAGCGCCATCAGGGCGCCCATGACGGGTGCGTCCGGGCCGGCCGGCGGCTCGAGCAGGGTCGTCGACAGCGAGAACCACATCGCCTGCGCGAGCGCGGCAGCGACCAGGGCGACGAGCAGGGTCTTGAGCGTCGAGGTGCGCCCGAAATCCTCGAGTCGCGACACCGCGGCGGCGGCATAGAGGGTGAGAACGAGTGCGCTCGCCGCGAAGGCGTGCTCGGCGGTCACCAGGGTGACCGGCGCGAACCAGGCGCCGACCGACGCCAGGCCGGCCAGCCCCAGGGCGAGCCAGTCGGCCCAGGGCGGCACGAGGGCCGGGCCGCGCGAGAAGAAGTGACGCACGCCGGCCAGGGTGACGATCGGCCACTGCAGGGCACAGATGAGCGCCAGCGGCGCGGCGAACGGGAAGTCGGCCGCGCTGGCTTGCAGCCCGAGCGAGACGACGAGGAGGGTGTTGGCCGCGATCCACCACCAGGCACCGCGGCGCGCCCGCTGGCGCAGGCTGATGCCGGCCGAGGCCGCGCTGGCCACGAACAGCGTCACGGCGACGGCCAGCAGCAGACTGGGTGAGTGCAGGGACATGCCTAAATTCTAGGCAGCGGCCCGGACGCGGTGGGTGGCTTCTCCAAGCCGGGAAGCACATGCCGCTGCCAAAGCGTTACGAGTTGGCACCCGCCCGCGCCGCGTGCCGCGCAAGGCGACCGCAAGCCCTTGCAGCCGGCAGCCGTTCGCGTATGCGGCGCGGCGCCGACCGTACACTTGCCGCCCTCCTTCAGCGGCCCCGAGCCCGTGTCCCCCGTGCGCTTTCGATCGTCCTGCCTTGCATCCGTCCTGACGACGCTGCTGCTCGTGGTGCCGATGGCACCGGCGCCCGCTTCAGCGCAGGCGGTCGCTTCGTCCGCTCCGCCCGCCGCGCCCGCCTTGGCCGCTGCGCCGGCCAAGGCCCGCCCCATCTTCGTCCTCAATTCGCTCGATGCCTCGATCAGCGTCATCGACCCGCGCACCTTCACCGAGCTGCGCCGGGTTCCCACCGGCAAGGAGCCGCATCACCTGTACCTGACGCCCGACGACAAGTCGCTGATGGTGGCCAACGCGCAGGCCGATTCGCTGACCCTGATCGACCCGGTCAGCGGCGAGGTGCAGCGCACGATCAGCGGCATCGCCGATCCGTACCACCTCCGCTTCTCGCCCGACATGCGCTGGTTCGTCACCGCCTCGAACCGCCTCGACCGCATCGACGTCTATCGCTGGTTGCCGGCCGACGCGGCGCAGCCGCTGAAGCTCGCGGCCCGTGTTGCGGCCTCCAAGACACCCAGCCACCTGATGATCGACAGCCGCAGCACGACCGTCTACGCGTCGCTGCAGGACAGCAACGAGCTGATCGCCATCGACCTCGCCAGCCAGGCGCCGCGCTGGAAGATCGCAGTGGGCAAGATGCCGGCGGACCTGTTCCTCTCCGGCGACGACCGCACCTTGCTGGTGGCGCTGACCGGCGACGAATTCGTCGAGGCATACGACGTGAGCGGCGCCGCGCCGCGCCTGCTGAAGCGGATCCGCACCGCCGCCGGTGCGCACGCCTTCCGGGCCCGCGGCGATGGCCGCCGCGTGCTGGTCAGCAACCGCGTCGCCAACACCATCAGCCTGATCGATCTCGCCTCGCTCGAGGTCGTCGAGAGCTATCCGGCGCCGGGCGGCCCCGACTGCATGGACCTGCTCGCCGACGGCAAGACCCTGCTCACGACCTCGCGCTGGTCGCGCAAGCTGACGGTCATCGACACCGAGAAGAAGGCCGTCGTTCGCCAGGTCGCGGTCGGCCGCTCGCCGCACGGCGTCTGGACGCTCGACCATGCGCCGCGCCGCTAGGGTCGCCGCCGCTCCCCTCGTTGCGCTCCTCGCCTGCTTCTGCGTCGCTGCTGCGGCAGGCTGCGGCGACGGCGCGAAGGACAAGCCGCTCTACCTGACCTTCGACACCGGGCACATGGGCGTCGCTCCGCTGGTCGCGGAGGTGCTCGCCCGCCACGAGGTGAAGGCGACCTTCTTCCTGGCCGACGAGCGCACGCTCGACGGCGGCAGCAGCCTCGACGACGAGTGGGCGCCGTGGTGGAAGGCGCGGGCGGCGGAAGGGCATGCGTTCGCGTCGCACACCTGGAGCCACGTCTATTGGCTCGCCGACGAGGGCGGCGGCTTCCGCATGCGGCCGAGCGCCGGCCCGGAAGCCGGCAAGGCGCGGCACTGGACCCCCGCCGAGTACTGCGCCGAGATCGCGAAGCCCGCGGCCCGCCTGGCCGCGATGACCGGCGAGCGCATGCTGCCCATCTTTCGCGCCCCCGGCGGCAAGACCTCGCCGGCGCTGCTCCGCGCCGCCAAGGCCTGCGGCTGGGCCCACGCCGGCTGGAGCCCGTCCGGCTTCCTCGGCGACGAGCTCCCGAGCGACCGCTATCCCAACGCGCTTCTGCTCGAGCGGGCGCTGCGCGGCATCCGCAGCGGCGACGTGCTCCTCGCCCACCTGGGCATCTGGTCGCGCAAGGAGCCGTGGGCACCCGCGGTGCTCGAGCCGCTTGTCGCCGGACTCAAGCAACGCGGCTTCTGCTTCGCCACCTTGCGCGAAAATCCCGCCTACCGCGCGTCCTCGCGCTGAATCGACGACAGACGCGCATGCTCGACCTCGTCCTGCGTCCCCTGACGAACGCCTTCGGCGCGGCCCAGCAGGCGCTCTTCGAGTCGCTGGTGCAGCCGCTCGCTTATGACCTGGGCTTCGCGAACCTGCTGGAGGACGCCTTCGTCGGCACCGGCTGGGTCCTGGTCGGCCTCATCGAGATCGCCGTCATCGTCGTCTTCATCGGCGCGCTGGAGCGCTGGCGGCCGGTGGAGGCGGTCACCGACCGGCAGGCCGTCCGTCTCGACATCGCCTACACGCTGCTGCATCGCCTGGGCCTGTTCCGGCTGGCGCTCTTCTTCACCATCGACCCGCTCTGGGACGGGGTCGTCGGCGAGCTGCGCATGCGCGGCATGGCCACGTGGCACCTCGACGCCGCCATCGCGGGCTGGTGGCCGGGCGTGACCAGCAGCGCACTGTTCGCCTTCTTCGCCTACCTGGTCCTCTTCGACTTCATCGACTACTGGCTGCACCGCGGCCAGCACGGCCTGCGCTGGTGGTGGGGCCTGCACTCGCTGCATCACAGCCAGCGTCAGATGACGAAGTGGAGCGACAACCGGGGCCACCTCCTCGACGACCTGATGCGCGACAGCGCCATCGTCCTGGTCGCCCATTTCGTCGGCATCGCGCCGGGGCAGTTCGTCGCCGTCGTCGCCTGCACCCAGCTGCTCGAGAGCCTGTCGCACGCCAATGCCCGGGTCGGCTTCGGCACCGTGCTCGAGCGCTTCTTCGTCAGCCCGCGCTTCCACCGGCTGCACCACTCGATCGGCCTCGGGCACGAGTCGAACGGTCCGGCGTCCCTGGGCGGGCACAACTTCGCGGTCCTCTTCCCGGTGTGGGACATCCTGTTCGGCACCGCCAACTTCGAGCGGCGCACCGACCCGACCGGCGTGCGCGACCAGCTGCCGGAGTTCGGCGGCCGCGACTACGGGCAAGGCTTCTGGCAGCAGCAATGGCTCGGCATGAAGCGGATGGTCGGACGGTGAGCTCGCCGCGCGGCGTGCGCGACATCCTCGATGCCTTCTGGCGCGCCGCCGCCTACTGCCTGCATCCGAAGGTGATCCTGCTGTCGGTCGCTCCGCTGGTCGTGGTCGGCGGCGGTGCGGCAGCGCTCGGCTACTACCTCTGGGAGCCGGCGGTCGGCGCCTTGCGCGAGTCGCTCGAGAGCTGGAGCCTGCTCGGCTCGCTGTTCGCCTGGCTCGAGTCGGTCGGACTCGGCGGCTTTCGCAGCGTCCTCGCGCCGCTCCTCATCGTCGCCCTCGCGGTGCCGGTCTTCATCGTCGTGACGCTCTTCGTCGTGGCCCTTCTGATGACGCCGGCCATCGTGCGCCTCGTCGCCGCCCGGCGCTTCCCGACCCTGGTCCGCGCCCGCGGCGCCGGCTTCCTGCACGGGCTGGCGTGGTCGCTGGGCTGCACGCTCGTCGCCCTGGCCGCGCTGATCGTCAGCATCCCGCTGTGGTTCGTGCCGCCGCTCGTGCTGATCCTGCCGCCGCTGATCTGGGGCTGGCTCACGTACCGCGTCCTCGCCTTCGATGTGCTCGTCGAGTTCGCCAGCGGCAGCGAGCGCGTGCGTCTGCTGCACGAGCGGCGCTGGCCGCTGCTCGGCATGGGCGTCGCCGCCGGCGCGCTCGGCGCCGCGCCTTCGCTGCTGTGGGCGGTGAGCGCCCTGGCGCTGGTCCTGGCGCCGCTGCTGATCCTGATCTCGATCTGGCTCTACACGCTGGTGTTCGCGTTCTCGTCGCTGTGGTTCGCGCACTACCTGCTGACCGCGCTCGAACGCCTGCGCGCCGAAGAAGCCTCGACCGCCCTCGCGGCCACGCCGGCGACGGCCGCCGTCGTCCCGCCCGCCCTCGGCGCGCCATCGCTTTCCCCGAACGGACTCCCGCCATGAATTTCGGCCTGATCATCGTCGGCGACGAGATCCTCTCCGGCAAGCGCGCCGACAAGCACCTGCCCAAGGTGATCGAGCTCCTCGAGACGCGCGGGCTCGCCTTGTCCTGGGCGCGGTACGTCGGCGACGACCGCGGCCGCATCACCGCGGACCTTCAGGACGCGTTCGCCAGCGGCGACGCCGTCTTCTCGTGCGGCGGCATCGGCGCGACGCCCGACGACCACACGCGGCAGTGCGCCGCGGCGGCGCTCGGCGTACCGCTCGAGCTGCATCCGCAGGCGCGCGACCTCGTGCTCGAACGCATGCGCGACATGGCGCGCGAGCAGGGCAAGCCGTTCGAGCCCGACCGCGAGGACAACCGGCATCGCCTGAACATGGCCGTGTTCCCGCAGGGCGCCGCCATCATCCCCAATCCGTTCAACAAGATCGCCGGCTTCTCGGTCCGGCGCGGCGACGGCGGCGTCTTCTTCGTGCCGGGCTTCCCGGTGATGGCATGGCCGATGATCGAATGGGTCCTCGACACCTGCTATCCGGCTCTGCAGTCGTCGCCGCAGACGCGCGAGCGCTCGGTGATCGTGTTCGGGACGATGGAGGCGACGCTGACGCCGCTCATGGAGCAGATCGAATCCGAGTTCGCAGGCGTCAAGGTGTTCAGCCTGCCGACGCTCGAGCATCCGCAGTGGGGCCGCCACATCGAGCTCGGCGTCAAGGGCGCCCCGGCGCTGATGGCTCCCGCCTTCGCACGGCTGCTGGCGGGACTGCATGACCTCGACGCGAAGCTCGGTCCCGAGCTGGTGCGTTGATCGCAGTTTGTGCGCCAATACGGTGCACAGGCGTGCACCGAAGATGAGCTTTCACCCGGAATTCACTGGCATGTTTTCTGCTAAAACCGGGTGCGCATTTTTGGGGCTTGGTCGTCGACTTCGTCGCCGGCTCCCCGACTCGCGCCCCCACCAAAACCCGAATTCAAGCCTGGAGAGCACTTGATGGCAGCCAAGACCGTGGCCGACGTGATGAGCATGGTGAAGGAGAGCGAGGTCAAGTTCATCGACTTCCGCTTCACCGACACCCGGGGCAAGGAGCAGCACGTCACCGTCCCGCTGTCGGCCTTCGACGAGGACAAGTTCACGAGCGGGCACGCGTTCGACGGCTCGTCGATCGCCGGCTGGAAGGGCATCGAGGCGTCCGACATGCTGCTGATGCCCGACCCGAGCACGGCCAACATCGACCCGTTCTTCGAAGAGCCGACCCTGATGCTCACCTGCGACGTGCTCGAGCCCGGCGACGGCAAGCCGTACGAGCGCGACCCGCGTTCGCTCGCCAAGCGGGCCGAGGCATACATGAAGTCATCGGGCCTCGGCGACGCCGCCTTCTTCGGCCCGGAGCCGGAATTCTTCATCTTCGACAGCGTGCGCTGGCAGGTCGACATGTCCGGCTGCTTCGCGAAGGTCGAGTCGGAAGAGGCGTCCTGGAACTCGGCCAAGGAATACGAGCACGGCAACTCGGGCTACCGGCCGTCCGTCAAGGGCGGCTACTTCCCGACGCCGCCGATCGACTCCATGCAGGACATGCGCTCGGAGATGTGCCTGATCCTGGAATCGCTGGGCATCCCCGTCGAGGTCCACCACCACGAGGTGGCGCAGGCGCAGATGGAGATCGGCACCAAGTTCTCGACGCTGGTGCAGCGCGCCGACTGGCTGCAGCTGCAGAAGTACGTGATCCAGAACGTCGCCCACTCCTACGGCAAGTCGGCGACCTTCATGCCCAAGCCCATCGTCGGCGACAACGGCTCCGGCATGCACGTGCACCAGTCGGTGTGGAAGGACGGCAGGAACCTGTTCGCCGGCGACGGCTATGCGGGCCTCTCGGAGTTCGCGCTCTTCTACATCGGCGGCATCATCAAGCACGCCCGGGCCCTGAACGCCATCACCAACCCGGGCACCAACAGCTACAAGCGGCTGGTGCCGGGATTCGAAGCGCCGGTGAAGCTCGCCTACAGCTCGCGCAACCGCTCGGCATCGATCCGCATCCCATACGTCCCGAACCCGAAGGGTCGGCGCATCGAGGCGCGCTTCCCGGATCCCCAGGCCAACCCGTACCTCGCCTTCTCGGCGCTCCTCATGGCCGGGCTCGACGGCGTCGAGAACAAGATCCATCCGGGCGAGGCCGCCAGCAAGGACCTGTATCACCTGCCGCCCGAGGAAGACGCGAAGATCCCGACCGTCTGCTCGAGCCTCGACCAGGCGCTCGACTACCTCGACAAGGGCCGTGCCTTCCTGACCAAGGGCGGCGTCTTCACCGACGCCTACCTGGACGCCTACATCGAGCTGAAGATGCAGGAAGTCACGCGCTTCCGGATGACGACCCATCCGGTCGAGTTCGACATGTACTACTCCCTGTAAGCGGCCGCGGCAGGCCCGGGGGGGCCGAACGGCATCCCCCGGGCTTTCGTGCATTCGTGGGGACGAGCGGGCTGAGCGGTTCACGGAGCCTGCGAGACAATCGGCCCGGTGTCAGCCCGGCCGGCCTGCCGGGCGTTAGAGCCTCGGAGACCCACGCCATGATCCAGCGCAGCTTCCTCTCTTCCGCCGTCCTCGCCTTCCTCTCCGCAGGCAGCGCCGGTGCTGCCTTGGCGCAAGCCAGCGAGGGCGGCAGCGAGATGTACCGCTGCCCGGGCAACGACTACAAGAACACCATCACGGCGCAGGAGGCGCAAAAGCTGGGCTGCAAGAAGATCGACGGCGCGCCCATCACCATCATCCAGACGGTGAAGCCGCGGGCCGGGACGGCCGTCCCCGCGGTGAGCTCCGGCCCGAGCCCCGCCGGCGCGCGGATCGATCCGGTGGCCCAGCGCGCCCGCGACAGCGACGCCCGCCGCATCCTCGAGAGCGAGCTGAAGACCGAGGAAGAGCGCCTCGCGGCGCTGCAGAAGGAGTTCAACGACGGCCAGCCCGAGCGGCGCGGCGACGAGAAGAACTTCCAGAAGTACCTCGACCGCGTCGCCGAGATGCGCGCCAGCATCGAGCGCAAGCAGATCGACATCGCGGCGTTGCGTCGCGAGCTGCAGAAGCTGCCGCCACCGCGGACCCAGTGACCGGCTCGGCATCGGGCGAGCCGGCGCCGCCGGTCGGCGACGCGACGGCGCGCTACGCTGCCCTCGATCTGCTGGCGACCCTGGTCGCTGTCGTCACGCCCGAAGGCGAGTGCGTGACGGCCAATGCCTCCTTCGAGAACGTCCTCGGCCTGTCCCGGCGCAACCTCACGCGCGGCTCGGTCTTCGATTGGTTCGTCGATCCGCAGATCGTCCGCGAGACGGTGCATGCGGTCAGCCGCAACGCCTTCTCCACCAGCCGCCTCGAAGCGCAGCTGAAGCGTCCGGCCGGGAGCCACGGCGATCCCGTCCCGGTGCACGTCACGGTCAACCAGATCGACGGCTCGCGCAACGTCGTCGTCGAGCTGGTGGAGATCGAGCAGCAGACGCGGCAGGAGCGCGAGGAGCGGGCCCTGGAGCAGGCCCAGGCGACCAAGGAGCTGATTCGCAACCTCGCGCACGAGATCAAGAACCCGCTCGGCGGCATCCGCGGCGCGGCCCAGCTGCTCGAGATGGAGCTCGAGTCGCGGGTGCTCACCGAGTACACGCAGGTGATCATCAAGGAGGCCGATCGCCTGCAGGTGCTCGTGGACCGGCTGCTCGCGCCGCATCGCAAGCCCCACGTCGTCGGCATGGTCAACATCCACGAGGTCTGTGAGCGGGTGCGGGCGCTGATCCTGGCCGAGTTCCCGCGCGGACTCGTGACGGAGCGCGACTACGACACCTCGATTCCCGAGTTCCACGGCGACCGCGAGCAGCTCATCCAGGCGGTGCTGAACATCGTCCACAACGCCGCCGAGGCGCTGGCCGAGCGCATCGAGATCGGCGACGCCAGGATCGTCCTGCGCAGCCGCGTCGTGCGCCAGGTGACGCTCGGCAAGCAGCGGCATCGACTGGCACTGGAATTGCATATCCAGGACAACGGGCCGGGCGTCCCCGAGGCGGTACGCGAGCGGATCTTCTTTCCGCTCGTCTCCGGCCGCGAAGGAGGCTCGGGTTTGGGCCTCACCCTCACGCAGACCTTCATCCAGCAGCACCATGGCACGGTCGAGTTCGAAAGCGAGCCCGGACGAACCGTGTTCAAGATCCTGATCCCGCTGGCCTGACGCGAAGCGCACACTCGAGCTGCCGATGAAACCCATCTGGATCGTCGACGACGACCAATCGATCCGGTTCGTGCTCGAGAAGGCGCTGACGCGCGAGGAGTTCGCGGTCCGCAGCTTCACCAACACGCGCGACGTGCTCGCCGCGCTCGACGACGACCAGCCGCAGGTGCTGGTGTCGGACATCCGCATGCCCGGCGGCTCGGGGATCGAGCTGCTCAACAAGATCAAGTCGCTGCATCGCGACCTGCCGGTCATCATCATGACGGCCTTCTCCGACCTGGACAGCGCCGTCAGCGCCTTCCAGGGCGGCGCATTCGACTACCTGCCGAAGCCCTTCGACGTCCCCAAGGCCGTGGACCTCATCCGCCGCGCCGTCGAGGAAAGCCTGCACGAGGCCGGCAGCGAGACCACGGCGGCGCAGGTGCCCGAGATCCTGGGCCAGGCCCCGGCGATGCAGGATGTCTTCCGCGCCATCGGTCGGCTCAGCCAGAGCATCGTCACCGTGCTGATCACGGGCGAGTCGGGTTCCGGCAAGGAGCTGGTCGCCAACGCGCTGCACAAGCACAGCCCGCGCGCCGGCGGTCCCTTCGTCGCGATCAACACCGCTGCCATTCCCAAGGACCTGCTCGAGTCCGAGCTGTTCGGGCACGAGCGCGGTGCGTTCACGGGCGCGCAGACGACGCGACGCGGCCGCTTCGAGCAGGCCGACGGCGGCACGCTCTTCCTCGACGAGATCGGCGACATGCCGTTCGACCTGCAGACGCGGCTCTTGCGCGTCCTGGCCGACGGCCAGTTCTATCGCGTCGGCGGCCACAACCCGATGCGCAGCAACGTCCGGGTCATCGCGGCGACGCACCAGGACCTCGAGGCCCGGGTCAAGGCGGGATCGTTTCGCGAGGACCTGTTCCACCGCCTGAACGTCATCCGCCTGCGCCTGCCGGCGCTGCGCGAGCGCGTCGAGGACATCGCTCCGTTGGCCCGCTTCTTCCTGCAGAAGAGCGCCCGCGAGCTCGGCGTCGAGGGCAAGCGGCTGACCGATGCGGCGATCACCCGGCTCGCGCAGTTCGACTTTCCCGGCAACGTCCGCCAGCTCGAGAACATCTGCCACTGGCTCACGGTCATGGCGCCGGCGCAGCTGGTCGACGCCAAGGACCTGCCGCCCGAGCTGCAGCAGCGGCCGGCGCCGCCGGGCGGCACGTCGGAGGTCGCCGGCGCGGCAGGCGCCGACGGCGTCGCCGCGCGGCGGTCGCCGACGGGCGATGCCGGCGCGGAGGCGACGGCAGCCGCGGCAGCGTCCGCCATCGCAGCGTCGCCGAGCGCGGTGGACGTCGCGGGTTCGGCCCCGGCCATCGAGCGGCCCTGGCTGGCCGGCCTCGAGAGCGAGGCGCGAGAGATGCTGCGCGCCGGCGAGCCCATGGTCTGGGACGCGCTCACGCGCAAGTTCGAGGCGCAGCTGATCGTCACGGCACTCGAGACCACTCGAGGCCGCCGCATCGAGGCGGCGCAGAAGCTCGGCATCGGGCGCAACACGATCACGCGCAAGATCCAGGAGCTGGGGCTCGACGACAAGTAGCGAGGCCGCAGGCCCGCGGCAGCGCAGGAGACGACAGCGGTGCCGGACTCCCCGCGAATCGGGGGGTCTGAGCGGAAGCGTGGCTCCCCTATTCTTCGATGACTGCCCCCATCGTGGGCAGGAATACGGGGAGAAAC
>DATAGP010000055.1:0-1936 GCA_036263655.1 Caldimonas sp. | reverse complement strand
TCGGGCGCCGCGTCGATCTGGTCGTACGCCTTGGCCTCGCCACCGAACTTGCTCGCCAGCACCGACGTGATCGCCGCCGTCAACGTCGTCTTGCCATGGTCCACGTGGCCGATCGTGCCCACGTTGACGTGCGGCTTGGTGCGCTCGAATTTGCTCTTTGCCATAACAACTCCACAGGACAGCGGGCTTGCTGCGCAAGCCCTGAAAGGTTGTCTTTTCCGCTCGCGTTGCTGGTGCCCATGGCGCGGATCGAACGCGCGACCTCTCCCTTACCAAGGGAGTGCTCTACCACTGAGCCACATGGGCCTGCCGCCCAGCCACCTTGCGAGGCGCTGGCCGACCGACCTTCAGTTTGAAAAGGGCTCGTCCGGAGCCCTTGTCGAACTGGAGCGGGAGACGGGAATCGAACCCGCATCATTAGCTTGGAAGGCTAGGGTTCTACCATTGAACTACTCCCGCTCAGGAGGCTGCGGCCTGAGGCGCCGCGAGCAACACAATGGATCGACTGACAGCTTTGATCGTGGTGGAGGAGGCTGGATTCGAACCAGCGTAGGCGTAAGCCAACAGATTTACAGTCTGCCCCCTTTAGCCACTCGGGCACCCCTCCGAGACGAACCCGGGACTATAGCATGGCCTTCAGTCGCGCCGGCCGATCTCCCACCAGTCGACGAGGTGGGCGGTGGCCTCGAAGTGGCTTCCCTCGCCCATGAACTTGCGCTGGAAGTCGTATGACGGGTGGCGTGTCGTGAGGACCGGGGCGGTCGAGCCCGCCGTCACGCATCCGCGCCAGAAAGCCACTGCCTTGCTGCCCCACAGGAGAAACGTGGGTGGGAGCGGCCGGTCGGCCAGTGCGCTCACGACTTCGCGAGTAAGCGCCTGCCAACCGCAGGACTGATGGCTGCCCGTCCGGCCCAGTTCGACGGTCAGGACGGGGTTCAGGAGCAGCACCCCCGAGCGGGCCCAGCCGTCGAGCGTCCAGCGCTCGGGCGGGCTGAAGCCGGGCCGATCCGCGGCGAGCACGTCGAAGATCCGCGCCAGGGAGCGCGGCCGCCCGCGGCCGGCCGAGAAGGCGAGCCCGTCCGCGTGACCGGGCAAGGGGTATGGGTCCTGTCCGATGACGACCACCTTGACGTCCTCGGGCGCGACCAACCGGAGCGCCCGAAAGGGATCGTCCGGCGCGATCGGCCGGTCGCCGGAGACCGCCAGGATGCAGCGCTGCACCTCGGCCAGTCGAGCCGGCGTCCAGCCCGGCAGCGCCTCGCGCCAGGAATCCGGCAGCGTCGCGAACGCGGCCCAGAGGTCTTCGGACTTCACGCGACCAGGGTCGCCAGCGCCTCGCCCGGATCCGCGGCACGCATGAACGCCTCGCCGACCAGGAAAGCGTTCACGCCGGCGGCGCGCATCCGCTGCACGTCCCGCGGCTCGAGGATGCCGCTCTCGCAGACGACCACTTTCCCCGCCGGCACCTCCGGCAGCATCCGCAGCGTGGTGTCCAGGGAGACCTCGAACGTCCGCAGGTCCCGGTTGTTGATGCCCACCAGCGGCGTCGACAGGCGCATTGCCCGCTCGAGCTCGCGCTCGTCGTGCACCTCGACGAGAACGCCCATGCCAAGCGCCGAGGCGATCGACTCGAAGTCGCGCATCTGGGCGTCGTCGATGACGGCCGCGATGAGAAGGACAGCGTCGGCGCCCATCGCCCGCGACTCGTACAGCTGCCAGGCGTCGACCGTGAAGTCCTTGCGCAGCGCCGGCAGCGCGCTGGCCGCCCGAGCCTCGCCGAGGAACGCCGGCCGGCCCTGGAAGAAGCGCTCGTCGGTCAGCACGCTCAGCGCCGCTGCGCCGTGTCGCTCGTAGCTGGCGGCGATCTCGGCCGGGGCGAAGCGCTCGCGCAGCACGCCCTTGCTCGGGCTGGCCTTCTTGATCTCGGCGATCACCG
>DATAGP010000054.1:0-52759 GCA_036263655.1 Caldimonas sp. | reverse complement strand
CCGGTCGTCCTCGGCACCCGAGCCCACCCCAGGAACGTCGTCTCGGTAGTAGTTCGGTCCCCGCGGCTCGTTCGCCGCCGTCCGCAGGTCCGTCACGTAGTAGTACTGCGCCACGTCAGCCAAAGAGTTGACGCTGCGCGGCGTGCCGGTGTTGTCATCAACGCTGCACGGCCAGGCGCTGCAGCTGGGATAGGCCGTGCTGTCGGCCGACGTCCAGGCGGGCGGGCCGTCGCTCGGCAGCGCCGGCTCCGTGCCCGGGTCGTGGCAGGTCGCGCCGACCACGGGCGAGCCGGCCGTCGTGGTGTCGCTCTTCAACGACAGGGTCGAGCCGCTGACGAAATACTCGCGCACCCGGGTCGACGTCGTGGACACGAGCCGCTTGCCGGCCACCGGCGTGCAGGTGGTCGACGTCCAGTTGTTGGTCGAGCTCGCGGCCGTATAGGGGTCGTTGCAGGTCTGCGCGACCGACGTCGCGATGGCAGTGGAGCAGGTGGTGGCCGTCCACGCATTGCCCGCGCTCGCCGAAGAAGACGTGCATGAGGCCACCGGCGTGGGACCGGTGGTCACCGGCGTCGGGCAGGTGGTGGTCGTCCAGCCGTTCGAGGAAGTGGGTCCGCTCGCGCTGCAGCTCGCGGCGCCGGCCGGTCCGGTGTTGATCACCGGGCAGGCCGTCGTCGTCCAGCCGTTCCCCGATGTCGGCGACACCGGCGTGCAGGATGAGACCGCCACATCGGTGTTGTTGGTGGTGCAGGTGGTCGTGGTGTAGCCGTTGCCCGAGCTGGGCGATCCGGCCGAGCAGCTCGCGACCGGGACGTTCGTGGTGTTGTTCGTCGAGCACGTCACGGTCGTGTAGCCGTTGCCCGAGGTCGGGCTCGCGGGAGAGCACGAGGCGACCGGCACGTTGCTCGTGTTGTTGGGGGTGCACTGGATCTCGGTCCAGCTGTTGGAAGAGGACGGTGCCTGTGGCGTGCAGCTGGCGACGCCGACGGCGCCCGTCACGACCATCGGACAGGTCGTCTCGGTCCAGCTGTTGCTCGACTGCGCCGGGTCGGCGACGCAGGTCCCGGTCGGAACATTGAGCGTCGCGTTGACGCTGCAGGTGCGGCTCGTGTAGTTGTTCGTCGACGAAGCGGCCTCAGGCGTGCAGGTCTGGACCGGGACGTTGCTGGTGACCACTGGAGCCGGGCAGGTGGTCGCGGTCCAGCTGTTGGACGACGACGCAGCGATCGGTGAGCAGGAAGCGACGGGGACGTTCGAGGTGTAGTTGTCGGCACAGCTGGTGGCCGTCCAGCTGTTGCCGCCGTTCGCCGGCGAGGACGAGCACGACGCGACGGGCACGTTCGTCGTGTTGTTCGTGCCGCAGATGGTCGCCGTCCAGCTGTTGCTGGAGCTCGCGGCGACCGGGCTGCAGTTGTTCACGCCGGTCGGCCCGGTGGTGACCGGGGTCGGGCACGTCGTCGAGGTGTAGCTGTTGGTCGAGCTCGCGGCGGCCAGCGTGCAGGACGGGACCGGCGTCGGCCCGGTGGTGATCGGCGCCGGGCAGCTCGTGGTGGTCCAGGAGTTCGACGAGGAGGCGGCCGACGCCGTGCAGGAAACGACCGGCACGTTGCTGGTGTTGTTCGTGCCGCAGGTGATCTGGGTCCAGCCGTTCGACGAGCTGGCGGTTTGCGGCGTGCAGGAGGCGACCGGCACGTTGCTGGTCGTGACCACGTTGCACGTCGTCGTCGTGTAGTTGTTGCCGGACGTCGGCGATGAAGGGGTACAGGTACCCGATGGGACTGGCGTGGTCGTCGTGATGCTCGCGCAATCCGTCCGCTGGTAGCCGTTCGCGCTGGTCGCGGCCACGGGCGTGCACGAGGCGACCGCCGTCGGCCCGCTGACCACGGTTTCCGGCGGGCAGGTCGTGGTCGTCCAGTTGTTGCCGGAGCTCGGCGATGACGCCGTGCACGAGCTGACCGCCACGCCGGTCGTGTTGTTCGTCGAGCAGGTGGTGGTCGTCCAGTTGTTGCCCGAGGTCGGCGAGGAGGCGGTGCACGACGCCACCGGCACGTTCGTGGTGATGTTGGCCGCACACGTCGTCGTCGTCCAGCTGTTCGTCGAGCTCGCCGTGCTCGCGGAGCACGATGAGACGGGCGCGGGCCCCGTCGTCGTGATCGGGCACGTGGTCGCCGTGTAGCTGTTGCTCGAGCTGGCCGCGACCGGCGTGCAGGATGAGACGGGCGTCAAGGCGGACGTGACGGTGTTGCAGCTCGTCGTCGTGTAGTTGTTGCCCGACGTCGGCGAAGACGCCGTGCAGGACGCCACGGGCACGTTGCTCGTGTTGTTGGTGCTGCAGCTGGTGGTCGTCCAGCTGTTGCTGCTCGAGGCCGTCGCCGGGGTGCACGTGAGGATCGGGGTCGGGCCGGTGTTCGTCACCGGACAGGTGGTCGTCGTCCAGCTGTTGCTGGAGCTGCCGGTGGCGGGCGTGCAGGTCGCCGGGTCCACAGCCGTCGGACCCGTGGTCACCAGCGGACAGGTGGTCGTCGTCCAGTTGTTGCTCGAGTTCGCCGAGCTCGGCGCGCAGGAGCCGGAGGGGGACTGGTTGGTGTTCGTGCTGCAGGTCGTCGTGGTCCAGTTGTTGCCCGACGTCGCCGACGAAGGCGAGCACGACGCCACGACCACGTTCGTGGTGGTGTTCGCCGAGCAGGTCGTCGTCGTCCAGTTGTTGCCCGAGGTCGGCAACGACGCCGTGCACGATGCCGCCGGCACGTTGCTGGTGTTGTTCGTGCCGCAGGTGGTCGTCGTCCAGTTGTTGCTCGAGGTCGGCGAGGACGGCGTGCACGCTGCCACCGGCGTCGGTCCGGTGGTGGCGGTGCCGCAGGTCGTCGTCGTCCAGCTGTTGCCGGACGTGGGGCTCTGGGCGGTGCATGACGACACCCCGGTGGGCCCCGTCGCGGTGGTCGCGCACGTCGTGGCCGTGTAGTTGTTCGAGGAGCTCGCTGCCTGAGGCGAGCAGCTCGACACGGGTGTCGGCCCCGTCACCAGTGTCGCGCACGTGGTTTCCGTGTAGTTGTTGCCGGAGCTCGCCGGCGCCGCGCTGCACGAGGCGACCGGCGTCGGGCCGGTCGTCGCGGTGCTGCAGGTCGTCGTCGTGTACGAGTTCGACGATGTGGCCGTCGCCGGCGTGCACGATCCGGTCGGCGTCGGGCCGTTCGTGGTCACCGCGCAGGTGGTCGACGTCCAGTTGTTCGCGGTGCTCGCCGCCTCGTTGGTGCAGCTCGCCACCAGGGTCGGCCCTGTGGTGATGGTTTCGCAGGTGATGTTGCCGCCGGGGGTGCAGCTGCCCACGGATACCGGCGTGCACAGCTCGGTGCTCGCGTCGCATGAGCGCAGCTGCGACGTGCTCTTGCGCACCTGGCTGGTCGTGACCTGCAGCTGCGACGTGCCGGCGACGATCTGCGACGTGCTCTGGTTGACCTGCGAGGTGCTCTGCGTCGTCTTGGACGTGCTTTGCGTCGTCTGTTGCGTGCTCTGCAGATTCTGGACGGTGCTCTGCAGGTTCTGGACCGTCTTCTCCGTGGTCTGCGACGTGTTCCTGTGGGTCTGCGCGGTGCTTCTCAGGTTCTGCCCGGTGCTCTGCAGGATCTGCACCGTCTGCTGGTTCTGCTGCGACGTGCTTTGCACGTTCTGACTGGTGCTCTGAAGGTTCTGGGTGGTGCTCTGGCGAGGGATGCGGACCGTCTCCTCGGTGCGCACCTCGACCCGGTTGGTCTGGTTGCTGCTCTGCAGGTTCTGCGTGGTGCTGCGCAGGTTCTGGTTCGTGGCCTGGAGGTTCTGCAGCGTGCCTTGCGTCGTCTGCGTCGTGCTCTGGAGACGCTGCGCCGTGTTGCGCAGGTTCTGCTGCGTGCTGGCCAGGTTCTGCACCTGGCTGCGCGTCAGCTGCGACGTCACCTGCAGCATCTGCGTGCTCGACCGCAGGTTCTGCACGGTCGATTGCAGGTTCTGCACCGTCGTCTGCCGGGTCTGCGACGTCTGCGCCAGGATCTGGGAGGTGGACCGGTTGATCTGCGCCGTCGTGATGTTGTAGTAAGCACCGCAAGCCTGGTACTCGTGGTGCGTGTTCTTGCTCGTGATCGTGCGCTGCCCGTCGAACGTGCCGTCC
This sequence comes from Caldimonas sp., assembly GCA_036263655.1. GTDB lineage: Bacteria > Pseudomonadota > Gammaproteobacteria > Burkholderiales > Burkholderiaceae_C > Schlegelella_A. Next base: position 48,618 of record DATAGP010000054.1, on the reverse strand, counting down.
CAGATCGGCCGCGGCGTGACGTTGACGTCGGCAGCCGGCGGCGGCGACGGGTTGTTGTTAGAGAAGGCGTCCAGCACGCCGTCGCGCTGGCCGACCATGGCCTTGCCGGTGATGTCGACCGGCCCGCCGAGATGGCCGCCGGTCAGCCCGCTCGACTCCTCCTGGGCGTTCCAGTAGCCATCGGTCGTCATGATGGTGAAGTTCTGCTGGCAGGAGTACTGGACCGGGTCGCCCGTCATGCCCTGGTTGATGCCGTCCTGCATGCCGGCATAGTGTCGGCCCACCCGTGCCAGGCCCTCGCGCGCCGGCGACGAGCCGCCGGGCTTCTGCGCGAACAGCTTGTCGAACCACAGCCCTCGCTGTGTCGTGCCGAAGTCGTCGATGGCCAGGTACTTGGCCGGATTGATCGCCGCGTCGGTCTTGTTGTCCTTCGGCCGAACGGTGATGAAGCCGACCCGGAAGCTGTCGGTCAGCGGCGTGAAGGCGAGGCTCGCCGCGGTCTTCACGAGCAGCAGGCGGGTCCGGTAGTACGTGTACCAGATGGCGAAGTTGGTGCGCTCGTCGCTGCCGCCGACGCCGGAGCCGGGGCCGACGATCACGCGATTCCAGAGGCCGCCGTCCGAGGACGCGACCGTGATGCCGGCGTCGCCGTCCAGGCAGGGCGAGGATGTGTAGCCGGTGATCGGGACCGACCCGCCGGTCTTGTAGTAGTAGTAGGCCGGCTGCGGCGTGTCGTTGTAGCCGCTGGTGCGCAGGGTCAGGTCGTCGTAGGCCTTGAACGCGGCGGACAGATCGACGGTCGTGCTCGAGGCGGTGTCGAACGGGTCATAGCGCGCGGAGGTGAACGACGGCGTCGGAAATTGCGTGCCGTCCGCCCTCTTGGGAATCGAGTACGTCTGGTTGCGGTTGTAGTAGAGGACGTTGCACTGCGTGGCCTTGTAGCCGATCGCGCCGATGCCGACCTGCGTCTCGACCTCGTCCGGCATGTGGCTCCAGCCCATGGATCCCGAGGTATCCATGAGCAGCATGATGTTCGGCTTGACCTGCGCCGCGTTCGTGCTGGTGATCGGCGAGCTGGAGATGTCGGTCTGCGCCGAGAGCACCGGCGTCGAGATCATCGAAGACAGCGCGAGCGACCACACCAGCGCTTCCCGGGCCATGCCGCTGGCTCGGCTTCGCTTTGCCCTCGCCGGCTGCCCGTTCTGCACCCATGACCCGATGTCAGGGACGCGTGCATCGCCAGCGGCGGTCCGGTGATCCCTTCGTGTGGTGTTCAACATGGTGATGTGCCGATCGTTGCCCGCTCACAGCGCCAGGAGGCTCTAGAGGGAGCGGAGTCTATGAACGCACTTTCGCCATGACCAAGGGCACTCGATCAGCGGATCGCTGCGGGCAACGAACGGCTTGCACGCGCAGATTCCGCGGCAGCAATTCACGCCGGTACGCGTCCCGCGGAACGCGCGTCGGAACGATCGCGATGAGGAAAACCGGCGCGACAGCGCGTGCCGCGCTCAGGCGCGCCCGGCGCCTCAGCCCATGTGCAGGCCGCCGTTCACCGAGAAGTCGGCGCCGGTGGCGAAGCCCGACTCCTCGGACGCCACCCAGGCGACGATCGAGGCGATGTCCTGGGGCGTGCCGAGGCGCCGCACCGGGATGTTGGCGACGATCTTGTCGAGCACCTCGCGACGGATCGCCTTGACCATGTCGGTGGCGATGTAGCCGGGGCTTACGGTGTTGACGGTGACGCCCTTGTTCGCGACTTCCTGGGCCAGCGCCATGGTGAAGCCGTGCATGCCGGCCTTCGCCGCGGAGTAGTTGGTCTGCCCGAACTGGCCCTTCTCGCCGTTCACCGACGAGATGTTGATGATGCGGCCCCAGCCGTTCTCGACCATGTCGTCGATGACCTGCTTGGTCACGTTGAACAGGCTGGTGAGATTGGTCTCGATGACGGCGTCCCAGTCGGCGCGCGTCATCTTGCGGAACATGCCGTCACGGGTGATGCCGGCGTTGTTGACGAGCACGTCCACCGGGCCATGCACCGCCCTCACCTCCTGGAACGCGGCGACCGTCGAGTCCCAGTCGCCGACGTTGCCGACGGAGGCATGGAAGGAGTAGCCGAGGGCCGATTGCTCGGCGAGCCATTTCGCATGGTCGCGGCTGGGGCCGCAGCCGGCGATGACGTGGAAGCCGTCCCGGTGCAGGCGCTGGCACAGCGAGGTGCCGATCCCGCCCATGCCGCCGGTCACATACGCGACCTTCTTCCGCGCCGTCATTCCGTCCGGACGCTCAACGCTCCACGCACAAGGCGACGCCCATGCCGCCGCCGATGCACAGCGAGGCGATGCCCTTCTTCGCGTTTCGGCGCCCCATCTCGTGCAGCAGCGTGACCAGGATGCGGCAGCCCGATGCGCCGATCGGGTGTCCGATGGCGATGGCGCCGCCGTTGACGTTGACCTTGCTCGTGTCCCAGCCCATCTCGTTGTTGACGGCGCAGGCCTGGGCAGCGAAGGCCTCGTTGATCTCGAGCAGGTCGAGATCCTGTGCCTTCCAGCCGGCCCGCTGCAAGGCCTTCTGCGACGCCGGCACCGGCCCCATGCCCATGATCGAGGGATCGAGCGCCACCGTGGCGTAGCTGGCGATGCGCGCGAGCGGCGTCAGCCCGAGCTTCTCGGCACGCTTGGCGCTCATCACCACCACCGCGGCCGCGCCGTCGTTGATCCCCGAGGCGTTGCCGGCCGTCACCGTGCCCGCCTTGTCGAAGGCCGGGCGCAGGCCGGCGAGCGCCTCGGCGCTGGTCTTGCGGTTGATGAACTCGTCGGCGGCGAAGACGATCGGCTCGCCCTTCTTCTGCGGGATCGTGAAGGGCACGATCTCGTCCTTGAACCGCCCGCCTTCCTGCGCCGCAGCGGCCTTCTGCTGAGAGGCCAGCGCGAGCTGGTCCTGCTTCTCGCGCGAGATGTCGTACTTCTTGGCCACGTTCTCGGCGGTGGTGCCCATGTGGTACTTGTTGTAGACGTCCCAGAGCCCGTCGGTGATCATGGTGTCGACCAGCTTCCAGTCCCCCATGCGCTGCCCGTCGCGGGAGTTGGGCAGGACGTGCGGCGCCATGCTCATGTTCTCCTGCCCGCCGGCGATGCCGATCTCGTAGTCGCCGTCGCGGATCGCCTGCGCCGCCAGCATCACCGCCTTCAGGCCCGAGCCGCAGACCGCGTTGATCGTCATCGCCGGCACGCTCTGCGGCAGGCCGCTGCCGATGACCGCCTGGCGGGCCGGGTTCTGTCCCGATCCGGCTGCGAGAACCTGGCCGAGGATGACCTCGCCGACCTGGTCTCCGCTCAGCCTGGCCCGGCGCAGGACGTCGGCGATGACCGCGGCGCCGAGCTCGGGGGCCGGGGTCTTGGCCAGCGAGCCGCCGAACTTGCCGACGGCGGTGCGGGCGGCGGCGACGATGACGATGTCGTTCATGAGGTTCTCCTGTGGGTGTGCTGGGTGCGTGACGGGCCCGACGGATCAGGCCTTTTCCTTGACGTAGCGGCCAGGCGCCGGTTCGATCGGTCGGTACTTCCTGTTCCCGGGAGCCTTGGGTGCGGCGACCTGCTTGCCGCCGAAGCCCGCCAGCCACTTCGACCAGTCGTCCCACCAGCTGCCGGGATGCTCGACTGCGGTCTCGAACCACTCGTCGGGGCTCGCGGGCAAGGCCGAGGACGCGCCGATCCAGTGGCTGCGCTTCTTCTTCGCCGGCGGGTTGATCACTCCGGCGATGTGCCCCGACGCGCCGAGCACGAAGCGGCGCTTGCCCTCGAGCACCTGGGTGCTCATGTACGCGCCGTTCCACGGCACGATGTGATCCTCGCGCGACGCGTAGATGTAGGTCGGCACGTCGATGCGGCCGAGATCGACCTTCTCGCCGCAGACGACGGCCTTGCCGGGCTTCACGAGGTTGTTCTCGAGATAGGTGTTGCGCAGGTACCAGCAGTACATCGGGCCCGGCAGGTTCGTGCCGTCGGCGTTCCAGTACAGCAGATCGAAGGCCGGCGGGGTCTCGCCCTTCAGGTAGTTGCCGACCACGTAGTTCCAGACCAGGTCGTTCGGCCGCAGCAGGCTGAACGTCGTCGCCAGCTCCTGTCCTTTCAGGAGGCTGCCGCCGCCGGGGCTCTCGGCGCCGATCGTCATCTCGCGCAGGCGGACGCCCGCCTCGTCGATGAAGATGTCGAGCACGCCGGTGTCGCTGAAATCGAGGAAAGTGGTGAGCAGCGACATGCTGGCCGCCGGCCGCTCGCCGTGGGCGGCGAGCACCGACAGGGCGGTCGCCAGGATCGTGCCGCCGATGCAGAAGCCGAGCGTGTTGATCTTCTCGGCGCCGGTGATGTCGCGGACCGCGCCGATGGCATGGATCGCAGCATGCTCGATGTAGTCGTCCCAGGTGCGGGTCGCGATCTCCTGACCCGCGTTCTTCCAGCTGACGACGAAGACGCGGTGACCCTGCGCGACCGTGTGGCGGATGAACGAGTTCTCGGGCTGCAGGTCGAGGATGTAGTACTTGTTGATGCAGGGCGGCACGAACAGGATCGGCCGCTCGTAGACCTTGGCCGTGAGAGGCTTGTATTCGAGCAGCTGGTAGAGCTCGTTCTCGAACACCACGGAGCCTTCCGTCGTGGCGACGTTGCGGCCGACCTCGAAGGCGCTCTCGTCGGTCTGCGACAGGTGACCGCGCTGGAGGTCCTTCCAGAGCTGCATGAAGCCCTGCACGAGGCTCTCGCCGTTCGTCTCGATCGCCTTCTGCAGCACCTCGGGGTTGAGGGCGAGGTAGTTGCTCGGCGCGGCGGCATCGATCCACTGCAGCACGGCGAAGCGGATGCGCGCCTTCGTCTTCTCGTCGGCCTCGACCTGGCTGGCCATCTGCATCAGGGTGCGGGCGTTGAGCAGGTACATCTCGGCCAGGAACGAGGCGCCGGGCTGCGCCGACCAGGCCGGCGCCGAGAAGCGCCTGTCGGCCGGAGGCGGCGCCGTGCCGGCGGGCTGAACCACGCGGTTCCAGATCGCCGCGGCCTCCTCGACGTACTGCTTCTGCAGGTCGACGAGAGCCTGCGCCTGCTCGCCGATTCCCTTCAGCGCCTTCCAGGCTTCCTCGCCGAAGGTGGCCTGGATCTCGCCGCCGCCCCGGCTGCCGGACACGTCGGTCCCGAGGGTCTTGGACGGGCGCGCTGCCTGCTTGGTCTTCATGTCGGCATTATCGTGGCGCGGTCAAAGACCGCTTGAGGAATAGCATGTACTTGGTCGCCGTCGCCTGGCTGTACGTCGTCCTGCTGATGGCGCTCGCGGAGGGCACGGCCGTCAACGGCAGCTGGCTCGGCGCGACGGTCACGCTCTCGCTGTACGGCCTGCTGCCGCTCGCCATCGCGCTGTACCTGCTGAACACGCCGGCGCGACGGGCTGCGCGGCGCCGGGCCGAGGCTCTAGTCCTCGGCGCGCCGGATCCAGACCGCCGCTCCCATCCGCCCGGTCACCCCGTCGCGGCGGAACGAGAAGAAGCGTGAGGCATCCTCGACGGTGCAGGCATCGCTGCTCTCGATCGCGCCGACGCCCGCGGCGGCGAGCTGGTCGCGCGCCAGCAGGGGCAGGTTCGCCAGCCACTTGCCTTCACCGCGGGGCGCGAAGCGACCCGTGACGTCGCCACCGGCCGTCACGCCGAACGCCGCCAGCACGTCGGCCCCGACCTCGAAGGATCGCGGGCCGATGCAGGCGCCCAGCCAGGCGACGAGCTCGTCGGGTCGGCAGCCGGCGGCGTCGCACACCGCTCGCACCGTCGCGTCGGCCACTCCGGCGGCCAGCCCGCGCCAGCCCGCATGGGCGGCACCGACGGCCGCGCCGTTGCGGGCGGCGAGGAGCACCGGCAGGCAATCCGCAGCCTGGACGACGCAGGCCACGCCGGGCTTCGTCGTCACGCAGGCATCGGCCTCGTGCACCGGGGCATCTTCGGCCGCATCGTCGTCGCCGATCCGGACGACCCGGGTTCCGTGCACCTGGCGCAGGTAGACCGGATGCGCCTCCATGGCAGCGCCGAACAGCCCGCGGTTCGCCGCAACGGCCAGCGGATCGTCGCCGACCCGGTCGCCGATGTTCATGGAGGCGAACGGACCGACGCTCGTTCCGCCGTGGCGCGTCGTCATCAGCGCGCCGACCCGATCGATGCGCCAGGCCGGCGCCAGCCAGTCGGCCGGCGTCACGCGGCGTCGGGACACGCCGACGGCTGAGATCCGCTGAACGCCGGCTCCGCCATGCAGGCCTCGAAGACGCGCATGACCGTCGGCACGTGGTCCAGGCGGCATGCCATGCGCTGGGCGTTGAAGATCTGCGGCACCAGGACGCAGTCGGCGAGGCCCGGGCGGTCGCCGTGGCAGAAGCGGCCGGTGGCCCGATGTTCGGCGAGCTGGCGCTCAACGGTTTCGAGCCCCACCTCGACCCAGTGGCGGTACCAGCGGTTCTTGTCGTCCTCGCCCACCTTCATCTCGTTCACGAGGTAGCGGAGAACGCGCAGGTTGTCGAGCGGGTGGATCTCGCAGGCGATGTCGAGGGCGAGCGAGCGCACGCGGGCTCGCCCCGTCGGGTCCGCGGGCAGGAGCGGCGGCTCCGGATGGGTCTCGTCGAGGTACTCGATGATGGCCAGCGACTGGGTCAGCGTCTGCGCGCCGCCGTCCTCCTCGTCCAGGGTCAGTGCGGGAACGAGCTGCGCGGGCAGCGTCGTCCGCAGGCTCTCCTGCAGGTGCTCGTTCTTCACCAGGTGCACCGGCACGTACTCGTACGGCAGGCCCTTGAGCGCCAGGGCGATGCGGACCCGGAACGACGCCGACGATCGGAAGTAGCTGTAGAGCCGCATCGCCCTCGCCGTCTTAGACGATCTCGACCTCGAGGCTGCCGATGCCGCTGACCTCCGCCTTGAGCACGTCGCCGCGCTCGACGGCTGCCACGCCCTCCGGCGTGCCCGTGAAGACGAGGTCGCCCGGTTGCAGCTCCCACGCCGCCGAGAGGTGCTCGATGATCTCGGCGATGTTCCAGATGAGCTTGCCGATCGTGCTTTTCTGCCGGACGCTGCCGTTGACCTGCAGCGAGATGGCCGTCTCGGGGCCGATGGCGACGGAGCCGGCGCGGTGCAGCGGCCCGATCGGCGCCGAGAGGTCGAAGCCCTTGCCGATGTCCCACGGCCGGCCGAGCTTCTTCGCCTCGCCCTGCAGGTCGCGCCGGGTCATGTCGAGGCCGATGGCATAGCCCCAGACGTGGCGCGTCGCGTCGGCGGTCGCAATGTCGCGCCCCGGGGTGCCGATCGCGACCACCAGCTCGACCTCGTGGTGCAGGCTCTTGGTCAGGCTCGGGTACGGCATCCGGCCCACCTCGCCTTCGGGCACGACGAGCACCGCGTCGGCCGGCTTCATGAAGAAGAACGGCGGCTCGCGGCCGGTGAAACCCATCTCCTTCGCATGCTCGACGTAGTTGCGGCCGACGCAGTAGACGCGTCGCACCGGGAACGATTCGCCGCCGCCGCCGGCGACCGGAATGCTGGTAACGACAGGGGTAGGGATGACGTGCTTCATCGCTGAATCATGCCATGCACTTCACTACACTCGACGCCATGGTGACCCCGCGGAGCATCAAGCATTGCCGGGCCTGCGGCGGCGAAGTGCACTACGCGACGCCCGCCGACGACAACCGCGAACGGGCCACCTGCCGCGTCTGCAGCACGATCCACTACGAGAACCCGCTCAACGTGGTCGGCACCTTGCCGGTGTGGCAGGGCAAGGTCCTGCTCTGTCGTCGCAACATCGAGCCGCGACGGGGCCTGTGGACGCTGCCGGCCGGCTTCATGGAGCTCGGCGAGACGACCGAGGAAGGCGCCATTCGCGAGACCATCGAGGAAGCCGGTGCACGGATCGAGCTCGAGGGCCTGTTCACGCTGTTCAACGTGGTTCGCGTCGGCCAGGTTCACTTCTTCTACCGGGCGCGCCTGCTCGACACCGACTTCGAACCGGGCCCCGAGACGATCGAGGCCGCCCTCTTCGATGAGGCGGAGGTGCCGTGGGACGAGATGGCCTTCCGGACCACGCGCCGCACGCTCGAGCACTACTTCGAGGATCGCCGGGCCGGTCGCTTCGAGCTCCACGTCGGCGACATCGCCTGAGCCCGAGGGGCGCTCAGCGGCGGGCCGGCGGCAGGTCGGTGCAGGTGCCCTCGAACGCTTCCGCCGCCAGCCCGATCGACTCGCCGAGCGTCGGATGCGGATGGATCGTCTTGCCGATGTCGACGGCATCGGCGCCCATCTCGATCGCCAGCGCGATCTCGCCGATCATGTCGCCGGCATGGGTGCCGACGATGCCACCGCCGACGACGGCATGGCTCGCCTCGTCGAACAGCAGCTTGGTGAAGCCTTCGTCGCGGCCGTTCGCGATCGCGCGGCCCGAGGCCGTCCACGGGAAGAGGCCCTTCCTGACCTTGAGCCCGCGCGCCTTCGCTTCGTCATCGGTGACGCCGACCCAGGCGATCTCCGGATCGGTGTAGGCGACGCTTGGGATCACGCGCGCATCGAAGGCGCGCTTCGCCAGCTTCGCGTCGCCCAGCTGCTCCCCGGCGGCCACCTCGGCAGCCACGTGCGCCTCGTGGACGGCCTTGTGCTCGAGCATGGGCTGGCCGACGATGTCGCCGACCGCGAAGATGTGCGGCACGTTCGTGCGCATCTGGATGTCGACGGGGACGAAGCCGCGATCCGTCACCGCGACGCCGGCGCTCTCGGCGCCGATCTTCCTGCCGTTCGGCGTGCGGCCGACGGCCTGCAGGACCAAGTCGTACAGCTGCTCCTTCAGGGTCCCCTCGCCTTCGAACTTCACGAGGATGCCGTCGTCGCGGGCTTCGGCGCTCACCGTCTTCGTCTTCAGGAGGATGTGGTCGAAGCGCGGCGCGTTCAGCTTCTGCCAGACGCGGACGAGGTCGCGGTCGGCGCCTTGCATGAGCCCGTCGAGCATCTCGACGACGTCGAGACGCGCACCGAGCGTCGAGTACACGGTTCCCATCTCGAGGCCGATGATGCCGCCGCCGACGATCAGCATGCGCCCGGGCAGTGCCGGCAGCTCGAGGGCGCCGGTCGAGGTGACGACGCGGCGATCGTCCTTCGGCATGAAGGGCAGCTTGACCGCCTCCGAGCCGGCAGCGATGACGGCGCGCGAGAAGCCGATGCGGGTGCTGCCGCCGGCGGCGAGATCGACCTTCACGTGGTTCGGATCGGTGAAGGTCCCGGTCCCGGTGACGACCGTGACCTTGCGCATCTTCGCCATCTGCGCCAGTCCGCCGGTGAGCCTGCCGACCACCTTGTTCTTGTGCGCGAGCAGGCGCGACCGATCGACCGCCGGCTTGCCGAACTCCACGCCGAGCGCGCCGAAGTGCGCCACCTCGTCGATCACGGCCGCGACGTGGAGGAGCGCCTTGGAAGGGATGCAGCCGACATTGAGACAGACGCCGCCGAGCACCGGATAGCGCTCGACGAGCACCACCTTGAGGCCGAGGTCGGCGGCGCGGAACGCGGCCGAGTAGCCGCCGGGGCCGGCGCCGAGGACGAGCAGGTCGCAGGTGAGATCACCGCCCAGCTCGGCCGACGACCGGGCCGGCGCCGATGCGGCCGCCGGGGCGGCCGCTGGCGAGGGTGACGAAGCGGGTGCGGCGGTCTGCGCCGCGGGGGCTGGCACTGCCGCGGCCGCTGAAGGCGCTGCGGCAGGCGCCGCTGCGGCAGGCGGCGCGGCGGCAGCCGCGTCCGAGGTTTCCAGCGTCAGGATCGCCGAGCCCTCGTTGACGGTGTCGCCGACCTTGACCCGCACCTCCTTGACCACGCCGGCGTGCGACGACGGGATCTCCATCGAGGCCTTGTCGCTCTCGATCGTGATAAGGCTCTGCTCCACCTGCACGGTGTCGCCGGGCTTGACCAGGACCTCGATGACGCCGACGTCCTTGAAGTCGCCGATGTCGGGGACCTTGACGTCGACCGTCACAGCAGGACCCTCCTGAAGTCGCCGAGGATCTGCGCCAGGACGGCATTGAATCGCGCTGCCGCAGCGCCGTCGATGACGCGATGGTCCCAGCTCAGCGACAGCGGCAGCATGAGCCGCGGCTTGAACTTCTCGCCGTTCCAGACCGGCTCCATCGTGCTTCGGCAGACGCCCAGGATCGCGACCTCGGGCGCGTTGATGATCGGCGTGAAGTAGCGCCCGCCGATCCCGCCCAGCGACGAGATCGAGAAGCAGCCGCCGCTCATCTCGCCCGGCGAGAGCTTGCCGTCGCGCGCCTTCTTGGCCAGCTCGCTCATCTCCTGCGAGATCTGCAGCACGCCCTTCTTGTCGGCGTCCTTGAGCACCGGGACCATCAGGCCGTGCGGCGTGTCGGCGGCGAAGCCGATGTGGAAGTACTGCTTGAGCACCAGGTGATCGCCCTCGAGCGAGGCGTTGAACTCCGGGAACTTCTTCAGCGCGGCGACGCAGGCCTTGATCAGGAAGGCGAGCATCGTCACCTTGACGCCGCTCTTCTCGTTCTCCTTGTTCGTGGCGACACGGAAGGCCTCGAGCTCGGTGATGTCGGCATCGTCGTGGTTGGTGACGTGCGGGATCAGGACCCAGTTGCGGTGCAGGTTGGCCGCGCCGATCTTCTTGATCCGGGGCAGCTCTTTGCGCTCGGTGGGACCGAACTTCGAGAAGTCGACCTGAGGCCACGGCAGCAAGCCGGGGAAGGCGCCGCTCGCCGGAGCCGCAGCCCCTGCCGCCGGAGCCTTGGCCGCCTGCGCCTTCGTCTGCTGGCTGCCCGCCATGACCGACTTGACGAATCCCTGCACGTCCTCCTGCGTGATCCGCCCCTTCGGGCCGCTGCCCTGGACCTCGTCGAGCGGCACGCCGAGCTCGCGGGCCAGCTTGCGGATCGTCGGCGAGGCGTGCGGCAGCGGGCCGCTGGGCGCGGTCGGCTCGTGCGCTGGCAGCGCCGCCGTCGGCGGCGTGCGCTCCGCGACCGCCGTTGGTGGCGGCGGCGCCGCTGCAGGCCCGGCCGACGGTGGCGGCGGCGCCGCTGCAGGCGTCGGCGCCGGCGCGGGCTCAGGCGCCGGTGCAGCCGGTGACGGGCCGGACGCCATCGATGGCTGCGACGCGGCCGGCGCCGGTGCGGCCGTCGAATGCACGCGGTCTTCGGCGGCCACCGTTTCGGCCGCGCCGCCGGAGGCAGCACTGTTCTCGACCAGGGCCAGCACGCTGCCCTTCTTCACTTTGTCGCCGACCTTGACCCGCATCTCAGCGACACGACCGGCAGCATTCGACGGGATCTCCATCGACGCCTTGTCGCTCTCCACCGTGACGAGGCTCTGCTCGAGGGCGATGGTGTCGCCGGGCTGGACCAGCACCTCGATCACCGAGACCTCGTCAAAGTCGCCGATGTCGGGAACGACCACCTCGGTGCGTGCGCCGGCCGATGCCGGCGTCGAGCGCGGCGCAGCCTCCGCCGGAGCAGCTGGCAACGCCGCGGCCGATGCCGATGGTGCTGCGGCCGACGCGGCGGCTGGCGGCGCAGGCGCAGGGGCAGGGGCAGGGGCAGTCACAGGCGCCGGCGCGGGCGCCGGTGGCGACGCGGCGTCCCGCGGCGGGCTCCCCGCAGCCGCGGCGCCCTCGGCTTCGAGCACGAGCAGCAGCGTCCCCTCGCTCACCTTGTCGCCGACCGAGACCCTCATCTCCTTGATCACGCCGGCGGCCGACGACGGGATCTCCATCGACGCCTTGTCGCTCTCCACCGTCACCAGCGACTGCTCGGCGGCGATGCGATCGCCCGGCTTGACCAGCACCTCGATGACCTCGACCTTCTCGAAGTCGCCGATGTCGGGGACCCTCACTTCCAGAGCTGCCATGCTGAGGTCCTCAGGCGTCGAGCGGATTGATCTTTTCGGTATCGATGCCGTAGCGCCTGATGGCGTCGGCCACCTTCGCTGCCGGCACGCTGCCCTCCTCGGCAAGCGCCTTCAGCGCGGCGACCACGATGTAGTGCCGGTTGACTTCGAAATGCTCGCGAAGCTTGAAGCGGAAGTCGCTCCGACCGAACCCGTCGGTCCCGAGCACCTTGTAGGCCCGACCGGCAGGCAGGAAGGCGCGGATCTGGTCGGCATAACCCTTCATGTAGTCGGTCGACGCGATCACCGGCCCGGCGAACTTCTCGAGCTGCTGGGCGACGAAGGGCACCCGCGGCCGCTCGGTCGGGTGGAGCAGGTTCCAGCGCTCGACGGCCTGGCCGTCGCGTGCCAGCTGGTTGAAGCTCGGGCAGCTCCAGACGTTGGCGGCAATGCCCCAGTCACTGTCGAGCAGCTCGCGCGCGGCGACGCTCTCGCGCAGGATCGTGCCGCTGCCGAGCAGGTTGACGCGCGGCGCCTTCTTCGCCCCTTCCTGCAGCAGGTACATGCCCTTGATGATCTCTTCCTCGGTGCCGGAACGCAGACCCGGCTGCGGGTAGTTCTCGTTCAGCAGCGTCAGGTAGAAGAAGACGTTGTCCTGCTTCTCGACCATTCGCACCAGGCCGTGGTGCAGGATGACCCCGACCTCGTGCGCGAACGCGGGGTCGTAGCTGATGCAGTTGGGGATCGTGTTGGCGAGGATGTGGCTGTGCCCGTCCTCGTGCTGCAGGCCTTCGCCGTTGAGCGTCGTGCGGCCGGACGTGCCGCCGAGCAGGAAGCCGCGCGCCTGCATGTCGCCCGCCGCCCAGGCGAGGTCGCCGACGCGCTGGAAGCCGAACATCGAGTAGTACACGTAGAACGGAACCATGATCCGGTTGTTCGTCGAGTACGAGGTGGCCGCGGCGATCCAGCTGCTCATCCCGCCCGGCTCGTTGATGCCTTCCTGCAGCACCTGGCCGGCCTTGTCCTCGCGGTAGTACATGACCTGGTCGCGGTCGACCGGCGTGTACTTCTGGCCTTCCGGGTTGTAGATCCCGATCTGGCGGAACAGACCTTCCATGCCGAAGGTGCGCGCCTCGTCGACCAGGATCGGCACGGCGCGCGGGCCGAGCGCCTTGTCGCGCAGCAGCTGGGTCAGGAAGCGCACAAAGGCCTGCGTCGTCGAGATCTCGCGTCCCTCGGCGGTCGGCTCCAGCACCGCCTTGAATATGTCCAGCGGCGGCACGGCGAGCTTCTCGTCGGCGCGGACGCGGCGCTTGGGCAGGTAGCCGCCGAGTGCGTGACGGCGCTCCTGCAGGTACTTCATCTCCGGCGTGTCGTCGGCCGGCTTGTAGAACGGGATCTCGCCGAGCTTGTCGTCGGGAACGGGGATGTTCCAGCGGTCGCGGAACGCCATCACGTCCTCGTCGATGAGCTTCTTGGTCTGGTGCGCGGTGTTCTTGCCCTCGCCGCTCTTGCCCATGCCGAAGCCCTTGACGGTCTTCACGAGCAGCACCGTCGGCTGGCCCTGGTGGTGGGCAGCGCGATGGAAGGCGGCGTACACCTTCTGCGGGTCGTGGCCGCCTCGGTTCAGGCGCCAGATGTCCTCGTCGGTCATCTTCGCGACCATCTCGAGCAGCTTCGGATGCTGGCCGAAGAAGTGCTTGCGAACGAAGGCGCCGTCGTTGGCCTTCATCGCCTGGTAGTCGCCGTCGACGGTGTCCATCATCACCTTGCGCAACGTGCCGTCGCGGTCGCGCGCGAGGAGCGGATCCCAGTAGCTGCCCCAGATCAGCTTGATCACGTTCCAGCCGGAGCCCCGGAACTCGCTCTCCAGCTCCTGGATGATCTTGCCGTTGCCGCGCACCGGGCCGTCGAGGCGCTGCAGGTTGCAGTTGATGACGAAGATGAGGTTGTCGAGCTTCTCGCGCGAGGCGAGGCCGATCGCCCCGAGCGATTCCGGCTCGTCCATCTCGCCGTCGCCGCAGAAGACCCAGACCTTGCGCTTGCTCGTGTCGGCGATGCCGCGTGCGTGCAGGTACTTGAGAAACCGTGCCTGGTAGATCGCCATCAGCGGGCCGAGCCCCATCGACACGGTCGGGAACTGCCAGAACTCCGGCATCAGCTTCGGATGCGGATAGCTCGAGATGCCCTTGCCGTCGACCTCCTGGCGGAAGTTGACGAGCTGCTCCTCGGTGAGGCGCCCCTCCATGTAGGCGCGCGCATAGACGCCTGGGGAGGAGTGGCCCTGGATGTAGAGCAGGTCGCCGCCGTGGTCCGGCGTCTCGGCGTGCCAGAAGTGATTGAAGCCGGTGCCGAACATCGTCGCCAGCGAGGCGAAGCTCGAGATGTGTCCGCCGAGATCGCCGCCGTCGGCCGGATGCAGCCGGTTCGCCTTGACGACCATCGCCATCGCGTTCCAGCGCATGTAGGCGCGCAGACGCTCCTCGATCTCGATGTTCCCGGGCGAGCGCTCTTCCTGGTCGGTCGGGATGGTGTTGACGTAAGCGGTGTTGGCCGAGAACGGCAGGTCGATGCCTGCCTGCCTGGCGTGATCGATCAGCTGCTCGAGAAGGAAGTGGGCGCGCTCGCCGCCTTCCGAGGCGATGACGGCGGAGAGCGCATCCAGCCACTCGCGCGTCTCGGCTTGGTCAGGGTCCTGCGCGGGAGAGCCGAAGCTCGTCTGGGGAAGAGCTGACATCCGTGTCTCCGAAAACAGTCGTTCTTGGTTGATGTGAAGTGTCGCACAGGACCTCGTATTTTCAAATAGCGCTACTCCGTTTCACAATGCGGCAATATTCTCAGCGCTGGTGGGCACGAAGAGGGAGTCCCAAGGCGATCCCGCGATAATCGCAGGATGCAACGTGCCGTCGTGGCGCAACATCGCCCGCCCCCGGCCCGCACGTGGGCGGAGCGGTTCTTCGGCCGTTGGTGGCGACGCCAGTCGGCGGCGCGACAGGACCGGTACGCGACGCTCGGACCCCTGGCCTCGGTGCTGCTCTTTCTGGCCGCCATCGTTTCCGCGTTCTGGTACCTGCGCAACGAGGAATTCGATCGCGAGCAGGAGGCGGTGCGGCGAGACACGGAGGTGGCGCAGCAACAGGTGCGCCTGCGCCTGATCGAAAACCACGAGCAGCTCGCGCGCATGGCCCGCGAGCTCGTGACGCAGACGCTCAACCGCGAAGCCTTCCTGCTGCAGGCGTCGGTCTTCACGCGCGACCACCCGGAGATCAGCAACCTGGTCTGGGTCGGTGCGTCGCGCAACCGGGTGGCCGGCTATTCGGGCACGAGCTTTCCGCCGGAGACCGGCATCAGCGGGGTCGAGACCCCGGCGTCGCTGCCGGTCGAGAACTCGGGGGGCGCTCCCGAGGAGGCCTTCAAGCGCGCCCGCGAACTGCGCCGCACGGTGTACTCGCAGCCGTTCGCCGACAGCTTCGGCAATCCGGTGTTCCAGGCACAGATACCCCTGATCGAACGGGGCGCCTTCCAGGGTGCCCTGGTCGCCGAATACTCGATCGAGCGGCTCGTGCGCTACTTCGTTCCCGACGAGATCTCGCGCCGCCACGCGATCTCCGTGCTCGACGAAGAGGACCACGCCCTCGCCAGCACGGTGATGACGCTCCCCGGCAAGGCGTCCACCAAGCCGTCGATCGTCTATCAGCTGCCGCTCGCGCCGGCGGAGAACGGCCTGGTCCTGCGCGGGCATGGCTATCGGACGTCGATCGGCCTGATCAGCAACACGCTGTTCTGGATGGTCATGATCCTCTCGGCACTGACCGTCTGGATGCTGCTCGGCACGTGGCGGCACATGCGGCGCCGGCTGCAGATGCAGGCGGCGCTCGTCTCGGAGACCAACTTCCGCCGGGCGATGGAGAACTCGATGCTGACCGGCATGCGCGCCATGGACATGGAAGGCCGCATCAGCTACGTCAACCCGGCGTTCTGCGCGATGACGGGTTTCTCGGAAGTCGACCTGATCGGCCTGCGCCCGCCCTTTCCCTACTGGCCCTACGACCGCCGGGAGGAGAACGCCCGCCTGCTCGACCAGGAGCTGCAGGGCAAGAGCCCGGCCGGGGGCATCGAGGTGAAGGTGATGCGCAAGGACGGCACGGTCTTCGATGCGCGCATGTACGTGTCGCCGCTCATCGACCCCAAGGGACAGCAGACCGGCTGGATGACGTCGATGACCAACATCACCGAAGCCAAGCGCATCCGCGACCAGCTCACCGCTTCGCACGAGCGCTTCACCACGGTGCTGGAAGGCCTGGACACGGCGGTGTCGGTGCTCTCGGTGCAGCAGGGCGAGCTGCTGTTCGCCAATCGCTCGTACCGCCTGTGGTTCGGTGCCGACTCGAAGGGCCATTCGCTGCTGTCCGGCGGCGAATCCTCGATGGCGGTTTCCGGCGATGCCGACGAGGCCGTCGATGCGCTCGGCGGCCTGCCGACGCAGGAGCTGACGGCCGCCGGCTCCGACTCCCGCGAGGTCTTCGTCGACTCGCTGGCGAAGTGGTTCGACGTGCGCGCCCGCTACCTGCAGTGGACAGACGGCCGCCTCGCCCAGATGCTGATCGCGACCGACATCACCGAGCGGCGCAGCGCCGAGGCGGTGGCCGCCAGCCAGGCCGAGAAGGCGCAGGTGACGAGCCGCCTGGTGACCATGGGCGAGATGGCGTCCTCCGTCGCACACGAGCTGAACCAGCCGCTCACCGCGATCAGCAACTACTGCAACGGCATGGTGACGCGGGTGGAGAACGACGCCATCGAGAAGGCCGACCTCATCGCCGCGCTGAAGAAGACCTCGCGCCAGGCCGAGCGCGCCGGCCAGATCATCCATCGCATCCGTTCCTTCGTGAAGCGCAGCGAGCCGCAGCGCCAGAAGGCTTCGGCGCAGGCGATCGTCGACGACGCCGTCGACCTCGCAGGCATCGAGCTGCGCCGGCGCAACGTCGCGATCCAGACCTACGTGGCGCATCGCCTGCCGCCGCTGATGGTCGACCCGATCCTGATCGAGCAGGTCGTCCTCAACCTGCTGAAGAACGCCGCCGAGGCCATCGACAGCGCCCGCCTGCCGCTGGCGCGGCGCAGCATCGAGCTGCGCGTCGTGCCCAAGCACACCGAGGAAGAAGGCGACGTGATCGAGTTCACCGTGACCGACAAGGGTCCGGGCCTGAAGGACGAGGTCATCGCCCGGATGTACGAGGCCTTCTTCTCGACAAAGGTCGACGGGCTCGGCATCGGCCTCAGCCTGTGCCGCTCGATCATCGAGAGCCACCGGGGCAGGATCAAGGCGGTCAACCTCTACAATGGCGACACCCCGATCGGCTGCAGGTTCACCTTCACGCTGCCGGTCCAGACCTCTCCTCTTCCGGCCCGTGCGGCCGCGACTGCATGAGCCTCATCCCCAAGAAAGGCACCGTCTACGTCGTCGACGACGACGAGGCCGTGCGCGACTCGCTGCAGTGGCTGCTCGAGGGCAAGGACTACCGGGTCAAGTGCTTCGACTCGGCCGAGTCCTTCCTCACCCGCTTCGATCCGCGCGAGGTCGCCTGCCTGATCGCCGACATCCGCATGGAAGGCATGAGCGGGCTCGAGCTGCAGGACCGGCTGCTCGAGCGACGCTCGCCGCTGCCGGTGACCTTCATCACCGGCCATGGCGACGTGCCGATGGCGGTGACGACGATGAAGAAGGGCGCCGAAGACTTCATCGAGAAGCCGTTCAAGGAAGCCGAGCTCGTCTCGCTGGTCGAGAAGATGCTCGATCGCGCCCGCGTCGATTTCTCCAAGCACCAGGAAGCGGCGAGCCGCGACGCCCTGCTCTCGCGCCTGACGACGCGGGAGGCGCAGGTGCTCGAGCGCATCGTCGCCGGGCGGCTGAACAAGCAGATCGCCGATGACCTCGGCATCAGCATCAAGACGGTGGAGGCGCATCGCGCCAACATCATGGAAAAGCTCAACGCCAACACCGTCGCCGACCTCCTCAAGATCGCGCTCGGCGCGCCTTCGAAGGCTTGACCGGGCAGTTGATCGACGGCGCCGGCATCGCCCGGCGCATTCGCGGCGACCTGAAGGCGCGTGCCCTGGCGCTGGCCCAGGCGGGGCACCCGCCGGGCCTGGCCGTGATCCTGGTCGGCGACGATCCCGCCAGCGCGATCTATGTGCGCAACAAGATCAAGGCCTGCGAGGAGGCCGGCATCCGCTCCTTTCTCGACCGGCACGAAGCCGGGCTCACCGAAGGCGCGCTGCTGGCCCGGATCGACGCCCTCAATCGCGATCCGGCGGTGCACGGCATCCTTGTTCAGTTGCCGCTTCCGGCGCACATCTCGCCGGCACGCGTGATCGAGGCGATCTCGACGGCGAAGGACGTCGACGGCTATTCGGTCGAGAGCGCCGGGCGGCTCCTTGCCGGGCTGCCCGGCTTCCGCCCTTGCACGCCGTCGGGATGCATGAAGCTGATCGAGAGCACGGGCATCGACGTGCGCGGCAAGCACGCGGTCGTCATCGGCCGCAGCAACACCGTCGGCAAGCCGATGGCCTTGCTGCTGCTCCAGGCCGACGCCACCGTGACCCTCTGCCACAGCCGCACCGGTGACCTCGCGGCGCACGTGCGCCAGGCCGACGTGGTGGTCGCCGCCGTCGGCCGCCGCGGCACGGTCACCGCCGACATGGTGAAGCCCGGCGCCGTGGTCATCGACGTCGGCATGAACCGCGACGACGCCGGCAAGCTGTGCGGCGATGTGGACTTCGCTGCCGTCGCGGAGCTTGCCGGCGCGATCACGCCGGTGCCCGGCGGCGTCGGGCCGATGACGATCGCCATGCTGCTCGCCAACACCGTCGATGCCGCCGGCCAGGCCGCGGCCCGAGGCGAGGCCGGTCGGTCGGGCAGCTGACGTCGCAGAGTGATCGGCCGCAAGCGGCACTTGTGTGAACTTGTCGTTCCCCGGCACCTTGTCACGTCGCGGCCGGGTTGAAGACCCGGGAGCGCTCGGTTAGATTCGACCACTCCCCCCAGCGCCGACCCTCCATGACCTCGCGCGACCGCCCTTCCCGCCTCGCATCGATTCCGCGCCTGCTCGCCGTCGCCATGGCCCTGTCGCTCGCGGCCGCCGCGAGCCAGGCCCAGTTCAAGGTCACGGGAGCCGACGGCAAGGTCACGTACACCGACCGCGAGCCGAGCCAGCCGGACGGCAAGGTCACCTCCCTGGGCGCGCGGGTGCCGGTGCAGGCCGCGGAGCCGGACCTGCCCTTCGAGCTGCGGCAGGTCGTCGCCAAGTACCCGGTCATGCTCTACACCGTGAGCGGCGCCTGCGAGCCCTGCACGTCGGCGCGCCAGATGCTGCGCCAGCGCGGCATCCCCTTCGGCGAGCGCCAGGTCGTCAGTGCCGAGGACAGCGAAGCCCTGGAGCGCCTCTCCGGCGCCCGCGAGGCGCCGACGCTCACGGTGGGCTCGCAGATCCTTCGCGGCTACGCGCTCGAGGTCTGGACGTCGTACCTGGATGCCGCGGGCTACCCCCGCGACTCGCGCCTGCCCGGCACCTACCAGTACCGGCCGGCGACTCCGCTGGTCGAGCGCCGGGAGCCGCCACAGCGGGCCACGCCAGCCGCTGCTGCCACGGCGGCGGCAACGCCGCCGGCCAGCCCCGCGCCGGCCAACCCGGGCAACGCCGGCATCAAGTTCTGACCGGTTCGGCCGCGCCCCGGCCGACCTTCGCCGCGACCGCGCTGCCCCCGGCCACCGCCGCGCCCATCAGCCAGAAGAGCAGCGACGCGCCCAAGGCGGCGCCGGCGACGCCGAACGCCAGCGGCATGACGGCACTCGAGAGATTGATCGCCATGGAGCGCAGCGCGATGGCCTCGCCGTGCCGCGCCGCCGGCGTGATCTGGTGCAGCGTCGTCATCACCATCGGCTGGACGGAGCCCAGCGCGAGGCCGAGGAAGATCGCGCAGATCCCCATCGCCCACGCCGTCCACACGAACGGGTAGACCGCGAAGACCAGGCCGCAGAGCAGCATCGCGCCCACCAGGACCTTCGACTCGCGCAGCCGGTGGGCCAGGAAGGGAATGACGATGCGGACGGCGGTCACGGCGAGCGCGAACACGCCGAGCACGAGCCCGATCGACGAGGCGCTGAAGCCGCGCTCGTGGCCGAGGATGGGCACGAGGAAGGAGTGGACGTCCCAGCTCGAGGCGAGCAGCCAGTTGACGAGCAGCAGCCGCTTGAATCCGGGTGCCTGGAGCAAGTCCCAGGAGCCGGCGCGGCTCGCGCGCGCCGGCGCGGACGCACGCGCCTCGACCGGGACCCTGCGCGCCCAGGCCAGGCAGGTCAGCGGCAGGACGGCGAGGGCGACGAAAGCGAGGCGAAAGCCGCCCAGGTCGATCAGCACGCCGGCGAGCACGGGGCCGACGACGTTGGCCAGCGCCGGCGCGATCCCGAGCCAGGAGAACACCTGCTTCAGCTCGGTCGCGTCGTGCGCCATGCGCCCGGCCGAGCGCAGGATGACGATCATCCCGGTGTTGGCGCCGGCGCCGGTGAACACGGCGGCGGCGCAGAGGCCGATGAACTGACCTCCGGGAACGAGCGTGCCGACGACGGCGCAGAGGCCGCCGATGAACGTCAGGGCGACGGCGACGCGGATCGGCCGGTGGTAGCCGTGCCGATCCGCGAGGCGGCCGGCGGCGAGCGCCAGGGCGACCGGCGCGGCCGCGAACAGGCCGAGCAGCACGCCGACGGCCAGGGCCGAATGGCCTTCGCGCAACGCAGCCAGCGGCGCCGCCATCCGCACGCCGGCCATGCACGAGTGCAGCGCGATCTGGCCACCGATCAAGGCGAGCAGCGCCCGGCTGAGCGATGCTCCGGCCTCAGGCATCCGCCGGCAGCTCGTCGTCGCTCTCGAGCACGCCGGGCAGGACGCCCTGCCCCACGTGCTCGGGCAGAGCCTCGACCTTGCGCAGGCTGCGCTCCATGACGCGGCTGCGCTTCTCCGCCTCGTCGATCGTGTTGCTGGCCTCCTGCAGCTTCTTGCGCGTATGCGCGAGGGCCGAGCCGAACTTGCCGAACTCGGTCTTGACGGTGCCCAGCGTCTCCCACACCTCCGACGAGCGCTTCTCGAGCGCGAGCGTGCGAAAGCCCATCTGCAGGCTGTTCAGGGTCGCCAGCAGGGTGGTCGGGCCGGTCAGCATGACCTTGTGCTCGCGCTGCAGGCTCTCGACCAGGCCGGGGCGCCGCAGCGCCTCCGCGTAGAGGCCTTCGGTCGGCAGGAACATGATGGCGAAGTCGGTGGTGTGCGGCGGCCCGACGTACTTCTCACGGATCGTCCTCGCCTCCCTGCGCAGGCTTTTCTCGATGTTGCCGGCGGCCGCCTCCATGCCTGCCTTGTCGGCCTCGGCCTGCGCCTCGACGAGCCGCTCGTAGTCCTCGCGCGGGAACTTGCAGTCGATGGGCAGCCAGAGCGGGGCGCCGTCGTCGCGGCGACCGGGCAGCTTGATCGCGTACTCGACGCGCGCGCCGCTGCCGGGCAGGGTCTCGACGTTGGTCGCGTACTGCTCCAGCGTGAACACCTGCTCGAGCAGGCCGGCCAGCTGCACCTCGCCGAGGATGCCGCGCGTCTTGACGTTGCTCAGCACGCGGCTCAATGAGCCGACGTCGCTCGCCAGCTTCTGCATCTCGCCGATGCCCCGGTGCACCTGCTCGAGCCGCTCGGCGACCTGACGGAAGCTGTCGCCGAGGCGCTGCTCGAGCGTCGCATGCAGCTTCTCGTCGACGGTGGCACGGATCTGCTCGAGCTTCTTCTCGTTGTCGAGCTGGATCGCGCCGAGCTTCTGCTCGACAGCGGCCCGCACCTCGGCCATGCGCTCGTCGTTCGACCGGCTCAGCGCGCGCAGCTGGTCGTTGAGCGTGTCGGCGAGCAGCTTGAGCGCCGCGGACTGCCGTTCAGCGACGCCGCCCAGCGTCCGGTCGAGCGTCTCGCGCGAGTGCTGCGAATCCGCCGCCTGGGCGAGCGTGTGCTGGCGCAGCGTGTCGGCGAGCTGCTGCTGCGTCGCCGCCAGCTGGAGACGAAAGCCGTCGATCTGCTCGTTCTGCGTGCGGGCGACGTCGCCCTGCTGCGCCAGCAGCGTCTGCTGGAACAGGCCGATCACCTGCACCAGCTCCTGCCGCGTCCCGGTAGCGCTGCGCGAGACCTCGTCGCGCACCTCGCGCTCGAGCTGCTGGATCTCGGTGCGGACGCTCTGGGAAATGCCTTCGCGGAGCGCGGTCGCGCCGGTGTCGTTGCGTCTGAAGGCGATCCACAGGGTGATCGCGACGAGGAGGGCGAGCAGGCCGGGCGTGAGCCAGTCGATGGGCATCCCCGATTGTCGCAGCGGCCCCGGGTGCGTCGCCCTCAGGCGCGGCCGCAACCGGGTGCCTGCGGCGCGCGGCCGTCGCTCGGCGCGCCCCGTGCCGCCCTGCTCATCGCAGCTCCCGCGTACGGCCCATACGACGCTCGACGCCGTCGAAGACGATCTGCACCAGCAGCGCCAGGAGGGCCGCGGGCAGCGCGCCGGCAAGCATGACGGTGCTGTCGTTGATCGCCAGACCGGCGACGATGCGTTCGCCGAAGCCGCCGGCGCCGATGAACGCGGCCATGGTCGCCGTGCCGACGTTGATCACGGCGGCCGTCTTGACGCCGGCCAGGATCATCGGCGCCGCCAGGGGCAGCTGCACGTGCCGCAAGGACTGCGCCGCCGTCAGGCCGAGCGACAGCGCGGCCTGGGCCATGGCGCCCGAGACGCCCTGCAGCCCGGCATGCGTGTTGCGGACGATCGGCAGCAGCGCGTACAGGAAGAGCGCGATCACCGCCGGGACGACGCCGATGCTGCCGACCAGGGCGATGAGGAAGGCGAGGAGCGCCAGCGAGGGGATCGTCTGCAGCACCGCGACCGCGCCGAGCAGGAACGCCGCCAGCCTCGGCCAGCGCCATGCGGCGATGCCCACCGGCACGCCGACGGCGACAGCCAGGACGAGCGAGCCGAAGACGAGGAGCAGGTGCTGCAGCGCCAGCCGGCCGAAGTCGGGCGCCAGGATGCGTGCCAGCAGGCCGGCGCGCTCGTGGCGCTCGCCCGCGCCTGCCGCCGAGCCTCCGGCGAGGAAGCGGCGAGCCACTTCGGCGAAGCTCAGGCCGTCGAGCTCGACCTGCGCGTTCATCGCGATCATCGCCGCCGCATCGATGCGGCCGGCCAGAGACGCGAGCGGGGTCGGATCGATGCCGGCGCGCATCAGGACGACGGCGTCGTATTTGGGGAAGAAGGCGCGGTCGTCCTCGAGGACGCGCAAGCCAAGCCGGCCGAGCTTGGCGTCCGTCGAGTACACGTCGATCACGTCGACCTTGCCGCTGCCGAGCGCGTCGTAGGCCAGGCCATGGTCGAGCCCGACCGGGGCTGTGGCGCCCGCTGCGTAGGCGCGGGCGAGCGCGGGCCAGCCGTCGGCACGCTCCAGGAACTCGTGCGAGAGCCCGAACCGCAGGCCGCTCGCTGCGGGCCGGAACAGGTCGGAGATGCGGCGGATGCCGAGCGCCGCCGCCCTCGCCTCGGTCATCGCCAGCGCGTAGGTGTTGTTGAAGCCGAAGGGCACGGCCGCCTTCAGGCCGCGCGGCGCCAGCCAGCGATTCAGCTCCTCCAGCGAGGGATTGCCGTCGCGCTTCAGCAGCTCGCGGACGATGGTACCGGTGTATTCCGGATAGAGGTCGACGGCGCCGCTGGTCAGCGCCTGCTCGAGGATGCCGGTATTGCCGAGGCCCGGCTTGTGCGACGCCGGCGTGCCGGCTGCCACCAGCGTCTCGGTGAGGATCTCGCCGAGCACGTACGACTCGGTGAAGCGCTTCGAGCCGACGACCAGCTCCTTGCCTGCAACGCCGAAAGGCGTGCCTGCCGCTGCGAGCGCGGCCGCGATCGCGACGAAAGCCCGCAATCGCTGTAGGAACATTCCGACGAGGAGAAGAGCGCTTGCGGGTAGCTGCGCCGCCGTCTTTTGGTCAACACTTCGGCGTTCCTGCCTGCCAGCCGCGCGTGCACCCCACTTGCCTTCATTCCTCGATCCAGCGGGCCCTCCGGATGTCACGGCCAACCAGCCCGAACGCTCGTCCCCAGGCAGGCCTGCCATGAGCCAGCTCAAGGCGTTCATCGTCGAGGACAGCCCGGTGATCCGCGAGAACCTCGTCGCGGCGCTGGAGGAGATGGCCCCGATCGAGGTGATCGGCACGGCGGAGGACGAATCCGGCGCGGTGGCGTGGCTGCGCAGCCCCGAGAACCAGTGCGATCTCGTCGTCGTCGACATCTTCCTGAAGAGCGGCTCCGGGCTCGGTGTGCTCAAGGCCGCTGCGGCCTCGCCTTCGAATCTGAAGCTCGTGGTCCTGAGCAACTACGCGACGCCCGACATGCGGCGGAAGTGCCTGGAGCTGGGCGCCGACCGGGTGTTCGACAAGTCGAACGAGATCGACGCCCTCATCCTCTATTGCTGCCGGCTCGCCGACGGCAGCACCGGCACCAGCGAGTACAGCTCGCTCGCGTAGGCCGGGCGGTCCCGGCGCCGGAGCCTCACTGGATGAGCCCGTTCTTCAGCGCGTAGTAGGTCAGGTCGCTGTTCGACTCCAGCTTCATCTTTTCCATGACGCGGGTCCGGTAGGTGCTGACGGTCTTGACGCTCAACGACATGCTGTTCGCCATGTGCCCGATCGTCTCGCCCTTGGCGAGCCGCAGGAAGACCTGGAACTCCCGCTCGGAGAGCTGCTCGTGAGCCGGCTTGTCGCCGCCGCCGCCGAGGCCGTCGGCCAGCAGCTCGGCGACGCCCGCGGTGATGTACTTCCGGCCGCGGTACACGGTCCGGATCGCCTTCACGATCTCCTCGGGGTCGCAGTCCTTGTTCAGGTAGCCGCTGGCGCCCTGGCGGAGCAGCGTCGTCGCGTAATGCTCTTCAGGAAAGCCAGAGAGGATGAGCACGGGCAGGTCGGGCGCGCGCGCCTTGATCGCCGCGAGCGCGTCGACCCCGCTCTGGTCGGGCATGGAGAGGTCCATCACCAGGACATCGACCTGGCCCTTGCGCACGATGTCCACCGCCTCGCGCCCGTTCGACGCCTCGGCCACCACGGTCAGGTCGACCTGCTCGGAAAAAAACTGGCGCAGGCCGGCCCGGACGATGGCGTGGTCGTCGATGATGGCGATTCTGATCATGATGGAAGCCGCCCCGTCGAGGCGCGGCGTGTCTGGGGTGGCGCAAGTTTAGAGCCATGAGCTTCCTGTCGCGAATCCGGCGCAACGTCTTTGCCTTCCCCCTGGCGGCAGCGGCCGCGCTCGCCATGCTCGCCATCAGCGAAGCGTCGTACCAGGACGCGACGAGTTCGCTCGACGCTCTCGGCGCGCGCGGCGAAGCCCGCACGCACCTGAACGCGCTCGTCAAGGGCCTGCTCGATGCGGAGACCGGCGAGCGGGGCTACCTGCTCACGCAGCGCACCGAGTACCTGACGCCCTACCGGCGCGGCGTGGATGACGTTCGCAGGGCCCTCGAGTGGCTGGTGCCCTACTACGCCCGCGACACCCGGAACGCCGAGCTGATGCGGCAGATCGTGCAGGGCACGGAAGCCAAGCTGAGCGAGATGGAGACCACGATCGAGCTGCACGACCGCGGCGTCGAGGGCAGCTGGCGCGAGCTCGTGCTGTCGGACATCGGCAAGGAGAAGATGGAGCGCGTCCGGTCGCTCGGCGAGGAGCTCCTCAAGCAGGAGGGCGTGGCCGTCGCTGTCGGGCGCCAGAGCGTCTACCAGACGCTCATGCTGAACCGCATCGGCGTGTCGGCCATGGCCGCGGTGAGCTTGCTGGCCCTCTTCATGTACCTGCGCCAGACGGCGACGCTGGATCGGACCCTCGAGGACGAAGCCCGCCGGGTCGCCGGCGAGCGCGACCGGCTCGAGCGGGAGGTGACGGCGCGGACCGCCCAGCTGAAGGAGCTGGCCCAGCACCTGCAGACGATCCGCGAGGACGAGCGCAATCATCTCGCGCGCGAGCTGCACGACGAGCTCGGCGCCCTGCTCACTGCCGCCAAGCTCGACGTCGCGCGCCTCAAGTCGCGCCTCGGCAGCGCGACGGCGCCCGAGAACGTCGAGCGGCTGGCGCACCTCAACGAGACGCTGAACGGCGGCATCGCCTTGAAGCGCCGGATCATCGAGGACCTGCGGCCGTCGTCGCTCAGCAACCTCGGCCTCGTCGCGGCGCTCGAGATCCTGCTGCGCGAGTTCTCCACCCGCACCGAGATCGAGGTCGTCGACCGGCTCGAGCCGGTCGAGCTCGATCCGTCTGCGGAGCTCACCGTCTACCGGCTGGTCCAGGAGGCCCTCACCAACATCGTCAAGTACGCCAAGGCGACCGACGTGACCGTGACCCTCGCCCGCGAGCCGGACGGCGTGGCGCGGATCTCGGTGCACGACAACGGGGTGGGCTTCGACGTGTCCAAGCCCAGTGCGGCGACGCACGGGCTGATCGGCATGCGCTACCGCGTCGAGGCCGAGGGCGGGGCGATGCACCTCGAATCGGTGCTTGGCGAAGGCACGCTCATCGAGGCGACGCTTCCCCGTCGAAGCCCTCCGGCGCCGCCCCCGAGCGGCGCCGCGTCCGAGCTGCCGGCGTCGGCCACGGCATGACGAGCCCGCCGGCCGCCCGTCCCGCTGTCGGTGCCGTCCTACGGACGCGAGGAACCTGCCCCGACAGCCGCCCGCGTGCCGCACCTATCGCTCGCCCGCGAGGCGCTGGCGACACTGGCGTGTCCTTCCCGGCCTCACGGCCTCTCGAACGGGCTAACTTCCTTTCTCCACCAGCAGAGGTCACGCGATGAACACAGTGAGCGGCACCACGAACTCCCTTTCCCAGCCAGGTCAAGACGCCGTCGAGAAGGGCGCGAGCACCGCCCAGGGCGCGCTGCGCTCCACTCAGCGCGCGACCGACAACGCCTTCGACGCCATGTCGGAGAAGATCGACGAAGCGCGCGGCCAGGTGGCGCCGATGCTGAGCAAGGTCTCCTCGCAAGCCGAGGCGGCGGCCCGACGCGGCATGGACGCGGTGCGAGACACCTCTCAGCAACTGCGCGAGAGGGCGGTGCAGGCTTCCGACATGACGGTTGCCTACGTCAAGGACGAGCCGGTCAAGGCGATGCTCATCGCCGCCGCGACGGGCGCCGTGCTCATGGGCCTGATCAGCATGATGGGTCGCTCGCGCGACTACTGAGATCGTCGTCCGAACCGGGCCCTACCGGGCCCGGCGATTGCCTGACCGGAACCGACCATGATCCACCCCCTGCTGCGCCTTGCCGTCTCCGAACCGCACCTCCTCGGCGACCACGTCGAGGCGTATGCGGCCCTGGTAGGCGAAGAGGCGAAGGACGTCTCGACATCCTGGATCCGGCGGATCGTGCTGTATGCGGTTGCCGGGGTCATGGGCCTCGTCGGCCTCATCCTGGTCGGCGTGGCGCTGCTCTTCTGGGCTGCCGTGCCGACCGACCAGTACAACGCCGGCTGGGCTCTGGTGGTGATCCCGCTGGTGCCGCTGGCGGTCGCCGCCGGATGCGCCTTCGCCGCCAAGTCGAAGCCGATCTCCACTGCCTTCGAGAAGGTGCGGCAACAGTTGAACGCCGACATGGCGATGCTGCGCGAGGTGAACACCTGATGAGTGCCGTACCGCACACCCACACCGGTGCTGCCCCCACCTCGTCGGGCACGCCCGCCTCCGTCGCCAGAGCAGCCGGCGATGCCTTCAAGGACGCGACCGCGCCCTCGGCAGCCGATCGCCTCGCGGCGTCGCGCGACCGGCTGCGCGGCGCCATGATGGAAATCGCGCACCCGCCGAAGCGCCAGTTCGCGCCGGCCGAGAACCTTCATCAGATGGCTGACAGCCTGCTGCTGCGGGTGAAGACGCTGCCGGGCGCTGCGCTCGTGATGGAAGGCCTCGACAGCTGGTGGCGCCAGCATCCCTTGCGCACGGCCGGCCTGGTCGCGGGCGAGGCATCGCGCACGCTCGTCCGGCCGATCGCCCGGCGCAACCCCGGGATGCTGTTGCTGGGCGCAACGGCTGCCGGTGCACTCTTCATGCTCACCAAGCCCTGGCGCTGGGTCCTGCGTCCGGCGCTCTTCGTCGGCCTGGTGCCGCAGATCGCATCGCACGCGCTGAGGCGCATGCCCATCGAGTCGTGGCTTCACATGATGTCGAGCCTGACGAGCCGGTCGGGCTCGACGGCGCCGACATCCGCTCGCACCGCGTCGGCCGCCGCGCCCTCGTCGACAACCGCCCGCTCGAGCGCGTCGGCGGGCGGCCGCACGGCGTCGCCGGCGGCCCCGACGACCACCACCGGCACGAGTGCGGCCACCGGCACGGCAGCGACGGCCGCGCGATCGCAGGCCGCCGCGCCGGTCACGGCCCTGCCTTGAGCGTTCGCTGGCGACGAGACAGAACACCCCGAAGGACCGATTACCTCCCAACGACCCCTTGCCGCTCCGCCCGCGCGGAACCCGGCCGGTCTCCCTCCGTGGGGTCTTTGAAAACGCGCTTCGGCGCGTTTTTTTTGCCGTTGCCGCTGCGGTTCGGCACGGCCGTTGCCGCGCGGGGCTGACGCCCGTCAAGCCCCGAGTCCTACAGGCCGTCACGGGCCGTTCCGATGCCTCGCGCACGGTCTCGTCGATAGAGTCTGTTGCAACGTCCGAAGCGCGCCTCCCCCTTGGGACCGGCTTCGTGCAGGGAGACTTCGATGCTCAAGTGGGCTGTCATCTTCGCCGTCATCGCGCTCATCGCCGGCGTGTTCGGCTTCACTGGAATCGCCGCGGGCGCGGCCGGCATCGCCAAGATCCTGTTCGTCGTGTTCCTGGTCCTGTTCGTGGCCGTGCTGCTGTTCGCACTGCTCGGCGCCAAGGCCGTCGGCGGCGGCAACGGTCGGGAATGAACGCATTCGGCAACGTCCGGCCGGTCCCGGCTCCTGCGACCGCCGGCGAGCAGCGGCTCGAGCTCGACGAATCGGCCCTCGAAGCGGCCAAGCGCAGCCTCGAGAAGGGGGCCGTCACGCCGAGCTACGGGCCCTGGCGCGAGGACATCATCAAGCTGCTCAACGGTGCGCTGGCGACCGAGATCGTGTGCACGCTGCGCTACAAGCGGCATCACTTCACGGCCAAGGGGATCGCCTCGCCCAAGATCGCCGAGGAATTCCTGGTCCACGCCAACGAGGAGACGGCGCATGCCGACCTGATCGCCGAGCGCATCGTGCAGCTCGGTGGCGAGCCGGACTTCTCGCCCACCACCCTCACCTCCCGTAGTCACGCCGACTACGACGACTCGGCCGACCTGCAGGCCATGATCCGCGCCAACCTGATCGCCGAACGCGTCGCCATCGAGGCCTACAGCCAGATGATCGCGCTCATCGGCGACAAGGATTCGACGACGCGGAGGATCCTGGAGTCCATCCTGGCCCAGGAGCAGGAACACGCCGACGAGCTGAGCGACTGGCTCGACGACTGATTCAACCCACCCCTGGAGAAAAACCATGAAACTTCGTCACGCCCTTGCTTCGATCTTTGTTGCTTCGACCCTCGCCGTCACGTCCGGCTGCGCGGTCATCCGCGGCCAGGAGTCGGTCGGCGCCTACGTCGACGACGCCGCCATCACGACGGCCATCAAGGCCAAGATGGTCGAGGACAAGTCCGTCGACGCCGGCGCCATTCGCGTCGAGACGCTGAACGGCACCGTCATGCTCTCCGGCTTCGCCAAGAGCGGCACCGAAAAGGCCGCCGCCGAAAGCATCGCCCGCAGCTCGAAGGGCGTGAAGTCGGTGCAGAACAACATCGCCGTTCGCCCCTGAACGAGCGAGGCGCGCCTCCGGTCTGACGGCGGCGCGTCTCGGTCAGGGCGAGTCGTGGGCCGGACAGGCCGCGGTCTCGCCCCTGCCGAGCTTCCCCAGACTCTCGCCCAGCGCACCGGCCAGCCGCACCACGGCTCGCCGGTGCGCGTTCGCCAGCGCGGGCATGCCGGGGCCGGCACTTTCGGCGTAGCGCCAGTCGCAGCGCAGGCCCGGCCGCCGCCCGTCGCCCGCGCTCAGCAGCCACGAGCCCTCGATCCGGGCCTCGCGGCCCGGCACCGATTCGAAGCGACGCAGCTCGATGCGGATGCGCCAGGGCACGCTCGCTCCCACGGCGGCCTCCACCATGCCGAAACGGCCCAGCTCCTCGAGCAGCGCCTGGCGCAGCTCGTCCTGCAGCGGACTGGACCAGCGCTCCTGCTCCAGGATCGCGAGCGAATCGTCGGGCAGGCGAACCAGCCACTGCGGTTGATCGACCTGCGCCGGGATGCGGATCGGCTCCAGCACGATGGGCGTGAGCGTGCCCTGCGCGGGCCGTGGCACGGATTGCGCCGGCAGCAGCGTGTGCAGCCGCGTCGCCGGCGTCGACGCGCAGCCGACGACGAGGGCGGCGACCAGCGCCAGCGCCGCGGCCGCCGCAGCGCGGACGCCCAAGCCGCGCGGCGGGCCGGGAGTCGGAGACGTACGGGAGCGGCGCATGGCGGCCTCAGCGTTGCGGCAGGGGAGGATCGGCCGGCTTGCCGCGCAGCAGCGACTCCGGATGACGTTGCAGGTACTCGGAAAGCACGCGCAGCGCCCGCGACGTGCGCTGCAGCTCGAGCAGCGTCTGCTCGAGGTTGCGCTGCACCGGCGCATTCGGATCGGTGACGTTCCTGTCCAGGCGCTCGAGCGAGGCCTGCGCCGAGGACAGCGTCCGCTGCACCTCCGCGAGCGACTTCTGCGCCTCGGGCGTGAGCTGGCCGATGGCATGGCTCGCGCGCGAGAGCGTGGTGCGCAGGTCGCGGCCGATCGCATCGAACGGGATCTTGCTCACCTTCTGGACGATGTCGGCGATCTGCGGCTGGATCTCGCTGAGCGTCCCCGGCGCCGTCGGCATCGTCAGCGTGCCGTCGGAAGCGGCTGCCGGAATGCGGGCGGTCCCGGGGATGAAATCGAGGGCCACGTACATCTGGCCGGTCAGCAGGTTGCCGGTCCGCAGCTGGGCGCGCAGGCCGTTGCCGACCAGCCTCTGCAGGACGACCGCATCGTCGCGGGAATTGGCGTCGCGCAAGAGCGCGGTGCGGACCGAGCCCAGGCGGAGCGGGTAGATGTCGGCGACGACCTCGATCGGGAAGCGCTTGCGCTGGCCGTCGTACTGCAAGGCGATCGAGCGCACGCGGCCGATCTCGATGCCGAGGAGCTCCACGGCTGCGCCTTCCGCGAGGCCGCGAATCGACTGGTCGAACACCATGCGCACCGGCACCGGAACGCCGTCCGGCGGTGCGAGCGCCGCGCGGCGATCGTTGTACAGCGTGAACACCGTGTCGGCCGGCGCCGGCGTCGGCTTGTCGACGCCCGGCGGCAGGTCGAACGCCAGCCCACCCGTGAGCACCGACGCCAGCGTCTGGGTGTTGAGCGTCAGCCCGCTGGCGTTGATCGACAGGTCGACGCCGCTGGCGTTCCAGAAGCGCGTCTCGCGAGCGACGAGCTTCTGGTACGGCGCCTCGACGAAGATCTTGACCGACAGCTCGTCGCGATCGGCGTCGAGGGTGTAGCCGACCACGCGACCGACGCGCGTGCGCCGGTGGAAGACGGGGGAGCCCACTTCCAGCGAGCCGAGGTCCTCGGCCTGCAGCACGAAGATGAACCCGGGCTCGCCGCGCAGCACGAAGGGCGGCGCCTCGAGACCGACGAAGCGGCTGCGCTCCTTGTCGGACACGCCGCCGTCGGCTCCGATGTAGGCGCCGGAAAGCAGCGTCCCGAGGCCGCTGACGCCGGCCACGCCGATGCGCGGCCGCACCACCCAGAACGAGGTGTCCTCGACGGCGAAGCTCGACGCCGCGCGGTCGAGCTGCACGCCGACGATGACGCTCTTGCGATCGGCGCGCAGCGACACCGAGGTCACCTTGCCGATCACGACATCCTTGTAGCGGACGTCCGTCTTGCCGGCGTCGATGCCTTCGGCGGTGGCGAACTCGATCTCGATGCGCGGACCGACGAGCAGGAAGGTGCGCAGCAGCATCGACAGGGCGATCGCGACGGCGACCGCCGGCAGCAGCCACACCATCGAGATGTTCCAGCGCTTGGCCCGCACGACGCGCGGCTGCGGCACGTCGGTGGCGACGATGCGGGCGTCCGGGGGCCCGGCGGCCGGCGCGGGCGGCGCCGGCTCAGGCGGCGCGTCGCTCATCGATCGAGCCCTCGCGCCAGATCATCTTCGGATCGAAGGACCACGTGGCCACCAGCGTCAGGATCACGACGGCGGCGAAGGCCAGCAGGCCCGGGCCGGCGGCGACGTTGGCGAGCGGGCCGAAGTGGACCGTCGCCGCCAGCAGCGCGACCACGTACACGTCGAGCATCGACCAGTGGCCGACGGCCCCAATGAGGCGATAGAGCCGGGCCCGCTCGAGCTGCCGCCACGCCGGCGCGTAGCGAACCGTCCACGCGAGCACGCCGAGGACGCCGATCTTCAGCACCGGCACGGCGATGCTGGCGATGAAGACGATGATCGCGAGCATCCACGAGCCCTCGACCCAGAGCTGGTGGATGCCGCCGATCAGCGTGTGCTCCTGGTGCTGGAGCGCGTTGTCGGTGACCATCACCGGCAGCGTGTTGGCGGGCACGTAGAGGATCGCCGAGGCGATCACGCAGGCCCAGGTCCGCTGCAGGGCGAAGGGCTTGAAGGCGTGCAGCGCGTGGCCGCATCGCGAGCACTTCTGGACCGCGATGTGGCCGGGCGGCACCGCGCCGAGCACGTTCTTCGACACCTGGCCGCAGCTCTCGCAGCCGAGAAGGTCGGGAACCTGGTCGGGATCGTCGGCCAGGGCCCTCATCGAACGTCCCACCACAGGTGCTTCAGCCCGGCCGACTCGATCGCCGCCAGGAGCACGGTGACGGCGCCGAGCGCGTAGAGCCCGGGCCCGGGCGACGCGTCGGCCATCGCCGCGAGCCGCACCAGCGACAGCAAGGCGCCGATGGTGAACACCCCGACCATGCTCCAGCGGCCCGCCTGGTGCAGCAGACGCACGCACCATGCGAAGCCGGGCGGCTTGCGTCCGAGCGAGAGCGGCGCGAGCACGTAGAGGCGCAGCAGGATCAGCATGGCCGGCGCGAGGAGGGCCGTGACCGCGGCGACGATGGCGATGAAGGGATAGCCCGCGCGCCACGCGCCCGCGACGGTCTCGAGCACCGTCGCCGCCTCGGAGCCGCCGCGGAAGTTCAGCGACAGCAGGGGCGTGCTCACGGCGACGATGAAGGTGGCGGCCGCCGCGGTCGTGAGGGCCAGCACGGCGCTGGTGCCGAGCCGATGCCCCCGGCCGAGGATGGCGTCGCAGCGCGCGCAGCGCGCGACCTGGTTGGCCTCGAGCCGCTGCCAGCGGTGCACCTTGCCGCAGTCGGCGCACAACACCAGGGAGTCTTCGATGCGACTCATCGCCACCATCCACGAGAAGAAGCGCGCCGGGGCGCGCGAAGGGGCTGCAGCCCGCGGCGATTATGGCGGCCGGGGCTGCCGAAGACGGCTGCCGACGCTCAGCGAGGGGCGCCGGCGAGCAGCAGATTCGGGCTCGACGGGCCGGCGTCGCGGGCCTTTTCGAGCGGTGCGGCCGCGAAGGGCGCGGCGCCGCCCGCCGACATGTCGGCACGGCGGCTGGCGGCCCGGTCGACGGCCCCGCTCACGACCGTGTAGAAGAGCACCAGAAGGACCAGCGCAGCGAACGCCGATCCGACGAGAAGGCTTCGATTCAACAAGGCCAGGTGCCGAGCGCTCATTGCGAAACCCTCTGTTGTTGATTGACGTAGCGGCCGGATCTCGCCTCCTGCGGCTGGAGGTCGCGTCGCTGTGGCAGCGTGATCAGCTCGGTCGGGGACGCGTTGAAGAACCAGCGAATGAAGTGAACGATGCGATCCGAAACCGAAGACATTCCAAGCTCCTGCCGATGACAAGAACATAGCTGCGCGACGCGTCGCGGACAGCCGGGCGAATGCGCCCGCACGCGTCGGACGGTGCCTACAGTGCGCGCGCGTCGGCCATACGGGACGATCTCCTACACGTCCGGTGTGCGCAGTCGGACGGTCCCTGCGCGGAGCGCATGAGAACCTTGCCGCCGGCACGAAAGAGCCGTCGGGAGGCCAGCCGCCATGCTCATCAGGATCGGGTTCGACATCGAACTCTCGGTGGCCACGCCCATGGCCCTCATCTACCTGCTGCGCGTGCACCCGTCGCGTCGCGACGACCTGCTCGCGCCCGAGCCCCTGCTTATCAGCGGCGGACTCGAGCCGGAGGAGTACATCGACAGCTTCGGCAACCACTGCGGCCGCGTCAACGTGCCGCGAGGGATGGAGACCGTGCGAATCCGCAACGACGCGCTGATCCGCGATTCCGGCGAGCTCGACGAGGTGAACTACCAGGCCCGACAGCACGATCCGACCGAGCTGCCTTTCTCGACCCTGCAGTTCCTGCTGCCGAGCCGCTACTGCGAGGTGGACAGCGAGCTCCTGCCGTTCGCCTGGAACACCTTCGGCCATACGCCGCTCGGCTGGGAGCGCGTCCAGGCGATCGTCGACTTCGTGCACCGGCACCTGCGCTTCAACTACAAGACGGCGCGGCCGACGCGGACGGCCCTCGACGCCTTCCGCGAGCGCGAGGGCGTCTGCCGCGACTTCACGCACCTGGCGATCACGCTCTGCCGCTGCATGAACATCCCCGCGCGCTACACGACGGGCTACCTGGGCGACATCGGCGTTCCGCCGGTGCCCTACCCGATGGATTTCAGCGCCTGGTTCGAGGTCTTCCTCGGCGACAGCTGGTACACCTTCGACGCGCGCCACAACCAGCGCCGCATCGGCCGCGTCGTCATGGCCCGCGGCCGCGACGCCGGCGACGTGCCGATCACGATGTGCTTCGGGCCGAACACCTTGCTTCGCTTCGACGTCGTGACCGACGAGGTCACCGAGACGCCGGCCAGGGCCGCCGCCTAGCGGACGGCCCGCATTCCACCCACCACCACCACCAGGAGATTCGACATGGGCACGACACCCAGCAAGGACGGGGTTCAGGGCGAAGGCGACTACAACGCCGGCCGCCGCTACGACCAGGCAACGCGCGAGTTCGCCGAATCGGGAAAGGTCGAGCCGGCGGCACACGACGCCGCGCCGGGCAGTGCCGAGGAAGCCGAGGAGATGGAGCGCGCCGAGGAGATCGGGAAGTCGCACTCCAAGGGCGAGGACCTCGTCAGCAACAAGCGCAAGGCCGGCGACGTCGGCGCTTAGCGGCCGAGCCTTCTACTGCTCCTCGCCCGCGGCGGTGTCGCCGCGCCGCCGGTAGGTCATCAGCGGGACGCCGCGCTGGCGGGCGGGACGGGCGCTCCCTTGGGGCTGCGCACGGCCGGCGGGATCACGCCGCTGGTGCGGACCAGGTCGGCGCATTCGGCGCCGGCCTTCCTCGCCTCGTCCTGCGAGCCCGTGTCGATGAACGGGATGATCGCCGCCAGCGGATGCAACAGCGAGAGCAGCGCCGCCGCGCCCGCCTTGCCGGCCAGCTTGCTCGCCTCCACCGACACCTTCGGATTGCCGAGCGTGCCTTGCACGTGCACCGGCGTGCGCAGCGTCAGCGGGCTGAAGTCCTTCGGCGCGACGACCGCGCGCAGGTCGAGGCTCTCGTCGCGGAACGAGACCATGCCGTCGATCCACACGGTCGAGTCGCGGGTGTTGACGATGAACACCTTCGGCCGGGCCACGCCCTTGGCGATGTCGAGGTCGGCGACGTTGCAGAGGATCGGCAACGCGGCGTCGCCCTTGACCATCAGGCCGAGCGCCTGCGCCACGTCGATGCCGATCGCCTCGACGGCGATGTGCGAGATCGAGGCGTTGCGCATGTGCAGGCGAAGGTCGCCGTCGAGGCTGCCGAGGATCTCGGCCGCCGAGCGGCCGGCGCCCTTGACCTTCACCAGGGCGTCGAGCTTGCCCGACAGATAGGGCGGCGCGTCGCCGGAGCGCTTCAGGCGCAGGAACTTGGCCAGGTCGACACCGGCGAGGCGCATGTCGGCCGTCCACAGGGCCTGGTTCTTGCGGCCGTCGAGCTGCAGGTAGCCGAGCAGGCTGCCCTGCGCCGTCCGGCCTTCGAAGTTCGAGATCGTGAGCACGCCCTCCGACAGCAGCAGGTGCGCACGGGCCGGCCGCAGCGGCTCGATGAGCTCGGTGCCCGGGTCGAACATGCCGATGTCGAAGAGCACGTTGGCGTCCATGGCCCGCAACGAGGGCAGGTCGAAGCGCTTGTCCGGGATCACGCGGCCGGGGCGGCCGCCGTTCGCGTCGGCCTTCCGGTCGGCCTTCCCGTCGGCCTTCCCGTCGGCCTTCCCGTCGGCCTTCGCATCGGACTTCGCCGTCGCGTTCGCGCTGGCGTTCGCCGGGGCGGGGTCGCCGGCGCCGACGGCCGGTCCGAGGTCGGCCAGGACGAGCCTGGGCCCGGCCACGCGACCGGCAAGGAGCGGAACCTTGCGCCGGGTGTCGTAGGTGAAGGCACCGTGCAGCTGGCTGGAGCCGACCCGGGCGTCGTCGAACACCGCCTTCCACAGGCCGCCGTCCTTGACCAGCTTGCCCCGCGTCGTGAACGGCGGCGTCGCCGGCAAGGTGATGCCGAGCGGCTCGCCGGCCGCCGCCAGCGACCGGCCGGCGAGCTTGAACTGTCCTTTCAGCGCGGCCAGCCGCAACGGGTCGGTCGTGCTCCCTTCGAAGCTGAGGTCGGCGCCGCCGATGCTGGCGTACAGCGCGATCGGCTGGGCCCGGCTCTCCGCTCCCTCGCCCATGAAGCCGAGCACGCCCGAGGTGCGCAGGTCGACCAGCACCGGCAGCCGCTTGTACTGTCCGGTGGCCTTGAGGCGCAGGCCGCTCTCGCCCGGCGCGA
Source organism: Caldimonas sp. (assembly GCA_036263655.1). GTDB lineage: Bacteria > Pseudomonadota > Gammaproteobacteria > Burkholderiales > Burkholderiaceae_C > Schlegelella_A. Next base: position 11,733 of record DATAGP010000054.1, on the reverse strand, counting down.
GCGTCACGCGCTCCGCCGGCGCCGATGCGCTGGAGGCGGCACGCCCCGCGCGGACAACGACGCCGCGGCGCTCGCCGGGCACGCTCGCCGCCTCGGCGGCACTGGCCGCTGCCGACGCGCCCGGCGCCGAGGCGGCCGGACCGCTGCCGTCGCTGAGGGCGAAGCGCGCGTCGACCTGCGCCGGCAGCACCGCGTCCCGGTACGCGATGTGACCGTCGCCGACGCGAAGGACGCCGAACGTGGGCAGCGATGCCTCGTCCTCGGCCTCTTCCGGCGCCTTCTTCTTGCCGAACTGCCACGAGGCGCGGCCGTCGGCCTGCCGCTCGAGGATTGCGTCGAGCTCGGCCGCCTGCAGCGACTTGATGTGCAGCGGATCGCCGCGCCACGCTCGCCAGAGTTCGAGGTAGCCGAGCTTCAGCTGTGCGTTGCGCGCCACGACCGTATGGGAGGCCTGGCTCCAGGCCGGCGCGCCGATCTCGATGCGCGCCGAACTCACCCGCACGCTGCCGAGCAGGCCGATGCGAACGCCCGAATCCGTCGCCGGGTCGGCGCCGAGGACGACCGGCCGGTCGAGCACCCGAGCCAGCTGGCGCTGCGCCGGCCCGACGAGGAACGGCCAGCCGATCGCCTCGCAGACCAGGACCGCGACCACGAGCAGTGCCAGCAGCGACACGACGATCAGCGGCCAGCGCACGCCCGCACGCCAGGCAGCGAGCGGATTTCTCATCCGGCGATTGTTCCGGCCAGCCGCAGCCGGCCGTATCAGTGACCGTCGGCGGGCGCTGTGGGTCCGCTCCTACAGTCGCCGCGAACGGGCCTCGGGATTGAGGAGCGTCGGCATCGGCCGGCCGGCGCCGTCGGCATCGAAGGCCGCGACGAGGTTGTCAACGGCGAGGTTCGCCATCCGCTGCCGCGTCGGCAGGCTGGCGCTGGCGATGTGCGGCGTCAGGACCACGTTCGACAGGGCGAGCAGGTCCGGGTGCACTTCCGGCTCGCTCTCGAAGACGTCGAGTCCCGCCGCCGCCAGGCGACCTTCCCGCAATGCCGCGGCCAGGGCGACGTCGTCGACGATGCCGCCGCGCGCGATGTTGACCAGCGTCGCGGTGCGCTTCATCAGCGCCAGCTCGGCGGCGGCGACGGTGTGATGCGACTGCGGCGTGTAGGGCACGACGATCACGAGGTGGTCGACCTCGCGGAACAGCGTCTGCTTGTCGACGTAGCGGGCGCCGATCTCCGCCTCGACGGCCGGGCTCAGCCGCGACCGGTTGTGGTACAGGACCGGCATGTCGAAGCCGCGCGCACCGCGCCGGGCGACGGCCTGGCCGATGCGGCCCATCCCGAGCACGCCCAGGGTCGAGCGGTACAGGTCGGCCCCGATGAACATGTCGATCGACCACTTCTTCCACTCGCCGCGGCGCAGGAAATGCTCGCTCTCGGTGATGCGTCGGGCGGCGGCCATCATCAGGGCGAAGCCGAAGTCCGCGGTCGTCTCGGTGAGCACGTCGGGCGCGTTCGACACCAGCACGCCGTACTCGGTGCAGGCGGCGACGTCGACGTTGTTGTAGCCCACGGACATGCTGCACACCGCACGCAGGTCGGGGCAGCGCTCGAGCACCGTCCGGTCGATCGGATTGGTGCTCGTGATGAAGGCGCCGGCCTTGCCTTGCAGGCGCACGATCTGCTCCTCGCGCGTCCACTCGTCGTCGGCCTGGTTCGCCTCGACCTCGAAGTACCGGCCGAGCCGCTCGAGGATCTCCGGAAAGACGCGGCGGCAGACGAGGACGGCGGGCTTCATGTGGGCTTCTCCTGATCGATGAAGGTGGCGAAGCGCTCGACCGGCTCGCGCTCCGTCTGCAGGGTGTTCTCGACGGCATCCGGGTCGGCGTAGCCGAGCGACATGCCGCAGACCAGCTGCTCGTTGGCCGGCGCGCCGATCGCTTCCATGATGATGCGGTGGAACTGGATGAAGGCCGCCTGCGGGCAGGTGTCGAGACCGAGCCCGCGCGCCGCCACCATCACGCTCTGCAGGAACATGCCGAAGTCGAGCCAGCTGCCCTGGCGCATGGTCCGGTCGATGGTGAACATCAGGCCGACCGGGGCGCCGAAGAACTCGTAGTTGCGGCGGTGCTGCGCGTGCATGCGCGCCTTGTCGGTCTTGGCGATCCCGAGCAGGCCGTACAGGTCCCAGCCGACCTTGCGCCGGCGCTCGATGAAGGGCGAGCGCCACTCCGTCGGGTAGTACGCGTATTCCTCGGCGTGCGTCTCGCGCTCGACCGGGTCGTCGTAGGCGGCGACCAGGCGCCGCGAGAGCGCGCGCAGCGCCTCGCCGGTGAGCACATAGACCTTCCACGGCTGCGTGTTGGTTCCCGACGGGGCCCGGGAGGCGACCGAGAGGATCTCCTCGATCAGCTCGCGCGGCACCGGCGTCGGCAGGAACGCGCGCACCGAGCGGCGCGACGTGATGGCCGCTTCGACGGCGCGGGCGGAGGCCGCATCCGGCTTCATTGGAGCTCCTTGGCGAGGGCCAGCAGAGGAGCCGGCAGCGGCACCGGACGACGCGACGCGCGGTCGACCCACACGTGGACGAAGTGGCCGCGCGCCGCCGTGCTGGCCGATGCCTCGCCGAACACGCCCACCTCGTAGCGGATGCTCGAGGCGCCGACGCGGGCGACGGCGACGCCCGCCTCGACCGGCTGCGGGAAGGCCAGCGGCTCGAAGAAGTTGCATTGCGTCTCGACGACCAGGCCGATGCTCTCGCCGCCCTGCAGCTCCAGGGCACCGGCAGCGATGAGCAGGCCATTCACGGCGGTGTCGAACAGGCTGTAGTAGACGACGTTGTTGATGTGGCCGTAGGCATCGTTGTCCATCCAGCGCGTCGTCACGGGCACGAAGCGGCGGTAGGCGGACCGCGGCCACGGCTGCGGGCGAGCATGTGGCGCGGCGGAGCTCATCGGCGCGGATTGTCTCCGCTTCTAGGTCGCCGCGCCTAGAGTGCTGCGGCGCAGCAAAAGGGGCTTGCAATGTCCGGGTTTACCTCTACAATTCGTTCATGTTGCAGTGCAGCATCAAGCGCTGATTCCCAGCCCACCCACTACGTCCAGGAGACTTTCAAATGATGACCGTCGAACAACTGATGACTTCCCACAAGGCCAACGTCGAGACGCTCTTCGGCCTGACCAGCAAGGCCTTCGAAGGCATGGAAAAGCTGATCGAGCTGAACGTCCAGGTCGCCAAGGCCGCCATGGTCGAAGCCGCCGACACCACGCAGGCCGTGCTGTCCGTCAAGGACGCGCAAGAGCTGCTCGCGCTGCAGACCAGCCTGCTCCAGCCGGCCGCCGAAAAGGTCGCCGCCTACAGCCGCCACCTGTACGAGATCGCTGCCAGCACCGGCGCCGAGGTGACCAAGGTCGCCGAGTCGACCGGCGCCGACGCCCAGGCCAAGTTCATGGCGGTGATCGACAACGCGGTGAAGAACGCCCCGGCCGGCACCGAGAACGCCGTCGCCCTCGTGAAGTCCGGCGTCGCCGCCGCGAACAACGCGTTCGAGAGCATGCAGAAGGCCGTCAAGCAAGCCGCCGAAGTGGCCGATGCCAACTTCCAGGCCGTCTCGTCGACCGCTGTGCGCGCCACGCAAGCCGCCAGCAAGGGCAAGCGCGTCGCCGCCTGAGCGACCGCAACGCCGATGCCGCCGCGTGAGCGACGGCACTGCTGCAGCCAGCGCCGGGTGCCTCCCGGTGCCTTCGAAGCCCGGATCCGTCCGGGCTTTTTGTTTTTCCCGCCGGCGCGCCTTTCCTTTTCAGTGCGTCTTGGCGGCGAGCCGGGCGCGCAGCTCGATGAGCTGCGCCAGGGCGGCCTCGCGTCCGGCGCGGATGGACTGGCGCCGGGTCGAGAAGTCGGTGCCTGCCACGGCGGCCAGCGCCGGCTGCACGACGACGTCGGCCTCGCGCAGCTCGTGGTTCTTCAGGCCACGACCCATGATCGCGAAGGTCTGCATGAGCATGCGCGCCGCGTCGCCCGTCGGGTTGCCCTCGGGCACGGCCGAGATGTCGACGGCGATCACGAACTCGGCACCCATCTGACGGGCGTGGTGCACGGGAATCGGCGCGGTGAGGCCGCCGTCGACGTACTCGCGCTTGCCGATCTTCACCGGCTGGAAGACCGCCGGCACGGCGCTCGAGGCACGGACCGCCGTGCCGGTGTCGCCGCTGCGGAAGAGGATCGCCGCGCCGCTGTCGAGGTCGGTGGCGGCGATGCCGAGGGGCATGCGCATCTGCTCGATGTTGCGGCGGTTCGTCTTCTCGCGGACGAACTTGGCCAGCGCCTCGCCGCGGATCAGGCCCCGTCCGGGGTACGACCAGTCGGCGAAGGCGGTTTCGTCCATGGCGTCGGCGATGCTCGCCAGCTCGCGGCCGCCCTTGCCCGAGGCGTAGAGCGCGGCCACGAGGCTGCCGGCCGAGGTGCCGACGACGAGATCGGGCACCAGACCGTTCTCCTCCAATGCCTGGATGACGCCGATGTGGGCGAAGCCGCGTGCCGCACCGCCGCCGAGGGCCAGGCCGATGCGCGGTCGCCGTGGCGGTGCCGGCGGTGCCGGCGGTGCTGGCGACGGCGTGGGCAGCGTCGCGGCCGGGGCTGCCGCAGGACCGGTAGGCGGCCTGCTCGCACAGCCCCCCAGCGCCAGCGCACCGCCGGCCGCGCCCCACCCGGCGATGAGGGTGCGCAGGACGTCGCGCCGCGTCGGCCAGCCGCTCTCCCCCGGCGGGACTTCCTCCTTATGCCTCGACTGCATATGCGACTGACGATTCGTTGGTTCGCAAGAACAAGGCGCGTCCCTAGACTCGCCCGCTGCCAAATGTACCGATACACCGACTTCGACCGCAGCTTCGTGCATCAGCGCGCAGCGCAGTTCCGCGACCAATTGCAGCGTCACCTCGCCGGCGAGCTCGGCGACGACGAGTTTCGCGCCCTGCGCCTGCAGAATGGCTGGTACGTGCAGCGGCACGCGCCGATGCTGCGCATCGCCGTGCCGTACGGCGGCCTCAGCTCGCCGCAGCTGCGCGCGCTGGCGCGCATCACCCGCGATTACGACGGACGCGCCGACGGGCCGTATCCGGGCCAGGGCGGCTTCGGCCACTTCACGACGCGGCAGAACTGCCAGTTCAACTGGATCGCCCTGCCGGACGCCGCCGACGTCATGGAGCTGCTCGCCGGCGTCGACATGCACGGCATCCAGACCAGCGGCAACTGCATCCGCAACATCACGAGCGACGCCTTCGCCGGCGTCGCTGCCGACGAGATCGTCGACCCCCGCCCCTACTGCGAGATCCTGCGCCAGTGGAGCACGCTGCACCCGGAGTTCGCCTTCCTGCCGCGCAAGTTCAAGATCGCGGTCAGCGGCGCGCTCGAGGATCGTGCCGCGATCGGCTGGCACGACATCGGCCTGCAGCTGAAGAAGGACGAGGCCGGCGAGGTCGGCTTCGAGGTGCGCGTCGGCGGCGGCATGGGCCGCACGCCGATCATCGCCACGGTCGTGCGCGACTTCCTGCCATGGCAGGACATCCTGGTCTTCATCGAGGCGATCGTCCGCGTCTACAACCGCTACGGCCGGCGCGACAACATCTACAAGGCGCGGATCAAGATCCTCGTCAAGGCCGAGGGGCAGAAGTTCGTCGACGCCGTGAACGCCGAGTACCGCGACATCCTCGAGCGCGACCTCGCGGGCTCCGAGCACCGCATCACCGAGGCCGAGCTGGCCCGCGTCTCGGCGCATTTCCGGCTGCCCGAGGGCGTCGCGCCGATCGAGACGCCGGCCACCGAGGCGCCCTGCTCGCGGCCGGCCGCCTACGCGCGCTGGCTCGAGCGCAACGTCCACCCGCACCAGCTCGCCGGCTACCGCGCCGTGACGCTGTCGCTGAAGCGCGCCGGCCAGGCGCCGGGCGACGCCTCGGCCGAGCAGATGGACCTGGCCGCCGACCTCGCCGATCGCTTCAGCGCCGGCGAGGCGCGCGTCTCGCACGACCAGAACCTCGTCCTGCCGTGGGTCCGTGCCAGCGACCTGCCGGCGCTCTGGCTGGCGGCGCGCGAGGCCGGCTTCGCGACGCCGAACATCGGCACCCTCACGGACATGATCGCCTGCCCCGGCGGCGACGTGTGCGCGCTGGCCAATGCGCGCTCGATCCCGATCGCCGCCGCGCTGACCGAGCGCTTCGACGACCTCGACGAGCTGCACGACATCGGCGACATCGACCTGCACATCAGCGGCTGCATCAACTCCTGCGGCCACCACCACAGCGGCCACATCGGCATCCTCGGCGTCGACAAGGACGGCAAGGAGTGGTACCAGGTCTCGCTCGGCGGCGCCGACGGCTCGACCCTGAGCGGCGCCTCGGTACCGGGCAAGGTGATCGGCCCCTCGTTCGCGGCCGACGAGGTGCCCGACGTCGTCGAGGCGGTGATCGAGACCTACCGCGCCGAGCGCCGCAGCACCGCCGAGCGCTTCATCCACACCGTGCGGCGCGTCGGCCTCGAGCCGTTCAAGGCGGCGGCCAACGCGGTGCGGCGCTCGACGGCGGTCCATGCCTGAGGCAGCAGCCATGCGCGAGATGAGCTTCGTCGACCCGGCCAGCGACCCCTGGCGCGAGGTGCCCGCCGACGACCGGGTCGTCGCCGCGCCGAGGGTCGAGCGGCATCGGCTGCTCTCGCCCGTGCAGTGGCAGGCGGTCAAGGGCGCCTGGCCCGCGGACGTCCCGATCGGCCTGGTGCTGCCCAACGACGCCGACGTCGAGACCGTCGCCGACGACGTGTCGCGCTTCGCGATGATCGCGCTGCGCTTCCCGAAGTGGGTCGACGGGCGCGCCTACAGCCAGGCGCGCCTGCTGCGTGCGCGCTTGCGCTACCGCGGCGAGATCCGCGCGACTGGCGAGGTGCTCGCCGACATGCTGCCGCTGCTCGAGCGCACCGGCTTCGATGCCGTCGCCCTGCGGCCCGACCAGTCGCAGGCCGTCGCCGAGCGCGCCCTCGCCTTCTTCCCCAACGGCCACTACCAGGCCGACGTGAACGAGCCGCGGCCGCTCTTCGCCCGCGCCGGCCGGGCGCCATGAAGCCGACCACGCGCGGCCGCGTGGCGTTCGTCGGCGCCGGCCCCGGCGAGGCCGACCTCATCACCCTGCGCGGCGCCGAGCGCCTGCGCGCGGCCGAGGTCGTGCTCTTCGATTCGCTGTCCGATCCCGCCCTGCGTGCCCTGGCGCCGGACGCCCGCTGGATCGACGTCGGCAAGCGCGGCCTGCGCCGGCTGCCGCACGTGTCGAGCGGCGGCGCCGAGGCCACCGAGCAGGCGGCGATCAACGCCTTGCTCGTGGAGCACGCCGGCCACCGCGGCAAGCGCGTCGTCCGCCTCAAGGGCGGTGACCCGAGCGTCTTCGGCCGCCTCGAGGAAGAGCTCGACGCGCTGGCTGCTGCCGGCATCGAGAGCGAGGTCGTCCCTGGCGTGACGGCGGCCCTCGCCGCCGCCGCCGCGATGCAGCGGCCGCTGACGCGGCGCGGCAGCGGCCGCAGCGTCAGCCTGGCGACGGCGATGACGCACGACGCCGGCCTCGTCGCCGGCCGGCATGCCGAGACGGAGGTCTTCTACATGGCCGGCAAGCAGCTGGCCGCCCTCGGCCGCCGCCTGCTCGCCGCCGGCTGGCCGGCCGACACGCCGGCGCTGGCCGTGTCGCGTGCCGGCTGGCCCGACGAGCTGGGCAGCGACCACACCGTCGCGACGCTCGGCGATGCGACCGTGCTCCACTCCGGCCGCCCGACCGTGGTCACGATCGGCGTCGGCGCGGCGCCGCTCGCCGGCCGCACCCTCGGCAGCGACCTTGCTGCCGGCGCGGCAGCCGCGGTCGAGCGCCCTGCCCCGGTGCATCGAGGCCGTAAAATTCCCGCCTGACTCGTTCCTGCGCCTGCCGGCCTGGCGCGCCACCGACCTCCGCGCCATGACCCACGTCGTCCTCGAATCGTGCATCCGCTGCAAGTACACCGACTGCGTCGACGTCTGCCCGGTCGACTGCTTCCGTGAAGGCCCAAACTTCCTGACGATCGATCCGGACGAGTGCATCGACTGCGCCGTCTGCATCCCCGAGTGCCCGGTCAACGCCATCGTTCCCGAGGAAGACGTCCCCGGCGAGCAGCAGCACATGATCAAGCTGAACGCCGAGCTCGCCAAGGGCTGGCCGAGCATCACGCGGCGCAAGCCCGCGCTGCCCGACGCCGACGAGTGGAAGGACAAGACGGGCAAGCTCGATCAGCTGGTCCGCTAGCCGGCGCGTCCCCATGGCGACCGCTGCGCTCGCCGTCGATGGAGCGATCGACACCGATGCGCTGATCGTCGGCGCGGGCCCGGTCGGGCTCTTCCAGGTGTTCGAGCTCGGGCTGCAGGAGGTCCGCGCCCACGTCGTCGATTCCCTCCCGCACGCCGGCGGCCAGTGCCTCGAGCTCTACGCCGACAAGCCGATCTACGACATCCCCGCCCTGCCGTACGCCACCGGGCGCGAGCTGGTCGAGCGCCTGCTCCAGCAGATCCAGCCCTTCGGGGCAGGCTTTCATCTCGAGCAGCAGGTGACCGAGGTCAGGCCGCGCGAGGACGGGCGCTTCGACGTCGCCACGTCGAGCGGCACGCGCTTCGTCGCCAAGGCGGTCGTGGTCGCCGGCGGGGTCGGCTCGTTCCAGCCGCGCCGGCTGAAGGTGCCGGGACTCGACGCCTACCGAGGCAAGCAGCTGTTCGAGCACACGGCGACGCTGCACGAATTCGCGAACCGGCAGCTCGTGATCGTCGGCCACGGCGAAGCGGCCGTGACGGCGGCGATCTCCGCGGCGAGCGATGGCGCGGCCAAGGGCGCCGGTGTCACGCTCGTGCACCGGCGCGACGACTTCGACGCGCCCGAGGACGACCTCGCCCGCCTGCGCGCCCTGCGCGCGACCGGTCGCATCGCCTTCGTCGCCGGCCAGCCGGAAGCGATCGTCGAGAGCGGGGGAACGCTCACCGGCCTGTCGCTCCTCGGCAGCGACGGCGGCACGCACACGCTGCCGCTCGACGCACTCTTCGTCCTGCTCGGCTGGAGCCCGAAGCTCGGGCCGATCGCCGACTGGGGCCTGGCCCTCGAGAAGAAGCAGGTGGTCGTCGACACCGAGCGCTTCGAGACCTCGACGCCTGGCATCTACGCCGTCGGCGACTGCAACGCCTATCCGGGCAAGCGCAAGCTCATCGTCTGCGGCTTCCATGAAGCCACGCTCGCGGCCTTCGCCATCGCCGAGCGCGTCCACCCGGAACGCGCCTTGCCGCTGCAGTACACGACGACGAGCGCGCTGCTGCACCGGCTGCTCGGCGTCGAGCACGGTCTGAGATAATCCGCCCGCGACGCAGCTCCGGCCGCGCCGCAATCCGCTAGGGGTGTTGGCCCGCGAAGCCTCGTCTTCGCAGGCCGACTGAGAGAGTCCCTTCGAACCTGACTGAGGTAATCCTCGCGCAGGGAAGCAAGCCGAGCCGGCGCCCGCCGGCGCCATCGGCCCAGCGACCTGCCATCGAAAAGGCGATGGCCACCATGACACGCAATCCCCAGCGCACGGCGATCGTCCGTGCCCTCTCGCTGGCGCTCGCGCCGGCATGGCTCCAACCGTTCGCCGCCCATGCGCAGGGCGAGCCGGCGCGAAGTCCGGCACCGCCCGCGGCGGCCGCCTCGGCTGCGGCATCGGCTTCGGCTTCGGCGGCAGCGCCGGCCACGCTCGCCCCGGTGCTCATCACCGGCAAGTCGCCGCCGACAGCGAGCGTGGCGGGCTGGGGCGATGCGCCGCTGGCGAGCGCACCGCTGCAGGCGACGACGATCGATGCAGAGCAGATCCGCGACGCCGGCGCGCGTCGCCTCGCCGACCTGACCCGCTTCGATGCCTCGGTGACCTCGGCCTACAACACCGAGGGCTACATCGACTACTTCACGGTGCGCGGCTTCGTCATCGACAACCGCTTCAACTTTCGCCGGGACGGCCTGCCGATCAATGCCGAGACCTCGATCCCGCTCGAGAACAAGGCGCGCGTCGACATCCTCAAGGGGCTGAGCGGGCTGCAGGCGGGCACGAGCGCGCCGGGCGGCCTGGTCGACGTGATCGTCAAGCGGCCGGCCGACGTGCCCGTGCGCTCCGCGTTCCTGGAATGGCGGCAGCGCGGCAGCGTGCTCGGCGCGGTCGAGCTGAGCCAGCGCTTCGGGCCCGACGAGGCCTTCGGCCTGCGCCTCAACGCCGGCGCCGAGCGGCTGGACCCGCTGGTGCGCGACACGCGCGGCCACCGCCACGTGCTCGCCCTCGCCGGCGAGTGGCGCGCGGCGCCGTCGACGCTCGTCGAGGCCGAGGTCGAGACCAGCCGCCGCTCGCAGCCGAGCGTGCCCGGCTACAGCCTGCTCGGCGATACCGTGCCGCGGCCGGCCGACCCGCGCCTCAGCCTCAACAACCAGCCCTGGTCGCTGCCGGTGGTGTTCGACGCCACGACGGCGTCGCTGCGCGTCACGCACAAGCTCGGCGACCGCTGGCGCGTGGTCGCGCACGGGCTGACGCAACGGCTGCGAACCGACGACCGCATCGCCTTTCCGTTCGGATGCACGGACCCGAACCCGCCGCCTGACGGCACCTCCTACTTCGACCGCTACTGCCCCGACGGCAGCTTCGACCTGTACGACTTCCGCAGCGAGAACGAGCGCCGGCGCAGCAGCACGCTCGACCTGTCGCTGCACGGCCAGGCCAGGACCGGCGCGCTCGCGCACGAGTTCAGCGTCGGCGTGCAGCGCACGGTCGTGCGCAACCGCTTCCAGCACCAGGCCTTCAACTTCGCCGGCACCGGCAACGTCGAGGGCACGCTCGTGACCCCGCCGGCACCGGACCTCACGACGCCGAACACGAACCGCGACGAGCGCTCGACCGAGCTTTCGGTGCGCGACGCCATCGCCTTCGGCCGGGGCACGACGGCCTGGCTCGGCGCCCGCCACACGCGGCTCGACCGAAGCGCGATTCCGACCGACGGCTCGCCGGGAACGCGGTTCGAGCAGTCGTTCACCACGCCCTTCGCCGCGCTCAGCCGGACGCTCGGACGCGGCCAGCTCGTCTACGTGAGCTGGGGCAAGGGCGTCGAGAGCGACGTCGTCCCGAACGTGCCGCTCGACGCCGGCACGCCACCGACCCCGCGCTACACGAACGCCGGCCAGGCCCTGCCTGCGGCCGAGAGCCGGCAGGTCGAGATCGGCATCAAGGGCGGCGCCGAGCGCACGGAGTGGAGCGCGGCGGCCTTCGACATCCGCCGGCCGCTCTTCGGCGACATCGCCCTTGGCGGCCCGTGCGGCGAGGTGCAGTGCACGCGCGGGCTGATCGGCAATCAGCGGCACAAGGGGGTCGAGGGCAACCTGGCGTGGAGCAGCCCGGCATGGACTCTGCGCGTCGGCGCGCAATGGCTGCGCGCGCGCGTCGAGGTGCCAGGCGATCCGTCGCTCGACGGCAAGCGGCCGACCAACGTGCCCGCCGTCACCGCGCGCCTGCAGGCCGAGCACCGGATCGCCGCGTTGCCCGGTCTGCGCCTTCATGGCGCCGCCGTGCACGAGAGCGCGCGCGAAGTGCTTCCGGACAACAGTGCCCGCATCCCGAGCTGGACGCGCTTCGACATCGGCGCGCGCTACGACGGCAAGGCCGGCCCGGGCGGCGCGACCTGGACGCTCC
>DATAGP010000053.1:0-92416 GCA_036263655.1 Caldimonas sp. | reverse complement strand
GGGCTGGCCTTCTTGATCTCGGCGATCACCGCGACATGGCCGCGCTCGGCGCGCCCGCAGATCGCGCCGGCGAAGTCGCGCGCGCGCTCGGCATCCTCGGCCTCGCGGCGCAAGGAGACCAGGTCGCGCCGGGTACGCCCGGCGGCGACTTCCTCCCGCTTGACCTCGACGATCCGACGCAGGATGTCGCTCACGCCGTCGCGCCCTTCTGTCGCCGCGCGAAGCCGATGAACTCGTCGAGCTTGGCCCGGGCCCGGCCGTCCGCGATCGCAGCCCGCGCGACGCTCACGCCCTCCGCCAGGCCGGGCACGAGATTGGCTGCGTACAGCGCGGCGGCGGCGTTGAAGACAACGATGTCCCGCGCCGGCCCGGGCTCGTCGGCGAGGACGGACTCCAGCATCGCCTTCGACTGCGCCGGCGTCTCGACGCGAAGCGACCGGTTGCTGGACATCGTCATGCCGAAGTCCTCCGGGTGAATGTCGTACTCGAGGATCTCGCCGTCCTTCAGCTCGCCGACCATCGTCGCCGCGCCGAGCGAGACCTCGTCCATGCCGTCGCGGCCGTAGACCACGACGGCGTGCTCGGCGCCGAGCCGCTGCAGCGCGCGAACCTGGATGCCGACCAGGTCGGGGTGGAACACGCCCATCAGGATGTTCGGCGCCTCGGCCGGGTTGGTCAGGGGCCCGAGGATGTTGAAGATGGTCCGCACGCCGAGCTCGCGGCGCACCGGAGCCACGTTCTTCATCGCCGGATGGTGGTTCGGCGCGAACATGAAGCCGATGCCGGTGGCCTCGATCGAGGCGGCGATCTGCTGCGGGCTCAGGTCCAGCGGCAGGCCAAGCGCCTCCAGCACGTCCGCGCTGCCCGACTTGCTCGACACGCTCCGGTTGCCGTGCTTGCTGACGCGGGCTCCGCACGCCGCGGCGACGAACATGCTGCAGGTCGAGATGTTGAAGGTGTGCGAGCCGTCGCCGCCGGTGCCGACAATGTCCACCAGGTGCTTGCGGTCCGTGACCTCGACCTTGGTCGCGAACTCGCGCATCACCTGCGCCGCGGCCGTGATCTCGCCGATGGTCTCCTTCTTGACGCGAAGGCCGACGAGCACCGCCGCCATCATCACCGGCGACATCTCGCCGCTCATGATGCGTCGCACCAGCGACAGCATCTCGTCGTGGAAGATCTCGCGGTGGTCGATGGTGCGGGCAAGCGCGTCGAGGTTGCTGATGGCCATGGTCGGGCTCGTCTCAGGGTTGAAGGTAGTCGCGCATCGCCGCGATCGCCCGGTCGACGCCCGCGGCATCGATGTCGAGGTGGGTGACGAAGCGCAGGCGGTAGAGCCCGGTCGCCAGCACGCCGCGCGATTTGAGGTGCGCCAGGAGGCCCGGCGCGCGCTCGCTCTTCAGGTCGGCGAAGACGATGTTGGTGTGCGGCGGCTCGACCGTGAGGCCCGGCAGCCCCGCGAGGCCGGTGGCGAGGCGAGCCGCCAGGGCGTGGTCGTCGGCGAGCCGGTCGACGTGGTGGTCGAGCGCATGGCTCGCTGCCGCGGCGACGACACCGGCCTGGCGCATGCCGCCGCCGACCATCTTGCGCCAGCGATGCGCGCGCCGGATGAAGTCGCGCGAGCCGACGAGCGCCGAGCCGACCGGGGCCCCGAGCCCCTTCGAGAAGCAGACCGAAACGCTCTCGAAAGGCGCGGCGATGCGCCGGGCCGCGTCGCGTGCGTCGCCGCCCCCGAGGCTGACCGCGGCGTTGAAGAGCCGCGCCCCGTCGAGGTGCGTCGACAGGCCGCGGCGGTGCGCCAGCATGCAGGCGTCGTCGAGGTAGGCCTGCGCCATCACCTTGCCGCCCAGCGTGTTCTCGAGGCACAACAGGCGGCTCCTCGCGTAGTGGGCGTCGTCGGGCTTGATCGCGGCCTCGATGGCGGCGAGCGGCAGCGAGCCGTCGGCCGCGTGCTCGAGCGGCTGCGGCTGCACGCTGCCGAGCGCCGCCGCACCGCCGCCTTCCCAGCGGTAGGTGTGCGCCAGCTGACCGACGATGTACTCGTCGCCACGGCCGCAGTGGCTCATGATCGCCACCAGGTTGCTCTGCGTTCCGCTGGCCATGAACAGCGCCGCCTCCTTGCCGAGCAGGCCGGCGATCTTTTCCTGCAGCGCGTTGACGGTCGGGTCGTCGCCGAAGACGTCGTCGCCGACATCGGCGGCGGCCATCGCCGCACGCATGGCCGCCGTCGGGCGCGTGACGGTGTCGCTGCGCAGATCGATCGGTGCGTTCATCGGAGCTCCAGGAAATTGCGCAGCATGGCCCGGCCGTGCTCGGTGAGGATGGACTCGGGGTGGAACTGCACGCCCTCGAGCGGCGTCTTCGTCGCCGCCAGCGCGCGGTGGCGGACGCCCATGATCTCGCCGTCGCTGGCCGTCGACGTCACCTCGAGCGCCTCCGGCAGCGTCTCGCGCTCGATTGCCAGCGAGTGGTAGCGGATGACCTCGAAGCGCGCCGGCAGGTTCGCGTAGACGCCTTGGCCGTCGTGGCTGATCACGTCGGTCTTGCCGTGCATGAGCCGGCCGGCGCGGACGATGCGGCCGCCGAGCGCGGCGCCGATCGCCTGGTGGCCGAGACACACGCCGAGGATCGGCAGGCCGCCGGCGAAGGCCTCGATGGCCGGAACGCAGACCCCCGCCTCCGCCGGCGTGCAGGGTCCCGGCGACAGGACCAGCGCGTCGGGCCGCAGGCCGCCGATGCCCTCGACGTCGATGGCGTCGTTGCGGACCACCCTGACGTCCTCGCCCAGCTCGCCCAGGTACTGCACCAGGTTGAAGGTGAAGCTGTCGTAGTTGTCGATCATCAGCAGCATGCCGGGCCCCGTGACAAGCTCCACGCGAGCGCCGCCTTTGCGCGTGTCGCGGCACCGTATTCCAGGCACGCAGGTGCCGGCGCAGCGAACATCCGCGGCCTTGGCACCGCCGTCCCTCCGATGAACGAACCTGCACGCCCGACATCGCGCAAGCGCAGCGATGGCACGACCGCGGTGGCCCTCGCCGCCGGCCTGTTGTTCGGGCACGTCGTCGCCGCCATGGCCGCCCAGGCGGCGGCCGGTCCCGCCACCGTCGTCGCCGCCTTCGTCTTCGTCACCGCCGCCTGTGCCGGCACGGTCTGCGCGCTGGCGCAGCTGACCACGTCGCGCGGCGTCGCGCTGGCTCGCCACGATCTCGTGCGCTGGGTCCTCGCGCTCGGCGCCGGCGTCGTCGGCGCGCTCTCGCCCGGCCTCTTCTGAGCCGCTGGGGCGTCCGGGCGCTCGGTCCGGGCGTCCATCAGAAGCCCTCCTCGACCAGCTCGGCGGCGCGCAGCAGGGCCCTGGCCTTCGCCTCGGTCTCCTGCCATTCGAGCTCCGGCACCGAGTCCGCGACCACCCCGGCCGACGCCTGCACGTAGAGCGTGCCGTCCTTGACGATCCCGGTGCGGATGGCGATCGCGACGTCCATGTCGCCGGCGAAGCTGAGATAGCCGCAGGCGCCGCCGTACACGCCGCGCTTGACCGGCTCGAGCTCGTCGATCAGCTCCATGGCGCGGATCTTCGGCGCCCCGGTCAGGGTGCCGGCCGGGAAGGCCGCCTTCAGCACGTCGAGGTTGCTCATGTCGTCGCGCAGCAGGCCCTCGACATTGCTGACGATGTGCATCACGTGCGAGTAGCGCTCGACGGCGAACGCCTCGGTCACCTGGACCGTTCCGGTGCGTGCGATGCGGCCGATGTCGTTGCGGGCGAGGTCGATCAGCATCACGTGCTCGGCGCGCTCCTTCGGGTCCGCCCTCAGCTCGGCCTCGAGGGCGCGGTCGCGCTCGGGCGTCGCGCCGCGCGGCCGCGTTCCGGCCAACGGACGGATCGTCACCTTGTCGCCGCCGTCGCCGGCCTCGCGGCGGACCAGGATCTCGGGCGAGGCGCCGACGATGTGGAAGTCGCCCATGTCGTAGTAGTACATGTAGGGCGACGGGTTCAGCGATCGAAGGGCTCGGTAGAGGCTGAGCGGCGACTCCTGGTACCGCCTGGCCAGCCGCTGGCCGATCTGCACCTGCATGACGTCGCCGGCCGCGATGTACTCCTTGGCACGCGCGACCGCGGCCAGGAAGTCGGCCTTCGCGAACTCGCGCCGCACCGGCTGGGCCGGGCCGCGCTCGACAGGCGGGGCGGCGACGCTCGCCTTCAGCCGGTCGGTGAGCTCGAGCAGGCGCCGACGCGCCTTGGCGAAGGCCTCCGGCACCCCCGGGTCGGCGTAGACGATGAGGTACAGCCGCCCCGACAGGTTGTCGATGACGGCGACTTCCTCGCACTGCACGAGGAGGATGTCGGGCGTGCCGATCGGGTCGGGCAGCGGCCGCGCGGCAGCGGACGCCGCGAGCTTCGGCTCGATGTAGCGGATTGCGTCGTAGCCAAAGTAGCCGGCGAGGCCGCCGCAGAAGCGCGGCAGGCCAGGGCGCAGCGCCACCTTGAATCGGCGCTGGTAGGCGGTGACGAAATCGAGCGGATTGCCGTCGGCTGACTCCACCACCTTCCCATCGGTCAATACCTCGGTCCGGAACCCGGTCGCGCGCAGCCAGGTGCGTGCGGGCAAGCCGATGAAGGAGTAGCGCCCGAATCGCTCCCCGCCCACCACCGACTCGAGCAGGAAGCTGTGGCCGCGATCCGCCGTGCTGCCGGCGTGGGCCAGCTTCAGGTACAGCGACAGCGGCGTCTCGAGGTCGGCGAAGGCCTCGGCGATCAGGGGGATGCGGTTGTAGCCCTGCAGGGCCAGGCTCTTGAACTCGAGTTCGGTCATCGCATGCCTCGTCCGTGCGGGCGAGGTCTCAACGTCTGGGTGCGGGCCGGCGCCGAAAGCGCCGGAGCCGGAAGCGTGCTCTCAGCTTCTCGCGAGCGATGGGCCCCTTCGCCATAGCCAGGCTCCCCGGCCTGACGACCCGGTGGCGAGCGTGCACGACGTGACCATCGCAAAAGTGTAGCAGCGCGACAGGCGCAAGGGCCTGCGTCGTCCGTGCAGACGCGTGCGCCTCCGGCCTCAGGCCGAGGTGACCGGGATGCCCCGGAACTGCCCTGCGACCGCCGTGCCCGTCGGACGCGGATAGCGATCCGGATCGAAGCGGCTGAGCAGCTCGCGCTCGCGGGCGCGAGCGATCGCCAGGCTCGCCTGCTTGACGTGGCCGTAGCCGCGGATCGAAGCCGGCACGGCAGCGATGGCGGTCGCGACCGCCAGCTTCTCGACCGACAGACCGGCCAGCAGCTCGTCGATGCGAGTCTCGTACTCGTCGATCAGGCGGCGCTCGAGACGGCGTTCGTCGCTGCGCCCGAACGGATCGAAGGGCGTGCCGCGCAACGCCTTGCCACGTGCCAGCACCTTGAGCAGCGGGAACAGCCAGGGCCCGAAGCGAACCTTCTTCGGTGCCGGCGCTCGGCCGCCCCGCGGCTTCACCAGCGCCGGCGGCGCCATGTAGAACTCGAGCCGGATGGCCTCCCCCTCGAACTGCTCGTGCAGCTTCTTCTCGAAGTCGCCGTCCGTGTAGAGCCGCGCCACTTCGTACTCGTCCTTGTAGGCCATGAGCTTGCGCATCTGCTCGGCGACGGCGCGCGTGAGCGGCAGGTCGGCGCCGAATGCGGCCAGCGCGGACTCCCGGGCACGGACCCGCGCCACCAGGGCGCGGTAGCGCTGCGCATAGGCTTCGCTCTGGTAGGCGGCGAGGAAAGCGCTCGAGCGCTCGATCAGTTCGTCGAGGCTCTCGCCTCGGGGCTCGGCCGGGCCCGGCTCGTCGAGCAGGGCGCGCGCGCCCCGCGGGTCGGCCGCGGCGAGCCGGCCGAGCGAGAACGCGAGCTGGTTGGTGGCGACGGCGACGCCGTTCAGCTCGATCGCCCGCTGGATCGCCGCGAGGCCGACCGGCACCAGCCCGCGCTGCCAGGCCATGCCCATGGCGATGATGTTGGAGGCGATCGTGTCGCCGAGGAAATCCTCGGCGAGCGACTGCGCGTCCATCGTCTCGACCCGCTCCGCACCCGCGGCGAACTCGATCTTCTCGAGCAGCGCATCGACGCGCAGGCTCGCGTCGGGGTTCGACAGCGACTCGGCGACCGGGATCTCGTGCGTGTTGGCGAGCACGCGCGTGCGGCCGCGGCGCACCGTCTGCAGCGCATCGGCCGAGGCGGCGACGACGACGTCGCAGGCCAGCACGGCGTCGGCCTGCTGCGCATCGATGCGCACCTGGTTCAGCGCGGCCGCGTCGCGGGCCAGGCGAACGAACGACAGCACCGAGCCGCCCTTCTGCGCGAACCCCATGAAATCGAGAACGCTGGCCGAGTGGCCTTCCAGGTGCGCCGCCATCGCGATCAGCGCACCGACCGTCACCACGCCGGTGCCGCCGACGCCGGTCACGAGCAGGTCGTACGGCCCAGTCCAGGCATGCGCCGGCGGCTGAGGCAAGGCGGCGACGAGGGCGGAGAAGCGCTCTGCGCCGGAACCGCCGAGGGCGCCGGCGCGCTTGCGCGGTCGCCCGCCGACGACGCCGACGAAGCTCGGGCAGAAGCCCTTCGCGCAGGAGTAGTCCTTGTTGCAGCTCGACTGGTCGATCTTGCGCTTCCTGCCCAGCTCCGTCTCGAGCGGCAGCACGGCCACGCAGTTCGACTGCACCGAGCAGTCGCCGCAACCTTCGCAGACGCGTTCGTTGATGAAGAGCCGGCGCGCGGGGTCGACGAGCTCGCCTTTTTTGCGCCGGCGCCGCTTCTCGGCGGCGCAGGTCTGCTCGTAGATGAGGATGGTCACGCCCTTCATCTCGCGCAGGCGCCGCTGCACGGCATCGAGCTCGTCGCGGCCGTGGAACTCGGTGCCGGCCGGGAACCTGGCGCGGATGGCGTCGTACTTGGCGATGTCGTCGGAGAGCACGACGACCTTCGTAGCGCCTTCGGCCTCGACCTGGCGCGCGATCGCGTCGACGGTGATCGTGCCGTCGACCGGCTGGCCGCCGGTCATCGCCACGGCGTCGTTGAAGAGGATCTTGTAGGTGATGTTCGTGCCGGCGGCGATCGCCTGGCGCACCGCCAGGTAGCCGGAGTGGTAGTAGGTGCCGTCGCCCAGGTTCTGGAAGACGTGCGGCACCTTCGTGAACATCGCATGCGACACCCAGTCGACGCCCTCGCCGCCCATCTGGATCAGGCCCTCGGTGTCACGGTCCATCCACGAGGCCATGAAGTGGCAGCCGATGCCGGCCTGCGCGCGCGAGCCCTCCGGCACCTTGGTCGACGTGTTGTGCGGGCAGCCGGCGCAGAAGTACGGGACGCGCTTGACGGCGTCGCCGGCGTTGGCGAGCAGCTCGGGGACGGTGAAGTCGACGACCAGCGAGCGCCGGTCGAGCGCCGGGAAGCGCTGCGCCAGCCAGCCGGCAACGAGCTCGATCAGGCGCGACGGCCGCAGCTCGCCGAGCTCCGAGACGAACGGCTTGCCTCCGGCGTCGCGCTTGCCGACGATCGTCGGCCGCACGGGCCGGTTGTAGAAGAGGTCGCGCAGCTGCTGCTCGACCAGGCCGGCCTTTTCCTCGACGACCAGGATCTCGTCGAGGCCGCTCGCGAAGGCCTCGAGCCGCGTCGGCTCGAGCGGGTAGGCGAGCCCGACCTTGTAGAGCCGCACGCCCGCCGCGGCGAGGGCCTCGAGCGGGATGTCGAGGCGACGGAACACCTCGAGCAGGTCGAAATGCGCCTTGCCGCAGGTGACGATGCCGACGGTCGCGCGCGGCGAGGCGACGATCTCGCGGTCGATCGCGTTCACCCGGGCGAAGGCCCGCACCGCATCGAGCTTGGCGTGCAGTCGGGCCTCGATCCTCAACGAGGGCAGGTCGGGCCAGCGGTAGTGCAGGCCGTCGTCCGGCCGCACGTAGCCGGTCGCCGCCTCGACTTCCGCCGCGCCGTTCCACGCCGCCACCCGTTCGTTCGTGATGTCGAGGTCCACGGTCGAGCCGCTCTCGACGACCTCCGAGAGCGCGGTCAGGCCCACCCAGTTGCCCGAGAAGCGCGACAGCGCCCAGCCGTAGAGGCCGAACTCCAGGTACTCGGCGACGTTCGCCGGTGCCACGACCGGCATGTGCCACGACTGCATCGTCGCATCGCTCTGGTGCGGCATCGACGAGGACACGCAGCCGTGGTCGTCCCCGGCCACGACCAAGACGCCGCCGTGCGGCGACGAGCCGTAGGCGTTGCCGTGCTTGAGCGCGTCGCCAGCGCGGTCGACGCCCGGACCCTTCCCGTACCACATCGCGAAGACGCCGTCGGCGGTGCGCTCCGGGTCGGACTCGACGCGCTGGGTGCCGAGCACCGCCGTGGCGCCGAGCTCCTCGTTGATCGCCGGCAGGAAGCGCACGCCTGCCTGCTCCAGCATCGGCTTGGCCTTCCACGCCTGCTGATCGACCATTCCGAGCGGCGAGCCGCGGTAGCCGCTGATGAATCCCTGCGTCGCCAGGCCCTGGGCGGCGTCGAGAGCCCGCTGCATCAGGGGCAGGCGGATGAGCGCCTGCGTGCCGGTCAGGAACACGGCGCCCCGGCTCGCCGCGAGGTTGTCGGCGAGCCGGTAGTCGGCGCGGGCGAGTGAATGGGGCATGACGGTCCTCCGAGCACGGGCTCAGGGTCGCCAAGAGTACGTCGCCCGCACGAGAATGTGCTTCTTTGTCGGTCGTGTATCCGGCCTTTCCTAGAATCCTGTTCCTCGACTGAATCCATACGCGCCGTGTACGTTCTCGACGACAAGGACCGCGCCATCCTCGGCGAGCTGCAGCGCGATTCGCGCCAGACCGTGCAGCAGCTCGCCGCCGCCGTCGGCCTGACGTCGACGCCTTGCTGGAAGCGCGTCAAGGAGATGGAGGCCGCCGGCGTGATCCGCGGCTACGGCGCGTCGATCGACCGCGAGCGCGTCGGCCTCGCGCTCTGCGTCCTCGCCGAGCTGAACCTCACGCAGCACACGGAGAACACGGTGCGCGAGTTCGAGCGCGCCGTCGCCGACTGTCCCGAGATCGTCAGCTGCTACAGCACGACCGGCGGGGCCGACTACAGCATCAAGGTGCTCGTGGAGGACATCAAGAGCTACGAGGCCTTCCTGCACGACACCGCGTTCAAGCTGCCCGGCGTGACGCACATCCGCTCGAGCGTGGTGCTGAAGGAGGTGAAGGCCGAAGCGGGGGTGCCGATCCGCCCTTCGCGGGCGGTGCCGGCGCCGGCCCGCAAGCTGCGTGTCAGGGCTTGACGAACGTCTCCCCGCTTCAGCTCTCGAGCCTGAGCGCCTCCCGATACCGCTTCATGCCTTCGGCCGGGGAGAAGCGGCGGCGCAGCACCTGGCTGGCACGGTCGACCATCTGCTGCAGCGCTTCCGGGCTCAGGCGACGCGCCTTCAGCAGCACGCGGCGCAGATCGTCGACGTCGTTGGCGCGGAAGCGCAGCCCCGTGACGCCGTCCTCGACGAGCGAGCCCGCTCCGCCGGCGTCCGGGACGATCACGACGACGCGGGCGAGAAAGGCCTCGAGGGCGACCAGCCCGAACGGCTCCTCGGGACACAGGTGGAGCAGGAAGTCGGCGTCGGCCAGGCGGGAAGGAACATCGGGGGCGAAGCCGTGCAGGGAGATCTGCGGATGCCGCGACGATCGATCCGCAAGGTGTCGAACTCGGCGCCCGTGCCGTAGACGTCGAACACGAGATCCTCCAGGCCCGGTCGTGCGACGGCCTCGAAGAGCAGGTCGATGCGCTTGATGGGATCGATGCGCGAGACCACGGCGACGCGGGTGTGGCGAACGCCGACGGGCAGCGCGCCGGGCTGCGAGGGATCGAACGGCGGTCGGGTCGGAACGCCGTTCTCTTCGGCGAGGATGAAGTTCTCGATCACGCGGACGCGATCCCTGCGCAGGCCATGCTCGATCAGCTTGTCGCGCACGAACTCCGAGATCGCGATCAGCCTCACCGGGATCCTGTTCAGCCGGCGCAGCCGGCCGTAGGACTGCCAGTCGTCCGCTCCGCCGTGCGCGACGTGGAGCTGCGTGAGCCGCACCGCGAGCAGCATCGACAACGCATAGCTGATGAAGCTCTGCGCCACGCCGGTGCCGATCATGTCGACGTGCCGATAGCGCAGCAACCAGGGCAGCAGCGCACGCACGAACTCGGCCCGCGTGCAGTACGGCACGGCGGAGTAACCGGCCTCGCGAGCCGATTCGAGCACCGATCCCTAGGACGAGGACGAGGACGAGGACGAGGACGAGGACGAGGGCGGTGGCGGTGGCGCGAACACCACGCGTTCGGCGTAGTCGGACAAGCCTGCGAGCGTGGCGAGGGCCATGCGCTCGGTGCCGTACATGTTGCCGGTATTCAGCACGTAGATCATGACCCGCCGGGACCGTGGCACCACCCTCGACACTCCGCTCGACCCTCCTGGCGAGGACAGCGCGCGGCAAACCCTGTTCCCAGGTCCTCAGGAACGGCGCGGGTTGAAATCGGAGAAGGCCTGCCTCAGGCTCTCGTACGCGGCGCGTGCGGCTGCCGTGTCGGCCGGCGGCAGGACGACCTGCAGCACGACGTAGAGATCGCCCGGCGTCTTGCCAGGCAGGCCGCGACCCTTCAGGCGCAGTTTGCGTCCGGATCGAGAGTTCGGCGGCACGCTGAGCTGGACCGTGCCTTCGGGCGTCGGCGCGTCCACGGTCGCGCCGAGCGCCGCTTCCCACGGCGCCATCGGGAGGTCGACCGAGACGTCGCCGCCTTCGACGCGAAAGCGCGGGTGTGGCTTGAACCCGATCTCGAGGAACAGGTCGCCCGCAGCCGCGCCGCCGGTCCCCGCACTGCCCTGGCCCGCCAGGCGCAGGCGCTGTCCGGGACGGATGCCTTTGGGGATGTGCACGTCGAGGGTGCGCTCCTTGAGATGGACGCGGCCATCCGGGCCTTCGACCGGCACGCGAAGCGAGATGCTCCTCTCGGCGCCGTGGTACGCGTCCTCGAGGTCGATCAGGACCTTGGCCTGATGGTCCTCGCCCTGCATGCCGGCACGCTGGCGCGGACCGGGCGCGCCGCGGGCGCGCCGGCCGAACAGCGATTCGAAGAAGTCGCTGGCGTCGAAGCCGGGGCCGAAGCCGCCAGCGTCGCCGCCGGTGCGGAACTCGAAGCCGGCATCCCAGTTCGGCGGCGGCTGGAACTCCTGGCCGGCCTTCCAGTTGCTGCCCATCTGGTCGTAGGCCGCTCGCTTCTCGGGGTCCTTCAGGACCTCGTTGGCCTCGTTGATCTCCTTGAAGCGCGCCTCCGCGTCGGCCACCTTGCTGACGTCGGGGTGGTACTTGCGCGCGAGCTTGCGGTAAGCCTGCTTGATCTCGTCCTGCGTCGCCTTGCGGTCGACGCCGAGCGCTTCGTAGTAGTCCTTGTATTTCATGCCTGATCCGTGTTGCCCTGTGCCGGACCTTCGCAGGGCGTCATCAGCGCCTCGGTGGCGACCTGCAGCGTGACGTGGCCGATCGCGAAACGCTCCTGCATGCGCGCCGCCGCGGCGCGCAGGAACGCGTCGTCGGGATGGCCCGAGGGCATCACCAGGTGCGCCGTCAGCGCCACCTGGGTGGTGCCCGTCGCCCACACGTGCAGGTCGTTCACGCAGGTCACGCCCGGGAGCGCCTCCAGCTCGGCGCGCACGGCGTCCAGGTCGATGGAGGCCGGCACGCCGTCGAACATGAGGTGCAGGGAGTCGCGAAACAAGGCCCAGGTGCCGACCAGGATCACGAGCGCGACGAGCAGGCTGGTGACGGGATCGAGCCAGTTCCAGCCCAGCCACATGGCGACGCCGGCGCTCACGACGACGCCGGCGGACACGATGGCGTCGGCGGCCATGTGCAGGAAGGCGCCGCGGACGTTGAGGTCCTCGTGCCGGCCGCGCAGGAAGAGCAGCGCCGTGCCGAGATTGACGACGATGCCGACCGCCGCGACGACCATCACCACCTCGTTCTGCACCGGCGCGGGAGCGGACAGGCGGCCCACCGCGGCCCAGGCGAGCGAGCCGATCGCGACCAGGAGCAGCAGCGAGTTGGCGAAGGCGGCCAGGATCGACGCCCGCTTCCAGCCGTAGGTGTGGCGCGCGTCGGGTGCCAGGCGGCCGGCGAACGCGCCGGCCCAGGCGAGGACCAGCCCGAGCACGTCGCCGAGGTTGTGCCCCGCATCGGCGAGCAGTGCCAGGGAGTCGGCGCGCCAGCCGTAGAAGGCCTCGACGGCGACGAACGCCAGGTTGATGCCGATGCCGATGGCGAAGGCGCGGTCGTGGCCGACCGGTCCGTGCGCGTGCGCGTGGCCATGCCCATGCGCGTGGTGGTCGCCATGCGCGTGGCGGTGCGGAGGGGCCTCGTCGCGAGCGGGCGGGCGGCCCGGCGACGTCGCATGGCCGGGCCGATCCATGGCGGCAGCCGCGTCCGGCTCAGCCGGCGAGCTGGCCGCGCATCGCATCGATGACGGCCCGATAGTCCTGCGCGCCGAAGATCGCGCTGCCGGCGACGAAGGTGTCGCAGCCGGCGTCGGCAGCGGCACGGATGTTGTCGACCTTGATGCCGCCGTCGACCTCCAGGCGGATGTCCCGCCCGCTGGCGTCGATGCGCTTGCGCACCTGCTCGATCTTGCGCAGCGCCGAAGGGATGAAGCTCTGTCCGCCGAAGCCCGGGTTGACGCTCATCACCAGCACGAGATCGACCTTGTCGACGACCCAGTCGAGCACGTCGATCGAAGCCGCCGGGTTGAACACCAGGCCGGCACGGCAGCCCGCGGCGCGGATCAGCTGCAGCGTCCGGTCGACGTGCGTGCTCGCGTCGGGGTGGAAGCTGATGAGGTCGGCACCGGCCTCGGCGAAGGCCTGGGCCAGGGCGTCGACCGGCTCGACCATCAGGTGCACGTCGATCGGAACCCGGGTGCCGTCGACCTTGCGTGCGTGCTGGCGCAAGGCGGCGCAGACCATCGGGCCGATCGTCAGGTTCGGCACGTAGTGGTTGTCCATCACGTCGAAATGGATCCAGTCCGCGCCCGCCTCGACCACGGCGCGGACCTCTTCGCCAAGCCGCGCGAAATCCGCCGACAGGATGCTGGGAGCGATGAAGTGCGTGCGCATGTCGAAGGCGGTCGCTTTCATTCTAGGTCGCGTCGCCATCGAGGCCCGCTCCTAGAATGAGCCGAATGCCTCATCCCGAATTCACGACGAGCGTCGCCGTTCGTCACCTGCCGGAACAGTCGGACCCGCAGGCCGGCCAGTTCGCCTTCGCGTACACGATCACCATCAAGAACAGCGGCGACATCGCGGCGCAGCTGATCGCGAGGCACTGGATCGTCACCGATGCCAACGGCCACGTCGAGGAAGTGCGCGGTCTGGCGGTCGTCGGTCACCAGCCGCTCCTCAAGCCCGGCGAAACCTTCGAGTACACGAGCTGGACGCGCTTGGCGACGCCGCACGGCACGATGCGCGGAACCTTCTTCTGCATGACCGAAGAGGCGCATCCCTTCGATGCCCCGATCGGCGAATTCGGCCTGACGCTCGCCTCGGCGCTGCACTAGCCGCAGGCTCACCTCGGCTCCTCGCGGTCGGCGCCCTCGGCGCCGTCGTGGTCGGCCTCGCGGCGCTCACCCTTGCGCCGACCCGAGAACATCGTCCACCAGACGATGAAGCACAGCAGCACGAGGGCCAGCAGAGCTTCCAGCAGAATGACCCACATGACGAGCGCCTTTCGAAGCGCCCATGCCCGGGTCGCCGCGGCGATTCTAGGAATCGGCCTCGCTCTCGCCGGCTGCTCGAACACCGCGCCGCCGGCGCCCGGCGAAGCGGCCGCGGCAGCCGTCCGGCCGCCTGCGCCGATGCCGCGCCCTGCCGCGCCGCCGCCGGCAGCGCCCGCCGACGGCGTCGAGCCTCCGGCGATGGAGCGGCCGCGCGCGCGCTGGGTCGCCGTGCCCTGGTCCGACCTGCCCGACTGGCGTGCCGACCGCCTCGCCGAGTGGTGGCCGGCGCTCCTGCGAGGCTGCGAGCGCCCGGCCGCCGGTTGGCAGGCCGTGTGCGCCGAGGCGCGCCGCGCCGGCTTCGGCGCGGGCACCGCCGACGCGACCGTGCGCGACTGGGTGCAGCAGCGACTGCAGCCGCTGCGCGTCGAGTCGCCGGAGCGCGACCCCGTCGGCCTCGCCACCGGCTACTTTGAGCCGCTCGTGGCGGCCTCGCGCACGCCGCGGCCCGGCTTCGCCGTGGCCCTGCACGGACCGCCGCCGGACCTGGCGGCGCGCAAGCCGTACTGGAGCCGGCGCGAGCTCGAAACGGTGCCGCAGGCGCGCAGCAGCGTGCGCGGCAGCGAGATCGCCTGGGTCCCCGACCGGCTGGATGCCCTGCTCCTGCAGATCCAGGGCTCGGGCCGCCTGACCTTCGCTGCGGAAGCCGCGGGCCGGCCGAGCCTCGTGCGGGTCGCCTACGCCGCGCACAACGACCAGCCCTACCAGTCCGTCGGCCGCTGGCTCATCGATCGCGGCGAGCTGCGGCCCGGCGAAGCGTCGTGGCCGGCGATCCGCGACTGGGCCAGGCGCCATCCGGCACGCATCGACGAGATGCTGTGGAGCAATCCGCGCGTCATCTTCTTCCGCGAGGAGCCGCTGCCGGATCCTTCGGTCGGGCCGAAAGGGGCGCAGGGCGTGCCGCTGACGCCGGGTCGTTCGATCGCCGTCGATCCGCTCAGCGTCCCCTACGGCACGCCGGTCTGGCTCGACACCACGGAGCCGCTGTCGTCGACGCCGCTGCGCCGGCTGGTGATGGCCCAGGACACGGGCAGCGCCATCACGGGCGCTGTCCGCGCCGACTACTTCTGGGGCTGGGGCGAGACGGCCGAGCGGCAGGCCGGCCGCATGAAGCAGCCGCTCCGGATGTGGGTGCTTTGGCCGATGCGCTGAGCGCGGCAGAGCGCAAGCCCGTTGAAAGAATGTGCCTCGGCCGACGACTCAGAATCCACACAGGAGTTCGCGCATGACCCGTCGACCTTTCCTTGCCCTGCTGTCCGCGCTCGGAGTGGCGCCTGGCGTTGCCGTCGCCCAAGGCCCCACGCCCAAGGTGGAGCGTCTCCGGCTCAGCGACGCCGAATGGAAGAAGCGGCTCACGCCGGAGCAGTACGCGGTGCTTCGCCAGGAGGGCACCGAACGCCCCGGCTCCAGCCCGCTCAACGCCGAGAAGCGCAAGGGTCGCTTCCACTGCGCCGGATGCGACCTGCCGCTGTTCACGTCGGACACGAAGTACGAGAGCGGGACCGGGTGGCCGAGCTTCTGGGCGGCCCTGCCCGGCGCCGTCGGCACGAAGACCGACATGAAGCTGTTCCTGCCGCGCACGGAGTACCACTGCGCACGCTGCGACGGACATCAGGGGCACATCTTCGACGACGGGCCGAAGCCGACCGGAAAGCGGTATTGCAACAACGGCGTGGCCCTGAAGTTCGTCCCGGAGGCGGCATGAGCGCCGGCGCCGCGGCGCGGCGCCGGCTTGTCGGCGTCCTCCTCGCCGCCTTCTCCGGCTGGGCCGGCGCTCAGGCCACCGCCAATGCCTCGCCTGCCGCGCCGCCGGTGGGCAGCGCGAAGGCGGTATTCGCCGGCGGCTGCTTCTGGTGCGTCGAGGCCGACTTCGACAAGGTCGACGGCGTCCTCTCGACGACTTCGGGCTACACCGGCGGCAACATGCCCAACCCCACGTACGAGCAGGTCTCGGGCAAGCGGACCGGGCATGCCGAGGCCGTCGAGATCGTCTTCGACCCGCGCCGGGTGAGCTACGACAAGCTCGTCGAGCGGTTCTGGCGGACGATCGACCCGACGACGCGGGACCGTCAGTTCTGCGACGTGGGGAGTCCGTATCGCTCCGCGATCTACGCTCAGGACGCCGAACAGCTGCGCATCGCCCAGGCGTCCAGGGCGGCGCTCGAGAAATCGAAGCCGTTCAAGGAGCCGGTCGTCACGGAGGTCGTCGCCGGCGGGCCGTTCTACCCGGCCGAGGCCTACCACCAGGACTACGCCAAGAAGAACCCGCTGCGCTACAACTACTACCGGCTGACGTGCGGCCGCGACGCGCGGCTCAAGGAGCTCTGGGGCAGCCAGGCGCCGAGTCACTGAACGGCCCGAGGCCAGACTTCTGCTTCGGGTGCCCGGGCCGCGGCGCGAATCCCGCCCATCGGCCCCAGCTCCGACTTCGGGCGGGCGAGTCCCTACACTTCGTCCCGAGCGCAGGCGGGCCACAAGCCGGCCGGGTGCACCTCGCAGCTTCCGACCGGAGTGACGAAACGATGAACGCCCCCCTCCCCGAGTCGATCCGCAGGGCGCTGGAAAGCGTCACGCTGGACGACAAGTACAGCCTCCCGAGCGGCCGCGCCTTCATGAGCGGCACCCAGGCGCTGGTGCGCCTGCCGATGCTGCAGAAGAAGCGCGACGCGATGTTCGGGCTGAACACGGCAGGTTTCATCAGCGGCTACCGCGGCTCGCCGCTCGGTGGCTACGACCAGGCGCTGTGGTCGGCCAAGGCGCACCTGGCGGCGCAGAACATCGTCTTCCAGCCTGGCGTCAACGAGGAGCTGGCGGCGACCGCCGTCTGGGGCTCGCAGCAGCTCGACCTCTACCCCGAGTCGAAGAAGCACGACGGCGTCTACGGCATCTGGTACGGCAAGGGACCGGGCGTCGACCGCTGCTCCGACGTCTTCAAGCACGCCAACATGGCCGGCACGGCCAAGCACGGCGGCGTCATCGCCCTGGCCGGCGACGACCACATCGCCAAGAGCTCGACCGCCGCGCACCAGAGCGACCACATCTTCAAGGCCTGCGGCCTGCCGGTGTTCTTCCCGTCGAGCGTGCAGGACATCCTCGACATGGGCCTGCACGCCTTCGCGATGAGCCGCTTCGCCGGCGTCTGGTCGGGGATGAAGACGATCCAGGAGATCGTCGAATCGTCGGCCAGCATCTCGGTCGACCCGGACCGCGTCGACATCATCCTGCCCGAGGACTTCCAGATGCCCGAGGGCGGCCTGCACATCCGCTGGCCCGACCCGCCGCTCGAGCAGGAAGCGCGGCTGATGGACTACAAGTGGTACGCCGCCCTCGCCTACGTGCGCGCGAACCGCCTCAACCACAACGTCTTCGCCGGCCCGAACGACCGCTTCGGCATCATCGCCAGCGGCAAGGCCTACAACGACACGCGCCAGGCGCTTCAGGATCTCGGCCTCGACGACGAGACCTGCCGCCGGCTCGGCATCCGCCTGCACAAGGTCAACGTCGTCTGGCCGCTCGAGGCGACCATCACGCGCGAGTTCGCGCAGGGCCTTCGGGAGATCCTCGTCGTCGAGGAGAAGCGCCAGGTCATCGAGTACCAGCTGAAGGAGGAGCTGTACGGCTGGCGGCCGGACGTGCGGCCGAACGTGCTCGGCAAGTTCGACGAGGCCGAGGGCGACGAGACCGGCGGCGAATGGAGCCAGCCGAACCCCAGCCGGAACTGGCTGCTGCGCGCGCAGGCCGACCTGACGCCGGCGATCATCGCCAAGGCGATCGCGCGCCGCCTGGTCAAGCTCGGCGTCGACTCGGAGGTCCGCTCGCGGATGGCGATCCGGGTCGCCCTGATCGACGCGAAGGAGCGCGGCCTGGCGCTCGGCAGCGTCCCCGGCACGGCGGCGGCGACCGGCGACCGGGCGCCCTTCTTCTGCAGCGGCTGCCCGCACAACACCAGCACCAAGGTGCCCGAGGGATCGCGCGCCGTCGCCGGCATCGGCTGCCACTACATGGCGGTGTGGATGAACCGCTCCACGGTGACCTTCAGCCAGATGGGCGGCGAGGGCGTGTCGTGGGTCGGCCAGGCGCCGTTCACCACCGACCAGCACATCTTCGCCAACCTCGGCGACGGCACCTATTACCACTCGGGCCTGCTCGCCGTGCGCCAGGCGATCGCCGCCGGCGTCAACATCACCTACAAGATCCTGTTCAACGACGCGGTCGCGATGACCGGCGGCCAGCCGATCGACGGCACGCTGAAGGTGCCCGAGATGACGCGCGAGCTCGACGCCGAAGGCGCGGCGCGGGTCGTCGTCGTCACGGACGAGCCGGAGAAGTACGACGAGCACGACATCCGGGCCCGCCTGGCGCCGAAGGTCACGGTGCACCACCGCGACGACCTCGACGCCATCCAGAAGGAGCTGCGCGAGATCCCCGGCTGCACCGTCATCGTCTACGACCAGACCTGCGCGACCGAGAAGCGGCGGCGCAGGAAGCGCGGCACGATGGAAGACCCGGCCAAACGGGTCGTCATCAACCAGCTCGTCTGCGAGGGCTGCGGCGACTGCTCGGTGCAGAGCAACTGCCTGTCGGTCGAGCCGGTCGAGACCGAGTTCGGGCGCAAGCGCCGCATCAACCAGAACACCTGCAACAAGGACTACTCCTGCCTGAAGGGCTTCTGCCCGAGCTTCGTCACGGTCGAGGGCGGGCAGCTGAAGAGCGCCAAGAAGGCCGCGCCCGAGCGGCCGCGCCTGAAGGCCGTGGCGGCACCGCCCGAGGCGGTGCTGCCCGTGGCGGAGAAGCCCTGGGGCATCGTCGTCGCCGGCGTCGGCGGCACCGGCGTCATCACCATCGGCCAGCTGCTCGGCATGGCCGCGCATCTCGAGGGCAAGGGCATCGTCACGCAGGATTCCGCCGGCCTGGCGCAGAAGGGCGGCGCGACCTGGAGCCACATCCAGATCGCCAACCGGCCCGAGGCCATCCTGACGACCAAGGTCGGGACGGCCGAGGCCGACCTGGTGATCGGCTGCGACCCCATCGTTACCGCGAACAAGGCGACGCTGGCGGTGATGCGCGAGGGCCGCACCTACGTCGCCCTCAACACGCACGCGACCCCGACCGCCGCCTTCGTGAGCGACCCCGACTGGCAGTTCCCGTCCGGCAACTGCGAGGCCGCGGTCGCCGCCGGCGTCGGCGCCGACCGGGTCGGCAAGCTCGACGCCGACGCGCTCGCCGTGCAGCTGCTCGGCGATTCGATCTACACCAACCCGCTGCTCCTCGGCTACGCCTGGCAGAAGGGCCGCGTGCCGCTCAGCCACGCGGCGCTGATCCGCGCCATCGAGCTGAACGGCGTGCAGGTCCAGAACAACAAGGCGGCGTTCGAGTGGGGCCGGCGTGCGGCGCACGACCTGGCCGCCGTGCAGGCGCTGCTGACGACCGGCCAGGTCATCGAGCTGGTCAGGCGCTCCGTCAACGTCGACGACCTCATCGCCCGACGCGTCGAGTTCCTCACCGCGTACCAGAACGCCGCGTACGCGCGGCGCTACAAGGAGCTCGTCGAGCGGGTCCGCACCGCCGAGGCGGAGGTGATCTTCTCGCGCACGGCCACGCGCCCCG
Organism: Caldimonas sp.; assembly: GCA_036263655.1. Lineage (GTDB taxonomy): Bacteria > Pseudomonadota > Gammaproteobacteria > Burkholderiales > Burkholderiaceae_C > Schlegelella_A. Next base: position 73,032 of record DATAGP010000053.1, on the reverse strand, counting down.
ACGTCGCCCGCGCGAGCACCCGGCTGACGGAGACGGTGGCCCGCTACCTCTTCAAGCTCATGGCCTACAAGGACGAGTACGAGGTCGCGCGCCTGCACGCCGACACCGGCTTCGTGCAGCGGGTCGCGGCGCAGTTCGAAGGCGAGCTCGGCAAGGACTTCCACCTTGCCTACCACCTGGCGCCGCCGCTGACGGCGTCGAGGAATGCCAAGGGCGAGCTGCAGAAGCAGCGCTTCGGCCTGTGGATGCTGACGGCTTTCCGGGTCCTGGCGCGCCTGAAGTTCCTGCGCGGCACGCCGCTCGATCCGTTCGGGCGGACCGAGGAGCGGCGCACCGAGCGCGCGCTGGTCCAGGAGTACCGGGACTGCATCGAGGAGGTCCTGCGCTCGCTGGGGCCGGCCAACCTGGGCCTGGCCATCGAGATCGCCCGCATCCCCGAGATGATCCGCGGCTTCGGCCACGTCAAGGACCGGCACCTCGCTGCGGCTCGGCCGAAGTGGGATGCCCTGATGGCGGACTGGCGCGCCGGTCCCCTGCGCATCCACGGCAACAGCCACGACACGACGCCGATGGACAGCGGGCCGGACACGCTGCCGCTGGTCCAGGACGACACCTCGCGCCTGTCTGCCTGAGCCGGGCGGGCGCGCCGCGCGCGCCCGTCCTTCGCCGTTGCAGCCTGTCCGGAGCGGCGGCCGCTTCGTCGCAGCGGCCTGGGTCGCGGCGGGACGCCCCCGTACAGTGCCCGCACCGGACGATGCCGTTCGGCGACACGCGCACCGATGACCCCCTCTCCCGCCTCACCCGCCGCTCCCGACAGCGCCGTACCGCCCGCACCGCCGCTGCCTCCGGTGCCGCCGGCGCGGCCGCCGGCGACGGGTGCGACGGGCGGCACCGGGGCGCAGAAGACCGGCTGGCAGAACTTCAGGGACGGCGCGCTCACCCTCTTCCACGCCTACGCGAACTGGCTGGTCTCGATCACCTGGAAGCGCTTCGTCGTCCTCTCGATCCTGCTGGTGATCGCCGCTGCGGTGCTGCAGGAGGTGCCGCCCTTCAGCCTGCCGATCCTCACCGTGTACCCCGAGCCGCCGGCGGTCGCACCGCCTCCGGCGCCGCCGCTGCCGCCGACGCCTCGCGCATCGCGTCCGCCGCGGCCGGACTCCGACGACGCCGTCCGGATCGAGAGGAAGGACCCGCGCGGCGGCGAGGTGACGATCTCGATCAACCGCGACGGCGTGCGCATCACGCCGCGCAGCCGTGCGGGCTCGGCGCCGGGCGCGGCCGCATCCGCCGGCGCGTCCGCCGCGCCGTCGACGCCTGCCTCCGCATCCGGTGCCGGCGAGCCGCCGCCGCCGGAACGGGCCGCCAGCGCGTCCGCGGAGCCCAGCGTCGAGATCCGGCTGCCCCCCGGCGCCGACAGCGAGGCGGTGCGGGAGGCGGTGCGCGAGGCGCGCAGCGCCGTCGTCGAAGCGATCCGCGAAGCGCAGCAGGAAGCGAGCGAAGCAGCCCGCGAAGCCGCCGCGGAAGCGCGCGAGGCGGCGGCCGAGGCCACGGCGCGGGCCAAGACCGCGGAGCAGGCGAGGCGGGCCGTTCGCCGCGTCCGCACGACGCGCTTCGGCGACTTCCTGGTCGAGCTGGCCTGGCTGATCATCGTCGCCTCGGCGATCCTGAAGATCACCTACAAGGGAAAGATGCAGGCCGAGGTGAAGGCCGCAGTGGCCACCGAGACGGCCGAGTCCGAGCAGCTGAAGCGCCAGGTGGTCGAGGCGCGCATGGCGGCCATGCAGGCCCAGGTCGAGCCGCACTTCCTGTTCAACACGCTGGCGTCGATCGACCACCTGATCGAGACCGATCCCCCGCGTGCCAGCCAGATGCAGAAGAACCTGATCGCGCTGCTGCGGGCGTCCATGCCGTCGATGCGCGAATCGCATCCGGCCGGGCACAGCCTCGGCCGCGAGATGGCGGTCGTGCGCCCCTACGTCGAGATCCTCAAGGTGCGCATGGAGGACCGCCTGCAGGCCGACGTCTCCGTGCCGAAGGGGCTCCTCTCGGCGGAGTTCCCGCCGATGATGATCCAGTCGCTGGTCGAGAACGCCATCAAGCACGGCCTCGAGCCGAAGGCCGAAGGCGGCTCGCTCTCGGTGGCGGCGGAGATCGTCGACGGCAAGCTCGCCGTGACCGTCGCCGACACCGGGCTCGGCTTCGGCAAGGCGGACACCGCGGGCACCGGGGTCGGCCTCGCCAACATCCGAGACCGGCTCAAGCTCCTCTACGGCGACGAAGCCTCGCTGGTCATCACGGACAATGAGCCGAGCGGCACGGTGGCGACGATCACCGTGCCCTACCAGGCCCAGCCGGCGCATGCCGCCGCCGGAGGAAGAAGGACATGAAGAACGTGCTGCGCGCGGCCCTCGTGGGCGGCGCCCTCATCGTCCTGGCCATCGCCCTGCTGGCGCTGGCACTGTCGTACGGCCCGTACCCGGACGCCAACATCGTCATCGACGGCGACGCCGTGTCGCTGAACGGCCTCGACGGCTGGCATGCGGTCCTCGTCTACACGGCGGCGGCGATGGCGCTGGTCGGCTTCGCCATCGTCGCGCTGCTTGCCGTCATCGCCGGCCTGGCCGTGGCGCTGGTCGTGGCCTTCTTCGGCCTCGCTGCCGGCCTGGTCGTCCTGCTCGTGCTGATGTCGCCCGTGCTCCTCGTCGGCTGGCTCGTCTGGTGCTCCCTCCGCACGCGGCGCCAGGCGGCGCCCGCGCCCGCGCCATCGTGACGACGGCCGTCATCGCCGACGACGAGCGGCTGCTGCGCGAGCAGCTGCGCGCGCGCCTGCTCGAGGTCTGGCCCGAGCTCGACATCGTCGCCGAGGCGAAGAACGGCGCCGAGGCGGTGGCCCTGACCGAGGCGCATCGGCCGGACATCGTCTTCCTCGACATCCGCATGCCCGGCATGACGGGCATCGAGGCGGCGCGGGCCATCGCCCAGCTGCCGGTCGACGAGGACGACAGCGCCGCCGACGCCGAGCCCTCTCGGCGGCCGTGGCGCGGCTGCGAGATCGTCTTCATCACCGCCTACGACCAGTACGCCGTCGAGGCCTTCGAGCAGGGCGTCGTCGACTACGTGCTCAAGCCGGCCGAGCGCGACCGCCTGAAACTGACGGTCGAGCGCCTGAGGAAGCGCCTCGAGCAGCGCGCCGGCGACGAGCCGCCGGATGCCGCCGGCATGCAGCAGCTGCTGCAGAAGCTGGCGACGCGGATGAACCCGGCGTCGGCGCCGAAGCTGAAGTGGGTGCAGGCGACCGTCGGCTCCAGCATCCAGATGATTCCGGTCGAGGACGTGCTCTTCTTCATCTCGGACGAGAAGTACACGCGCGTGCAGACGGCGACCCTCGAGGCACTGATCAGGAAGCCGATCAAGGAGCTCGTCGAGGAGCTCGACGCCGACCTCTTCTGGCAGATCCACCGCTCGACGCTCGTCAACACCCGGGCGATCGCGAGCGTCACGCGCGACCTGCGCGGCCGCCAGCTCGTCGCGGTGCGCGGCCACCCCGAGAAGCTCGAGGTGAGCCGGACCTACGCCGGCCTGTTCAAGGGCATGTAGCGCCGTTGCCGCGCGACGGCGGCGCGTCGGTGGTCGTCAGGTCAGCGGGTGGATCAGGAAGTCCGGGTGGAACGGCAGGCCGAACAGGCCCGCCAGGCCGATGGCGAGGCCGAACACGCTCGGGATCATCGCCACCCAGTACAGCCACCAGAAGTGGGTCAGCGCGGTGATCGCGAGCAGGGCGATGGCGATGGCCATCGAGGCCTCCGAGAGATCGAACTGGTCGTCGCGATAGTTGAGCTTGTCGTAGTTGGCGGTGGCCTGCTCGGCCTGCGCCTTCAGCTCTTCCTTCTTCGTGTTCTGGCTCTGCGTGAAGGCCTGGTACTTGGCCAGCGAGGCGTCGAAGGCGGCCCGTTCGCCCTCCGGACGGACGCCGCGCTCGAGCGCGATGAGCTCCATCGTGGCGAGGCCGATCTCCTCGCGGATGTTGCGCGCCTGGTAGAAGTTCCAGTAGTCGATCATCTTGGCCTGCTCGGCGAGCATCGCCTGGACGATGTTGTCGTCCTTGACGTTGAAGATGCCGAGGAAGGTGGCGAGGATCGCCACCGTGACCGCGACGAAGCCGTTCAGCCGTTCGTTGCGCTTGTCGCGGGCGCTGTCCTCGCGCAGCTCCTCGATGGTCTCCAGCGGGTCGATGTCGATGCCCATGCGTCGTTCCCTCCTGTCACGATTGCTTCTCCGTCGCATCCGTCGCGGCCTGCTGCGCCCGGGCCGCGGCGGCGGCGCGCAAGGCCATCAGCTTCGCCCGTGGATCCTCGACGGCGCGCGCCTCCTGCAGCTTCATCTCGGCGACGAACCGGCTCGGCACCGCAGCGACCCTCTCACGGCCGCGCTTCCTGCGCCGAAGCGTACTGACGGCAAGCGTCTCGCGCGCCCGGGTGATCCCCACGTACATCAGGCGGCGCTCCTCCTCCAGGCGGAGGGCGCTGGCCTCCTCGTCGTCGCCGCGGAACGGCAGCAGCCCCTCGTTGACGCCGGCGAGGAAGACGTGCCGCCACTCGAGTCCCTTGGCCGCGTGCAGCGTCGACAGCGTGACCACGTTCTGGTCGTCGCCGCGCTCGGCCAGGCTGACGATGACGGAGATCGTCTGCGCGACTTCGAGAACGCTGCGCGGCTCCGTCGCCTCGTCGCCTTCCGCGGTCGCGGCCGCGCCGCCGCAGCGGCGGGCGATCCAGTCGACGAAGTCGAGCACGTTGCTCCAGCGGGCATCCGCCAGCGTCGGCGAGTCCTCGCCCTCGCGGAGGTGCGCCTCGTAGCCGATGTCCTTCAGCCAGCCGAGCAGCAAGGCCTTGGCGGCATCGGCACCGGTCGTCTGCCGGGCCCGGTACTGGAGGTCGTTCACGCAGCGTCCGAACTCGTGCAGCGCGCCGATCGAGCGCTGCGGCAGCACCGTGCCGAGCGACTCGGCGAACAAGGCCTCGAACAGGCTCGTCTTCCAGCGTCCGGCGAAGCTGCCCAGCGAGGCCAGGGTCTGGTGGCCGATGCCCCGCTTCGGGGTCGTCACGGCGCGCAGGAAGGCGGGGTCGTCGTCCTGGTTGACCAGGAGCCGCAGCCACGCGCACAGATCGCGGATCTCGGCGCGGTCGAAGAAGCTCTGCCCGCCCGACACCTTGTAGGGGATGCCGGCCTTGCGCAGCGCCTTTTCGAACACCTTGGCCTGGTGGTTGGCGCGATAGAGGACGGCGAACTCGCGCGGCTGGGCGGCCGTCGCCTCGCGCAGCGACTCGATGCGGGCGAGCGCGCGCTCGGCCTCGTGCGCCTCGTCGTCCGATTCGACCAGCGCCACCGCGTCGCCGTCGCCGAGCGCGCTCCACAGCTTCTTCTCGAACAGCTTCGGGTTGTGGCCGATCACGGCGTTGGCCGCGCGCAGGATGCTGCCGGTGGAGCGGTAGTTCTGCTCGAGCGCGATGACCTTCAGGCGCGGGTAGTCCGCGGGCAGCCGCTTCAGGTTGTCGATCGTCGCGCCGCGCCAGCCGTAGATGCTCTGGTCGTCGTCGCCCACCGCGGTGAAGAGGCCGCGTTCGCCGGCGAGCAGCTTCATCAGCTCGTACTGCACGCCGTTGGTGTCCTGGTACTCGTCGACGAGCACGTAGCGCAGCTGCTCGCGCCAGGCCTCGCGCACCTCCGCGTCCTTCGCCAGCAGCTTCGCCGGCAGGACGATGAGGTCGTCGAAGTCGACGGCCTGGTAGGCGGCGAGGCGCTCCTCGTAGCGCTGCATCACGCGCGCCGCGACCTGGGCTTCCTGGCCGGCGCGGGCGTCGAGGGCGGCGCCGTCCGCGGCCGCTTCGGCGGCGTTCAGGCCCCGGTTCTTCCAGGCGCCGATCGCCCACTGCCAGCGTCGCGCCAGGGCGTTGTCGGTGCTGCCGCCGGCGTCCTTGAGGAGGCTCAGGACATCGTCGCTGTCGAGGATGCTGAAGTTCGCCTTGAGGCCGAGACGCTCGCCGTGCGTGCGCAGGATGCGCACGCCGAGGGAGTGGAAGGTGCTCACGGCGAGCCTGGCCGCGGCCCGCCCGCCGACCAGCTCGCGCGCGCGCTCGCGCATCTCCTCGGCGGCCTTGTTGGTGAAGGTGATCGCGGCGATCTGCGCCGGCGCATAGCCGGCCTCGAGCAGGCGGGCGATCTTGTGGACGATGACGCGCGTCTTGCCGGAGCCGGCGCCGGCCAGCACCAGGCATGGCCCGCCGAGGTGCTGAACCGCCTCCAGCTGCGCGGCGTTGAGCGCCGGCGCCGCCTTCAGTTCACCGGCCCGCACAGGCAATGGACGACGGTGGCGAACGGCTTTCTCTGGTCGACGATGCCGCTGACCCAGCCGAGCTCGCGCAAGGCCTCGCGGGCAACAGAGGGCGGCAGCCCGAGCTCGCCGATGCTTGCGTCGAGCCGCGACCCGACCCAGGCCGAGACCTCGGCATCGAGGAGGCCGACCAGTCGAGCGAAGCGGCCCGCCTCGCGCTCGATGTAGACGACGCGCGGCTTGTCGCCGAGCTTGGCGCGCTTCGCCGCCGAGGCGATCGCCGTGTCCAGGTGACCGAGCGTGTCGACGAGGCCGCGCTCCTTCGCCTGCGCGCCGCTCCAGACGCGGCCCTGCGCCACCGCGTCGATCTTCTCGACCGTCGTCCGGCGCGCTGCCGCGACCCTCTTCGTGAAGTCGACATAGGTGTGGTCGACGCTCAGCTGCAGGAGCTTCGTGAAGCGCGGGTCGGTCGGACGGCGCGGGTCGTCGGCGTTGCGGAGCCACGTGGTGGCGACGCCGTTCGGGTGCACGCCGAGCTTGTCGAGGGTCTTGCTGACGTTGGGGAACAGCGCGAAGACGCCGATCGAGCCGGTGATCGTCATCGGGTCGGCGACGATCTCGTCGGACGCCGTCGAGATCCAGTAGCCGCCCGAGGCGGCGAGGTCGCCCATCGACACCACCACGGGCTTGCCGGCAGCGCGCGTGATCTCGAGCTCGCGCCGCACGAGCTCCGAGCCGAAGCTGCTGCCGCCCGGCGAATTGACGCGCAGGACGATCGCCTTCACGTCCTTGTTGTCGCGCGCCTTGCGGATCAGGTTGGCCGTCGACAGGCCGCCGACGGTGCCCGCCGGCGCCTGCCCGTCGACGATCTCGCCCTCGGCGACGACGACGCCGACCGCGTCGCCCGTCGGCGGCTGGACGCCGGCGAGGTACTCGGCGAAGGCCACCTGGCGGAAGGTCTTCTCCTCCTCGTCAAACGCGCCGCGCTCGACCATCAGCGCGCGCAGCTCGTCGCGCGTCTTCAGCGCGTCGACGAGCTGCGCGGCCAGCGCCATGCGGGCGGCATCGCCGCCGGCCGCGGCAAGGCGCTGCGGCGCCTCCTCGATGCTGCGCGTGATCGAGCCGGGAGGCAGCTTGCGCCGCTTCTCGACGATGTCGGTCCAGGTCTGCCACAGGCCGCCATAGAGCGCGGTGTCGGCTTCCACGGACGCGGGCGAGGGCTGATTGGCGACGAACGGCTCGCCGGCGCTCTTGAACTCGCCGGCCCGGACGAGGCTTACCTCCACGCCGAGCTTGTCGAGGGCTTCCCGGTAGTAGTTGCGCAGGCTGCCGAAGCCGGTGATGTAGAGCATGCCCTGCGGATGCAGGTAGAGCTCGTCGGCATGGGCGGCGATGTAGTACTGGCGCTGGTCGTAGCCGGAGCCCCAGGCCACGACCTTCTTGCCGCTGGCCCGGAAGCGGTCGAGCGCCGCGCCGACTTCGCGCACCGTCGCGAAGCCGGTGGGCTGCATCTCGTCGAGGACCACCAGGACGTTGCCGATGCGCGGGTCGGACGCCGCTGCTTCCAGCACGGCGAGGATGTCGCGGAGCTGGATCTTCTGGGTCGCCTCGCCGCGCACCTGGTCGAGGGCCGAAGCGCGGAGGTTGCCGGCACGCTGCTCCGAGATCGTGCCGTCGAGGTTGAGCACGAGCGTCGTCTTCTCGGCGATCGCCGGCGGACCGCTGCGCATGAGCACCAGGACGACGACGGCGAGGACGAGCAGGAACAGCAGGTTCAGGACGACGCGGCGGCTCGCGTCCACGAAGCGCCAGAGGCCCCGGAAGAACCGGCGCGTGCGGCCGGGTGATGACGCGGACATGGGAGAGGCTCCGGAGAGGGTGGCGGCAAAGGGCCCGTTAGCTTACGCGACGAGGCGGCGCGCCGACGGCGTTGGCGATACTCCCCCGATGCAGGCGATTCTCGGCGTCACCCTCCCCTTCTTCGCGCTGGTGCTGCTCGGCTGGCTGGCCGCCCGTTCGCACGTGCTGCCGGCCGCCGCGATTCCGGGGCTGAACGCCTACGTCCTGTTCTTCGCCCTGCCCTGCCTGCTGTTCCGCTTCGGCGCCAGCCTGCCGCCGGGCCGCCTCGCCGACCCGGCGCTGATCGGCATCTACGTCCTGGCGGCGCTGATCGTCATCGGCGCGACGCTGGCGCTCACCCTGCGCCGGGCCGGCTCGAGCGGCGGCGTCGACCTGCGCGATGCCGCCTTCGGCGCCCTCGTCGCGGCCTTCCCGAACGCCGGCTTCATGGGCGTGCCGCTGCTCGTCGCCCTGCTCGGCGAGAACGCGGCCGGGCCGGTCATCGGCGCCATCCTCGTCGACCTGGTGGTGACCAGCACCCTCTGCATCTCCCTGGCGCAGGCGCACTCGCAGCGCGCCGGGCGCGACCAGCCGCGCTCGCTGCTGCCGGCGACCGTCGCCTCGCTGCGCGGCGCCCTCGGCAACCCGCTGCCTTGGGCGATCGGGCTCGGCGCCGTCTTCTCGGCGCTGAAGCTGGAGCTCGTCGCGCCGGCGGCGCAGATCGTCCGCATGCTCGGCGACTCGGCGACGCCGGTGGCCCTGTTCACCATCGGCACGGTTCTCTGGCGCGCCGGCCGGCACGCCCACACGCGCACGCCCGTCGGCCATTACCTGCCCGTGGCTCTCCTCAAGCTGCTGTTCCATCCGGCGCTGGTCTTCGCCCTCGGCTGGACGGCGCGGAGCCTCGGCGCGCCGATCACGACCTTCGGACTGATGGTGCTGACGCTGACCGCGGCCCTGCCCAGCGCCAGCAACGTCTCGGTGCTGGCCGAGCGCTACGGCGCCGACAACGGTCGCATCGCCCGGATCATCATGGCCTCGACGATCGGTGCGTTCGCGACCTTCTCGGTGTGCGCCTGGCTGTTCGGGGTCGGGGAAAGCCCCTGATCGCCGACGACTTCGGACGAGCGTATTCTGTATACAGAGTAACTCGATGACTGCCGATCTCGTCCGCCTCGAACCCGCCCCCGGTCTCGTCGATCGGGTCTACCGGGCCTTGCTCGAGGCCATCGATGACGGCTCGCTTGCCCCCGGCGAGCGCCTCGGCCAGGAAGACATCGCGGCGCGGCTCGCCGTCTCGCGCCAGCCGGTGCTGCAGGCGCTGCGCCTGCTCAAGCGCGACGGGCTGGCGCTCGATGCGCCGGGGCGCGGGCTGCGCGTGGCGCCGCTCGACCCGGCGCGGATCGCGCAGCTCTATGAAGTCCGCACCGCGCTCGATGCCCTGGCGGCGCGTCTCGCTGCCGCACGCCGCGCGGTGATCGACCGCGGCCTCGTCGAGGCGGGCCGCCGCGCCGCCCGCGGCAGCGACATCCGGGCCATGGTCGACGCCGACACGGCCTTCCACAACGCCGTCTACGCCGCGTCGGGCAACCCGCTCATCGCCGCCAGCGCGCACCTGCACTGGGTCCACCTGCGTCGGGTGATGGCCGCGGTGCTGCGGCAGGAACGGCAGCGCGACGCGATCTGGGACGAGCACGAGGCGATCGCGGCAGCGATCGCCGCGGGCGATGCCGAGCGCGCGACGCGCCTCATCGACGATCACGGCCGGCAGGCCAGCGCGAACCTGCTCGCCCGTCTTCCCCACCTTCTCGCGCCCGCTTGGAAAGGCCAGCCATGAAATTGACCGCAGCCCAGCACGAACAGTTCGACCGCGACGGCTACCTGTTCTTCCCCTCCCTCTTCAGCCCCGAGGAGACGAAGACGCTCACCGACGCCGTGCCCGAGCTCTACGCCCGGCGCGAGGCCTACAACGTGCGCGAGAAGGGCAAGGACGCCGTCCGCACGAACTTCGCCGCCCATCTGTACAGCGAGCCGTTCGCGCGCCTGGCGCGGCACCCGCGCATGGTCGAGCCGGTGCAGGACCTGATCGGCGAGGCGCTCTACATGCACCAGTTCAAGATCAACGGCAAGGCCGCCTTCGACGGCGACGTCTGGCAGTGGCACCAGGACTACGGCACCTGGCTCAACGACGACAGGATGCCGGCCGAGCGGGCGATGAACGTGGCCATCTTCCTCGACGACGTGACCGACTTCAACGGGCCGCTGATGTTCATCCCGGGCAGCCACAAGCGCGGCGTCGTCGACGCGAAGCACGACCTCACCACCACCAGCTATCCGCTCTGGACGATCGACAACGAGCTGATCGCCCAGCTGGTGGAGCGCGCCGGCGGGCGCGGCGGCTTCGATGCCGCCGGTCGTTACGTTCCCGGCGGCATCGTCTCGCCGAAGGGTCCGGCCGGATCGATGATCCTGTTCCACGGCTGCCTGGTGCACGCCTCCGGCTCCAACCTCTCGCCCTGGGACCGGGTCAGCGTCTACCTGAGCCTGTGCGCCGTCAGCAACCACATCCGCCGCTTCAAGCGGCCGGAGTTCATCGCCCACCGCGACTTCACGCCGATCGAGTGCCTGCCCGACGACTGCCTGCTGAAGCCGTACCCGGTCGAGCTGCCGTGGAAGGACGGCATGCCGGCGAGCGCCCTGGTCACGTCGAACGAAGATCTCAAGCTGGCGGCGTGAATGCCAGCGGTTGAGCGAGCTCGGGGCGGCGCGACCAGGAATCCGTAGATCACGAAAGAAGACACGATGAGCCTCCACGCACAACTGCAGAAGCGCCAGGCCGAGAACAGGCCGATCCGCATCGGCCTGATCGGCGCCGGCAAGTTCGGCTCGATGTACCTGGCGCAGGTGCCGCGCACGCCGGGCGTGCATCTCGTCGGCATCGCCGACCTGTCGCCCGATGCAGCACGCGCCAACCTGGCCCGCGTCGGCTGGGAGGCGGCGCGGACGCGCGCCGGCGGGCTCGAGGAGGCGATCCGCCACGGCTCGACGCACATCGGCGACGACTGGCAGGCGCTGGTCTCGCATCCGGCGATCGACGTGGTCGTCGAGTGCACCGGGCACCCGATCGCGGCCGTCGAGCACTGCCTGGCCGCCTTCGCAAACGGCAAGCACGTCGTCAACGTCACCGTCGAGGCGGATGCGTTCTGCGGGCCGCTGCTGGCGAGGAAGGCGGCGGATGCGGGCGTCGTGTATTCGCTGGCGTTCGGCGACCAGCCGGCGCTGATCTGCGACCTGGTCGACTGGGCCCGGACCTGCGGCTTCCCGGTGACCGCCGCCGGGCGCGGCCACAAGTGGCTGCCGCACTTCAGCGAGTCGACCCCGGAGACGGTGTGGGGCAACTACGGGCTGACGCCGGAGCAGGCGAAGCGCGGCGGGCTCAACCCCAAGATGTTCAACAGCTTCCTCGACGGCTCGAAGCCGTCGATCGAATCGACGGCGGTCGCCAATGCCACCGGCCTGACGGTGCCGAGCAACGGCCTGCTCTATCCGCCGGCGAGCGTCGAGGACATCCCCTTCGTGACCCGGCCGATCGGCGAAGGCGGCGTCCTCGAGAGGAAGGGCATGGTCGAGGTGATCTCGTCGCTGGAGGCGAACGGCCGCGCGATCCCCTACGACATCCGCATGGGCGTGTGGGTCACGGTCGAGGGCGAGACCGAGTACATCCGCAACTGCTTCGAGGAATACAACGCCCACACCGACCCGAGCGGCCGCTACTTCACGCTCTACAAGCGCTGGCACCTGATCGGGCTCGAGGTCGGCATGTCGGTGGCCAGCGTCGCCCTGCGCGGCGAGGCGACGGGTGTCGCGACCTGCTGGAACGCCGACGTCGTCGCCACCGCCAAGAAGGATCTGAAGCCCGGCGACGTGCTCGACGGCGAAGGCGGCTACACGGTCTGGGGCAAGCTGCTGCCGGCCGAGACCTCGACCCGCCTCGGCGGACTGCCGCTTGGCCTGGCCCACGACGTCAAGGTGACGCGGCCGGTGCAGAAGGGCCAGAGCCTGTCGTGGTCCGACGTGGCGATCGACACCTCGACGGCCGCGTACCGCCTGCGCAAGGAACTGGAGTCGACGTTCGCCCCGCCCCGGCTGCAAGCCGCCTGAACCGAGGAGTCCCCATGTTTCGCATGCGTCGTGCGTTGCCCGCGGCCGCCGCCGTCCTGATCGCGGGTGCTGCCTACGCCGCCGATCCGGTCAAGCTCGACAAGGCCGAGCTCGAGAAGGTGCTCGCCGGCAAGTCGATCAGCTACCTGAACGTCAACGGCGCGGCGGCGAACGTCCATTTCGAGAAGGACGGCCGGGCGACCTACCGGACCGGCAACAGCAGGCCTTCATCGGGCACGTGGCAGGCAGGGGACGACGGGCGCTATTGCATCAAGATCACTTCCGGCACCGCGCAGGACCACTGCCGCCGCGTCTGGAAGACGGACACCGGCTACGCCCTGGGCGGCGCCGGCGGCGAGCTGATTCCGGTCAACGGGCTCGACTGACCTCGGCGCTCCCGTGCTCGACCTTCTCATCCGCGGTGCCCGGGTCCACGACGGCTCGGGCTATGAGCCCGAAAGCACCGACGTCGCCGTGGCCGGCGGCCGCATCGTCGCGGTCGGCACGCATCTCGACGGCGCCGCGGCGCGCGTGATCGACGCCGATGGCCTGGCGCTGATGCCGGGGATCATCGACAGCCACACCCACTTCGACGCGCAGATCACCTGGGACCCCACGCTGCGCCCGTCGCCGGCGCTCGGCGTCACGACGGCGGTGATCGGCAACTGCGGCTTCACGATCGCGCCCTGCCGGCCGGCCGACCGCGAGATCACGATGAGGAACCTGACGCAGGTCGAGGGCATGTCCATCGACGCCCTGCGCGAAGGCATCGACTGGGGCTTCGAGACCTTTCCCGAGTACATGGCGCAGCTGCGCCGCCGCGGCAGCGCCGTCAACGTCGCTGCCTACGTCGGCCATTCGTCGGTGCGCACCTACGTCATGGGCGCCGACGCGGCGCGGCGCCAGGCGACGCCCGACGAGATCGAGCGGATGCAGGCGATCGTGCGCGACGCGATGGCGCACGGCGCGGTCGGCTTCGCCAGCAGCACCAGCCCCGCGCACAACGGCGAAGGCGGCCTGCCCATGCCGTCGCGGCTCGCGTCCGACGAGGAGATGGCAGCGCTCGTCGCCGCCATGGCCGAAGGTGGCCGCGGCGTCTACATGCTGACGAAGGGCGGGCACACGCCGGTGCCGTTCCTGGAGTCGCTCGCCGCCGCGACCGGCCGGCCGGTGATGGTCGCCGCGCTGCTGCACAACGGCGTCAACCCGGGCGCGGTGTTCAAGGACCTGGACGCGATCGCCGCCGCCAACGCGCGCGGCCACCGCCTGCTCGGCCAGGTGTCGTGCTGCCCGCTGACCATGGACTTCACGCTGGCGTCGCCGTACCCCGTCGAGGGGCTGGCGAGCTGGAAGCCCGCCCTCGGCCTCTCCGGCGCGGCACTGACGAAGGTGCTGCGCGATCCGGGCTTCCGCGCGGGCGTGCGTGCCGAGCTGGCGACGCCGACGACCTTCCGTCTCTTCAACAGCGAGTGGGACAAGGTCCATGTCGTCGAGGTCGCGCGCCCCGAGCATGCCGCCTGCGAGCAGCGCAGCATCGCCGACATCGCGGCGGCCGAAGGCCGCGACCCGCTCGACGCGATGCTCGACCTCGCCATCGCGGAGGGGCTGCGCACCGTCTTCACGGCGCAGCTGCTGAACAGCGACGAGGAAGCGGTCGGCCGCATGCTGAACCATCCGCACAGCATCGTGAGCCTCAGCGATGCCGGTGCCCACCTGACCTTCTTCAACGACGCCGGCTTCGGCCTGCACCTGCTCGGCCACTGGTCGCGGGACCTCGGCGCGATGAGCCTGGCCGAAGCGGTGCGCCGCCTTACCTCGCACCCGGCCGACGTGCTCGGCCTGCGCGAGCGCGGACGGATCCGCGAAGGGCTCGCCGCCGACCTGCTGCTGTTCGACCCGGCCACCGTCGGCCGCGGGCCGAAGCGGCGCGTCCACGACCTGCCCGCCGGGGCGGCGCGCCTGACGACCGATGCCGTCGGCGTGCACGGCGTCTGGGTCAACGGCGTGCAGGTGGCCGACGCGGCCGGCCTGATCGCGCCGACGCCGCTGCCGGGCGCTCTTCTGACGGAGTTCGCGAGGTCGACCCCAGCCACCTGAGTCCGGGAGCCCGCCCGCGCCGGCCGCCGAAGCGCCCGCGCGTGCACCGGGCGGCAGGTTCGGCGTAGCCTTGCCGCCATGCACATGGACATCGCCGCCCTGCTGGCCCAGGCCGGAGCGGACCTCGACCCTGGCGAGACCGCCGAGTGGTGCGAGGCGCTGGACGCTCTCACCCGCGAGCACGGCCTGGCCCGCGCCCGCTTCCTGCTCGACGCCCTGCTCGCGCACGCGCGCCGGCGCGGCGTGCACTGGCAGCCGTCGCTGATCACGCCGTACGTCAACACCATTCCGCTCGAAGCGCAGACGCCTTTCCCGGGCGACCTGGCCATGGAGCAGCGGCTCGCGGCCTTGATGCGCTGGAATGCGCTGGCCATGGTGATGCGCGCCAACCGCGCCGAGAGCGGCGGCTCGGCCGAGCTCGGCGGTCACATCGCCAGCTACGCCTCGGCGGCCGACCTGTTCGAGGTCGGCTTCAACCACTTCTTCCGTGCCCGCGGCGATGGCGCGGCCGCGGCGCCCGGCGGTGCCGGCCGGCCACTCGGGCCGGCAGAGAGCGCAGCGCCCGGCTTTCTCGGCGACCTCGTCTTCTTTCAGCCGCACTCGGCGCCCGGCGTCTACGCGCGCGCGTTCCTCGAGGGCCGGCTGTCCGCCGACGACCTGGCGCACTACCGGCAGGAGCTCTCGGCAGCGCGGCGCGGCGCGCGCGGCCTGACCTCGTACCCGCATCCGCAGCTGATGCCCGACTTCTGGCAGTTCCCGACCGGCTCGATGGGCATCGGGCCGATCAACGCCATCTACCAGGCGCGCTTCATGCGCTACCTGCAGCACCGCGGCCTGCTCGCGAGCGCCGGCAGCGACGCTCCGGCCGGCGAGGGTGCCGACGATCCGGTGCTGCAGCGGCGCGTCTGGGGCTTCTTCGGCGACGGCGAGATGGACGAGCCGGAGTCCATCGCGGCGCTGTCGCTGGCCGCCCGCGAGCGGCTCGACAACTGCACCTTCGTCATCAACTGCAACCTGCAGCGGCTCGACGGGCCGGTGCGCGGCAACGGCCGCATCGTCGACGAGCTCGAGTCGGTGTTCGCCGGCGCCGGCTGGCACGTCATCAAGTGCCTGTGGAGCTCGGACTGGGACGTGCTCTTCGCGCGCGACCACGGCCAGGCCCTGATGCGCGCGTTCGCGCAGACCGTCGACGGCCAGTTCCAGACCCTCTCGGCCAAGAACGGCGCCTTCAACCGCGAGGTCTTCTTCGGCCAGAACCCGGAGCTGCGCGCCCTCGTCGCGGACCTGCGCGACGAGGACATCGACCGCCTGCGCCGCGGCGGGCACGACGCCGTCAAGATCCACGCCGCCTTCGCGGCCGCCGCCGCGCATCGGGGCCAGCCGACGGTCGTCCTCGCCAAGACGATGAAGGGCTACGGCATGGGCGAAGCCGCGCAGGGCCGGATGACGACGCACCAGGCGAAGAAGCTCGACAACGCCGGCCTGCTCGCCTTCCGCGACCGCTTCGCCCTGCCTCTGAGCGATGCCGACTGCGAGGCGCTCGCCTTCTGCAAGCCGGCCGAGGACAGCGCCGAGCTGAAGTACCTGCAGAGCCGGCGCCGCGCCCTCAGCGGCCTGATCCCGGCCCGGCGCAGCGACTGCCCGCCGGTGCCGGTGCCCCCGCTCGCGGTGACGGCAGGGTTCGCGCTCGACGCCGCCGGCAAGGAGATGAGCACGACGATGGTCTTCGTGCGCCTGCTCGGCAACCTGCTGCGCGACCCGGCCCTCGGCCCGCGCATCGTGCCGATCGTCGCCGACGAGGCGAGGACCTTCGGCATGGCGGGCCTGTTCCGCCAGGTCGGCATCTACGCGCCCTTCGGCCAGCTCTACCAGCCGGAGGACTCGGGCTCGATCCTGTCGTACCGGGAGGCCAAGAGCGGGCAGATCCTCGAGGAAGGCATCACCGAGGCCGGCGCGCTCTCGTCGTGGACGGCGGCCGCGACGGCGTACTCGACGCACGGCCTGGCGATGCTGCCGTTCTACATCTACTACTCGATGTTCGGCTTCCAGCGCGTCGGCGACCTGATCTGGGCCGCCGCCGACCAGCGCGCGCGCGGCTTCCTGATCGGCGCCACCGCGGGACGGACGACGCTCGGCGGCGAAGGCCTGCAGCACCAGGACGGCAGCAGCCACCTGGTCGCGGCGACGGTGCCGAACTGCAGGGCCTACGACCCGGCGACGGCCGGCGAGCTGGCGGTCATCGTCGATCGTGGCATGCGCGAGATGCTCGAGGAGCAGCGCGACGTCTTCTACTACGTCACGGCCATGAACGAGAACGTCGCCCAGCCGTCGCTGCCGGCGGACGCGCACGACGGCGTGCTGCGCGGCATGTACCGCTTCCGACGCGCCCCCCGCGACGGGGCGCGCCGGGTCCAGCTGCTCGCGTCGGGCGCGATGCTGGGCGAGGCGGTCAAGGCCGCGAACGTCCTCGGCGCCGAGCACGGCGTGGCCGCCGACCTGTGGAGCGTGACCAGCTTCAGCGAGCTGGCGCGCGCCGGCGTCGCCGCCGAGACCGCCTGGCGACGCGGCGAGACCGAGGCGGTGCGCAGCTGGCTGGGCGAGCAGCTCGCGCCGACCGACGGACCGATCGTCGTCGCCACCGACTACGTGCGTGCGGTGCCGGAGCAGGTGCGCGCCTTCCTGCCGGCCGGTCGACGCTGCGTCACGCTGGGGACCGACGGCTTCGGCCGCAGCGACACCCGCGCCGAGCTGCGCCGCCACTTCGAGGTCGACGCGGCGGCGATCGTGCAGGCGGCGTTGCGATCGCTCGGATGAGCCCGACTGAGGCGGCGCCGGCGAACGGCCGGGCGCTCTAGAGCTGGAACGCGAGCCAGAGGACGAGACCCTCGGCCAGGTCCCGGACGAGCCCGGGCTCGCGCGGATGGAAGGGCGACGCCAGCGACTTCTCCCCGCCGATCCATGCGGCGAACCGACGCACGTCGACCGGCTCGTAGAAGGCGACCATCAGCTCGTAGTTGAGGAAGAGGCTGCGCGCATCGAGGTTGGCCGACCCGGCGAGGGCGACCTCGTCGTCGATGACGACGGCCTTCGCGTGCAGCATGTGCGGCGCGAACCAGAGCCGCGCGCCCGCCGCGGCGAGGTCGCGCAGCGGACGATGCCGCGCGATGTCGGCGAGCACGTGGTTCGAGCGGCTCGGCATGAGCAGGTCGACGGCCACGCCGCGGCGCGCGGCGAGCGTCAGCGCCATCAGCAGCGTCGCGTCGGGAATGAAGTAGGGCGTGACGATGAGGATGCAGCGGCGGGCCATGAAGCAGCCCGACACGAGCAGGGCCTGCACGGTGTCGTCGACCTGCTCCGGCCCGCTCGGCACCAGCTGGGCGAGCGGGCCGCGGCGCGGCGCCGGCGCGGCATCGAGCCCGCTCTCCGCCCGGGGCGGCGCCGGCACGCGGCTGGCGTAGGCCCAGTCCTTGTCGAAGTGGTCGAGCGCCTGCTCGGCGATCGGCCCGCGCAGGTCGAAGGTGAGGTCGTGCCAGGCCCGACCGCGGATCGAGCGCGTGTTGCGCAGTGCCGGGTCGCCCTCGAAGTACTCGGCGGCGAAGTTGCGGCCGCCGCACCAGAGGCGCTCGCCATCGGCGATGACCATCTTGCGGTGATTGCGCAGGTTGGCCCGGCCGCGGAGGATCGACCGGAAGGGCGGCACGAACATCACCACGGCGACGCCGGCGCTGCGCAGCGGC
Organism: Caldimonas sp.; assembly: GCA_036263655.1. Lineage (GTDB taxonomy): Bacteria > Pseudomonadota > Gammaproteobacteria > Burkholderiales > Burkholderiaceae_C > Schlegelella_A. Next base: position 54,870 of record DATAGP010000053.1, on the reverse strand, counting down.
TCGAAGTCGACACGGCCGCCGAGCCAGGCGCCGATGCCGTCGATGAGCAGGCGCACCTTGACCCCGGCGGCGGCGCGCTCGCGCAGCGCCGCCGCGATTTCCTCGCCGAGCGGATCGCGGGCCAGGATGAACGTGCACACGTCGAGCGTCGCGCGCGCGCCGCGGATCAGCTCGAGGGCCGCGGCCTTCGCCTCGGCGCCGTCGGCGTGGATGCGCAGGTCCGCGTACGGGACGGCGGGCGCGAGCCCCATGGAGCGGCCGAGGCGGCGCGACCAGAGCGAGCTCTCGGCGTCGTCGGCGTCGCCCTCGACCGGGGGCAGGGCCGGCGCGGTGGCGTCGCGCATGCGCAGCTTGCGGCTGCCGAACATGAGGTAGAGCGGCAGCGCCACGTACGGCAGCAGCGCCAGCGCGACGACCCAGGCGATCGCCGCCGGCGGGTCGCGCCGCTGCGGCAGCGCACGAGCGACGCCGACGTAGACGATGAGCCCCAGCGCCACGACGATGCCGTGCACCGTCAGCAGGTAGCGATCGAAGAAGATGTCGAGCGTCACGGCGAGGCTTGCCGGGCGCGGCTTCGACGCGAACGCCACGTGCCAAAAACGAAACCCGCCGGGCAGGAGCCGGGCGGGTCTGTCGTCGAGGCGAAGCGCGTCAGCACATCACTTCTTGCGGTACTTCCGAAGGGCCGCGATCTGCGCCGCCATCGCCGCGAACTCGCTCTGCGCCTTGGCGAAGTCGATGTCGCTCTTGGCGTTCTTCATCGCCTCCTCGGCCTCCTGCTTGGCCTCGTTGGCCTTGGCCTCGTCGAGGTCCTTGCCGCGGATCGCGGTGTCGGCGAGCACGGTGACCGAGCCCGGCTGGATCTCGAGGATGCCGCCGGCGACGAAGACGAACTCTTCTTCCTTGTTGTCGGCGCGGGTGATCCGCACCGCACCCGGCTTGATCCGCGTGATCAGCGGCGTGTGGCGCGGGTAGATGCCGAGCTCGCCTTCCTCGCCGGGCAGGGCGACGAAGGTCGCCTCGCCGGAGAAGATCGATTCCTCGGCGGAGACGACATCGACTTGCAGGGTGGCCATGGTCAGGCCTCCCGCCGGGCCGGCCCAAGGGAGGCCTGCGCCCCCTCGGGGGGCAGCGAACGGAGTGAGGCGCCATCGGGCTTCATGTTCATTGGACCTTCTTCGCCTTCTCGAAGGCCTCGTCGATCGTGCCGACCATGTAGAAGGCCTGCTCGGGGAGCGAGTCGCACTCGCCGCTCACGATCATCTTGAAGCCGCGGATCGTCTCCTTCAGCGGCACGTACTTGCCGGGCGTGCCGGTGAAGACCTCGGCGACGTGGAACGGCTGCGACAGGAAGCGCTGGATCTTGCGGGCGCGGGCGACGGCGAGCTTGTCTTCGGGAGCCAGCTCGTCCATGCCGAGGATGGCGATGATGTCGCGCAGCTCCTTGTAGCGCTGCAGCGTCCCCTGCACGGCGCGCGCCGTGTCGTAGTGCTCCTGGCCGACGACGTGCGGGTCGAGCTGGCGGCTGGTCGAGTCGAGCGGGTCGACCGCCGGATAGATGCCCAGCGAGGCGATGTCGCGCGACAGCACGACGGTCGAGTCGAGGTGGGCGAAGGTCGTCGCCGGCGAGGGGTCGGTCAGGTCGTCGGCGGGCACGTAGACGGCCTGGATCGATGTGATCGAGCCGACCTTGGTCGAGGTGATGCGCTCCTGCAGGCGCCCCATCTCTTCGGCGAGCGTCGGCTGGTAGCCGACGGCCGACGGCATCCGACCGAGCAGCGCCGAGACCTCGGTGCCTGCGAGCGTGTAGCGGTAGATGTTGTCGACGAAGAAGAGCACGTCCTTGCCTTCGTCGCGGAACGACTCGGCGATGGTCAGGCCCGTGAGCGCGACGCGCAGGCGGTTGCCCGGCGGCTCGTTCATCTGGCCGTAGACCATCGCGACCTTCGACTCGCCGAGGTTCTCGGAGTTCACGACGCCCGAGTCCATCATCTCGTGATAGAAGTCGTTGCCCTCGCGGGTGCGCTCGCCGACGCCGGCGAACACCGACAGGCCGCTGTGCGCCTTGGCGATGTTGTTGATGAGCTCCATCATGTTGACCGTCTTGCCGACGCCGGCGCCACCGAACAGGCCCACCTTGCCGCCCTTCGCGAACGGGCAGACGAGGTCGATGACCTTGATGCCGGTCTCGAGCAGGTCGGTCGACGGCGACAGCTCGTCGTACGACGGGGGCTTGCGATGGATCGAGGCGACGTGCGTCTGGTCGACCGGGCCGCGCTCGTCGATCGGGTTGCCGAGCACGTCCATGATGCGGCCGAGCGTGCCCGGGCCCACGGGCACCGAGATCGCCGCGCCGGTGTTGGTGATCGTCATGCCGCGGCGCAGGCCCTCGGACGAGCCGAGCGCGATGGTGCGGACGACGCCGTCGCCGAGCTGCTGCTGGACCTCGAGCGTCAGGTCCGAGCCTTCCATCTTCAGCGCGTCGTAGACCCGGGGCATCGCGTTGCGCGCGAATTCGACGTCGACGACCGCGCCGATGCACTGGACGATCTTGCCCTGCGTGGGCGAAGCGGATTGCATGTCAGCCATGAGAGTTCCTTCTATCCTGATCCGTGTTCGTTCGTCGCGCGGCGCTAGACCGCGGCCGCTCCGGCGACGATCTCCGAAAGCTCTTTGGTGATGCCGGCCTGACGCGTCTTGTTGTAGACGAGCTTCAGCTCGCCGATGACGTTGCCGGCGTTGTCGGTCGCCGACTTCATGGCCACCATGCGCGCCGACTGCTCGGACGCCATGTTCTCGGCCGTCGCCTGGTAGACCAGCGCCTCGATGTAGCGGACGAGCAGCTCGTCGATGACGACCTTGGCGTCGGGCTCGTAGATGTAGTCCCAGCCGTGCGTGCCGACCTCGACCTGCATCTGCTCGTCCGAGAGCGGCAGCAGCTGCTGCACCATCGGCTCCTGGCGCATGGTGTTGATGAAGCGCGTGTAGACCATGTAGACGGCCTTGAGCTTGCCGGCAGCGTAGGCGTCGAGCAGGACCTTGACCGGGCCGATCAGGCGCTCGAGCTGCGGCCGGTCCCCGAGCTGGGTGGCGTGCGAGACGACCTTGGCGCCGATCCGGTTCAGGAAGCCAAGGCCCTTGTTGCCGATCGCGACCGCCTCGGCGCTCACGCCCTGGCCTTCCATCTCGCGCAGCTTGGCGGTCGCGGCGCGCAGCGCGTTGGTGTTGAGGCCGCCGCACAGGCCCTTGTCGGTGGTGACGACGATGAAGCCCGCCGTCTTCGCGGCGTCGTTGGCGACCAGGAACGGGTGCCGGTACTCGGGCGTCGCGTGCGACAGGTTGGCGGCAAGCGCGCGTACGCGCTCGGCGTACGGACGCGCCTGGCGCATGCGCTCCTGCGCCTTCCTCATCTTCGAGGCGGCGACCATCTCCATCGCCTTGGTGATCTTCTTCGTGTTCTCCACGCTCTTGATCTTGCCGCGGATTTCCTTGCCGGCTGCCATGCGTGTGTCCTCTTGCTAGGGTCTGTCGTTCGCGGGCCGTCAGGCGCTCAGGCGAAGGACTTCTTGAAGTTGCCGACCGCCGTCGACAGCTCGGCCTCGGCGTCCTTGTCGAGCTGCTTCGAGTCCTCGATCTTGGCGAGCAGGCCGGCGTGGCTGGTCTTCAGGTGGGTGTGCAGGCCGCTCTCGAACGCGAGCACCTTCTTCACGTCGACCTCGTCCATGAAGCCCTTGTTGACGGCGAACAGCGACGCCGCCATCAGCGAGATCGGCAGCGGCGAGTACTGCGCCTGCTTGAGCAGCTCGGTCACGCGGGCGCCGCGATCGAGCTGCTTGCGGGTCGCCTCGTCGAGGTCGGACGCGAACTGGGCGAAGGCGGCGAGCTCGCGGTACTGGGCGAGGTCGGTGCGGATGCCGCCCGACTGGTTCTTGATGACCTTCGTCTGCGCCGCCGAGCCGACGCGCGACACCGAGATGCCGGCGTTGATGGCCGGCCGGATGCCGGCGTTGAAGAGCGAGGTCTCGAGGAAGATCTGGCCGTCGGTGATCGAGATCACGTTGGTCGGAACGAACGCGGAGACGTCGCCGGCCTGGGTCTCGATGATCGGCAGTGCCGTCAGCGAGCCGGTCTTGCCCTTGACCGCGCCCTTCGTGAAGGCTTCGACGTAGTCGGCGTTGACGCGGGCGGCGCGCTCGAGCAGGCGGCTGTGCAGGTAGAACACGTCGCCCGGGTAGGCCTCGCGGCCAGGCGGGCGGCGCAGCAGCAGCGAGACCTGGCGGTAGGCGACCGCCTGCTTGGAGAGGTCGTCGTAGACGATGAGGGCGTCCTCGCCGCGGTCGCGGAAGTACTCGCCCATCGTGCAGCCGGAATAGGCCGAGATGTACTGCATCGCGGCGCTCTCCGCGGCCGAGGCGGCGACGACGATCGTGTACTCCATCGCGCCGGCCGACTCGAGCGCGCGGACGATGTTCTTGATCGTCGACGCCTTCTGACCGATGGCGACGTAGACGCAGGTCATGTCCTGACCCTTCTGGTTGATGATCGCGTCGACGGCCACCGCGCTCTTGCCGGTCTGCCGGTCGCCGATGATCAGCTCGCGCTGGCCGCGGCCGATCGGCACCATGGAGTCGATCGACTTCAGGCCCGTCTGCATCGGCTGGCTCACGCTCTGCCGCGCGATCACGCCGGGGGCGATCTTCTCGATCGGCGCCGACAGCTTGGCATTGATCGGCCCCTTGCCGTCGATCGGCGCCCCGAGCGCGTTGACGACGCGGCCCTTCAGCTCGGGACCGATCGGCACCTCGAGGATGCGACCCGTGCACTTGACGGTGTCGCCCTCGGAGATGTGCTCGTACTCGCCCAGGATCACGGCGCCGACCGAGTCGCGCTCGAGGTTCAGGGCCAGGCCGTAGGTCGCCGAGCCGTCCGGCGACGGCGGGAACTCCAGCATCTCGCCCTGCATGGCCTCGGACAGGCCGTGCACGCGGCAGATGCCGTCGGTCACCGACACGACGGTGCCTTCGTTGCGGATGTCGGCCGAGACGGCGAGCCCTTGGATGCGGCTCTTGATCAGCTCGGAAATTTCAGCGGGATTCAGTTGCATGGCGGGTCTCCGGTCTGCGCGGGCAGGCTGGGGTGGAACAAAGTGACGATTCGAACCGTGCCGCGCGGCCGTCAGGCGGTCAGCGCGGCTTTCATCTGGTCGAGACGGGCACGGATCGAGGTGTCGAGGACCTCGTCGCCGACGACGACGCGAACGCCGCCGATCAGCTCCGGCTCGACGACGACGCTGGCCTCGAGCTTGCGGCCGAAGCGCTTCTCCATGGTCGTGCGCACGTCGGCGAGCTGCGCGTCGCTGAGCGGAAAGGCCGTGTGCACGACCGCATGGGACGTGCCGCTGCGCTCGTTGACGAGGGCCTGGAACTGCGCGGCGATCTCGGGCAGCACGGACAGCCGTCCGTTGTCGATGACGGCGCGCAGCAGGTTCCTGGCCGGCATGCCGAGCCCGGACGGCCCCGGCACCTTGGCCACCGAGGTGAGGACGTCGAACACCTCCTCCGCGCTCACCTTCGGGTTGTCGGCGAAGCTGCGCATGTCGGGATGGGCGGCGACGTCCGCCAGGGCCCGCACCTGCGCAGCGAGGGCGACGGCGTCGCCGTCGCTCGCCGACTTGATCAGCGCCTCGGCGTACGGCCGGGCGATGGTCGCGAGTTCAGCCATGGTGTTGCCCGCCCGCGCTCAAAGCTCGGCCTTGAGCTGGTTCAGCAGCGCCGCGTGGGCGTTGGCGTCGACCTCGCGGCGCAGGATCTGCTCGGCGCCGCGAACGGCCAGAGCCGCGACCTGCTCGCGCAGGGCTTCGCGGGCCTTCGTGGCTTCCTGCTCGGCCTCGGCACGGGCCGCCGCCAGGATCTTGGCGCCCTCGTCGCTGGCCCGCGACTTGGCCTCCTCGATCATCGACTGGGCCAGGCGCTCGGCGTCCGCCAGGCGTTGGGCGGCGTCCGTGCGTGCCGACGACAGCTCTTCCTCGATGCGCTTGTTCGCCGACGCCAGCTCGGCCTTCGCGCGGTCGGCGGCCGACAGGCCCTCGCGGATCTTCTGCGCGCGCTCGTCGAGCGCCGTCGTGATCGGCGGCCAGATGAACTTCATCGTGAACCACGCCAGGATCAGGAACACGATCAGCTGGATGATGAAAGTGGAGGTGATGCTCACGGTGCTGACTCGGGTGGAGGAGGTTCGCGGCGGCGGCGATGCGGAGCGGAGCTCCGCCGGCGGGCCGATTACTTCGGCAGGTTGGCGATCTGGGCCAGGAACGGGTTGGCCGTCGTGTACCAGAGGGCGATGCCCGTGCCGATGATGAACGAGGCGTCGATCAGGCCGAGGAGCAGGAAGACCTTGGTCTGCAGCACGCCCATGAGCTCGGGCTGGCGGGCCGCGGACTCGAGGTACTTGCTGCCCATGATGCCGACGCCGACGCAAGCGCCGAGGGCACCGAGGCCGATGATGATGCCGGCGGCGATCGCGACGAGACCGATGAGTTCCATGATGACTCCTGAGTGAGAAAGGAAAGAGTGGGAGGGGAGGAAAGCGAGCGTCGGGCCGTCAGTGCGCGTCGTGCGCCTGGCCGATGTAGACGAGCGTCAGCATCATGAAGACGAAGGCCTGCAGGATGATGATCAGGATGTGGAAGATGGCCCACACGGTGCCGGCGGCGATGTGCAGCGCACCCAGCACGAAGCCAGTGACCGACAGCGTGAACGCGCCGCCGAGCAGGGCGATGAGCAGGAAGATGAGCTCGCCGGCGTACATGTTGCCGAACAGTCGCATGCCGTGCGACACCGTCTTGGAGACGAACTCGACCAGCTGCATGGCGACGTTGGCGACCGAGAGCAGGATGAAGCCGATCCAGCTGAGCGGGTTCATCGTCAGCTTGACGGTGCCGAAGGGCGCGACGTAGAGCTCGTGCAGCCAGCCGCCCAGGCCCTTGATCTTGATGTTGTAGATCAGGCAGAGGATGAGCACGCCCACGGCGAGACCCATGGTGACCGAGAGGTCGGCGGTCGGCACGACCCGCAGGTAGGCGTGCGACGGGTCGCCGCCGGCGGCGCCGTAGATCTTCTCCCAGAGCAGCGGCAGGAGATCGACGGGCAGCAGGTCCATGGCGTTGAGCAGGACGATCCAGACGAACACGGTGAGCGCGAGCGGGGCGACGAGCTTGCGGCTGTCGGCGTTGTGGACGATGCCCTTGGCCTCGTTGTCGACCATCTCGAACAGGATCTCGATGGCGGCCTGGAAGCGGCCCGGCACGCCCGACGTGGCCTTGCGCGCGGCGCGCCAGAGCAGGAAGCAGCCGAGGGCGCCGAGGGCGACGGAGAAGAAGACGGAGTCGAAGTTGATGACGGAGAAATCGACCAGCCCCTTCGGCTTGCCGTTGCCGAAGTGGGTCAGGTGGTGAATGATGTATTCACCGGCGGTCGGTGCATGCTCTGCGGCGGCCATGTCTCTCGTTTCCCCGTGTTCTCGTCTACTTCGCTTGCCGGCCGCGCCAGAGCAGCGCGAACCAGTAGGTCTGCATGCACAGCACCATGGTCACGAGCATCGCCGGCCAGACCAGGCCCGGGACGATGCGCGGCGCCAGGATGAGCATGGCGATGGCCGCGCCCATCTTGACGAACCCCCACCACAGCATGCTCGCCGCGCTGACCACCGGCGAGATCGAGCTGATCCGGCTCGTCGCGCCGCGCGCCATCAGCGCGCCCGGCAACGCGACCACCGCCGCGCCGTAGAGTGCCGAGACCGCCGCGATGGTGCCGGCCATGAGCCAGACGACACCGGCCGCGACCAGACCCAGGACCAGCTGCGCTGCGATCACGCGCCAGGGCGACAGCACCGGCTCGGCGGCCCGGAGGGCCTCGACTTCGGCCCGCGACCAGCGCCGGGGCGGCTTCTCGTCGAAGTCGTCGTTCAAGGGCCGGTCCGGCGAAATCGAGTACACGCGCCCGTCGCCGCGGATCACCGCGTCGGAGGAGGGGCGCGGCAGGGCGACTTTCAGCACAGCCCAAGATTATACGTATAAACCCACCCGCTTCTTCGGCCGGGCGATCGTCCGGACGCGTGCGGCACGCCGGACTCGAGCGCTCGCACGAGCGACGACAGCGAGCGCGTGACATCATCCTGGCGATGCTGTTTCGCGCCCTGCGAATCCTCGCTGGCCTGGCCTTCGCGGCGGCCTCCGCGGCATGCAGCACCGCCGCCGGCGCCGAGGACCGGCCGGCGAGCCGGGCACCGGCGCAAGGCGCGCCGCGCCAGGATGGCAAGTTCCAGAACAACTACCTGGACTTCCGCCCGAAGAGCATTACGAGCCTGCTGCGCTGGCGCTACGAGGCCTGGCGCGAAGGCGTGCCGAAGCCGCCGCGGCAAGCGACGCCGCGAGTGGCCGTCGATCTCGGCTTCATCAGCGAGAACGCCCGCGCCGGGGCAGCGATGCAGCCGGCGCTGACATGGATCGGCCACGCGACGGTGCTCGCCCAGCTGGGCGGCATCAACGTGCTGCTGGATCCCATCTTCTCGGAGCGGGCCTCGCCGTTCGGCTTCGTCGGTCCGCAGCGGGCGACGCCGCCGGCCCTCGCGGCCTCCGACCTGCCGCGCATCGACGCCGTGCTCATCACCCACAACCATTACGACCACTTGGACGACGCCAGCGTGCGCGCCCTGGCCGCGCAGGCGGGCGGCCCGCCTCTCTTCGTCGTGCCGCTCGGCCTCAAGGCGTGGCTGGCGGAGCGCGGCATCGGCCACGCCGTCGAGCTCGACTGGTGGCAGTCGACCCGGCTGGGCGAGGTCGAGATCTTCCTCACGCCGGCGCAGCACTGGTCCAGCCGGACCCTCGGCGATCGCATGGAGACGCTGTGGGGCTCGTTCGCCGTGTTCGCGCCGGACCTGCATCTGTTCTATGCCGGCGACACCGGCTACTCCAGGGACTTCGCCGACATCCACGAGCGCTTCGCGGCGCGGCACGGCTCCGGGCGCGGCTTCGACGTGGCGCTGATTCCGATCGGCGCCTACGAGCCTCGCTGGTTCATGCGCGAGCAGCACGTCGATCCGGGCGAGGCGGTGCAGATCCATCTCGACGTGAAGGCGCGGTGGTCGATCGGCGTGCACTGGGGCACCTTCGAGCTCACCGACGAACCGCTCGACGAGCCGCCGCTCGCCCTGGCCCGCGCGCGCCGGGAGCGCGGCGTCATCGACGAGGCGTTCAGCGTCATGGCCGTCGGCGAGACGCGGCGCCTGCCGAAGCGCGTACCCTAGCCGCCGCGCCTTTCCGGCGCCTCAAAGCACGGCGACGTCCAGCTTCATCCAAGCCTCGAGCGTGGCCCCCGGCGGCACGGCGGCCAGGCCGTGCGCCAGCGGGTCGGCCATGTGCACGGCATTGCTGACGTGGCTGACCGGCTCGACGCAGAAGTGGTCGCTCTCGGGCGGCGTGTAGACGACGAGATAGGCCAGCGAGGACGACAGCTGCAGCGAGAACCGTTCGTCGCGGATGCGCGCGGGCCCGCGCCAGCCCTCGAAGCAGTTGTCGAAATCGAGATGCGACAGATCGCTGTCGATGCCGTGCTGCGCGACCTTGCGCGTCGGCAGCAGCGTGGCATCGGCCTCCCAGCGGTCGGAGAGCTCGATGTGCAGCCGGCTGCGCAGGCGCTTGACGAAGTACGGGTGGAAGCCCAGGCCGACGGGCTGCTCGCGCTCGTCGTCGTTGGTGAACTGCAGGCGGGCCGAGAACGCGTCGGCACTGAGGGCGAAGTACTGGCGGGCGGTGAAGGCGAAGGGCCAGTCCGCATCGCCCGGGTGGGCCAGCTCCAGCACCACCTCGAGCGCGCTCGACGAGACCAGGCGCCATGGCCGCTGCCAGCCGATGCCGTGCAGCGAGTGCGGCGAGCCGTCGACGTTGGCGCGCGTCGTGTAGTCCCGACCGCGCCAGCGAAAGCGCCGGTAGCCGAGCCGGTTCGAGTACGGCAGCAGCGGGAACATCGCCGAATCGTGGGCGTTCTCGAGCCGGGCCGGCTCGGTGGAGCGCAGCAGGGGCGTCTCGCCATGCCACAGGCCGGCGACGGAGCCGCCGAGGTCCGGCCGCAGCCCGAGGCGAAGCGCGCCGGCGTGCAGCTCGAACTTGGAGGAAGAGGCGCCCCGGTCGGCCTCGGTCGCGGTCTCGAGCGTCATGTCAGGTCGGCCTTGAGGTAGTGGGCCCCGGCGATCGGGTTGAAGTAGTAGGGCGGGATCTCCTCGAAGCCGAGCGTGGCGTAGAGCTCGCGCGCCGCCTCCATGTCGTCGAGGGTGTCGAGGAGCATCGCCGAGTAGCCGGCGCGCCGCCCCTCGTCGAGCAGCCGCTGGGCCAGCATTCGGCCGAGGCCGCAGCCGCGGAACGGCGGGCGGACGAACACGCGCTTCATCTCGCAGGCGTTGGCGTAGTCGGCATCGGCGAAGGGGCGCATCGCGCCGCAGCCGGCGAGCTCGCCGTCGACGTAGGCGAGCAGGAGCTGGCCTCCCGGCGGCGCGTACTCGCCGGGCAAGCCGGCGAGCTCGGCCTCGAAGTTCTGGAAGCAGAGATCGACGTCGAGGCTCGCGGCGTACTCGCGGAAGAGGACGGCGGCGCTGGCCACGTCCGCGGACGTCGACGCACTGCGAAGCTCGATCTTCGGCGGGTCGTCGGGCATGGACGGGATCAGGATCGGACCATGGGCCTCAGCCGCCCAGGCCGACCAGCCAGGCGACCGCACCGGCGCATGCCACGAGCAGCGCCAGCGCGAGGACGCGCGACCGGGTGCTGTCGACCGAGGCCGGCACGTCGGCGGTCAGGAGCTTGTCGCCGTGCAGCATGGGCGCGACCAGGTTCTGACGGCGCCGGAACCAGTAGAACGCGATGGCCGCGATGTGCAGGACGACGAGCGCGATGATGATCCACTGGCCGTAGTTCCGGTGCCACGACGTGGCGCCGAGGCTGGTCGCCGTCGACACGAACCTGGCGAGCGGACCGGTGTTCGAGATCTCGTCGTCGGCCACGAGGCCGGTGGCCACCTGCACCACCAGCACCGCGAGCAGTCCGAACACCGACCAGGCGCCGAGCGGGTTGTGGCCGACGTGATGGTGCTCGTGCGGCAGGCTGCCGCCACGCAGGTAGCGCAGGCTGGTGCGGGGCGCGTAGACGAAGGCGCGGAAGCGAGACCAGTGCCCGCCGACGAAGCCCCAGAGCAGCCTGAAGGCCAGCAGCGTCAGCACGACGTAGCCGAAGCGGAAGTGCCAGACCATCGCGCCGCCGCCGATCTTGGCGCTGACGACCGAGCCGACGACGCAGACGGCGAGCAGCCAGTGGAACGTGCGCGTCGGCAGGTCCCAGACGCGAACGGCTTGCGGTTCGCTCATCCGGCCTCGACTGCTCGGCGCTTTCCCGGGGCTGACGGCATCGGTGTCGCCTGCTTACACTCCGCGGCGCGCCGGCATCGGCCGTCGTGCCCACGCCCACACGGGTCCACCACGGAGGTTTCTATGTCCCGGTCTTTCATGTCGACGCTGATGGTAGCCGCAGCCATCGCGGGCGCGATCACGGCCCTGCCCGCGGCTGCCCAATTCGCCAAGCCGGAAGATGCCGTCCGTTATCGCCGCGCCGCCTTCACCTTGATGGGCACGCACTTCGGCCGGGTCGCCGCGATGGCGAACGGCCGCATCCCGTTCGACGCCAAGGCCGCCGCCGACAACGCCGAGCTGGCCACCATCGTCTCGAAGCTTCCGTTCGCCGGATTCGTCGAAGGGAGCGACCAGGGGCAGACCAACGCGCTGCCGAAGATCTGGACCGAGCAGGACAAGTTCCGGGCCGCCGCCACCAAGATGCAGGAAGAGATGGTGAAGCTGAACGCCGCGGCCAAGACCGGCAACATCGACACCATCAAGGCGCAGGTGGGCGCGACCGGCGGCTCGTGCAAGGCCTGCCACGACAGTTATCGCAAGGAGTAAGGCTACGATCGCCGTCGGGCGGCGGCCCCTGATCCGCTCTCTCCCCTGAACCCGATGTCGCGATTTCTCCTGCGCCGGCGAGCCGCCTCGCTGCTTGCCGTGCTGGCCGGTCTCTTCGGCCAGGTGCCGTCGGCGCTCGCCGCCGACGAGCCGACGCCCGGCACCTTCAGCACGCCCGGTTATCCCGATCGCCTGCCGGGCGCCGGGCCAGGCGGCGTGCCGCTGCGCGGGTCGCCGGGGCCGCGCACGCCCGATGGCATGGAGCGGCCGCCAGGCAGCGATGCACGCAACGGCGCCGGCGCACGCGGCAGCGCTCCCTCGGGCGGGGAACGGCGCATCGGCCCCGACGGCTTCCCGCTGCGAGCCGAGCCGCTGCCGCCGCCCCGGCCCAACGAGTTCCAGCGCTTCGTCGAAGGCGCGACCGGCCGCCTCCTGCCGATCTTCGGCTCGACCTTCTTCGCCGCCGCCGCCGACACCTTCCAGTCGCTCGACAACGTCCCCGTGTCGGCGGACTACACGCTCGGTCCCGGCGACGAGATCGTGCTCCGAGCCTGGGGCTCGATCGACGTGGACTACCGCAGCACGGTCGACCGCAACGGCATGCTCAACCTGCCCAAGGTGGGCAGCTTCAACGTCGCCGGCGTCAAGGCCGCCGACCTCGAGAGAAACCTGCGCGCGCAGATCGGCCGGCTCTACACCAACTTCGACCTGAGCGTCTCGCTCGGCCAGCTGCGCGGCTTGCGCGTGTTCGTCGTCGGCCCGGCGCAACGGCCGGGCGTGATCACGCTGTCGAGCCAGTCGACGCTGCTCTCCGCCGTCGTCGCCGCAGGCGGGCCGGCACCGAGCGGATCGATGCGCAAGATCCTGCTGCGCCGCGACGGCCGCGTCATCTCGGAGCTCGACGTCTACGAGTTCCTGGTCCAGGGCGACAAGTCCCGCGACGTGCAGCTCGCCGCCGGCGACGTCGTCGTGTTCCAGTCGGCCGGTCCGCGCGTGGCCCTCACCGGCTCGATCGACACGCCGGCGATCTACGAGCTCAAGTCGGCACAGGAACGGCTGAGCGAGGTCCTGCGCTACGCCGGCGGCCCGCCGGTGCTCGCCAACCCGAACCGCGTGCAGCTCGAGCGCATCGACCCGACGCAGCCGCTCGCGCCCCGCTTCGTCGAGTCCTTCCGGCTCGACGCCGCCGGCCTGCAGAAGACGCTGCGCGACGGCGACGTGCTCAGCCTCCTGCCCATCTCGCCGCAGTTCGCCAATGCGGTGACGCTTCGCGGCCACGTCGCCCAGCCCTTGCGCTATCCGTTCAGCGAAGGCATGCGCATCCGCGACCTGATCCCCGACCGCGACGCGCTCATCACGCCCGACTTCTACCGGCGCAAGAACCTGCTCGTGCAGGTGATCGAGGACGACGAGGACGATCGCCTGCCCCGCGCGGTCGACGAGCGCGACTTCGAGCGCGGCATCCAGCGAGGGTTCGAGCGGCAGCGCCCCGGCACCTCCGGCGCGGATGCCGCCGGCAACACAGGGCGGCTGGATCGACCGTCCGACACGATCGACGAGCGGCGCGATGCGCGCAGCCGCTCCGACGTGCCGACAGGCGCCGAGCGGCGCGGCGCCGAGCGGCGGCAGCGCGAAGCCGACCGTGCCGCCGTCGCCCGCTCCCGGCGCACGCCGGCCGCCCTGTTCGACGAGCTGAACTGGGACTACGCGACCATCGAGCGGCTCAACCCGGACCTGAGCACGCAGGTGATCCCGTTCAATCTCGGCCGCGCGGTGCTGCAGAACGACCCGGCGAACAACATCGCCCTCGCGCCCGGCGACGTCGTCACGGTGTACAGCCAGAAGGACGTGCGCGGCCCGGTGTCGCGGCAGACGCGGCTCGTCTCGCTCGAAGGCGAGGTGAACGCTCCGGGCATCTACCAGCTGCAGGCCGGCGAGACGCTTCGCGGCCTCATCTCGCGGGCGGGCGGCTTCACGCCGCAGGCCTACGTCTACGGGCTCGAGTTCACCCGCGAGGAGACGCGCGCGCGCCAGCGCGAGAACCTGGCGGCGGCGATCGCCCGGCTGCAGGCGCTGTCGTCGGTGCAGGCCGCGCGCGATGCCGCGAACCGGCGCGACGATCCCGCCGGTGCGCAGACCTCGGCCGCGGTCAGCAACGCCGCGACACAGGCGCAGCTCGCCCGGCTGTCGCGCATCGAGCCGAACGGCCGCATCGCCCTCGAGCTGGTGCCGGAGGACGTGACGCTCACGTCGCTGCCCGACGTGCCGCTGGAGAACGGCGACCGCATCAGCGTGCCGCCCCGGCCCGGCTTCATCACGGTGGCGGGGGCGGTGGTCAACAGCAACGCCTTCGTCTGGAAGCCGGGACGCACCGCCGGCGACTACCTGCGCCTGGCCGGCGCGGACGAGGCCGCGGACACGTCCAACATGTTCATCCTGCGTGCCGACGGCACCGTCAACAGCGCCGCCGACCGGCGCGGATTCTTCGGCCGCGGCGGCCTCGAGGCGCAGGTGCTGCAGCCCGGCGACGCGCTGATCGTGCCCAACCAGCTCGACTTCGAGACCTGGGGCCGTGCCCTGGTGCGCAACCTGAAGGACATCGCCCAGATCTTCTCCGGCTTCGGCATCGGCATCGCCGCCATCAATTCGATCAGGAACTGATCGCGCCGGACATGCTCAGTGCCGATTCGACGACGCCGCTGTCGGCGTCCCAGCCACCCTACGACGGCGACGACGGCCCCGCGTTCGGGCTCGCCGACCTGCTCACCTGGCTGGGCGAGAGCAAGGGCCTCATCGCCGCGGTCACGCTCGGCGCCGCACTGGTGGCGCTGGGGGTGGCCCTCCTGCTGCCGCCGATCTACACCGCGCGGACGACGTTGCTCGCGCCCGGCTCGCAGACGCAGAGCAACTCCGCCGCGGCGCTGGCGGCGCTCGGCTCGCTCGGTGGGCTGGCGGGCAGCCTTTCCGCCAAGACGCCGGACGAGCTCTACGTCGCGCTGCTGAAGAGCGACAGCGTCCAGCGCGCCCTGGCCGAGCGCTTCAAGCTGCTGGAGCACTACGACGTCGACTCCTACGAGACGCTGCGCAAGCACCTGCCGAAGTACATCCGCGTGTCTGCCGACAAGAAGAGCGGCGTCATCGCCGTCGAGGTGGACGACAAGGATCCGCGCTTCGCCGCCGATCTCGCCAACGCCCACGAGGCCGAGGTGACCAAGCTGCTGGCCCGCCTCGCCGTCTCGGAGGCGCAGCTGCGCCGGGCCTTCTTCGAGAAGCAGCTGAAGGACACCAAGGAGAACCTGGTCAAGGCCGAGCAGGGCCTGCGCGACGTGCAGGAGAAGTCGGGCGTGATCGTCCTCGACAAGCAGGCCGAGGCGCTGATCACCGGCGCGGCCGCGGTGCGGGCGCAGATCTCCGAGCGGGAGGTGCAGCTGAAGGTCCTGCGCACCTCGGCGACGCCGCAGAACCCCGACGTCATCCGCCTGAGCTCCGAGCTGCGCGCGCTGCGCAGCGAGCTGGCGCGCATGGAGTCGGCGCAAGGCGGCGCGAACGGCAGCGCCGTCGACATGCCCGTCGGCCGGATCCCCGAGGCGGCGATCGAGTACGTGCGGGCCCGGCGCGAGCTGAAGCTGCAGGAGACGCTGCTCGAAAGCATGATCCGCCAGTACGAGATCGCCAAGCTCGACGAGGCCAAGGAAGGGCCGTCGCTGCAGCAGGTGGACGTCGCCCTGCCGCCGGACCGGAAGTCGAAGCCGCAACGGACGCTCATCATCCTCGCGAGCACGGTGCTCGCCTTCCTGCTCGTCTCGCTGTGGGTGGTCGTCCGCCGCTACCTCGCACTGGTGCGGTCCAGCGATCCGCAGAGCGCCGCCGCCTGGAGCGGGCTGGCGCGGGCCTGGAGCCTGCGCCGCCCGTAGCGCGCCCGGCGCGCGGCGCTAGAAGCTGACGCTGCCGCGCACGACCGAGACCGTCCGGCCGCCCACCCACACCGTCTCGCCTTCCTTGGTGATGTGAACGCGGCCGGCACGACCGAGGCGCGTGCCCTGGCTGGCGACGTAGGCGGACGGCGCACGCCCCGCGCCGATGAGCCACTGGGCGAGGCCGGCGTTGAGGCTGCCGGTCACCGGGTCCTCGTACAGGTGCGGCCGGCCGACGAAGCCGCGCACCTCGAACACCGTCTCGCTGCCGGCCCGATGCGGGCCGGCCACCCCGACCGACGCGAAGCGCTTCATCGCCGCGGCGTCGGGGACGATGGCCAGCACGGTCTCGGCCGAATCGAGCAGCAGGCTGAGCCAGCGCGGCCCGTTCTTCAGCCATTGCGCGGCGACCAGGCGATCTGCAGGCACGCCTAGGGCGGCGAGCACGGCGGCGCGATCGTCGGCATCGACGTCGGCGCGCTCCAGCTTCGGCGCTGCGAAGGCGGCACGCGTGCCGTCGAGCCGCAGGTGGACGAGGCCGACGCCGCACTCCTGCACCACCACCCCGGGCGTCCTCGGTCGGCCGCCCTGCTCGAGCCAGGCGTGGCAGCTGCCGAGCGTCGGGTGGCCGGCGAAAGGCAGCTCGCCGCCCGGCGTGAAGATGCGCACCCGGTAGTCGGCGGCCGGATCCGTGGGTGCGAGCAGGAAGGTCGTCTCGCTGAGGTTGGTCCAGCGCGCGAAGGCCTGCATGCGTTCGGCCTCGAGGGCGTCGGCGCCATGCACGACGGCCAGCGGGTTGCCCTGCAACGGCGCCTCGGTGAAGACGTCGACCTGCGTGAAATCGAATCGATTCATCGCGAGGGCTCCATGTCGCGCAGGGCCGCGGCCAGGGCGGCGATGCCGCGCTCGATGAGCTCGGGCGCGACGGTGACGAACGACAGCCGGAGCGTGTTCGCCTTCGCGCCGGCGGCGAAGAACGAGGTGCCCGGAACGAAGGCGACGCCGCGCTCGAGCGCGCGCACCAGCAGGGCCTCGGCGTCGATGCCTGCAGGCAGCTCGACCCAGAAGAACATGCCGCCGCCCGGCGTGCGCCAGCGGCACGCCAGGGCGCCGCTGCCGGGCAGGTGGGCGACGAGCGCCGCCTCCATCGCATCGCGATGGCGCTTGTAGCGGGCCCGGATTGTCGGCACATGGCTGCGCAGGAAGCCGTGCCGGACGACCTCGTGGACGATCCGCTGGTTGAAGCCCGGCGTGTGCAGGTCGGCCGCCTGCTTGGCCTGCAGGAGCTTGGCGAAGATCCCCGGCGGCGCGACGACGTAGCCGAGGCGCAGCCCCGGTGCGAGCACCTTGGAGAAGCTGCCGAGGTAGACGCTGCCCTGCGGCCAGCGCGAGGCCAGCGGCGGCGGCGGCGGCGCGTCGAACCAGAGGTCGCCGTAGGGGTTGTCCTCGACAAGCGGAACCCCCGTGCGCTGCGCCGCGGCGACGAGCTCGTCGCGCCGGGCGGCGCCGATCGAGCGGCCGCTGGGGTTCTGGAAATTCGGCAGGACGTAGAAGAAGCGGGCTCCGTCGGCCGATGCCGCAAGCGCCTCGGGAGATGGGCCATCGTCGTCGCCGGCCACCGTGACGAAGCGCGGCTCGAAGGGCGCGAAGGCCTGCAGCGCGCCGAGGTACGTGGGCGACTCGACGGCGATGCGGCTGCCGGCATCGACGAGCACCTTGGCGACGAGATCCAGCCCCTGCTGCGAGCCGGTGGTGATGAGCACCTGTGTCGCATCGACGTCGAAGCCCTGGCCGGCGAGCTCTTCGGCGACCCATTCGCGCAACGGGCCGAAGCCTTCGCTCGCCGCGTACTGCAGGGCCTCGCGCGGCGTGTCGCGGAGCACGCGGGCGCTCGCCTGGCGCATGGCGTCGATCGGGAAGGTGTCGGGCGACGGCAGGCCGCCGGCCAGGGAGATGATCCCCGGCCGCTCGGTCAGCTTGAGGATTTCGCGGATCGCCGACGGGTTCATCGCCGCCGCGCGACGGGCGAGCTGCCACGGCGAGCGCGAAAGAAGCGTCGTCATCGCGTGCTCCCCAGGTGCGCCGGCCCGGCGGCAGCCGCGTTCGACGCGCTGCGACGGAATCCCGCCGCGTCGTGCGCGATGCGCGCGTTCGCGGCCGGCGTGCCGGCGCTGGCCAGGCGGCCGACGAAGACGGTCGCGACCACCGCCAGCGCGAAGGCGACGGTGCCGGCGTCGAGCCGCTCGCCGAGCAGGGGCACGGCGAAGAGCATGGCGAGAAACGGCTGCACGAGCTGCACCTGGCTCACGCGCAGCGTGCCGCCGAGCGCGAGCCCGCGGTACCAGGCGAAGAAGCCGAGCCACATCGAGAACACGGTGACGTAGGCGAAGCCGCCCCAGGCCGCAGCGCTCGCCGCCTGCGCCGGCCAGGTGAGGAGCATGGCCGGCACGGTCAGCGGCAGGCTGCCGACGAGCACCCAGCAGATGACCCGCTCGGCCGGCATCCGCGCCGCAAGGCGCGCCCCGGCGACGTAGCCGACGGCGGCGCTGGCGACGGAGCCCAGCAGCAGGGCGTCGGCCAGCACCAGGGCGCCGCTCCCCTTCCAGGCCGCGAAGGCGACGACCAGCGCCGCGCCGGCCACAGCGCAGAGCCAGAAGCCGGGCGACGGGCGTTGCCGGAAGGCGATGGCGGCGACGATCGCGGTGGCCAGCGGCAGCACACCGGTGACCACCGCGGCGTGGACGGCGTCGACGTGCCGCAGCGCCAGTCCGAGAAGGAGCGGGAAGCCGACCACGGTGCCGAGCGCGCAGACCGCGAAGCTCGCCATGTGCTCGCGCCTCGGCCGGGCCGCACCGACGACGGCGAGGTAGGCGCAGCTGAGAAGGCCGGCCAGCGCCGCGCGGCCGAAGGCGACGAAGAAGGGCGGCAGCTCGGGCGCCTCGGCCGGGCCGACGGCGAGGCGCGTCATCGGCACCGTCAGGGCGAAGAAGGCGACCCCGAGCAGGCCCAGGGCGAGGCCTCGTGATTCGGCGCGGCTGTCGGTCATGGTCGTGCTCCTGTCGACGCAGTGTAGGCCGCACACCAGCACAGCTCCGATACACTCAGGCGCATGACTCGAAGCTCTGTACCGCTGCAGCCGCCAGCACGCCGGGGTCGTGCGGCCGCGCTGCCGGGCGCGCCGGCGCATGCGCTGTCGCGGGGCGCCGACACGCCGCTCGCCGAGCAGCTGACCCAGCGCTATGCGGAACACATCCGGCAGCGCCTGCTCGCTCCCGGCGCGCGCCTGCCGTCGGTACGCGAGTGCGCGCGCCGGCACGCCGTCAGCCCCTACACGGTGGTCGCCGCCTACGACCAGCTGCAGGCGCTGGGCCTCGTCGAAGCGCGGCGCCAGCGCGGCTTCTTCGTCCGTGCCGCGACGACCGTCGCGTCGTCTCGAACGGTCTCGCGCAGCGGCGGCGACGCGGCGCCGCGACCTCTGCCGAACAGCGCCACGGCGCTCATCCGTGCGATGTTCCAGTCGCCCGGTGCCCAGCCGATGCCGGGGCTCGGCACCCTGCCGGCCGACTGGCTCGATGCGCCGATGCTGGCGGCGGCGATGCGCCGGGCGACCTCGAGCCGGCAAGTGGCGGCGACGGCGCTGCAGTACGGCGACCCCGCCGGCGAGCCGCGCCTGCGCCGCGCCCTCGCCCTCAAGCTCGCCGACCACGGCATCGCCGCCGCGCCGGAGCAGATCGTCACGACCATCGGCGCCACGCATGCGCTCGATGTGGTCACGCGCACCCTGCTGCGCAGCGGCGACAGCGTCCTCGTCGACGAGCCCGGCTGGTCGGTCGAGTACGCGCGCCTGGCCGCCCTCGGCATGCGCGTCCTGCCGGTGCCGCGCGGCGACGGCGGCCCCGACATCGCCGCCATGCGCCGCCTGATCGAGGCGCAGAAGCCGGGGGCGCGGCCTCGGCTCTACGTGACCGTCTCGGTGCTGCACAACCCGACCGGCGCCTCGCTCAGCCTGCAGTGCGCGCACCGCGTGCTCCGGCTCGCCGCCGAGTTCGACCTGCACATCGTCGAGGACGACACCTACGCGCACCTCGCGCCGGCGCACGCGCCGCGCCTGGCGGCGCTCGACGCGCTGGAGCGCACGATCTACATCTCGGGCTTCTCGAAGATCCTGACGCCCAACTGGCGCGTCGGCTTCCTCGCGGCGGCGCCGGGGCTGATCGATCGCCTGGTCGACACCAAGCTCCTGAGCACGCTGACGACACCGGGCGCCGGCGAGCTGGCGATGGCGCACTGCCTGGAGCAAGGCTGGCTCCGCCGGCACGCCGAGCGGGTCGCCGAGCGCCTGGCGGCGGCGCGCACGCGCACCGTCCGGCTGGCCGAGGCGCACGGCTGCCGCTTCGCTGCCGAGCCGAACGGCCTGTTCGGCTGGGTCGATGCCGGCGTCGACACGGAGCGGCTCGCGCACGCCTTGCTCGACGACTGGCTGATCGCTCCCGGCGCGCTCTTCCACGCCGAGCCGCGACCGACGACGCTGATGCGGATCAACTTCGCGACCTCGCAGGACGCGCGCTTCTGGAAGGCGCTGGTCGCCGCGCGCTCAGCAGCGCTGAAAGGTGCCCGGCCGGCGGTCGCCGCCGACCGGTCGCAGTGACTCGCCGTCGAGGCGCAGGCTGACGGCGCCGCGGGAGCCCTCGCGCGGGCGAAGCACGGCGCCGTCGACGACGCCGGCGTGGCGCTGCACGTGCGCGCCGCGGCGCACCGTCATCTCGTAGTTCTGGAAGCGCTGGTCGACGTGCAGCCGGCTGTCGCGCAGCGGCCCGCGGCCGCACCAGGCCCCGGCCACCGGGGCCGGCACGATCCACAGGTGGACGCGGCTCTTCTTCTCGCGACCGACCTGCTTGTCGGGCACCTCGAGCTCGGTCGTGCGATCGGGCCGCCAGTCGCCCATGTCCCAGTCGTGCGAGACGATGCGCGTGCCGGGCTTCAGCGCGAGCAGGGCCGGCCGCAGCTGCAGGTTCACCTCCGGCAGCAGGTACAGCGTGATGACGCTCGCCGGCGACAGATCGGTCTTGAACAGGTCCTGCTCGCGGAACTCGGCGCGGGCCTCGACGCCGGCGCGACGGGCGTTGTCGCGGCTCTTCTGCACCAGCTCGGGAACGATCTCCACGCCCAGCCCGCGCGCGCCGAACAGGCGCGCCGCGGTGATGACGATGCGCCCGTCGCCCGAGCCGAGGTCGAGCACGAAATCGGACGGTCGCACGTCGGCGCTGCGCAGCATCTGCAGGGTCACCGCGTCGGGGCTGGTGATGAAGGGCACCTCTTCCTGCGCGAGCGCCGAGGCGGCGCCGAGCGCGAGGCCGAACGCGAACGCGAGCGCCAGCGCGAACGGGGCTCGCTGCCCGGGCATGCTCGGCTCGTCCACTAGCGCGTGCCGAGCGCTTCCCAGCGCTCGAGGGCGGCGAGCAGCTCGTCGTCGATCTGCGCGTGCCGGCGCTGCGCCGCCTCGGCGCGCACCGGGTCCTCGGCATAGAGCTCGGCGCTGGCCAGCAATCCGGCCAGCTCCTTCTGCTCGATCTCGAGCGCCTCGATGCGATCGGGCAGCTCGTCGAGCTCGCGCTGCTCCTTGTAGCTGAGCTTGCGCTTCGCAGGCGCGGCCTTCGCCGCGGCCGCGGGCGCCGCAGGCATGGAGGACGGCGCCGTCGCCCCCACCCGGGGCTTCCCTGCGGACGCGCCCACGGCAGGCTTGCCTGCCGGCCCGCTCGAACGCGGCGCCGCCTCGCGCAGCGCGTCCGCCCGCTCGCGCTGCGTCCGCCAGTCCTCGTAGCCCCCCTCGTATTCGCGCCACAGTCCCGGCTCGACGTCGCCCTCCCAGGCGATCGTGCTCGTCACGACGTTGTCGAGGAAGCGCCGGTCGTGGCTGACGAGAAACACGGTGCCGGCGTAGCTCTGCAGCAGCTCCTCGAGCAGCTCGAGGGTGTCGATGTCGAGGTCGTTGGTCGGCTCGTCGAGCACCAGCACGTTGGCCGGCAACGCCAGCAGCCGGGCGAGCAGGACGCGGTTGCGCTCGCCGCCCGAGAGCGTGCGCAGCGGCGAGTGGGCGCGGGCCGGCGAGAACAGGAAGTCGTTGAGGTAGCTCATCACGTGCTTGCGCCCGCCGGCGGTCTCGATCCACTCGCTGCCGGGGCTGACGCTGTCGGCGAGCGTGGCGTCGAGGTCGAGCGTGCTGCGCATCTGGTCGAAGTAGGCGACCTCCAGGCGCGTGCCGCGGCGGACCGTGCCGGAGGTCGGCTGCAGCTCGCCGAGGATCAGCTTGAGGAGGGTCGTCTTGCCGGCGCCGTTCGGGCCGATGAGCCCGACCTTGTCGCCGCGCAGCAGCGTCGCCGAGAAGTCCTTCACCACCAGCCGGCCCTCGTGCGCCGGCCGGCCCGCCGGCGGCGCGAAGCGGAGCGACACGTCGCGCAGCTCGGCGACGATCTTGCCGCTCGGCGTGCCCGAGTCCGCCTCGAGGCGGACGCGGCCGAGCGACTCGCGCCGGGCCGCGCGCTGCGCCCGGAGCGCCTGCAGGCGCTGGACCCGGCCGACGCTGCGCGTGCGCCGCGCCTCGACGCCCTTGCGCACCCAGACCTCCTCCTGCGCCAGCAGCTTGTCGGCGCGCGCGTTGCCGAGCGCCTCGGCGGCGAGCTCGTCGGCCTTGCGCGTCTCGTAGGCCGCGAAGTTGCCGGGATAGCTGCGCAGGACGCCGCGGTCGAGCTCGACGATGCGGGTCGCGACCGCGTCGAGGAAGGCGCGGTCGTGGCTGACGACGACGACGCTGCCGGCGAAGCCGACGAGCAGCTCCTCGAGCCAGGCGATCGAGTCGAGGTCGAGGTGGTTGGTGGGCTCGTCGAGAAGCAGGACCTCGGGCACCGCGACCAGCGCCCGCGCCAGCGCGACCCGCTTCTTCGTGCCGCCGGACAGCTCGGCGATGGTGCGCGAGCCGTCGAGATGGAGCTGCGCCAGCGTGGTGTCGACGCGCTGCTCCCAGTTCCAGGCGTCGAGCGCCTCGATCCGCGTCTGCAGGGCGTCGAGATCGGCGCCCTCTGCGTGCGCCTCGTAGGCGTCGCGGACCGCTCGCGCCTCGGCGACGCCTTCGCCGACGGCATCGAACACGGTGCCGGCGTCGTCGAACAGCGGCTCCTGCGGCACGTAGCGGATGCGCAGTCCCTGCGTCTGCTGGAGCAGGCCGTCGTCCAGCTTCTCCATGCCGGCGATCACCTTGAGCAGCGACGACTTGCCGGTGCCGTTGCGGCCGATCAGGCCGATGCGCTCGTTGCTGTCGAGCGACAGCGAGGCGCCGTCGAGCAGGGCGACGTGGCCGTACGCGAGGTGCGCGTCGGACAGCGAAAGGACAGCCATCGCCCGGCCTGCGTGCGGAGGGCCGGCCTAGGCCCGGTCGGCGGCGACGAAGGGCTCGGCCAGCGCGCGCTCGAGCGCGTCGACGAAGGTGCGGGCCACCTCGAAGCCTGTCTGCGCCGTGATCTCCTGGAACCCGGTCGGGCTGGTGACGTTGATCTCGGTGAGGCAGTCGCCGATGACGTCGAGGCCGACGAGCAGCAGGCCGCGCCGCGCCAGGATCGGGCCGATCGCCTCGGCGATCTCGCGATCCCGGTTGCTGAGCAGCTGGGCGACGCCCTTGCCGCCGACCGCCAGGTTGCCGCGGATCTCGCTGCCCTGGGGAATGCGCGCCAGCGCGTGCGGCACCGGCACGCCGTCGATCACGACGATGCGCTTGTCGCCCTGGGCGATGGCATGCAGGTAGCGCTGCGCCATCACCGTCGTCGTGCCGTTGCGGTTCAGCGTCTCCGTGATGCTGCCCAGGTTCAGCCCGTCGGGACCCACGCGGAAGATGCCCATGCCGCCCATGCCGTCGAGCGGCTTCAGGACGATGTCGGCGTGCCGGTCGTGGAAGCGCTTGATCGCCGTCTCGTCGCGGGTGACGATGGTCGGCGCGATGAACTCCGGGAACTCGAGGATGGCGAGCTTCTCGGGGTGGTCGCGCAGGGCGCGCGGCTTGTTGAAGACCCGCGCCCCCTCGCGCTCGGCGCGCTCGAGCAGGTGCGTGGCGTAGAAGTACTCGCTGTCGAAGGGCGGGTCCTTGCGCATCAGCACCGCGTCGACGTCGGCCAGGGCGACCATCGCCGCCGGCGCCGCTTCGCTGAACCACGCCTTGCTGTCCGCTGCCGCCTGCGCGTCCACGGCGACGCGGCGGGCGAGCGCCAGCACCCGGCCGCCGCTTTCCCAGACCAGGTCCTTCGGCTCGCAGGCGAGCAGCTCGTGGCCGCGCGAAGCCGCCTCGCGCATCATCGCGAAGGTCGTGTCCTTGCTGGTCTTGAACGTTTCCAGCGGGTCGGCGACGAAGAGCAGTTGCATGACGTGAGGGAGGTGAGCAGGCGCCGCAGCTCAGCCGGCGCCGTGGGGCGGGGCTGCCACTGTTGCACAAACAGCGTCAACGCGCCGGCAGGCCACGCCCGGGGCAGCGATGCGCCGGAGAGCGGCTCAGATCTCGACCTTGGCGCCGAGCTCGACGACGCGGTTGGTCGGCAGGCGCAGGAAGTCGGCCGCCGCCGACGCGTTGCGGTGCATGCCGGCGAAGAGCTTCTCGCGCCAGCGCGCCATGCCGCCGCCGAACGTGGGGATGACGATGTCGCGCGACAGGAAGTAGGAGGTGTCGAGGTCCTCGACCGAGCAGCCGTGCGCGCGCAGTCGCTCGAGCGCGGCCGGCACGTCGGGGGCGTTCTTGAAGCCGAAGTTGATCGTCACCTGCCAGCAGCCGTTGCCGAGCGGCTCGATGACGCTGCGCTCGGCCGGGTCGACCCAGGGCACTTCGTGATGCCGGACGGTGACGAACAGGTTGCGTTCGTGCAGGACCTTGTTGTGCTTCAGGTTGTGCAGGAGCGCGTTGGGCGTCAGGCCTTGGTCGGCGACGAGGAAGACCGCCGTGCCCGGCACCCGTGTCGGCGGGCTGACGAAGACCGATTCCAGGAAGCTGTGCAGGTCGACCGACTCCGCATGCATGCGCTCCGACATAAGGCCCCGCCCGTCCTTCCAGGTCATCATCAGCGTGAACATCAGGGCACCGATGAGCAGCGGGAACCAGCCGCCGTCGAGGATCTTCACGAGGTTGGCCGACATCAGCGCCAGGTCGACGAGGAAGAAGAACCCCGTCGCTCCGATCACCAGGTACCACGGGTACTTCCAGGCATAGCGGATGACGAAGAAGGTCATGATCGTGGTGATGAACATGTCGATCGTCACCGTGATGCCGTAGGCGCCGGCCAGGCGCGTGCTCGAGCCGAAGAAGACGACCGCGATCACGACGCCGGCGTAGAGCGACCAGTTGATGAGCGGAACGTAGACCTGGCCCGTCTCGCTCTCCGAGGTATGGACGATGCGCAGGCGCGGCAGGTAGCCGAGCTGGACCACCTGCTTCGTGACCGAGAACGCGGCCGTGATGAGCGCCTGCGAGGCGATCACCGTCGCCACCGTGGCGAGGGCGATCAGCGGGTAGACGCCCCAGGCCGGCGCCATCTCGTAGAACGGGTTGCGAACGGTCGAGGGCTCCCTGAGGATCATCGCGCCCTGCCCGAAGTAGTTCAGGAGCAAGGCTGGCATGGCGACGACGAACCAGGCCATCCGGATCGGCCGCTTGCCGAAGTGGCCCAGGTCGGCGTAGAGCGCTTCCGCCCCGGTGATGCAGAGCACCACCGCGCTCAGGGCCACGAAGGCGATGCCCGGCTGGCCGAGCACGAAGGCCAAGGCGTGATGGGGCGAGATGGCGAGCAGGATCGCCGGGTTGCGGACGATGTGGACCAGGCCCATCGCCGCGATCACCACGAACCAGACCATCATGATCGGGCCGAACGCCTTGCCGACCTGCGCCGTCCCGAAGCGCTGGAACATGAAGAAGCCGGTGAGGATCACCAGCGTGATCGGCACGATATAGGCGTGCAGCGCCGGCGCGGCGATCTCGATGCCCTCGACCGCCGAGATCACCGAGATCGCCGGGGTGATGACGCCGTCGCCGAAGAAGATGGCGGTTCCGAGGATGCCGATGAAGAGCAGGCGCCGGCGCATGACGGGCCGGTCGCGCACGGCCTGCGAGGCCAGCGACAGCAGCGCCACCAGGCCGCCCTCGCCGTTGTTGTCGGCGCGCAGGATGAGCACGACGTACTTCACGGAGACGACGATCGTCACCGTCCAGAAGACGAGCGACAGGATGCCGAAGATGTTGGCTTCGCTGAGCGGGACCCGGCCCTCGGCGAAGACCTGCTTGATGGCGTAGAGGGGGCTGGTGCCGATGTCGCCGTAGACGATGCCGACGGCGCCGAGGGTCAGCGCGACAAGGCTCGAGGAGGTGCGGGGCTGGGTCACACGGGCGACCGGCGCGCAGGCGCCACCGGACGAGGAAAGCCGGCCATTGTGCCCGGCCGTCTCTACTCGTAGATCTCTGCGTTGGGGTCGGTCGCTTCGAGCTCGTAGCTGGCCGCGACCATCGCCAGGCGGGCGATGACGCCGTACATGTAGAACCGGTTGGGCGCGCTCGCGCCCGGCTTCGAGCCCGGCTTGGGCAGCTGGTTCGACCCGGCGAAGGCGAGCGGGACGAAGCTCGCGCCGGGCGAGTTGAGGTTCTCGTCGTTGCCGCGCTCCGGGTTGACGCGGTAGAAGCCGCCCACGACGTAACGGTCGATCATGTAGACGACCGGCTCGGCGACCGTGTCGTTGATGCGCTCATAGGTCGGCACGCCTTCCTGGAGGATCACCTCGCTCACCTCCTGGCCGTCCTTGATGACGCTCATCTTGTTGCGCGAGCGCCGGTTCAGGTCGGCGAGGTCCTTCGGGTCGCGAACCGTCATGATGCCCATGCCGTAGGTCCCGGCGTCGGCCTTGACGATGATGAACGGCTTTTCCTGGATCCCGTATTCCTTGTACTTGCGGCGGATCTTGCCCAGCAGCGTCTCGGCGTTGCTCGTCAGGCACTCGGCGCCCGAGCCGTCGCTGAAGTTCACCTCGCCGCAGCGCGCGAACATCGGGTTGATCAGCCAGGGGTCCATGCCGAGCAGCTTGGCGAACTTCTTGGCCACTTCCTCGTAGGCGGCGAAATGGTTGGTCTTGCGCCGCACCGCCCAGCCGGCGTGCAGCGGCGGCAGCAGGTACTGCTCGTGGATGTTCTCCAGGATCTTCGGCAGGCCCGCCGACAGGTCGTTGTTGAGCAGGATCGTGCAGGGATCGAAATCCTTGAGGCCGATCCGGTTGCGGGTGCGGACCAGGGGCTCGACGGTCAGCGCGCTGCCGTCGGGCAGCGGCACCTGGGTCGGCGCGGTGATGGTCTCGTCGAGGGTGCCGAGGCGCACGTTCAGGCCGGCCTGGTGGAAGATCTCCATCAGGCGCGCGACGTTCATCAGGTAGAACGAATTGCGGGTGTGCTTCTCCGGGATCAGCAGCAGGTTCTTGGCCTCCGGGCAGATCTTCTCGATCGCCGCCATCGCCGCCTGCACCGCCAGCGGCAGCATCTCGGTCGTCAGGTTGTTGAAGCCGCCGGGGAACAGGTTGGTGTCGACGGGGGCCAGCTTGAAGCCGGCGTTGCGCAGGTCGACCGAGGTGTAGAACGGGGGCGTGTGCTCCATCCACTCCAGCCGGAACCAGCGCTCGATGGCGGGCAGCGACTCGAGCATGCGCTGCTCGAGCTCGTTGATGGGGCCGGTCAGGGCAGTGATGAGGTGGGGAACCATGGGACGCTCCAGCGCGCTTGCCTGCCCTCGGGGAGCCGGATTCTAGGCATATGGGGAGCCGGCCCGAGGCCGCAAGATCGGCCGCCGCGACACCGGGTGAACGACCGCCGGACCGCCCCGGAAGCGGCGGCGGCGGGGCTCACGGCAGCGCCGTCGGGCGGGCGTGCGCCGGCCGGCGCGAGAAGCTGAACACGAACTCGGTGCCGGCGTCCTGCTCGGAGCGGACGGCGACGTCGCCGCCGTGCGCGCGGGCAATCGCGCGGACGATGAAGAGGCCGAGGCCGACGCTGCGGGGGGCCTGGTCCGAGCCGCTGCCGCGCACCATGGGCTCGAACAGCGAAGCCAGCGCTCGCGCCGGGATCGGCTCGCCGACGTTGTGCACCGTCACCCGGGCGCCGTCGGCGTCGACCGACGAGGTGACCGTCACCGCGCCGTCCGGGGCGCCGTGCGTCAGGGCGTTGGAGACGAGGTTGCCGACGAGCTGGGCGACGCGGTCGGCGTCGGCGAAGACCTCGCCGCTGCCGAAGGTCCGGTGGCGGAGCTCGCGCGCGGGGTAGGCGAGCGCCAGCTCCTCCACCGCGCGCTCCACCAGGTGATGGAGGTCGACGGGCCGCAGGTCCACCGACAGGCCGGGGCCGATGCGCGCCGCGGTGAAGTCGAGCAGGTCCTCAATGAGCCGCTGGGCGCGCTGCGCCGCCCGCTCGACGCTGTCGAGCATCCTGCGCGAGCGCTCGGTCGACAGCTCGCCGGTGCGGGACAGCACCCTCGCCGCCGTCAGCACCGTCGAGAGCGGGTTGCGCAGGTCGTGGCTGACGATGCCCACCATCTGCTCGGCGAAGAGCGCGCGGTCTTCCGCCTCGGCGCGCAGACGCGACACCTCCGAGATGTCGCTGAGCGTGCCGACGAACTGCGACAGCCGGCCCGCATCGTCGAAGAAGCCCTGGCCCGAGGACACGACCGTGCGTCGCACGCCGTCGACGCCGTCGACGCGATAGGTCCATCGGTAAGGCTCCGGCCGCAGCAGGGCGCCGCGCAGCGCCTCGAGCTCGGCGACGCGGTCCTCGGGCGCGATGCAGGCCAGGAAGGCGGCCTCGTCGACCGGGCGGGGCGACTCGAAGCCGAGAAGCAGCGCCACCTCGTCGCCGAAGCGCCGCCGGCCGCTCTGCGGCTCGATGTCCCAGACGAAGATCGCGCCGACCTGCATCGCCTGATGCAGCCGCGACTGGGTGACGCGGAGCGCCGCCTGGGCCTCGCGTTCCTTGACCAGCAATTCGTCGGCCTGCTTGCGCGCGCGCAGCAGCTCGCGCTCGTACTTGTTGCGCTCCTGGGCGACGACCACCGACACGCCGTCGACGCTGCCGCCGGGGCCGGCGCGGCGGGTGACGTTGACGAGCACCGGAAAGCTCCGCCCGTCCGGGCACAGCATGTCGAACTTCACCTCGGAAAGCGAGCCCTGCATGTCGAGCATCGGCATCCAGTGCGTCTGGTGGAAGATGCGGCCGCCCATGGTGAAGAGCTCCTGCAGCTTCTTGCGCCCGACCAGCTCCTCCGGGGTCAGCCCGACCCACCGGCAGAACGTGCGGTTGACCTGGAGGATGGTTCCGCGCGTCGTCGTGACGAGCAGGCCGCAGGGCGCCTCGTCGAAGATCTGCCCGGCGCCGGGAAGCTCGGGAAGCTCCTCCGCCACCGCCTAGCGCCCGATCCAGGCGAGGAACTCGTCCATGGCGGCGGAGCTCGCGCTCGGCGCACTGAGGTGCGGGCAGTGGCCGACGTTGTCAATCACCCGCAGCATGCTGTTCGGCAGCGTGCGGTGCAGGTACTCGCCGACGACGAGCGGCGCGATCAGGTCCTCGGCCGACTGGATGATGAGCACCGGCGCGGCGACATTCGGGATGTCGGCGCGGTTGTCGGACAGGAAGGTCACCCGGGCGAACTGCTTGGCGATCTCCGGGTCGGTGCGGCAGAAGCTCTCGGTCAGCTCCTCGGCGAGCGCCGGCTGCTCGGGCGAGCCCATGATCGCCGGCGCCATGGCGCTCGCCCAGCCGAGGTAGTTCGATTCGAGCGTGTCGAGGAGCGAGTCGATGTCCTGGCGGCCGAAGCCGCCGACGTAGTCGCCGTCGTCGATGTAGCAGGGCGACGGGCCCACCATGACGTGCCCTGCGAAGAGGTCGGGCCGGCGCTGGGCCGCCAGCACGCCGATCATCGCGCTCACGGAATGGCCGACGAAGATGGCCGGCGCGCCGGCGGAGAACTCGTCGAGGATCTCGACGACGTCGCTGGCATAGCCGTGCAGCGAGTCGTACTTGACCGGGTCGTACGCCGACAGCTCGGACCGGCCGCTGCCCACGAGGTCGAAGGTCACGCAGCGAAAGCGCGCTGCGTAGCCGGGTGCCAGCAGGCGCCACATGTTCTGGTCGCAGCCGAAGCCGTGCGCGAAGACGAGGGCGACGTCGCCCCGACCCTGGACCCTGACGTTGTTGCGGCTCTGGACGGACATGGAAGGCATGGATGGCGTGCGCGTCGTGGCCGCAGGCATGTTAGCCGCGGGCGCAGACGCAGGTTCTCCGGCGCGATGCCCCAAGGACGAAAGGCCATCCGCAGATGGCCTTCCCCTGGCGAGCAGACGGGTCAGTTGTGGTACGCCGTCTCGCCGTGCGCGGCGATGTCGAGGCCCTCGCGCTCGTCCTCCTCGCTGACGCGCAGCCCGACCACGAGGTCGACGACCTTGTAGGCGATCAGCGAGACCACGGCCGACCAGACGACGGTGATCAGCACCGCCTTCAGCTGGATCCAGACCTGGGCCAGGATCGGCGTCGAGGTGACGCTCGCCGTCACCCAGTCGCCGACCAGGCCCGGGCCGCCGAGCGCCTGGTTGTTGAAGACGCCGGTCAGCAGCGCGCCGACGATGCCGCCGACGCCGTGCACGCCGAAGACGTCGAGCGAGTCGTCGGCGCCCAGCATCCGCTTCAGGCCGTTGACGCCCCAGAGGCAGGCGAAGCCGGCGACGAAGCCGATCACCATCGCACCGAGCAGGCCGACGTTGCCGCAGGCCGGCGTGATGGCGACCAGGCCGGCGACGGCGCCCGAGGCCGCGCCGAGCATCGAGGCCTTGCCCTTGGCCAGCGCCTCGCCGATGCACCACGCCAGCACCGCCGCCGCCGTGGCGGAGAAGGTGTTGATGAAGGCGAGGACGGCGCTGTTGCCGGCCTCGAGCGCCGACCCGGCGTTGAAGCCGAACCAGCCGACCCACAGCAGCGCGGCACCGACCATGGTGAGCGTCAGCGAGTGCGGCGTGAACGCCTCCCGGCCGTAGCCGAGCCGCTTGCCGAGCATGTAGGCGCCGACCAGCCCCGCGACGGCGGCATTGATGTGGACGACCGTGCCGCCGGCGAAGTCGAGGGCGCCCATCTGCCAGATGTAGCCGGCCTTGGCATTCGTCGCCTCAACGACGCCTGCCGCCGTGTACGCGTCCGGGCCCATCCAGAACCAGACCATGTGGGCGATCGGCGTGTAGCTGAAGGTGAACCAGAGGGCCATGAACAGCAGGACGGCGGAGAACTTCATCCGCTCGGCGAAGGCGCCGACGATCAGGCAGCAGGTGATCGCCGCGAAGGTCGCCTGGAAGGCCAGGAACAGCAGCTCGGGAATGACCACGCCCTTGCTGAAGGTCGCCGCCATCGCGAAGGTGCCGGTGGACGCGTCGAACAGGCCGCGCATGAACAGGCGGTCGAACCCGCCGAAGAACGCGTTGCCCTCGGTGAACGCGAGGCTGTAGCCGTAGAGGCACCACAGCACGACGATCATCGAGAAGGTGACGAACACCTGCATCAGCACCGACAGCATGTTCTTGCTGCGGACCAGGCCGCCGTAGAACAGGGCCAGGGCCGGTATCGACATCATGATGACGAGGGCCGTGCAGACCAGCATCCAGGCGATGTCGCCCTTGTTGGCGACCGGCGCGGCGGCGGCCGCCGCCGCCGAGGCCGCGTCTGCCGGTGCCGCGGTCGCTGTGGCCGCGGTGGCTGCGGCGGACGCCGCCGGCGCCGCGGCTGCCGCGTCGGAGGCCGCCTGCGCCAGCGCGGCACCCGAGAAGGCAATTCCGGCCAGGGCGAGCAGGAAGGCGAGAAGGATGTTCTTCATGGTGCCGTGGGGGTGCGCTTGGCGGCTCACAGCGCGTCCTTGCCGGTCTCGCCGGTGCGGATGCGGATGACCTGGTCGAGGGCCGACACGAAGATCTTGCCGTCGCCGATCTTGCCGGTGCGGGCCGCCGCCTCGATCGCCTCGATGACGCGTTCGACGATCGCGTCGTCGACCGCCGCCTCGACCTTCACCTTGGGCAGGAAGTCGACCACGTACTCGGCGCCGCGGTACAGCTCCGTGTGGCCCTTCTGCCGTCCGAAGCCCTTGACTTCGGTCACTGTCACCCCCTGCACGCCGATGGCGCTCAGGGCCTCACGCACTTCGTCGAGCTTGAACGGCTTGACGATGGCGGTCACCATTTTCATGGTCGCACTCCTCGATGTCGATGAACGACGGCCCGACCGGCGCGGCCGGGCCGCTCCTACATGGCCTTGCTGATCGTCAGGATCCCGCGTGCCTTGTTGATGTCGCCGTAGAAGCCTTTCTTGTTGGCGCCGGCGATCGCCGCCGACACCGAGAACCCCGAGCCCAGGTCGTAGGCCAGGCCGATGCGGTAGTCGTAGAAGTTCGGCACGGCCGTGTCGACGGTCGTCGTGCCGCCTTCGCCGGCGTCGAACGTCGCGCGGGCGTTGCGGAGGTCGCTCGAATAGCGCGTGTAGCCGACGTGGGCGTTCAGCGTGAGCCTGTCGACCAGCGGGAACGACGCATTGGCTTCGATGTACCCGGTGCCGCGGCCCTTCGGTCGGTAGCCGAGGCCGGCCTGCTCGCCCGCTTCGCCGAAGCCGAAGTAGTCCTTCGAGACCGTGTGCG
Organism: Caldimonas sp.; assembly: GCA_036263655.1. Lineage (GTDB taxonomy): Bacteria > Pseudomonadota > Gammaproteobacteria > Burkholderiales > Burkholderiaceae_C > Schlegelella_A. The sequence continues at coordinate 22,241 of DATAGP010000053.1, read as the reverse complement.
AGTACTTCAGGGTCACGAACTGGTAGGTGAGCGCGCCGTACAGCTCCGTGGTGTTGAAGTTGACCTCGCGGCTCTTCTGCGGGTAGTAGTACTGCAGCAGGCCGACGTCGTAGCCGAAGCCTTCGGTGATGGTGCCCTTGTAGCCGCCGTAGAAGTCCATCTCCAGACCGCTGTTGGTGAAGCCGATGCTGGAGTTCCAGTTGCCGACGTAGAAGCCGTTCATCGACCAGTCGAACCCGCCTTGCAGGGCCGGCTTGTTGTTGCCCTGGTCCTGGCCGCGGAACTTGTAGTTCGTCGTCACCGAGACGTTGGCCGTGAACGGCGAGGGTTCCGGCGCGGGCGCGGCCGCTGGCGTCTGAGCTTGTGCGCCCGCGACTGCGGTCAGTAGCGGCACGAGCATCAGCGGTCTGTTCTTCATCGAGGTCTTCTCCGGCTGGGGTGTGGGGTCGGATCGTCTTTCGCACGATGTGTGCCAAGCACCAACAGATGGCCCGGCGCGCCTTGGCATCGACGTCAGGTGCCGAAACGGGGCGGCTTCGGCACCACCGGGATGCGTCGTCCGGTCGGTTGCGCACTAACGGGGTGCCCTGCCCGAGGGTTCTCCGATGGCCGCGCTGCTGCCCAGAATCGGTCGAGCGGCGATGGACCGCGCACCGGAGATCCCTTGACGCTCGCGATCGTCCACAGCCGCACGCTGCGAGGCCTCGAGGCACCCGCCGTGACGGTCGAGGTTCACCTCGCCAACGGCCTGCCGAGCTTCACGCTCGTCGGCCTCGCCGACACCGAGGTCAAGGAGGCGCGCGAGCGGGTGCGCGCGGCGCTGCAGACCAGCGGCCTCGAGTTCCCGCACAACAAGCGGGTGACCGTGAACCTGGCGCCGGCCGATCTGCCCAAGGAGTCGGGCCGCTTCGACCTGCCGATCGCGCTCGGCATCCTGGCGGCGGCCGGGCACATCGATGCGGCGCGACTGGAAGCCTTCGAATTCGCGGGCGAGCTGTCGCTCGGCGGCGAGCTGCGGCCGGTGCCGGGCGCGCTGGCAATGGCGCTGGCCCTGCATCGCGCTCCGGGCGGGAGCGCCCGCACCCTGGTGCTGCCGCGGCCCAGCGCGGACGAGTCGGCGCTGGTGCCGGGCCTCTCGATCCGGGGCGCTGATCACCTGCTCGGCGTCGTGAAGGCGCTGCTGCCCGGCGACGCCGCCGACGCGAGCGAGCTGTACCTCGCCGCGCCGCCGACGCGTGCCGAAGCGCCTGCCGTGCCCGACCTGATCGAGGTCAAGGGCCAGGCGGCGGCGAAACGGGCGCTCGAGGTCGCTGCCGCAGGTGGCCTCAGCCTGCTCATGTCAGGTACACTGGACCCCACCCATGAGCGATGTGAAATCGAAGGCTTACTCTTACCTCCGCTTCTCTACTCCGGAGCAGATGCGCGGCGACTCATTCCGCCGCCAGACTTCGATGGCCCAGGAGTACGCCACGCGGCACGGCCTGACCCTGGACGCGGAACTGACCTTCCAGGACCTCGGAGTGTCTGCGTACCGTGGTGCGAACTCGGAAGCAGGCAGGCTCGCTGACTTTCTTGAAGCCGTCAAGCTCGGCATCGTGCCCCAAGGCTCTGTCCTTCTAGTGGAGGCACTTGATAGGTTGTCCCGATTGGTGCCACGCAAAGCCCTGAAGGTTTTAGAAGGGATCATCGAGTCAGGGGTAGATGTCGTCACCTTGAACGACGGGCGGAGGTACTCGCTCGAGAGCATCGACGCCGACCCCATCAACCTGCTGTTGGCCGTCATGCTATTTATGCGAGCTAATGAAGAGTCAGCCACCAAGGCACGGCGCCTCAAGGCAGCATGGGAAGGCAAGCGCGAGCGAGCCTCGGAGACACCGTTAACAGCGGTCGTGCCCGCCTGGCTGCGTATTGAAGGCACGGGACCTGGGCGGCGCATCGTGCCCATCCCTGAGCACTGCGCTACCGTTCAACGCGTCTTTGACGAGTACTTGGCCGGCCTTGGACTTGAGTCCATTGCCACCAAGCTGAACAGCGAAGGCGTGCCATGTTTTGGCAGCGCAGCACGGTGGCACCGAGCGTACATAAACAAGATCGTGGACAACCCGGCAGCCAAAGGCGTTTACGTGCCACACAGGTACGAGTTCACCGGGAGCAAACGGGTCAGGGTGCCCCTCGATCCTTTACCCGGCTACTACCCTGCGGCTGTCAGCGACGAAACCTTTCAGCGCGCCAAGGAGCTGAGAGATGGCGGTGGTCGACAGAAGGCAAGAGCAGGCCAGCCTGTTAGCTTGCTAGGTGGTCTTGCCCGTTGTCCGCTTTGTGAGTCAACCATGACTCGGTACTCAAAGGGCTCGGGTGTGAAGGGCGGCAAACCGAAGCTCATCTGCACGAAGGCGAAGGCCGGCGCATTCTGTGTGCGCCATCCCGTGACCCTTGCGGACGTGGAGGACGCGCTGCTGTCCGGATCACGTCAATGGTTAGCTGACTGCCCCAGCGGCGACGAAGGCTTGGACGATACGTTGCGTGGTGTCCTCGCAGGCATAGATGGGCTGGAGGACGCCATCGGCAACGTGCTTGACGCTCTAGCGAAGGGTCCCAGCGCCGCCCTCTCCGCCCGTCTGCACGACTATGAGCAGGCATTAGCGACGGAACAACAGCGGCGGGATGACCTGTTGAACATGCTGGCCACTGCGTCAGGTCCACGGTTGGCCAAACGGCTGGAGGAGCTTGAGGCTGCCTTGACTGCGGACCCTATGGACAGAGCGCAAGCGAACGCAGCCATGCGCGCCCTGCTTTCCGGCGTTGTTGTTGACTACACAGCGGGCCTACTGCAATTCAATTGGAAGCACGGAGGCCAGTCTGAGGCTAGGTTTGCGTGGCCTATGGAGGTTCATTGAGACCTTGTGCGCGCATAGCTCCTCTACCCAAAGCCAACAACCGGAACCCAGCGACCCTCGCACCCTTTCCCGCATGATCCAGATCCCCCAGTACATCGTGCTGCGCGCACATATTGTTTGTGCACCGTTCGGCACTGCATCGTGCACATAGCGAGGCCGCACATATCACGCGTCTTCACGATTAAGCTGAGCCGGTTCTGATATCTCTCGCATTCGCAGCTTGCTTTGACATCCACACGGTCGGGATCAGGCTCATCAACCGACGCACCCAGTGCAATGCGCCCGTCAACCATGGACAACTCAGTACATCGGATGACGGTGGCGCCGCGATTTCCAACAACACGGCAAAAGGTGGGTGGCACTACCTCGAAACTATGACGTCTCAGATACCCTACGTCGATGCCGGGCTGGGAGGTCACCACTCTCCCGAATGCAGTCCCCTCGCTCCCTGCGAGCAGGCACTTAATCCTATCTCCGTAGCGTTCTCCTCGCCGAGGACCAGCAACCGAGCAGTAGTCGGCGCGTCCGTCACCGTTTATGTCACTCCACCCTGAGTTTCCCCATCCCATATCGACGGGCCCGCTCGTCACCTCCCGCCTTCCTGTGGCGGTTTGCATAGTGCAGCGGGCTCTGGAATTTGGTCTGTCGCCGACTATTCGACAAAAGTCAACGCACCCATCGCCGTTGAAATCGACGATCCCGCGTCCCTCCGGATAACCCTTATCAGGAGCTGTTCGAACCTCGTGACAACTCTGCGCCCAAGTTGCACTGGTCGTCCAGAACAACAGAAGTCCGAGGATGGCTGCGCGCATGTTCGCTCCATGGAGAGAGAGGCGTACAACAATATCCAGAGGCTTGTCATCTGTCGAGCGCCGCGTTGCGAGCTTGCATCGCCAATCCCCGTGCCGGTCCGGTAGTACTGTCAGGCGTGGTCCTTTCCGGCGGATAAGGCCTAGTGATCAGTACGGGTGTGTCGACTAGTTCCCCGCACCTGACTAAAGGCCTCCACGTTCCGCACTGCATCCCTGAAGGTGAACACAGGGCGCCACTGGCAGGGCTCGTCCGAGGTGAACCTAAGGCCAGCTCGTTCCCCATTGGGCCACTCGAAGTCCCCTGCGGATACCCACTCGGCCCCCTCGTCCGCTCTGGTTTCAATGGACAGGGTGACGTTTGCTCCATTGACGTAGGCATTGACGCACACGGCACGGTGAGCGGGCGCATCTACGGCAGTGCCTTCGACGGTGGTCCCGGGGCGGCCTAGGGTGTCTGGGTTGACGCCTTGGTAGTGATCCGTGATGGCGGCCTCAGGGGGATTGATCAGCCACAGGTGGCCTCCGGTCTCGCCGAGCCGCTTGACTGCGTGGTCATGGGCGCCGGTGCTGTAGGTCTTGATGGTGATGGTCATTGAATGAGGATGTGGGAAGGCCCCAGCAGGTCCCTAGAGGACCGCTGAGGCTGCTTTTGTTTGTTGATGAACCTAACGAGCAGGAGGCTTCGTCGGCTTGCAGGTAATCCGGCCAGCGTCTCTAGAGGACCATGGCCGCGGCTGTGGCGTGTAGAGGCTGGGGCAGCCCTTCACGACAGGGACGACACGCACCCGACCAGCACTGCCGGAAATAGGCTCGATGCTCAGGGTGTCCCCGGGCTTGAGGTCCATGAAGCCCAGGATGCGGGACTTGGCATGTTTGACGGTGGGGAATGACTTGCCGGTTCGCCAGATGGTGCAGCGGAGAGTGGGCGTGATGAGCGCCCCATCTACTGCAGCCCCTCCGCAGAGGGACTCGAGGAGCTCGTAGGGGACTTTCAGGTTCCCTGCTTCTCCTCCTATGGCGCACTCAAGGGTCTCCGTGGGTGTGAGACGGTCCATTACTGTGGCCTTACTGTGAGCACTCCCGACCTCTTGGCTGAGAGCTGGAGGGCTGAGTGGGGCTGCACCCGGTGGGGGAAGCGGTCCGCATAGGCGCACCCGCCGAGGCGGAAGGGGACCGTACAGAAGAGGAGCCCAGCTCGGGGAAGCTGGAGCAGGCACCCTTCGGCGCCCACCTGAATCTCCGCGGTCCTCGTGGGGGCCACAGTCACCACAGCAGGCGCCCTAGGAGGGCCACCGCTAGGGCCACCCATTGGGGACCCTCAGGGGTCACCAGGTAGAGGCGGTGCGTCACTTGTTCAGCAGCTCTCGTGCGTCCACAAGACCACGGCCGGGCATGCCCACGAGCAGCGCACCCGTTTTCCTGTCGACGGTGCTGTTGGTGAAGCCGCGTGCTCGCCACTCAGGAAGCTGGGCAGTGTGCTTCTCAGTCAGGTACTGAACTGCCAGAGCCTTGAACTGCGAGGTCTGGCGGATACCGATGAGTTGCTGTGTCGCCTTGGTCAGCTCGGCGGGCTTCGTCTCTTGAAGCCACGAGTAGAAGTTTTTCTTGTCTGCTGAGTCGACACCGACCGTGGCAATTGCCTTGGCCGTTTGTCCCTCGTAGTTCCGGTATCCCATCTCCACCAGCTCGGCAGCTTGGTCCGGCTCGATGCCTGCATCTTTGGCAAGACGGATTGATAGGCTGTCCCAGGTGTCATAGCTGTCGGCATCCGTTACAGCTACGGCGGCCAAGGCAGCGGCACTGTCGAAGCTGAACTGCGGCAGCGGGGCAATCTCCGCAGCCCACTGGGCCTCCGTGGCCGGGTCGAAGAGCTCCGGTACGTAGGCAGCCTCTTGCTGCTGTGCCTGGGCTTCCTGCTCGAGCTGCTGCCCCAGGCCAGGTGCAGACGCTCCGCCTACGTCTTCGTAGATGCCGTTAGCGTTGCGGGTGATGGCTCCAAGGGTCTCAGCGACGGGCAAGCTGACCCGCATACCGCCGATGTCGACGGTGCTGGACTTGTCGATCCGAGCGGAGCCCGTGTTGCTGCGGACCGTAGCCATGACTCCTTGGCCTACCCGTTCGTCTGCACTCGCGGAGACCGTGTTGGGTGACCCGTGGACGCGGGTGGGCTCGAACTGAGTAGGAATATCGATGCCTCTACCGTTGCGGTCAGGGACGGCGGTTGCACGGATGACGCCAACAGCTTCGTTGACGGTGACTCGATCTTCTGCGTTGCTCATCAGAGAGCTTTCATTTGCGCGGCCAGGAAAAGAGAAGGCCCACCCCTGCGGCCATGCAGTGACAGGGTGGACCTTTGGGCGCCCCGAGGTGGGGCGAGCGTGATGGGGTGTGTGCGAAGAGGGCGCTATGGGGCCACTACTTCAGGGAGCAGGAGTGAGCAAGTTCTTCGACGAGTGCAGCAGTGGGCGGAGCGAAAGGCATCCGCATGTCGGCGACGACAGCAGCCTTGTTGGCCTCCCTGGCCTCAATGGCAAGGTAGACCTGGATCAGCACCGGGTTCAAGGTCCTTGTCAGCATCTCGCCGACTGCCCGGATGTCAGGCCCCATGGGCTTGGCGGAGTACGTGGTCGATGTCGTTCTCGACAGTGAACCCGAGGAGGTCTTCCTTGGCCGGGGAGCCAGACCGATCACAGCTCGAGCCATCGCATACCGCGGCGCAGTACCGTCATCGGCAGGTAGGCACGCGGGATGGTCCTTGATGTAGCAGAAGCAGGATGCCAGCTCGATGAACACCTCCAGAGGAGTGACACCACTTCTGGCCAGTCTCCCAAGCTCGATAGCCCCCTTGAAGGCGCCGTCTGACGCCTCAGCATCCCTCAGGAGCTTCTCGAGGTACTGAAGAGCGGCGACCAAGCCAGGATGGCCAGGCTGGGTAGACAGCAACTCCTTCACTTCCTTCTTCCGGGAGGCCCAGGCTGTGGGCCGCAGAGCGGTAGCTTGGGGATGACCAAGGCGGTACTTCTGTTGGGAGTGAGCTTGGCACCAGGGGTTGAAGTGGTATCGATGCTTCTGGCAGCCAGGAACCTCGCACATGGCAAAGGAGTTGGCGGACATTCGCGTCATGAAATCTCGTGTGGTCATGGTGATGGTGGTTATCTGGTGGATGGCCAACAGGCCCACCCTCCAGCACACCTGATGCGGTTGTCCCCTCGGGGGCGACATCAGACGAACTGGAGGGCAGACTGTTGAATCAACGGGGAGGCGACGTGGCACAGCATCCGTAGGGCACGGAGCAAACACCTCAACGGGGACCTATTCAGTAAGGTGAGATGGTGACGTTTGATCGTCATCCCCTTGGTGGCTCTCAAAGCCAAAGTAGGCAGCGCCAACCCGTATGAAGCGTTGACCTTCCTTCATCCAGCCACTGCCGCGATGACATGCTCTAGTGGTGGCTCGAGTCCACGTTCCTGAGAGCACATCGGGCTGTAGGACACCCTTGACCGACCGAATGCTGATGGTCGAAACGTTGTGGTCCAGCTTGTTGAGGTACTCCCTGATGGTCTGAGCGGTCTCATCGGTCACCGAGGGGGCCTTGTCGTGGCCTCCTAGTTCCCTCAAGGGGGGCATGGAGCCAACCTTCCCCAGCCACCGTGAACCGGGGAACTGAGCCGCGATAAACCTTGCATCAGCAGCACCTATGGTCAGACACCTCTTGCTGGATGTCGTCGGTACGGAGTTGCGGATGGAGCAGCGGCCGAACGCCTGGTAGCTGGTATGGATTCTGTAGGAGTGGGTCACCTCCGAAGCTGACATGCCTGTGCGACTCATCACCCACTCCATCTGCTGCGGGTTGGGGTTCGTCACTGCCAAGGCAGCAACGTTGTCGTAGTCAGCCCACTTGTTGCGGCCATGGGCGAAGGTTGGGATGCGTTCAGCGTTCTGAGGGAACAGAGGTGTCCCGGTCTCATACCCGTACTCCTTGTTGACCTGGAGGAGGAATCGATTAGCACCGAAGTGGAGTGCAGCGTCTGCAACCAGTCTGTCGATGACCCTCACACCCTTCTGTCCCTCCTCCGGCTCACCAGTAAAGATGTTCCTGGACAGGTTGTGCTTCGATGCGTTGTCGCCCTCGTGTAGCAGGTGACCGACCTCAATGAACCGTCCCTGCTCCCCATGGGTGTCCCTCAGGAACTCCTCAGGAAATCCCTGGTGGCGCGTGAAGGTCACCCCCAAGGCCTTGGTCCACAGGTGATAGAGGACCGTCTGCTCGAAGAGAGCTGACAGGAAGAGGACCTCGAAGAAGCCTGCGAAGTACTCAGGGGCCACGTAGCTGGCGAACGAGAGCACGTTGTCCTTATCCCCAGCGACAGACGGAATGCTCCCGCCCAACAGGCTCTTGGCCTTGTCCGTCAACACCAGCTCACACCGGAGTGCAGGGTTGGACGCTTGCTCCGCGATGGGCCGCAGGGGCGTGTACTTCTCCCCAGTGCGATTGACGCGACCGGCTGCTATGTCCCTCACCAAGTCCCGCTTGCCCTCCCGGGGGACTATGCGGTGGCCTTGCTCAGTGTCAATGTCGAACACGTCAGTGAAGTACTGCCAGCCGTCGCCGATGTCGTAGCCGAGGCTGAACTGTTGGAAGGTGGCAGGCGAGAAGGCCTCGTCCAGGATCACATGCCAGATGCCCGGGCTTCGGATGGCTGAAAGGATCGTCAGGAACGTCTTGGTCGTCACGATCACTACTTGGCCTTCGTGCCCATCGACTTCGTTGATGCGGTCAAGGGCCTCGACTCCAACAGGGCCGTGCCTCGCCTCCTCATCGTCTCTAGTCGAGTGAATCAGGTTGACGTTGCGGACCTCATGTCCAGGCGCAGCGGCCAGCTTCTTCCGAAGATCACCGGCGGTCTGCTTGATGAGGTCAACCGTTGGGGCCACATAGATGAAGTTCTGGTCCTTGAGGTGCGGCTTGGCGATGTACTCGATGGCTGCACGCGTCTTGCCGGAGCCCACCGGAGCGGACAGGGCGAACGACTGGAGAGTCACAGGACGCGTCAGGAAGAAGTTGCTGGTCATGCCGTGTATCCCCCTCAGGGGCTCGCGTTAGTTGTTCAGTTCGGAGAGCGGTAGCCGGCATCGGGGCAAAACCCCCAGCCCAAGGGCACACAGACCGCCGAAGTTCAGTGCGGCAGGAACGGCAGGTCAGGCATGCGCTTGATGGCCTCTGAGGCGCCCTCAAGGTCCCATCCGCCCATCTGTTCCGCAGTGACACCGTTGACGGTCAGCCAGGCCCTGGCCTCAGCCAAGGTGGTTGCCGACACGAGCTGTGACTTCATGGCCGCAGCCAAGCCTGCGCAGTACTCGCGATGCAGCGTCTGCAGCGCCATGCGATCCCGTCGAGAGGTCCCGAAGGGCAGCACTTGGCGGTTGTCCACGAGGACTCGGCGCGCCACCTTGAGTGTCTCGAGGCCCACTCTGGGCTTGCTCAGACGCTCCAGGAGATTGACCACAAGGATGCGGTGCAGGGTGTGCAGGACGCTGATGGGCGCCGGCCCAGCGGTATTGGTTGAGGTGGACATACGGGTGGAGGATTGGAGGTGTTTCAACTTTGTTCTAGGGTGGGAGAGGTTCTTGGAACATGTGCAGACCAAAAATGGCTCCAGCACTAGCCAAAATCAGTGTCGATTGAGACCTACATATTTCTGACACTTCAGCGCCCCTTTGCTCTACAGTGGAGCGATGAAATCTCGACGCATCGCCTACGTGCGGACATCGCCTGCCGATGGTCCCGACGATCTTGTCCAACTCGCTTGGGCCGGCGAGGATGTGACGTTCAAAGAGCAGCGAGGTCCGAAGGATCACAGGCGACCCCAGCGTGCAGCGGCGGTCTCATCCCTCAAGCCTGGAGATACCCTGGTGGTCCAGAGCATGGAACGGCTAGCTCGGTCAATGGAAGACCTTGAGGGCATCCTTCGGAAAGTGCTTGAGAGGGGCGGCGCCGTCGAGTTCGTCACCGAGGGCCTCACATTCAGTCCTGGCGATCCGCTCTACTTGGATCGTGAGGTTGCCCTCATCGCTGCTGGCAGCCGCTTCGTCACCGCTGGTCATGCAGAGCGCCAACGCGAAGGCATCAAGAAGCCCCGTCCAGCCAAGCGCATGGCAACCGGTCGGAAGCTGAAGCTCGGCCCGGATCAGTTGGCCCTCCTGCTGCAGCGCTTCAGGGGCCTTGATAGCCGCCCCCTCGACAGCATTGCGAAGATCGCCCATGACTTCGGGATTAGCCGAGACACCGTGTACCGCTACGTTAGGGCCGGACCCGCTCTAGTTCACGCAGCCAAGCTCACGAAGCGGGCTGTGGGGCAGGAGCGCCGCGGCAGCCCTGACAAGGCCGCTAAGACTCGGCGGCATGGGGTGGCCCAGCGTATGGCAGCCTTCAAATCATCCCAGGAGAAGTCCTTGGCGGAGGCGAGACTAGAACTGGACGAAGCGGAGGCCATGCGTAGGGCCCGCGAACGCCTGACCACATACGGAGTACAGCCGGGATCGGTAGTCAAGGAGAGTGGTGATGAGTGAACGTGTCGTCTCCTACCTGCGCGTGAGCACCGCCAAGCAGGGCCGCTCCGGTCTCGGGATCGAAGCCCAGCGGGAAGCAGTGGCCCGCTACGTGGCCACCACAGGTGCCACCTTGGTCGCCGAGTACGAAGAGCATGAGTCTGGCAAGGGCAGCAACGCTCTCGAGAAGCGTCCCAAGCTCGCCGAGGCCATCAAGCTGGCCAAGCGTCGCAAGGCGGTCCTTCTCATCGCCAAGCTGGACCGACTGGCGCGCAACGTTCACTTCGTCAGCGGGCTGATGGAGCAGGGAGTGGAGTTCCGATGCTGTGACTTCCCCACGGCTGACCGGACCATGCTCCACATATACGCCACTATGGCCGAGGCCGAGGGCCGGCGCATCAGCCTGCGTATCGGCGAAGCACTCAGGGCCAAGAAGGCCTCGGGCCGGCCCGTTGGCAACCTGGCGAACCTCCGGCCGCACAACCACGTCCGAGCCCAGGAAGCTGCCCAGTTCGCGGCCAAGATGCACCCGACCCTTGCCGGCTTCGTCTCCGAAGGGCTCACCCAGCGGACCATGGTGGACAGGCTGAACCAGGTGGGGAGCAGGACTCCTCGAGGCGGTCAATGGGGCCTGGTGCAGCTCCAGCGGGTGCTGGCGAGGATGCACAAAGTGCTCGCGATAGCAGCATAGGCCTACGTCTCGCGTAGAGCCTCTAGGAGCCATTCAGAAGCTTCAGGCAGGGCAGGTATCAACTCGGCTGCACGGAGGCGCCTGTGGGCTCCTGGCGCGTCCCTTGCTGACGCTCGCTGTGGCCTCCTGCTTCTGCTGCGCTCGTAGTCCCTCATGCCGCTGCGTGTTGATCCGAGCATAGGTGGATTGACAACCCCAGGCGCCTTCTTGTGGCCTGCCCAGCCCCTCAGGAATCGAGGGGGGGCACGGGGGGAAGATGGCCCGGCTCGGTGTATCAGAGTCCCCTCGGAAATCTTCAGTGGAATCTGGGCCTCAGTCCCTCCAAGCGAGGGCACCGAGGAGGGCCACCGTAACTGACCCAAAGACAACCCCTTGCCCAGCGTTCCCCAACTCGTAGCCCACCAGGAACCCAACGATTGACCCAACGCATGCCCCGGTCAGGGCGCAGTCAAGGCGGTCCTGATGGATGCTCGTCCTTCTGGACGGGGACACCTCGGAAGCCCGCATCTGGGCCGCATCCTGATGGCCGAACAGCACCCAAAGGCTGACCATGACGAACGCAACGACACCGGCAACGAACAGGTATTCGACGTAGGCCACGGTCGTCCGGGGAGTCAGCGACATGCAAAGTACGCCACCTGCGAGGTCCAAGCAGTAGGACAACAGCGCCACGTGGAGCCGCTTGGTCGGGCGCCCCACCGCTGACTACCAGGCTACCGCGGCCGAGGCTCGGTCCCCAACTCGTTCACCTTCCGGCACTGCGCCTCCACCTTCTGCACCGCTTCAGGCTGCACCATGAGCGACCTTAGGGTCGGCTCAGAGACCCCCCAGCGGTTCACTACAGGCTCCAAGCCCAGCTTCGCGTAGTAGCCCTGGCCGTAGGTGCGCTCCATGCAGACCTGGTAGCGGAGGTAGCGCGAGGCCATGACTTCGCTACGGGTGGCACCTAGGGTCACCTGTGAGGCCACTAGGAGCCCCAAGAGCGCGCCGAGCTGCGGCCATCTACTCCCCAAAGGTGAACTCCACGCGGGCCTCTCCCACGTACCCATAGCCCACCCCGCTCATGCCACTACTGGTGAACTCGAAGGGACCGTCGCGTCCGTCCTGACAGGTAAAGAAGCCCTGCCCGTGGCTCATGTCCAGGTACTTGAAGGTGCCGCTGCAGGACAGGCCATGTGACGAGACCACCTCGAGGGTCCCTCGGCCATTGAAGTAGCCAGTAGCGGTCCCTTTGAACGTCTCGGTTTGGTCGATCACCTGACCCCGCACAGAGGTGGAAACGCTGCATCCCCCGAGGTGGAGCAGGACTGCCAGCAGGGCTATGGAGGCGAAGCGGGTGACTGGCTGCACCGCGGGGATCATGGAGGCCACCTTGGCGGCTGTGGGGCTCTAGTCAGTGACAGATTGCCCAGTATGGTGTCCACTAGAGGCTCTGCGGAGGCTAGAAGGGTTCAGTCCGCAGACGTGAGCGGTCTTTCGAGCGGCTCCTCATTCGAGCTCTCAACCTTAAAGGTCACCGATGAGAAGCTTGCTAGCCATTTCCCTTGCTCTGGCGCCCATTCTGGTAGTCGCACAAGCATCGTTCCCCACCGAGTTTCCAGCCGGCAGCACCGAACTAACCGCAGACGCGCTTCGTGCGCGACTCGTGGGCAAGACGTTTAGCTTCAAGCCCGTGGTTGGCAACCACGTCCGCATCGAATACAAGGATGTCTACGCATTCGTGAACGTGGGTGCTACGAGTGACTCGGGCAAGTGGCGTGTTGAGGGCTCTAGCGTCTGCAACGAATGGACGAAGCTTCCGCACACCTGCTCGGCGTTCCGGCTGGCGAATGACGTTTTGTACGTCAAGCGTGCCAACAATGGTGAAGTTGTCGCTCTGACTCCGTGAGTGCCCGATAAGCCCTCTCCCAAGACGCAGGCGAAAGCATGTCGCACGAGGGTCCCCCTAGTGGGACGATGCGGACAACACAAAGGCGCCTGTAGAGCCCCTGGCTGCGGTACCTGGATCGGTCGCCTCAGGTAGCGGCTGGAGCCGCCCGAGGTGCAGAGGGGGAGACGATTTCTCTAACGGGCCGCTGCCGAGACCGACAGACGGTTCCCGGCACAGGCGTTGCCGATCACCTGCACGATGGGCGACCCTGTGTCCGAGTCCAGGCGGCTGCGTCGGGCCGCCTTAAAGGCGCGAGAAGAGGCGCAGCGGCTTAGGAACGCCACCCGGCAGAACGCCGAGGAAGCCCGGAGACTGGCGGCTGAGCTGGCCCGCACGAGGCAACAGGACAGGATGCGGCGCTAGGCGACTAGGAGCAAGGGAGCAGCTAGGGAGTCAACGCCTCCACAGCAGGGCCCCTAAGGTGGCCCCCAAGGCACCACCGAGGACGATCCCCTCATTCATGTTGCCCACTGTGGAGCCCAGGAGGCCGCCCACGAGGGCGCCAGCGCTGGCACCAGTAAGGGCGAGGCCTAGGCGGTCGCTGTGCATGGGCTGCATTTATACGGCAGCGGCTAGTCTTCTGGCCAGCCGTCGGCGTGCACGGCGAGCTCCGCGATGCTGCACCCGGTGATCTTCTCCAGCTTCGCAGCCAGCCCCTGAGTCTCCGGGCCAGCCACACCCTCCGCAAGTCGGTGGGCTGTCTCCATTACAGCCGTTCGCGTATCGCCGACGGTGACGTGCCGCCTCCGCTGATGTGCTCGGACCACCTGCATGGAGGCAGTGAGGTGGAGAGGCTTGGCGACCATTGGGAGCCCGATGATGGCCAGGAAGGGTCTCCATGCAGCCCCTGGTTTGGGCGTCAGCGGCGCCGCCGGTCCTGCCCCCATGCCGCCCAGACTCAAGGCGAAAGCCACTCGATGAGCTGGCGGCCTTTCTGCACGAGCCCGATCACCGCCCCGCTGTACTTGTTAGCCTTGTCGGTTACGTCTGCGGCTTTCCCAAGCGCTACGCGGAAACGCTTCAGGAAAGCATTCCCTTCCGTGCTTGGGGCGGGCTCCGCAGCCGCCTGATGCTTGACGGTAACCGTGTATGCACCAGCAGCGGCCTCCACCGCCTCTCGCAGGCCGGCTGCACCCCTGATGGGGTAAAGGCGCAATGCGCTGCGAAGGCGACGTAGTTGGGTAGTGGCGAATGTCCGCAACGAAGGAGGGAGTTCCAGCGTCGCCAACGTGGCCGTGAGCTGATCGAACTCGTCGGCCAGGTCCTTCAAGGCTTCCGTGTCTGCTGCCTCTTCGTCGTCAGGAAGCGTCTCGGCAGCCCATCGAAGCGCAAGGCGCACATCAGGGGCGATGATGTTGCCGGCCAGGCCCCGCCACGGCGCTGAAAGAGAGTCGACACCAGCAAGTGAACGAAGGCGCTCGAGGTGAGGCTGAAATAGCTCAGCTGAGCGGCCTAGAGTCTTGAGCGCCTGCGTCACTTCGTCTACTTCGAAGCGCACCGCGAGCACGCCCAGCATTACTTCGTCCTCATCGAGCGGGCCCGGAACGTCGAGACCAAGAGCGCGCGCCCACACGTTGAACATGCGCGTGTCCTTTGCCGGGATGCTGCTGAGTCGTTCGTGGATGCCTACTAAGCGCTGTGCTGCGTTCATGCGCACAGTTTACGAAAGGCGCCTCAGCGTCGGCCGTTTACTCCGGGGCTGCCGCGTGCCGCAGCGTCATTGATCGCCTGCAATTCCGCAGGGTCCGCTCATGAGGCCTCTAGGTGTCCGGCAGGGAACCCCAGGAGGCCAGCCAGAGCTGCCGCTGAGGGGCCTGTAGCGGTGTCAGGGACTAGATGAGCCCCCCCGCCTCTCTGATTCGCTCTGCAGTGACGTAGAGACCGCTACGTTCGAGCCGATCTGCGAACTCCTCGGCCGTCAGAGGTGGCGCCTTGAACCTAGTCCGCATGGTCTTCAGTGCTTGAAGGGCGACGAGGGGGTCCATGTCCCATTGCATGATGACGAAGTCGTCGGGATGGATGAGCTCGATGTCATGAACAGAGAGCGCCTCCTCAGGGAAGTCCCTGGTGTTTGCCGACACGATGCAGTCGGCATGCCCTGCAATAGCCGCAGCCAAGACATGGCGATCATTGGCGTCGGGCAATACGATCGCCGGAACGAGCGGGGAATACTTCCGCTGGGGCACTTCCCAATCCGGTACTGCCAACCGCATGAGTGCTCGCCTTCGTTCAAGGCGATCAAGCTTCAAATGCTCGTTCGCCTTTGCGACATTGGTCAGCCATTCGCTCTCAATCTCGATAGACCACTTCGCCGCGAATAGACCCGTTCGGGCGAGGCTCATTAGCACGTCCGCGACTGTGACAGGGTAGAGGACGCACGCGTCCAATAGCGCCGTGTATCGGACGTGCCCAGCCATCGCTCACTCCAAGCCCAATTCTTGCGCGTCGGCAACGAGCTCGTCTAAGGCGCGGTCCTGTTCGGCATGCATCTGTTTTCTATACGCGAGCAGGTCTTGATATGCGATCCGCCGGTGGGTACCGACCTTTCGATAGGGGATAGCTTCCGCATCGAGTTGCTTGATGAGAAATGGCCTCGAGACGTTTAACAAGTTGGCGGCATCCGTAGTTGAGAGCTCATGCTTATTTGGAACTAGGGTCACTACCCGTTGGTCCCCCATTACGGACAGCACTCGAGCAACGATTCGGAGGACTTTCGGCGGCAGATGAAGGACTGGTGACTCAGTCCCCTCGTCATCGACGACTCGTATTGCCTTCGCCCGCGAATGATCCAGAGCAGCCATGAGGCATCTTGTGGATGCCTTGGTAAGAGCTGCTTCCTCATCAGAAAGTAACGGGGTCTTGAGACCCTCTTGGGTGCGTTCGGCGGTTGCCATGACCATCTCCTTAATAGTTGTGCGCTCTTCAGCTTGATGCCTCCTTGGTTGTCGGGAGAGCGCAAGAGCACTGTAGAGCACAAACGAAATAAATGCACTAAGTGAAACATCTGTCCACGTTGGCAATGGTGCGAAGGGTCTTTTGTAACTATGATGCTGATGATCGGCCCGCCCGGGACGGGCAAGTCGATGCTGGCGCAACGGCTGGGCGGCCTGCTGCCGCCGCTGACGCACGAGCAGGCGCTCGAGTCGGCGGCGATCCTCAGCGTCGCCGGCGCCTTTGGTGTCGAGCGCTGGGCCCGCCGCGTCTTCCGCGCGCCGCACCACACCGCCTCGGCGGCGGCGCTGGTCGGCGGCGGCTCGCCGCCGCGCCCCGGCGAAGCCTCGCTGGCGCACCACGGCGTGCTGTTCCTCGACGAGCTGCCCGAGTTTCCGCGCCATGCGCTCGAGGCCTTGCGCGAGCCGCTGGAGAGCGGCCGCATCGTCGTCTCGCGTGCCGCCCGCCAGGCGGAGTTCCCGGCCCGCTTCCAGCTGGTCGCGGCGATGAACCCCTGCCCCTGCGGCCAGCTCGGCCACCCCGATGCGAGCTGCCGCTGCACGCCGGACGCGGTGCTTCGGTACCAGGGCCGAATCAGCGGCCCCTTGCTCGACCGGATCGACATACGCGTCGAGGTGCCGGCGGTCGACCCGCGCCGGCTCGCGTCAGCGGCCGACGGCGAGGCGAGCGCCACCGTAGCGAGGCGCGTGCGCGCGGCGCACGATGTGGCCCTGCAGCGCCAGGGCACGGCCAACGGCGAGCTCGCCGGCGAGGCGCTCGACCGCCACTGCCATCTCGAGCCCGCCCCGGCCGGCTTCCTGCAGACGGCGGCGGCGCGCCTGGGCTGGTCCGCGCGCAGCTTCCACCGCGTGCTGCGCGTGGCGCGGACCGTCGCCGACCTGGAGGGCAGCGCCGGCATCCTCGTCGGGCACGTCGCCGAGGCAGTGCAATACCGGCGCGGTCTCGTCGCCGCCTGAGCCGGAAGCACCCGCGAGCCACGGCAGCCGCCGGGGCACGCGCGACCATGAAAAAGGGCAGCCCGGAGGCTGCCCTGCATCAGCGCGGGGGGTGCGCGTCAGCCGGCCTTGAGGAAGCCGAGGTCGCGCGGGAAGTTGCGCAGGTTGGGGAACACGGTGTCGAGGTTGGTGTCGCTGGCACCGAACCACTTGCCGATCGTGGAGCCGACGCTGTCGACCGAGGTGTTCGGCAGGTACGCGTTGTTCGCCGAGTCCATGTTGTTGTTGAGGCCGAACTGCGGGAAGCGGCCGTAGATCTCGCCGCCGTTGACCGCGCCGCCCACGACGAAGTGGCTGGCGCCCCAGCCGTGGTCGGTGCCGTCGCCGTTGCTGGTGATCGTGCGGCCGAAGTCGGAGGCGGTGAACATCGTCACGTTGTTGCGCAGGTCGACGCCGTTGACGTTGGCCAGCGCCGCGTCCAGGTAGCCGATGGCGTGCGAGATGCGCGCCAGCAGGTCGGCCTGGTTCATGTTCTGGCCGTCATGGGTGTCGAAGCCGCCCATCGAGACGAAGAACACCTGTCGCCTGGTGCCGATCGCATTGCGGGCGCCGATCACCCGCACCACCGTCTGCAGCTGCTGGGCGAGGCCGTTCTGCTGCGCGTTGCCGGTCGACGGCTGGATGTAGGTCGTCGGCACCAGCGCCGTCGAGGCGGCGAACGCCGTCTGGAAGGCCGCCTGCGCGTCGACGGAGCGCTTGATGATCTGCGCGTACTCCTTCGAGAAAAGGTGCTGGTTGTCGGCCATCACGATACCGCGCAGCGTCGTCGCCGCCGTCATCGAGTTGAACAGCGTGCCCGAGAGGCCGCCGATGGCGGTCGAGCCGCCGTTGCCGACCTGGTACTGGAACACCGTCTCGCCGGCCGAGAAGACGGCGTTGCCCGACACCGAGATGCTGGTGAAGGTGACGTTGGAGTTGTTGCTCGCCATCAGGTCGCCGAGGCGGCCGCCCCAGCCGATCTTCGCGCCCTCGGGGCCGAGCGCCTGCCAGGTCGACTGCTGGTCGTTGTGCGAGCCGAGGGCCAGCGGGCGCGGCTTGGAGTTCGAGGTGAACTCCTGCCGCGTCAGCGGCACGACGAGCGGGCCGGCATTGGCGAGGATCGCCAGGCGGCCGGCGCCGAACAGCGTCTGCACCTCGGTCATGACGGGGTGCAGGCCGTAGGTGAAGGCCGCGTTCTCGGGCGACGCCGTGAACTTGGGGACGATCGGCAGCACGCCGCCGAGCCGAGCCGGCGAGGCCCGCGTCGCGTTGTTGTTCACCGGGGTGCCCGGCGCCAGCAGCGCGATCGACTCCGGCGCCGTGTTGCGCAGCCGGGTGTACTCCGAGAACGAGGCGGTGTCCGTCCGCAGCACCATGTGCGACGAGTCGTTGCCCCCGTAGAAGAACATGCAGATGATCGCCTTGTAGTCGGTCGAGGCGGTCTGCGCGGCGGCGGTGCTGAGGCTCGCCATGTTCAGTGCGAACGGGGCGGCGGCGGCGCCGACGGAGCCCGAGACCACCGACGCGGTGCGCAGGAACTTGCGGCGCGAAGCGTTGAGTTGCGACATGATCATTCCCTCTTATTTCTGAACCAGGTAGTCGGGCGACGCCATCGACATGAAGACCGCCAGGTAGACGCGATCGAGCTTGGCGTTGTTGATGCCCGTGGCGTTCGTCGGCACCTGCGTCGCCGTCGGCGCCGAGGCACCTCCTGCCGCCGAGGTCGGCGTGAACAGGAAGCACGACTTCATCGTCCCGACGATCGGGTCGCTGCCGAAGAAGGCGACGCCGCACGTGCCTGCTCCGGTGACGGAGCGCTCGACGAAGCTCATGCCGGAGCCGTAGCGGACGGTGCCCGTCCCGGTCACGGTGAAGGCGCCGCCCTCGTCGGCGATCTTGGTGAGCGTGCCGCCGGTCGTCGCGGTCGTCGTGTAGGTCGGGACCGGAAGCACCCGGCTCGAGACCGCGGTGACGATCTGCGTCTTCAGGGTCTCGGGCATGGTGCCGTTGAAGAGCAGCAGGTTCATGCGGTCGACCAGCTCCACCGGCTTGTCCGCGAGCTCGATCTCCTTCGCGTAGCTGTGCTTGATGTCCCGGTTCGCGTCGAGCGTGGTCCAGGTGCGGATGTAGTTCATGTAGCCCGCGACCGAGATGTCGTGGGTGATCTGCAGCTCGGGCACGACCAGGCCGGCGTCGGTGATCGCCTTGCTCGTCGGCACGTAGCCGGGGCGGAAGAAGTTGAACACCGTCGGCGCGAACATCGGCGTCTGGCCGAGGCGCGTCGCCGGGTTGTCGGTGTCGCCGATGCCCGTGAAGCGGTTGCTCGTCGACTTGGCGTCGAAGGCGCGCAGCATGTTGGCGAGGCGGATGACCGGCTCGCGCACCTTGCCGTACGTCGCCGAGGTGCCCGCCGTGCGCGCTTCGGAGTCGAGCAGGATGGCCTTCCACACCGACTTCATGTCGCCGCGGACGCCGTTGCCGTTGTCGTTGAACACCGTCGCGACGCGCCTGACGTAGGCCGGGCTGGGGTTGCTCGTGACCAGGCGCTGGATCAGCTGCTTGCTCACGAAGGGCGCGACGTTCGGGTGGTTGAAGACGGTGTCGATCGCGATCTTGAAGTCGCCTTCGGTATCCGCCTTGGTCTGCGCCGGGATCGTCGTCGCCCAGAACTTCTTCTCGCTGACCGAGTGGAAGCTGGTGTTGGCCGTGTACTCGTTGTAGGCCTGCATCGGCCGCCAGTCGCGCTCGAGGTTCGGGTTCTGGCCGTTGTAGCGGGCCGCGGTGCGGTCGCTCAGCTCCGGGCCGGCGTACCAGCTCCAGCCGGTGAAGACCTGCGCCAGGCCCATGAGGTCGGCGCCGGTGTAGGCCACCTCGGGCCGGCCGTTGGCGCCCATCACGACGGTGCCGTCGAGGTTCAGCTTGTTCTCGCCGACGGCGAAGAGCTGCGTGATCTCGCGGGCGAAGTTGAGGTCGGGGACGCGGCCGGTCGCCGGGTCTTCCTTCAGGTTCCTCATGTGCGACAGGTAGATGCCCATCATCGGATGACGGGCGACGTTCTCGAGGAGATCGCGGTAGTTGCCGAAGGCGTGCTCGGCCAGCATGTCGTAGTAGGAAGCGACGCCGCGCGGCTGGTTGGCCAGCGTCGCGTCGGCGAACGAGACGACCAGGATCTGCGACAGCGCGAAGGCGGCGCGCTGGCGCAGCTGGTCCTCGCCGCTGAGCGCCTGCTGCCACCACGAATCCCAGAAGTTGGTGCGGCTGATGGTCTGGCCCACCGAGGCCAGGTCGGCCGCGGCCTGGTTGATGTAGAGCCGGTGCAGCGTCTGCGGCTTCGAGAACTGGTCGTCGATCCAGGCGCCGTAGCTCATGCCCGCGAGCCGGTCGATCTCGGATTCGCTCGGTCCGAACGTCGCCTGGCCGAGGAAGCGTGCCGCCTCCATCTTGGTCGGCGTCTGCTGCGCGGTGACTCCCGGCGGCACCGTGCCGTCCGCAGCGACGTCGCTGCCGCCCCCACCGCCGCCGCCGCAAGCGGCGACGAACAAGAGAACGGCGGTGGCCACAGCGCCCCGCCCGAAGCGAGCGATTTGCCCGCGACCCGTCTGCATCTTCTGAACTTTGTTCACTGAGGACCCCCCGAGGACCAATGATTCATTACACGTACTCAGCAACGCAGGCCGCGTGCCAGTGCCGGGGGGCTGATACAGAGCGGGGCGGGAGCTGCCGATTGCGTCAAAACTTGGCAGTCGACGGCAGGCGGCCCTCGGGCTTACAACGGGAGCTGAGCCGTGTTCTGCGACTGTTGCAAGGACTTGAGGCAGATGTAATCAGACGTAGCAGGCCCACTGGAGCCGCGACGTCCGTCACGCACCGGGCACCGCGAATGCGGCGCCCGTCACGCTCAGAGCAGGCTGGCGAGCGCCCGCTCGGCGTCCTGCAGGTCCTGCCGGCTGCGCTCGGCCCAGTCGCGCAGCTGGTCGCTGCCGATCTTGCCGACGTTGAAGTACGCCGCGTCGGGATGGGCCAGATAGAACCCGCACACGCTCGCTGCCGGCCACATCGCGAAGCTCTCGGTCAGGCGCATGCCTATGTCCTCGCAGCCGAGGACGCGGAACAGGTCACGCTTGACCAGGTGGTCCGGACAGGCGGGATAGCCCGGCGCCGGGCGGATGCCGCGGTACTGCTCGGCCACCAGCTCGGCGGTGGACAGCGACTCGTCGGGCGCGTAGTCCCAGAAGTCGGTGCGCACGCGCTGGTGCAGCCGCTCGGCGAAGGCCTCGGCCAGGCGGTCGGCGAGCGCCTTCAGCATGATGGCGCTGTAGTCGTCGAGATCGGCGCTGAACTGCTGCTCCTTCTTCTCGACGCCGACCCCCGCGGTCACCGCGAACAGGCCGATGTAGTCGTCCCGGCCCGAGCCCTTGGGGGCGATGAAGTCGGCGAGGCAGCGATGGGGCCGCCGCACGCCGTCGACGACCGGGCGCTCGCTCTGCATGCGCAGCCCGCGCCAGGTCATGAGCACCTGGCTGCGCGAGGCGTCGGCGTAGATCTCGATGTCGTCGTCGTTGACCGTGGCCGCCGGGTACAGGCCGACGACGCCGTTGGCGGTGAGCCAGCGGCCCTCGATGATCCGGCGCAGCATGCGCTTGCCGTCGGAAAGGACGCGCCGCGCCGACTCGCCGACGATCTCGTCGTTGAGGATGGCCGGATAGGGGCCGGCGAGGTCCCAGGTCTGGAAGAACGGGCCCCAGTCGATCGCCTCGGCGATCTCGGCGAGGTCCTGCTTCTTGAGCACGCGCCGGCCGATGAACTTCGGCGCCGGCGGCACGTAGTTGGCCCAGTCGATCGGCGTCTTGTTGGCGCGCGCCTCGGCGAGGCTGACGAGCGGCGCCTGCTTCTTGTTCGCATGCAGCGTGCGGACGCGCTCGTAGTCGGCCTCGAGCTCGGCGATGAACGCCTTGGCGCGCCCGTCGCTGAGGAGGTCGCTGCACACGCCGACCGAGCGGCTGGCGTCGGGGACGTAGACCACGGGGCCCTCGTACTTCGGCGCGATCTTCACCGCCGTGTGCACGCGGCTCGTCGTGGCGCCGCCGATCATCAGCGGGATCTTGCGGATGCGGAAGAAGTCGTCGCGCTGCATCTCCGCGGCGACGTGCTGCATCTCCTCGAGGCTCGGCGTGATCAGGCCCGACAGGCCGATGATGTCGGCGCCCTCGACCTTCGCCTTCGCCAGGATGTCCTGGCAGGCGACCATCACGCCCATGTTGACGACCTCGAAGTTGTTGCACTGGAGGACGACCGTGACGATGTTCTTGCCGATGTCGTGGACGTCGCCCTTGACGGTCGCGATGACGATCTTGCCCTTGGCCTTGGCCTCGCCGCCGGCATCGACCAGCGCCTTCTTCTCGGCCTCGATGTAGGGCAGCAGGTGGGCGACGGCCT
>DATAGP010000052.1:0-167481 GCA_036263655.1 Caldimonas sp. | reverse complement strand
CGAGATGGCTCGCTTCTTCCTCAGGCGGCGGCTGCGTCGCTGCGAGGCCCCGCAGCCCGAATGGCGTCGCGCCGCGTGAACGCCGCGCCCTGCGGGCGGTAGCCCCGGCGGATGCGCGGGGCTCAGTCCGGAAGCTGCTGCGTGACGTGACCGCGCGGCGCGTCGGCCGGCGGCGCGTCGGCCGCGGCCGGAGGCGGGCTGCCAGACGCCGTCGATAGCGCTTCGCGGCGGTGCTGCGGCGTCTCGAGCCCTTCGCCTTGCACGGCGCGGACGTCGATGCGCGGTGCCATGGCGTGCACGCCGCCGAAGATCGTCGCGAAGGCGACGTCGGCGGCGTCGCGGCCGGTGCCGAAGCGCATGAAGCCCATGGGGATGCCGGTGCCGGACGCGTCGAACAGGTACCAGCGATGGTCGAGATAGACCTCGACGTAGGCGTGGAAGTCGGGCGGCCCGAGGCCTGGGCTGGCGCCGTAGTCGGTGCCGGTGGCGATGCGGGCCGGGATGCTGAGGGCGCGGCAGAGGGCGATCATCAGGTGCGTGAAGTCGCGGCAGACGCCGACCCGCTCGATCAGCGTGTCGACGGCCGACGTGCTCGAGTTCGTCGTGTTCGACGCGAAGGTGACCCGCTTCTGCACCCAGTGCTGGATCGCGAGCACGCGGCTGTAGCCCTGCCACAGGTGCCCGAACTCGTCGAACGCCAGTTTCAGGAGACGGTCGGCCTGGCAATAGCGGCTCGGGTACACGTACGGCACCACGTCGAGCGGCAGCCGCTGCACCGGCACCTCGGCGAGCGTCTCCGGGTCGGCGACGTGGTGGACCACGTCGACGGTGGCCGAATAGGTCACGTGCAGCGGCCCCGGGCCGGCGTGCAGGCGCATCAGGCGGGTCGTCGTCGCCGGATCGGTCCAGATCTCGGGGGTGACCTGCTGGCTGAATGCCAGCCGCTCGTCGCGCACGGTCTGCTGCGGCGTGTGCGCGGCGTGGATGTTGAAGACGAAGTCCGCGCCGCCTCGATCGTGGATCTCGTAGGCGAGCGCGAGCTCGAGCTCAAGACGGACCAAGGTGCCTCCGGGCAGACGAGTGCGTGCGGGCGTGCATCAACGCCATCCTAAAGGGGCGGCTTTCGAAACGTCGCCACCACCAGGGTTTCGTCGCCGACGTGCGTCGCCTGGAGGTTCGTCTGGCGCTCGCCGCTGCCCGGCTCGGCGTCGATGGCGTAGCCGAGGCTGCCGCCCGGGCGCGGCCCGCTCGCGCCGGGCAGCGGCGGCCGCGCGGCGGCGCCGATCGCCTCGCGATCGAGCTTGCGCCCCTTCCTGCCGGCCATCGAATGGCCGCCGGAGTAGGGCCGCTTCGCCGCGTCGACCAGCGGCGCGTAGACCTCGTCCCAGAGCTTCGGGATCTCCAGCGCGGTGAGGAAGTTCATGACGTAGGCGTCCTGATCCTCGCCCGCGACGTGGACGCAGGCCAGCGGCTCCGTCTCGCTGCTGTCGCCGGGGACGCGGAACCACGCGGGGTAGGCCTTCTCCACCTCGGCGCAGGGGACCGTGCGCACGGCGTTCGGGCCGATCTGCTCGGGAGCGATGACCACGCGCCGCTGCGTCGCGTGCTCGGTCATGACCACCCAGCCGAGGCTGCTGTCGACCGTCCAGCCGGGGTTCCGGGCGATCAGCTCCGCCGTCTCGTCGGAGGGGCGCAGCGCGTACCAGACCAGGCCGGCCGTGCCGAAGAGGACGAGGTCGGCGAGCAGGACGATGCGCAGCAGCTTGCGTGTCGCGGGCCGCACGCGCGTCGCCTCAGGCCGGCGTCGGGAAGAGCTCGCGCGTGCGCTCGACCGAGCCCTTGCGCAGCTTGCCGGCGATGGCGATCGCGGCGCGCGCCTCGAGCATCGCCGCGAACGCGTGGCGGACCTCGGCCGCGGTGACGCCCTCGGTCCGCGCCGTCAGCTCGGCGCGCGGGCGGACGCGGCCGTGCACGAAGAGGTCGAGGGCCGCGTCCTCGAGCCGGCGCGACGGCCGCTCCTGCGCGCGCAGGCTGCGCACCGCCATCTGGTTGCGGGCCCGCTCGAGATCGACTGGGGCAATGTCGGCGGCCTGCGCCTCGAGCAGGCGGCGCACCTCGACGAAGAATTCGTCGGCGTGCTCGGGCGCGGTCGAGGCCTCGACCACGAACAGGCCGGCGAGCTCGTTGACCTCGGCGGTGCATGAGGCGTAGTAGACGAGGCCGCGGCGCTCGCGGATCTCGTCCATCAGCGGCGAGCTCATGCCTTCGCCGAACAGGGCGGCGGCGACCGCGCTGGCGTGGTAGTCGTCGCGCGCCGACGGGATCGGGAAGCCGAGGACGACGTGGGTCTGGCTGTAGCCGGCCTGCGCCTTGGCGGCGATGCCGCCGACGTACTCCGGCAGCGCGACCCGGTTCTCGCTGCCCCGCCGCATGGCGCCGAACGCCGCTTCCGCCTGCTCGAGCGTCGCCGCCGGATCGACGTTGCCGGCGACGCCGACGACGACGTTGGCGCCCGAGTACTGCCCGTGCACGTAGGCGAGCAGCTCGTCGCGCGTGAAGCGGCGGATGTTGGCGCGGTTGCCGATCACCGGCTGGGCCAGCGGGTGCGAGCGGAAGCAGGCGTTGTCGAACAGCTTGTCGGCGGTGGCGAGCGCGTCGTCGTCGTCCTCGCTCATCTCGTGCAGGATCACCTGGCGCTCGCGCTCGAGCTCGGCGGCCGGGAAGCTGCTGTTCTGGACGATGTCGCCGAGCATCCGCAGGAAGGCGCCGGCGTCGCGCGCCCGGCCGCGCATGTGGTACGCCGTGTGGTCCTTGTCGGTGTGCGCGTTGACGTCGGCGCCGAGCCGCTCCGCATCGAGGTTGATCTGCTGGCAGCTGCGCCCGTGCGTGCCCTTGAAGGCCATGTGCTCGACGAAGTGGCTGATGCCGTTCAGGCGCCGGCTCTCGTGGCTGCTGCCGGTGCGGATGAACACGCTCACGCTCGCCGTCTCGAGATGCGGCAGGCGGAGGACGAGCACGCGCACGCCGTTGGCCAGGGTGCTCACGCTCAGGTCTTCGTCCATCGGTCGGCTCATCACCCGCAGATTGTGGCCGCGGCCGCGCACGCAAGTCGTGTCCCGCAACTGGGCACAGGCATTGCCGATCCGCGCCATGAGCCTCAGCGGCGGCGTCAGACCCATCCCGAGACTCGACTCGTGGGACAGCAGCCTGGCCCTGCTGGCCGATCCGTACCGCTTCATCGACCGCCACTGCACCGAGCTCGGGACCGACGTCTTCGAGACGCGGCTCATGCTCCAGCGCACGCTGTGCATGCGCGGCGTGCGCGCGGCCGAGCTCTTCTACGACACGGCGCGCTTCCAGCGCGCCGGCGCCGCACCGGAGCCGCTGCGCGCGACGCTGTTCGGCAAGGGCGCGGTGCAGGGCCTCGACGGCGAGGCGCATCGCCGGCGCAAGTCGCTGTTCACGGGCACGCTCGGCGCCGATGCGGTCGGCCGGCTCGGGGAACGGGTGCGGCGGGAGTGGGAGGCGGCGCTGCCCGGCTGGGAAAGGGCCGGATCGATCTCGCTGTACCGCGCCGTCCAGCCGGTGCTGACGCAGGCCGTCTGCGACTGGGCCGGCGTGCCCCTGGCGGCGGAGAGCCTGCCGCGACGCACGGCGCAGCTCACCGCCCTGTTCGACTTCGCCGCGTCGGGCGCGCGACGGCACCTCCGCGCGCGGGTGGCCCGTATGCAGGCGGAGGCCTGGATCGCCGGACTGGTGCGCGACGCGCGCGCCCATCGCGGCGTGTTCACGCCCGGCAGCGCCGCCGACCGCGTCGCTGCCCACCGCGATGCCGACGGCGAGCTGCTGGCGCCGCGGGTCGCCGCGGTCGAGCTGATCAACATCCTGCGGCCGACCGTGGCGGTGTCGGTCTACATCGTCTTCGTCGCGCACGCGCTCCATGCGCATCCGGCCTGGCGCGCGATCCTGGCGCAGCCGGGCACGTCGGCGGAAGCGCTGGCCTTCACGCAGGAGGTGCGCCGGCACTACCCCTTCTTCCCGGCGACCGTGGCGAAGGTGCGCCACGCCTTCGACTGGAACGGCATGCACTTCCCGAAGGGCCGGCGGACCATGCTCGACCTGCACGGCACGAACCACGACCCGCTCGCTTGGCCCGACCCGCACACCTTCTCGCCGCGGCGCTGGAGCGGGCGCGCGCCGGGCCGCTTCGACTTTGTGCCGCAGGGCGGCGGCGACGCCGCGACGCACCACCGCTGCCCCGGCGAGGACGTCGCCACCCGGCTCATGCTGCTGGCGCTGCAGATGCTGCTCACGCGCATGGAGTACCGCGTCGCGGCGCGCTCGAGCGAGATCGACATGCGCCGCCTGCCGGCGCTGCCGCGCGACGGCTTCGTCATCGAGAACGTGCGCCGCGCGCCGTCGTCACGCTACTGACCCGCCTCGCCCGTGCGCGTCTCGCGCGCAGGACGAGCGCCGACATCAGTAGTGGATGGCGCGCGGCGCGCCGCCGCCGGCAGCGATCGATTCGCCGTTGATCGCCACCGACTTCGGCGACGCCAGGAAGACGACGACATGCGCCACCTCGGCGGCGTCGACCAGATGGCGGATCGAGTTCGCGTCGGCCATCTGCCGCTCGATCGCCTGCTCGGTCGTGCCCTGGGCCCGGGCCCGCGCCTGCAGCAGCGCGGCGGTGCGCTCGGTGCGCGTCAGACCGGGGTGGACGACGGTGACGTTGATGCCGCAGGGCCCCAGCTCGTCGGCCAGGTTCTTGGCCATCGCCGCGACGGCGACGTTGCGGATGCTGCCGACGGTGTTGCCCGTCTGCCGTGCCGCCAGGCCGCTGAGGTTGACGATGCGGCCCCAGCGCTGCGCCTGCATGTACGGCACCACGGCACGGGCGCAGCGCAGGTAGCCCATGACCTTGACGTCGATCTCGCGCTGCAGGAATTCGCCCGTGATCTCGGCGAGCGGCGGCGGCACGGCGTAGCCGCCCGGCTCGGCCGCGGCGTTGACGAGGATGTCGATGCCGCCGCCGAGACCGGCCACCGCTTCGGCGACGGCGCGCGCGACCTGCTCGTCGTCGGTCGTGTCGGCGACGACCGGAACGATGGTCGCGCCGGTCTCGTTGGCGATCTGGCTCGCGGTGGCGGCGAGGCGATCGGCGTCGCGCGCCAGCAAGGCGACCGAGGCGCCCTCGAGCGCCAGCTCGCGCGCGATCGCCTTGCCGATGCCGCGGCTGCCGCCGGTGACGAGCGCGCGCTTGTTGCGAAGTTCGAGATCCATCGTCGTGTTCCTTGGTGAGCGATGGATGCAAGTGTCGGCCACTCGGCAGCTCGAGGGCGGGCGTCCCGCAGCGAGCCTCCTCGCTCGCGTTCCGCCGGCGCTCAGGCGTGCAGCGCCTCCATGCACCGGGACAGCGCCGACCCGCGCGCGAGCAGGAACCGTTCGAGCCGCTCCGCGTAGTGCGGGCTCGCGGCGGCCTGCACCGAGGGGCGCGCCGCCAAGGCCGCTCGCCAGGCAGCGACCTTGGGCAGGCCGGCGAAGAAGCCGAACTCGCCGATGCCTTCGAACACGTCGAAGTACCGGAACACCGGTCCGAACACGGCGTCGACCATGCCGAAGTGCGCACCGGCGAACCAGGGGCCGACCCCGAGAGCGGCCTCGACCTGCTCGAAGCGCGCGCGCAGGTCGCGGGCCCGCTCGTGCAGGGCCGGCTCGTCGCTGGCGCCGTAGAAGGCGCCGATCGCGTTCAGCATCGCCGAGCCGAACTCCATCCAGCCTCGCTGGCGGGCGCGCTCGAGCGGGTCGACAGGGTGCAGGCGCGGCTCGGTCGTCTCGTCCAGGTACTCGCAGATCACCGCCGATTCGAACAGCGCGGCATCGCCGACCAGCAGCACCGGCGTCTTGCCGAGGGGCGAGACGTCGAGGAACCAGCGCGGCTTGGCCGCGAGATCGATGTCGCACCGCTCGAAGGCGATGCCCTTCTCGTGCAGGACGATGGCCGCACGCTGCACGTAGGGGCAGAGCGCGTGCGACACGAGGCGAAGCGGGGCGATGCCGTGGCGCGAGCTGGCGCGATCGGGCGATGAATCCATGGGACTCTCCGAAGTCGAGGAGCCGAGAATGTAGGCTTGCAGAAACGCTGAGGAAATGCGCAATGAAGCAATCCGGCATTGCAGGCACGCAATACGTTCTCGGCCCCGCCGACCTCGAGGTCGTCCTCGCCATGACGCGCACCGGAACCCTCGCCGCAGCCGGCGAGCGGCTGCGCGTCGACGCCTCGACCGTCTTCCGCTCCATCCAGCGCATCGAGCGCGGGCTGGGGCGGCCCCTGTTCGAGCGCTCGCGCAGCGGCTACGCGGCGAGCGAGCTGGCGCAGGCGCTGGCGGAGCAGGGCGAGCATGTCGAGTCGGCGCTGGAGGCGGCGCGCTCGGCGACGCAGGCGCGGCCGGAGCAGGTCTCCGGCCATGTGCGCATCACGACCACCGACGCCGTCCTGCACGGCCTCGTCGCACCGGCGCTGGCGGGCTTGTCGGCGCGGCACCCCCTGCTGGCCTACGAGCTGCACACGGGCAACGAGCTCGCCAGCCTGACCCGGCGCGACGCCGACATCGCCGTGCGGGCGACGAGGCGGCCGCCGCAGCACCTCGTCGGACGGCACCTCGGCCCGATCCGCGTCGCCCTCTACGTCGCGAAGAAGGGGGCGCTGAAGCGCCGTGCCGAGGCGGCTCCCGGCGAGGCCGACTGGATCGCTCCCGACGACGCCCTGCCCGAGCATCCCTCGGTCGTCTGGCGCAAGCGCCACTTCCCGAAGGTCGTGCCGCGCTATCGGGTCGGCAGCATCCTGTCGGTCATGGAGCTCGTCGCCGGCGGACTCGGCGTCGGCATCCTGCCCGTGTTCCTGGCCGGGCGCCGCAGCGACCTGGCGCAGCTGGGCGACGTCGTCGAGGAGGCGCAGACCGAGCTGTGGCTGCTGACGCACCCGGAGTCACGTCATCTTCGTCGCGTGTCGACCGTCTACGGGCACCTCGCAGCCGTCATGTCCCTCGCGTGATCGCGTCGCCCGCGGGCACGCGCTGCACCGCGCAGGAGAAGCAGCCGCGCCCGGCGTTGTGCAGGTGGATGTAGGCGACCTCGGGATCCGCGAACATGCGCTCGATGTCGGCGTCGACGGCGCTGCCTTCACACACCGACGCGTCGACGATCCAGTGCCTCGCGTCGTAGGCGCGGACCGAGATCAGGCGGGAGCGCACGCAGCCCGGCACCTGGCCGTCGGCGAGCCTTGCCTGCCGCGCGCCGCGGCGCACGAAGATCGGCCCGGAGGCGTGATAGGGCGAGGTGGCCGGCTGGTGGACGAAGGGCAGGAGCAGCAGCTCCTCGCCCTCTTCCGCCTCGGCGAGGCTCACGCGGCAAGGAAAGCCCGAATGCGCGCCGGCGACGCGGCGCTCGATGCCGCGCTGCGACAGCTCGGCGTCGCGCAGCTCGAACAAGGGCTCGAAGGGTCGCGGGTCGAGGCCGACGACGCGGAACGAGTGCATGCGGGTCTCCGGAAGCGTTTGACCTCCGCATCGTGCTCCGGCGCGGGCGGCCGGGCTCGCCGTTTCCGGCCATGGAGTTCGGACGTACCATCGCCCGCACTCTTTCATCGACGAGGAATCGCATGAGCGCCGACAAGGACCGCGGCATCCGCCGCCAGAAGCAGAAGCGGGCGAAGGACAACAAGGCGGCGGCGAAGACGCAGCGGCCGGGGACCTCGGCGCCCGCTGCGCCGCCCAAGGCCGCTGCGAAGGGCACCGCGAAGGGCGCCGCGAAAGCGGGCGCCTAGGCGGCGAGCGCCTCGGCCCGCTCGGCGGCGAGGCGCTGCGCGAACACGCGGCGGAAGTGGGCGAGCGCGGCGTCGGCCGCGATCGCGAGCAGCTGGGTGTCGGGCTCGGCGTCGAAGAGCTTCTGCTGCGCCTCGATGATCGCCTTGTCCTCCATGAAGCCTTCGCGCAGGCTGTTGCACAGTGACAGGGCGATCTTCGGATCGTCGAGGTCGAAGTTGTGCAGGTAGTTCCAGAAGAAGTGCGTGGTGCGGCGCGTCTCGGGCGTCATGAACTGGCAGTTGCGGTACTGCCGCGCGCCGGCGAGGTTGCCCTTGTCGGCGCCGTTGCCGGCCGGCGCGAACATCGACTCCAGGAAGAAGATGCCGGGCACGAGCATGTGGCCGATGTTGCGCCGGTCGACCTTGGCGGTCTTGTCCGGGATGACCTTGCGGTGAAACGGCGGCGGGTCGCTGTTCATGTGCCAGCGCTCGACGCGAAAGCCGTCCGCCAGGCGCTCGATGTTCAGCGGCCGGGTCTGGTAGGCGTACTCCTCCGAGCCGCCGAGCGTCTTCGTGTGCACGAAGGCCAGGTGCGCGAAGTCGCTGAGGTTGTCGACGATGAGCAGCCAGTTCGCGTCGTAGTGCATGTAGGCGGGCATGCCCTTCCAGCCGGGGTCGTGCAGCGGCGGGTAGTCGACGATGAGCGCCGGGTCGGCCTTGGCCGGGTCGCCCATCCAGATCCAGATCAGGTGGTCGCGCGCGACCACCGGGTAGCTGCGCACGCCGAGCCGCGCCGGGATCACGTCCTGGCCCGGGATCTGGATGCACTTGCCGGACGGCTCGTACTTCATCCCGTGGTACATGCAGCGGATGCAGTCGCCCTCGATGCGGCCCATCGACAGCGGCGCGCCGCGATGGCAGCACTTGTCCTCGAGGGCGACGACGCGGCTCTCGCCCTGGTAGAGCACGACGCGCTTCCCGAGGATCGTGCGGGCGAGCCTGGCGCCGTCGATCAGCTCGTGATCCCACGCCGCCACGTACCAGCAGTTCTTGAGGAAGATTCCGTCGCTCGTGTCGGTCATGGCGGTTCCTTGCGAAGCAGGTCGGTGAAGCGCGGCTGCGAGGGCGAGCGTCGGCCGCTCACCGGAGCGAGTCGGCAGTCGTGCCGGCGCGGCGCAGGACGCTGGTGAAGAGCATCCGCTCGAGCCGGTCGCGCGGCTCGAACTCGCGCGCCTCGCGTGCGCAGGCCTGGCGCACGGCATCGGTGAGCGCGACATTGCGCCCGGGCAGCGCCGCTGCGGCCACCTGCACCTCGCAGGCGCGCTGCAGGGTCCACATCCAGCGGAAGGCGTTGAACACGTCGCTGCCGACCACGAGCATGCCGTGGTTGCGCAGG
Source organism: Caldimonas sp. (assembly GCA_036263655.1). GTDB lineage: Bacteria > Pseudomonadota > Gammaproteobacteria > Burkholderiales > Burkholderiaceae_C > Schlegelella_A. The sequence continues at coordinate 158,281 of DATAGP010000052.1, read as the reverse complement.
ACCAGGATGCGCTTGCCCCCGAGGCTCGCGACGAGGCGCGGCCCCTCGTCCTCGCGGACCGTGATGCCCTCGAACGCGTGGTAGGCGACGTCGCCGGCCAGCTCGGCGCCGTAGAAGTCGTCGTGACCGAGGCCCGCTTCCTTGCACGCGACGGCCATGCCCGCGGTCGTGTGGGTGTGCATCACGCAGTGCGCGTCGGCGCGCGCTGCGTGCACGGCGCTGTGGATCACGAAGCCGGCACGGTTGATGTCGTGCTCGGTCGGCTCGAGCGGCACGCCGTCGAGGCCGACCTTGACCAGGTTGCGAGCCGTGACCTCGCGGTAGTTCAGGCCGAAGGGGTTGATCAGGTAGGCCGGCGTCGGGCCGGGGACGCGCAGCGTGATGTGGTTGAACACCAGCTCGGTCCAGCCCAGCTGATCGAAGACCCGGTAGCAGGCGGCGAGCTGCACGCGCAGGCGCCATTCCGCGGCCGCCGTGCCGGCCGGGCAGGCATCGTCGAGTTCGCTGAGGAGATCGGGGGCCACGACAGGAGCGCCAAGCGTGCGGCCAATGTATGCCAGGCGCTGCCGCGGCCGGAGCAGGGAAATACCGGACCGAGCTCCCGCGCCGCCCGCGGTCAGGCCGGCAGGCGCCGCATGACCTGGTCGACGATGCGGTCGCAGCGCAGGCCGCCGAACTCGAACAGGTCGCGCTCGGCGAGATCGATCTCCTGCGCCAGCGACTCGCGAAGCAGGCCGCGGGCGCGGAAGTGGCGCGTGCGGACCGTCGTCTCGGGCACGCCGAGGACGGCCGCCGTCTCCTCGACGCTCAGCTCCTCGACGCAGCGCAGGACGAAGACGGCGCGGAAGTCCTGCGGCAGCTCGTCGAGCTTGCGTTCGAGGAGGCAACGCACTTCGGCGCGCATCGCCGCGCGGTCCGGGGTCTCGGTCTGCGAGGTGCCCATGGTGTCGAGTTCCTCGTCGGCGTCGGGCACCACGATGTGCACGACGTTGTCGCGCCGGGCGCTGCGCCGCAGCCGGCCCAGGCACTCGTTGAGCACCAGCCGCGACAGCCACGTGGACAAGGCCGCCTCGCCTCGGAACTGCGCCATCTTCGAGAACGCGGACAGATAGGCGTCCTGCAGCGCGTCCTCGGCCTCGGCGTCGTCGCGAAGCGTCGCCCGCGCCAGGCGGTAGAGGCGGCGGTTGTAGCGCCGCATGAGCTGCTCGAAGGCCGAGCGGTCGCCGGCCACGATGCGCCGGGCGAGGGCGGCATCGTCCTGGTGCGAGGTTTCGTCCGCTGCGGGTGCCGGGACGCGTGCAGGAATCATGGTCATGTCATTCCACCACGAGACGGGCTTTCATCGTCGGGTGCAGGGTGCATACGTACTCGAAGCGGCCGGGCCGGTCGGCGCGCCAGGTCCAGGACTTTCCCGGCGCGATCACGCCGGAGTCGAAGCCGTCTGGCGCCGTCGCCGTGTGCGGCACGAGGTCGCGATTGACCCAGACGACGGCATCGCCGCGCCGGACGGTGAGCGACGGCGTCGCGAACTGCATGGCGTCGATCACGATCGTGCGCGTCGCCGCAGCGGCGGGCAGCACGCCGACGGCGGCCACCACGAAGGCGATGGCGATCCACACGGCGCGCCGGCCGCCGGTCGCAAGTCGCCGGGCCTCAGCCACCGCTCTGGCCCAGCTTGGCCTGGAGGTGCCTGGCGTGCTCGAGGTGGGCGACGAAGGCCGGCCTCACCTTGATCAGCAGCGCCTTCAGCTCTTCGTTCCTGGCGCTCGGCACGAGCGTCTTGTCCAGGGCGTCGAGGACGGCCCGGTGATACGTGACCTCGTGGTCGACGTAGGCCTTGTCGAAGGCCGCGCCGTCGAGCTTGCGGAGCCTCGCCAGGTTGTCGTCGCCGCCCTTCCTCAGGCTGTCGCTCGTCGCGCTCGCCTCGGGCTTCACCTTCAGCTTCTGCACGAGCTCGGTGGCCGCCTTGTTGACGCCGCCGTGGTCGCTCACCATCAGCTCGGCGAAGCTCTGCACCTCCTTCGAGCGCGCCTTCTGCTTGGCGAGGTGGCCGGCGTCGATATCGACCTGGTTGGCCGTCACCACGATGGCGGCGATCTGCGCGTCGGTGGGTGCCGCGCCCTGCGCCGCGGCGGTCACCGCACCGGCGGCGGCCCAGGCCACGGCAAGGCTCTTCAACATCGTCTTCATGATCGCTCCTGCATTGAACGTCTGCTGCCGCGCCGCGAGGCGCGGCGACGGTCATGCGGGGTTGGATGTCACGGGCGAACGCCCCGTTCCGACCGTCCCCGGAACGACCTCAAGTACTGCGCTGGATGGGCGAGCTGGCGGGCGGGAAACCCGCCCCGACCGCTCTCAGCCGTCCTGGCTGCCGCGCGCCGGCAGGCGCCCCTGCACCACGGCCAGGATGGCGAGCAGCGGCAACGCCATCTCGAGCACTTCCTCGAGCGCCAGCAGCACATTGCGCAGCGCCGCCGGCATGGCGTCGAGGATGCGCAGTTCGACCAGCACCGCCGGCATGCGGTCGAAGACCTTCGTGGCCAGCATCAGCACGACGAAGGTGGTCACGGTGACGACGGGTGCGCGCCATCGCGAGGGGGCGGCGAGCCAGAGACCGCCGTGTCGCCGCAGCAGCAGCAGGAACGACAGCACGACCGGCAGCAGGATCGCCAGGGCCGCGACGATTTGTCCTGGCGTGGCGTGGCGGTGATAGAACGAGGCCTTGAGGATGCTGAACTCGAACAGGGACACGTGCAGATCGGCCTCGCGCGCCGCGAACGCGATGAGCACGATGCCGATCGCCGCCTTGTCGACGCGGCGCAGCGACGGCAGGCGGGCGAGCAGCACGCAGGCGGCTGCCAGCACGTACAGGTAGACCGTCGCCGTCTCGACCGGCCCGCCTTCCTCGAGGAAGTCCAGCGGCACCAGCGTCGAGGTGGCCAGGCCGATCGCCACCGCCAGCGCGGCGCCGGCGAGGCTCAGGACGAGTGCCGTCCGGGCGGGGTCGAGGGCGCGGGCGAGCGGCGCGGCGAGCTCGCGCGGCGAACGGGAGGAGCGGGCTGAGAGCATCGGGCAGCGCCGGCAGGCCAGGAGGAGGCAACTCTAGCCACAACGCCGCCTTAGGAACGGCGCTTGCTTGATCACCGCCATGGAATCTACCGCTCATCACGAGGGCGAGCCGGGATCCATGCCGCTCGCCGGCGACGGGATCATCGAGCAGGTCCGGGACCATGCCATGTTCCTGGTCGACCCCGGCGGCCGGATCACGAGCTGGAACCAGGGCGTCCAGACCATCTTCGGCTGCGGCCGGGACGAGTGGATCGGCCTGCCGGTGCGCGAGCTCTTCACCCCGGAGGACGTCGCCGCCGGCGTTCCGGAGCAGGAGATGCGCCGGGCGCTCGAGACCGGGCGCGCCGACGACGACCGCTGGATGCTGCGCCGCTCGGGCAAGCGCTTCTTCGCGACGGGCACGCTCACGCGCATCACCGACCATTCGGGGCAGCCCGTCGGCTTCCTGAAGGTGGTGCAGGACGGCACCGAGCCGCTGCGCGCGCTCGACGAGCGCGACCGCCTGCTCGCCTCCGAGCGGGCGGCGCGCGCCGAGGCGGAGCGCCAGGCGGCGGCGCTGACAGCGGCCATCGAGGCGATCCCCGACGGCGTCTACATCGGCGACGCGAACGGCATCATCCGCTGCAACCGGCCGGCCCTCGAGATGCTCGGCGCGAGCTCGCCCGACGAGCTGCGCGCCCGGGCCGACGAGCTGGCGCGGGCGTTCCGCATGCGCCATGGCCGGGACGGACCGGAGGTCAAGCCCGAGGAGCTGCCGTACACGCGGGCTTTGCAAGGGCAGACGGCCGTGCTCGACACCTGGGCCACCAAGAAATCGACCGGCGAGGACGTGTTCATCCGCGGCACCGCCGCGCCGATCGTCGTCGACGGCAAGATCGTCGGCGTCGTCGCCGTCAACAGCGACCTCACCGATCGCCTGCAGCTCGAGGAAAAGCAGCACCAGCTGAGCTACGTCGAGACCGAGCTGCGAGAACGCGACGAGCAGCTGCGCGCCGTCTTCGCCGGAGTGCGCGACTACGCCATCTTCACGGTCGACGTCGACGGCCGGATCTCGTCGTGGCACGAGGGCGCCGCGATCATGAAGCGCTACACCGCCCAGGAGGCGATCGGCATGCCGTTCGCCAACCTCTTCACCGAGGAGAACCGGGCCTGCGGCCAGCCGGAGCGCGAGATGGAGATCGCCGCGCGGACGGGCGAGTACAAGGGGGAAGGCAAGCGCGTCCGCGGCGACGGCGAGATCTTCGACGCCGCGGTCGTGCTGACGGCCTTGCGCGGGCCGCGCGGCGAGCTGCTCGGCTACCTCAAGCTGACGCAGGACATCACCGACCGCCGCCGCCAGGAGCGGGAGCGCGAGGAGCTGCTGAAGAACGCCGAGGCGGCGCGCGCCGAGGCGGAGCGGACGAGCCAGGCGATGGGCGAATTCCTGGCCACCATCTCGCACGAGCTGCGCACGCCCCTGAGCGCCATCCTCGGCTGGGCGCACATGCTCGAGCGCGGCACGCCCGACCCGGGCAGCCTGAAGCAGGCGCTGGCGGCGATCACCCGCAACGCCAGGATCCAGGTGCAGCTGATCGAGGACCTGCTCGACCTCAACCGCATCGAGTCGGGCCAGCTCCGCCTCCACGTGCAGCCGGTGGAGCCTGCCGGCGTGCTCGCCAAGGCCATCGACGCGGTCCTCCCCGCGGCGACGGCGAAGAACATCGACATCCGCACCGTGCTCGACCCGCGCGCCGGCATCGTCTCGGCCGATCCCGAGCGGCTGCAGCAGATCGTCTGGAACCTGCTCACCAACGCCGTCAAGTTCACGCCGGCAGGCGGCAAGGTCACGGTCGCGCTGACGGCCCTGCCGGGCCAGGTCGAGATCAGCGTCGCCGACAGCGGGCAGGGCATCAGCGCCGCCTTCCTGGCCAGGATGTTCGATCGGTTCCAGCAGCAGGATGCGTCGACGACGCGCCGGCACGGCGGCCTGGGCATCGGCCTGTCGATCGCGCGCCAGCTCGCGCAGCTGCACGGCGGCAGCATCCGGGCGGAGAGCCCGGGCGTCGGCAAGGGGGCGACCTTCCGCGTCACCCTGCCGGTCCTTGCGAGCACGACCGCGGACGCCGGCGACTTCGCTTCCGGGCCGGGCGCGCCGCAGGAGCCCGGTCCCGATCGGGCACCGCTGAGCAGGGTCACGGTGCTGCTCGTGGAGGACGAAGCCGACGTGCGCGAGGTCGCCGCCTATGCCTTGCAGAGCGCCGGCGCCCGGGTGCTGTCGGCGGCGAGCGCGACCGAAGGCTTCGAGCTGTTCCGCGCGCACCGTCCCGACGCCATCCTCTGCGACATCGGCATGCCGGAGCACGACGGCTACGACTTCATGCGCTGGGTGCGCCGGCTGCGCGCCGAGGAAGGCGGCCGCACGCCGGCAGCGGCACTCACCGCCTTCGCCCGCCCGGAGGATCGGCGGCGGGCTCTCGCCGTCGGCTTCCAGACGCACCTGGTGAAGCCGGTGGAGCCGGGCGAGCTCGTCGACGCCGTCGCCGGCCTGGCGACGAACGCCCGCTAGCGTCGCGCCCACCGGTCCCGCGCGCGGGCGCCGCTTGCCGCAGCGGCCGAGGTCGGGCTCGGCGATGATCGGCGGGCAGCCTGCGAATCCAATGTCGTCGATCCCACCCGAGGAGGCTCCGCTCCGTTCCCGCCCGGCGGCGTCGCCCCGCTCCGCCTCGGCGCTCGCGCCGCTGGCGGTGCCGGAGTTCCGCCTGCTCTGGAGCACCTGGCTGGCGGCGAACCTCTCCATGTGGATGAGCGACGTGGCCGCGGCCTGGACGATGACCAGCCTGACGAGCACGCCGATCTGGGTGGCGCTCGTCCAGTCGGCCTCGACGCTGCCGGTGTTCCTGCTCGGATTGCCGAGCGGCGCGCTCGCCGACATCCTCGACCGGCGCCGGTGGCTGATCGCCACGCAGGTCTGGCTGGCAGCGACGGCGGCCCTGCTCTGCGCCGTCACGGCGGCCGGCCTCATGACCGCGCCGCTCCTGCTCGTCCTCGTCTTCGCCAACGGCATCGGCCTGGCGCTGCGCTGGCCGGTCTTCGCCGCCATCGTTCCGGAGCTGGTGCCGCGCCAGCAGCTGGCGTCGGCGCTGGCGCTCAACGGCATGGCGATGAACCTGTCGCGCATCGTCGGCCCGCTCGTCGCCGGGGCCCTCATCGCCAGCGCCGGCAGCGTGTGGGTGTTCGCGCTCAACGCCGTGCTGTCGCTGCTCTCCGCCTTCGTCATCCTGCGCTGGCGCCACGAGCGCGAAGCGAGTCCGCTCGGCAGGGAGCGGCTCATCAGCGCCATGCGGGTGGGCGTGCTGTTCGTCCGCCAGTCGCCGCGCATGCGTGCCGTGCTGCTGCGGGTGTCGATCTTCTTCCTCCACTCGACCGCCGTGCTCGCCCTGCTGCCGCTCCTGGCGCGCGGCCTGGCCGGCGGCGACGCCGGCACCTTCACCCTGCTGCTGGCCTGCATGGGCGCCGGCGCGATCGTCTCGGTGCTGGTCCTGCCGCGCTTTCGCCAGGCCTACGGCCGTGACCAGCTCGTCGTCGGCGGCACGCTGGTGCAGTCGGCGGCCACCGTCGCGATGGCCCTCGCGCCCAGCGCCTGGGTCGCGGTGCCGGCGATGGTGGCGGCAGGCATGGCCTGGATCACGGTCGCGAACTCGCTGTCGGTGTCGGCGCAGATGTCGTTGCCGAACTGGGTCCGCGCGCGCGGCATGGCCAGCTACCAGATGGCGATCATGGGCGCCAGCGCCCTCGGGGCGGCGCTGTGGGGCCAGGTGGCGACGGTGGGCACCATGCAGACCGCGCTGCTGTCCGCCGCCGCGAGCGGCATCCTCATGATGCTGCTGGCGGTGCGCTTCGTGAGCGACAGCGCCGACGAGGAGGCCGACCTGAGCCCGGCGCGCGCCGGCTGGGCGGCGCAGCCGTCGTGGGTGGCGCCGCAGGAGGGCGGGCGGGTGCTCACGACGATCGAGTACCTGATCGATCCGGCACGCGCCGAGGCGTTCGAGCTCACCATGCAGGAGACACGGCGCGCCCGCCTCAGCGAGGGGGCGATCGGCTGGGAGCTGCTGCACGACATCCGGGAGCCGGGGCGCTTCGTCGAGCAGGTCATCGACGAGTCGTGGACCGAGCACCTGCGCCGCTTCCATCGCGCCACCGCCGCCGACCTCGCCCTGCGCGAGCGCCGACTCGCCTTCCACCAGGGCGAGGAGCCACCGCGGATCAGCCGCTACGTGGTGCGGCGTTAGGCCGTCGCCGCGGGCATCCTGCGAGGCGGGTCTTTGCACGAGAGCGGGGCGGTCGCTTGGCTAAGCTGCACCTTGCGCCCGATCGGAGGCGCCTTCACCCCGAGGAGCTGCCATGCAGGAAAAGCCCGCCGACCCGCACCCGTTGAGCGATCTCGCCTACGACTGGATCACGCTGATGCAGAACAAGGCCCAGGCCCTGCTCGCCTACGACCAGTACATCAAGGACGCCGAGCAGGCCGGCTCCCCGGAGTGCGCCGCCTTCTTCCGCAAGGTGCATGACAGCGACAAGGCGCAGCTCGCCGAGGCGAAGCACCACCTGGTCGCCGTGCTGCAGGGAAAGATGGGCAAGGGCTGACCGGAGGAGCCTTCCTACGCGAGCGTTCAACGCCGGCCGACAGGCAGCACGAACGCGGCGCGGCACAGTCCGCGTCATGCAGATCCATGGCCGTCCGCGCGCCTCCGCGCTGCTGCTGTCCCTGGGGCTCGTCGTGATCGGCGCCGGCGCGGCTGCGCACGCCGAACCGGCCGCGGCGCGCGGCGCGGAGCGGCCCGGCGGCGACGCCGGCGCGCGTGAGACGCCCGCCGCGCGACCGGCCCTCGACCGCTCCGGCAGGAAGCGGGTCGGCGTCGCCTCGGTCTACGCGCGCAAGCTGCACGGCCGCACGATGGCCGACGGCACGCGCATGGACGTGCGCGACGACAACGCCGCGAGCAAGACCCTGCCGCTCGGCACGCAGGCCCGGGTCACCAACCTGGAAACGGGCAAGAGCGCGACCGTGACCATCCAGGACCGCGGGCCGTACGTGAAGGGCCGCATCGTCGACCTGTCGCCGGCGACCGCCGAGAAGATCGGCATCACGCCGAAGGAAGGCGTCGCCCCCGTCGAGGTCAGGCCCCTGGCCCTGCCGCCGCCGCGCGACCCCGGGGACTGAGCCGTCAATTCCCGCGTGCTTGCGACCAATCGGGTTAGAACGCGACCAATTGCGACGTCACCGTCAAGGCGTCGCGCGGGACGGTCTGCAAGAACCGTAATGATCGGTTTCCGGATGGCTTGAAAGCGCGGAGGCCGGCGTAGATTGGCTGCAGGAAACGACGGGAGCGCTTCGCAGCTTTATCGAATGGACGTGACGCATGCAGCCAGCCGCCTTCGAGCCCTGGCATCCGACCACGCCAGGCGGTCCAAGACCGCCGTCCTCGCCGACGTGTTCGGCCACATCGAGAACGCCATCCGTGCCGGCGTCCCGCATGCGGCGATCGTCGAGGAGCTGGTCAGCCTCGGCCTCGACATCAACCTCGGTGCGTTCCGCAGCGCCCTGAGGCGACTGCGAGCCGGCCATGCGGCCATCAGCTCGGCGCAGGCGCGCTTGGCGCCCACCCAGTTCGCGGGTTCGTCCTTCGCCGACGACCGCCCGTCCGTGCGGGCGACGTCGTCGGGCTCGCTCTACGACGAAGGCGCGCTCTGCCGGCTCCTTCGCGCATCGGCTTCGTCGCCGCCGCGCCTGAGCCGCGATCCTGCGCGCGCGGACTAGCTCCGGCCCGAACGTCGGCTGCGCGGCTGCGCCTTGTCGAGATCGGCGAGCTGCTGCTTCAGCAGGATGAGCAGCGAGCGCGCATGCTCGACCGGCAGGCGCAGGCAGCTGGTCGAGGGCAGGTCGTCGCGCGTCGCCCGCGGCAGCACCAGCACGTCGACGCCGAGCTCGATCACGCCCTTGTCGTGGCGGCTGGACTTCAGCCGCTGCACTTCGAGGTCGTAGGTCTTCATCGCAGGCTCTGGTGCAGGTCGGGGAGCTGATTCTCGGCTCGGCCGCCGCGACGCCGGCGATGGCGTCGGCCGTGCGCTGCGCCGACGGTCGATTGCCGCCGACCCGTTCGTCTGGCGACCCCCTGCTCGAGGGGGTCGAGGGCAGGCAGGCGCGGCCTCGACTTCTACAATCGCTGGCCGAGTCGGGAAGTCCTTTTCGACTCGGCTTTTGATTGGGCGGCCGCTGGCCGATGCGAGGCAGCCCCTCGCAGCTCGAACAAGAAAGCGAAACGAGGTAGCAACGTGTCGAAGACTCGCGTGAGATCTGTTCTTTCCGCCGTCCTGGTGGGTGCCGCGGCGATGCTCTGCGGAGCGGGGCCGGCGCACGCCGCGCTGTACCAGGGCAACTGGGATCCGGCGTACGGCGGCATCTTCCCGCAGCTCGGCTGGCAGGCTTCGGCGCTGTTCGACGTTCCGGAGTCGTGCCTGGCGCTCGGCAACGCGGTCAACGTGCCGATCAGCGGCAGCTGCGCCGGCTTCGATGTCCTGAGCGCCAAGGTCGAGCTCTACAACGTCGGCGATTCGGAGACGATGCTCGGCTCCTACGACCTGAACCCGAACGTCAACGTCACTGGCATCAACATCACGGGTGGGCAGCTGTCGGGAATCGACACCGGGTACTTCGGCTACTTCGTGCCGCCGCTGTCGATTGCCGGAGAAGGCGAGTATTCGTTCCACCTGATCCTGTTCGGCGGCAACAAGGCCCAGCTCGTCTACACCAAGCCGATCGAGACGTCGCCCGGGTGCGTCCCGTTCGGCGTCGAGGGAGCCGTCTGCGGGTCGTCGCAGAACGTCGCCACCGGCGTGTTCACACCCGTCAACGCGATCCCGGAGCCCGAGACCTACGCCCTGCTGCTCGCCGGCCTGGGCGCCGTCTCCTTCGTCGCTCGCCGGCGCCGCCGCTAGTCAGGCGTCAGGCGCAGGCTAGGCGGTCACCCGCTCGGCCTGCGGCGACAAGGCCTGGCCCATCGCCTCGTCGAGCTGCCAGTCGCGCGCTTCGTCCCAGACGCGCTCGAACGTGGCGTCCGACAGGCTCCGGCGCAGCTTGCCGACGAGTGCCTGCCAGCGCAGCTCGCCGCGCGGTGAGCGCTTCAGCCCGAGGCGTTCGCGCGAGCGGGCCACCCAGGCGGCGAGGCCGGCCGCCACCTCGGCGTAGCCCTCGGCCTCGGCCAGCTCGGCGCAGTCCTCCAGGCCACCGAGCAGCTCCTCGCGCATCTCGAAGGCACGAAAGGCGCGCAGGGCGTCGGCGAGGCGCGACCGCGTCGACGGGAGATCGCCGGAATCGAGCTCGACCCTCGCCAGCCAGCGCAGCGCATTCGCCTCGCCGCGCTTGTCGCCGGCCTCGCGACACACGGTCAGGGAACGCTTGATGCGAAGGCAGGCCTGGGGGCGGTCGGCCATCTCCAGCGCGACCTCGCCGAGCACCAGCTCGCACTCGCCCTCGACTTCCTGGTGCCGGATCTCGCGGGCGACGGCGAGGCATTGCTCCAGGTGCGCTCGCGCCTCCTCGTCCTCGCCCTGGAACAGGCAGACCTGGCCGAGATGCAGGAGACAGATGGCCTCGCCGTAGCGATCGCCGTGCCGACGGAAGATCTGCAGCGCCTCGTTCTCGCCGGCTGCCGCCTCGGCCGGGTCGCCGCCCAGCAGACGAGCCATCGACAGCGTCGACAAGGTGGCGGCGATGTCGACCTCGTGCCCCAATGCTCGCCTCAACTCGAGGCAGGTCTCGAGCATCTTGCGCGCCTCGGCATGGTCGCTCTGGCTTTCCGCCAGTGCCGCGCCGACGTAGAGCGCATAGGCCTGGGCGATCGGCGATGCCTGGATCGCCGGCACGGCCAGCGCCGCCTGCACCAGCTTGCGGCCCTCGCTCGAGTAGCCGCGCAGGATCCAGAAGCCCTGCATGGCGACCGCGAACTTGACGGCGATGAACGGATCGACGCCGCCGGCGAGCGACAGCGCGATGGCGCTGCGGATGTTGTCCAGCTCGACCTCCACCTTCCACAGCCAGTCGGCCTGCTGCGGGCCCTTCAGGCCCTTGTTGGCCGCCTTGGCCATCGCGAAGTAGTGCTCGCAGTGCCGTGCCGCCGTGGCGGCGGCGTCGTCGCGCTGCGCCAGCTTCTCGCGCACGTACTCGCGGATCGTCTCCAGCATGAGGTAACGCGCGCCGTCGTCGCGCTCCTCGATCATGACCAGCGACTTCTCGACCAGCGAGGCGAGCAGGTCCAGCACGTCCTCGCCGGCGATCGGCTCGCCGCCGCACACCGCTTCGGCGGCGGCAAGGTCGAAGCCGCCCACGAACACGCCCAGGCGGTCGAGCACGGTCTGCTCCTGCGGCCCGAGCAGCTCGTACGACCAGTCGACGAGGGCGCGCAAGGTCTGCTGCCGCTCCTGCAGGATGCGCGAGCCGCCGGTCAGCAGCTTGTAGCGATCCTTGAGGCGGGCGTTGATGTCGGCGACCGACAGCGCGCGGATCCGCGCCGCGGCGAGCTCGAGGGCCAGCGGGATGCCTTCCAGCCGGGCGACCAGCTCGGCAACCGCCGGCGCCTCGCGCTCGCCGAGCGAGAAGCCGGGCTTGTGCAGCTGGGCGCGGTCGACGAAGAGGCGCACGGCCGTCGAGCGCAGCAGCGCCTCCATGCTGTCGCCGCGCGACGGCACCGGCAGCGGCAGGACCGGATAGCACTGCTCGCCCGGCGCGCGCAGGGCCTCGCGGCTCGACGCCAGCAGCCGCACCTGGGGCGCCACCTTGAGGATCGCGCTCGCCAGTTGCGCCGATGCCTTGACCAGGTGCTCGCAGTTGTCGAGGATCAACAGCGCACGGCGGCTCTTCAGGTGCGCGCACAGGGTCTGCAGCAGCGGCCGGTCGGGCTCCTCGCGGACGCCGAGCACCTTGGCCGCCTCGCCGACCACCAGGGCCGGATCGCTGATCGGCGCCAGGTCGAGGAACCAGACGCCGTCCGGGAACTGATGCATCTGCTCCGCGGCGACCTGCAGCGACAGCCGGGTCTTGCCGAGCCCGCCCATGCCGAGCAGCGTCAGCAGGCGCGAGGTGCCGAGCAGGTTGCGGACCTCGGCCAGCTCGCGCTCGCGGCCGATGAAGGAGGTCGCCGGCTGGGGCAGGTTGTTGGGGATCTCGTTGACCGGCAGCCACCACTCTCCCATCCACGCCACGCGATGCGCCTTCTCGCCGTCGGCAGGCTGCGCGAACTCGGTGTCCGCGTCGCCGATCTCGAACAGCTCGACCGGATCGGTGACGCCCTTGAGCCGCCAGTGCCCGTGCGACACGAGCTTGTGCGTGCACTTGCCGAGGTCGTCGCGGGCCGCGGCGGACAGCAGGGTCTGGCCGCCACGGGCGAGCGCCATCACCCGGGCCGCGATCGGCTTCGCCAGCCCTTCGACCTCGAGCGGCTTCGCGCCGCGGGCGATGTCGTCCGGCGCGTTGTGGCGCAGGATCACCGGCCCGACGTGCAGGCCGGCGCGTGCCTTCAGCTGCATCGGCAGCGTGGCGAGGGCACGGTGATACGCCAGGGCGTAGCCGACGGCGTCGGCGCAGCTGTCGAAGAGCAGCAGCATGCCGTCGGTCTTGTCGATCTCGCGGCCGCGCCAGGGCGGCAGCAAGGCACGCGCGACGCGGTCGTGCGCCGCCCAGACCTCGGCCATCGCGCTGTCGCCGAGCATCTCCGACAGACGGGTGCTGTCCACGACGTCGGTCAGCAGCAGGGCCTTGATCGCACTCATCGCGAAGCGGGCAGACGAAGCCTTCGCGCCCGCAGGTTTGGCAAGGCGGCGAGTCTACCCGCGGCCCTTCGCCTGCACCGATCGCCCGCAAGGGCCGTCACGGCACGCCCGGCGCCAGCACCTGCTGCATGGCCAGGCGGATCTGCGGCAGGCGCTCCTGCGCCGTGCGCCGGCCGCAATCGACCATCGCCTCGGCCATCGCGAAGTTGAAGCCTTCGCCGACCGGGATCGGCACCGTGAGCGAGAGGTCGGCGCGCTCGGCCTGGCTGGCCGAATCCCACCAGCCCTGCAGGCGGTAGGCGCCGCCCATCGCGGCGCGCAGGCCGAACGGCCGTTGCAGCCGCTGCTCCAGGCGATCGGCGGCGCGCGCGGCGCCCGGTGCTTCCTGCGGATAGGTCGGCCGGACCAGCGCCGCCAGCTTGAATCCGCAGCCGCGCGCCGCCAGCAGGTCGACCGGCAGGCGCGACACGACGGCACCGTCGACGAGCATCGCGTCGCCGAGCCGGACCGGCGCGAAGACGCCCGGGATGGCGGCCGTCGCGCGCGCGGCCGGCGCCACCGGGCCGCTGTCGAGCACCGCCCGCTTGCCCCGGGCGAGATCGGCCGCGACCACCGCGATCGGCAGGCGCAGCTGCGCGAAGGTCGCGTCGCCGTACAGGGCGCCGGTGAGGGTCGTCATGCGCGCGGCCGAGATCAGCGAGGAGCGCGGCAGCCACTGGATGCCCTTGGAGCGGGCGAACTCGGCGACGAGGCGCAGCAGGACCTCCGTCGCGGCGCGGGCGCTGCCGAAGCGCGCGAAGGCGAGCGCCACCGCGCCGCCCATGCTCGAGCCGCAGAGGAAGTCGATGGGCAGGCCGTCGTCCTCGAGAACCTCGAGCACGCCGAGATGCGCCAGGCCGGCGGCCGCGCCCACGCTCATGGCGACGCCGACGTCGCGGCCGCAGAGCCGCCGCACGAGGTGGTCGAGGTCCGGCTGGCGCGTCCGCGACCAGTCGGGCGCCGCCAGGGCGGCCTCGACCTCCTCGGCAGGCAGGGCATGGCACCAGCGCTGCAGCGCCGCCGCTTCGGAGAGCGCGCCGCGCCGCCAGACGACGGGGTCGGCGAGCGTGGGGGCGAGGCCGGGCAGCTCCTCGCCGGTGACCAGCAGCACGTCGGCGGCATCGAGGTCCGCCAGTAGCGGCGCGCCGCCGCCGAGCCCGGCGCCGAGCAGCAGCACCGCGTCGCCGGGGCCTTCGTCGCGCCAGCGGCGCATGCGCTCCGTTCCCGGCGCCAGGTCCTCGCCGGCGACCTCGCCGTGCTCGGAGCCGGGCGCGTAGTGCTGCAGGCCGCGGCCGACCGCGGCGAGCACGGCGCGGTCGCCCTCCTCGCGGATCGGCATCAGCACGACGCGCGGGCGCTTGGCCGGCGTGCGCCGCGTGCGCTCGCGCAGGCGCAGCCCGAGCATGGTCGCGACGTTGCGGAAGAACGCGGCCTCCTGCGCCATCGCCTCGAACAGGACCGGGGCCGCGAGCACCCAGACGCGCGCGTCGCGCTGGGCGACGACCGTCGCCGAGACCGGCTCGCCGGTCAGCGCCGAGAGCTCGCCGAAGCACTGCGGCGCGACCAGCTGCACGCGCCGGCCGCCGGCCAGCTCGACGCGCACCGCGCCTTCGATCAGCCCGAACAGCTCGGCCGACTCGACGCCGGCGCGCAGGACGATATCGCCGGCGGCGAAGTCGCGTGTCTGCAGGTGCGGTTCGAGCTTCGCGAGCGACGGGGCGGCGATCCCCGCGAACAGCGGGTGCAGGGCCAGCGACGGGATCAGAGGTACTTCTGCCAAAGCGAGTTGCTGAAGCGGCCCTGCGGGTCGACCCGCGCCTTGAGCTCGCGCAGCTGGGCGACTTCCGGGTAGGCGCGCTCGAACTGCCGGCGCGTGGCGTGCAGTTGGTAGGGCAGGTAGTAGCGTCCCTCGTGCTGCAGCGCGGCCTCGACGAGCTCGCGGGTCCATTCGCCGACGGCCTTCTGCGACGCCGCATCGACGCCCTGCTTGTAGAACAGCACGAAGGAGAACACCTCTTCGCGGGCCCACGGCATGAGGGCGAGCGTGTCGGCGGGGCTGTGCCGGATCGAGACGTTCACGGCGGCGACGCGGTGGCGGCGCAGGATCCGGCCCATCTCGAGGACGAAGGACTCGAACCGGCGGGGCGGCACGAAGAACTCGTCCAGCGCATAGGTCGACAGACGCCGCGAATACGGCTCGAGCGCAGCGACGTCGAGGCTCGCCTCGTGGTTGCGCCAGGCGACTGCCGGCTTGAGCCGGCGCACCAGGTCGGTCGCCGGATCGCGCAGGCTGCCGGCACCCGGCATCTCCGTCAGCGCCCACAGGGCGTTGCGCTGCAGCTTGTAGCTCTGGTTGCGCGGCACGAGACGGCGCGGCCGGGTCAGCGGCTTGTCGCTGCGGCGCCAGGTGATGGCGACCGGCGCATCGAACTGCGGCGGCAGGAGATCGGCGTTGTGCATCACGCTCGAGCGGTCGTTGAGCACCTTGGCCTCGAAGTATTTCGGGTACGCCGTGAGCGGCACCTCCTCGATCTGCCGCTCCATCTTGGTGTTGTCGTCGAGGTCGAGCTCGACCTCGGTGATCACGCCGATCGCGCCGTAGCCGCCGATCGCGGCCCGCAGCAGCTCGGTGTTCTCGGTGCGGCTGGCCTCGACGATGCGGCCGTCGGCGAGCACCAGCTGGAGCGCGCGCACCGAGTGGCCGACCGGCCCGTGACCGACGTAGCGGCCGTGGCAGTTCACCGACACCGCGCCGCCGACCGTGAAGTTGGAATAGCTCTGCATCGTGCGCACCGACAGGTCGTGCTCGTCGAGCACGTCGTGCAGATCGCGCCAGGTGACGCCGGCCTGCACGCGGACGCGACGCTCGGCGGCGCGCAGCCAGACCACGCGCTTCATGCGCCGCATGTCGAGGTGCAGCCCGCCGGCGATGGCGACCTGCCCGCCCATGCTGTAGCGGCCGCCGCCGATGGCGACCTTGCCGGACCAGTCGCGCAGCGCGCGCACCACCGAGTCGGCATCGGTCGGCGTCTCGATGCGCGCGACCTCCACCGTGTAGAGCCGGGTGACGTTCTCGATCGGCAGCGAAAGCTGCGCAGCCAGCGCGGCGAGCGGTGCCAGCTCGCAGGCCAGGCCGACGGCGAGCGCCCGGGCCAGCACGCTCCGGCGACTGCAGCTGGATGGCGGCTCTTCAAGCATGGCCGCAAGTATGCCGTCGGCCCTCGCCGGCTGTGGCACATTGGCGGCGCCTTTCACCGAGCCGGCGCAACAGGAAGAGACGCATGTCACCGCAGGAACTGTTCGCCCTCGCCGCCGCCAATCTGGCCCAGGCCGTGTCGACGCCGGTGGGCATCCTCGCCCTCGCCGCCGGCGCCGTCGCCGTCGCGCTGGCGATCGTCAGCTCCTTCGTGAAGACCATGATCCCCCTGCGCTGCCTGGCGGTGGGCGGCAGCGTCTGCTTCCTCGTCTACGGCGTGCTCCATCCGTCGATCGTGGTGATGCTGCTGCACGGAGCGCTGCTGCCGATCAACATCTATCGCACCGTCGAGATGGTCCGCCTCACGCGGCGCGTGCGCGCGGCCTCGGCGGAGGGCGACCTGTCCGGCGTCTGGCTCAAGCCGTACATGCGCAAGCGCCGCCTCAAGGCGGGCAGCGTGCTGTTCCGCAAGGGCGATGCCGCCGATCACATCTATTTCCTCGCCGAAGGCCGCATCGAGCTCGTCGAGATCGGCCAGGTGATGGAGGCGGGCCGGCTGTTCGGCGAGATCGCCTTCTTCGCCCCCGACAAGCGCCGGACCCTGACCGCGCGCTGCACGACGACATGCGTCGTCCTGCGCATCGACGGCGCGACGTTCCAGCAGCTCTACTACCAGAACCCGGAATTCGGCTTCGAAGTGGTGACGCTGATCGCCGGCCGCCTGACCGCCGACCGCAAGCGGCTCGAGCAGCAGCTCGCGGCCAGCACCGCGAGCGCCACCACGACGGCGGCCGCCGGCGTTTCCAGCCCCTGATCGCCGGTGCCCACCGGCGGCGGCAGCGGGGTCGCGCGCGAAGCCGATTTCTATAATCGCGCAGCTGTGCGGACCGACCCGGCTTCCGACGCTGCCAAGGGAGATTCCATGACACTGTCACGTGCGGCCCTGCCCCGCCTGCGCTTCGCCGCGATCGCCCTGCTCGCCCTCGCCGCGGGCGCCAGCCACGGCCAGGGACGGTTCACGATCTCGGCCGACGGCCAGGAGGTGAGGGACAGCGCGGCCGGCCTGACGTGGCGCCGCTGCTCGGAAGGCATGCGCTGGGACGGCAAGGCCTGCAGCGGCAAGCTCCTCAAGTACAGCTACGCCGGCGCGAAGGAGAAGGCGACCCGCACCGCCAGGGACGAGGGCAAGGCATGGCGCATCCCGACGCGCGAGGAGCTCGTCGCCCTGGTCGACATGAAGCAGAAGAAGAAGCCGCGCATCGACACCCAGGCCTTCCCGCAGACGCCCGGCGCCCTGTACTGGGCCAGCCGCACCGGCAGCACCGACAACCTGAACGTGTGGCTGGTGAACTTCTCGAACGGCAAGGTGCGGCCGAGCATCGGACAGTCGAAGTTCCCGCTGAGGCTGGTGCGGACGAGCAGCTGAGCGCCTGCGGCGACGGAGTCGAAACCACGCCCCGTGGCGCGGATCGAGGGCCGGCGTCCGACCGGATCGATCGCATGGAACCCAGACCGCTCGAGCACCTGATCGACGACCGGCCGGACGAGGGCATCTTCCGCGTCCACCGCGACGTGTTCAGGAGCGGCGAGATTACCTGATCACGCGCATCCGCGAGCAGGCGCTGGTGCTGATGCGCGACCAGGACGGCGCGCTGCACTGCGTGCACAACTCCTGCCGGCACAAGGGCGCCCTCGTCTGCCACGAGCGCCGCGGCAACCGGCGCGTGCACGTGTGCAGGTATCACGGCTGGAGCTACGACAGCCGGGGCTGCAACGTGGCGATCAAGGACAAGGCGGCGGGCGACTACGCCGCCGCCTTCGACGCCGACAGCCACCACATGCAGCCGGTCGCACGCTTCGCCGAATACCGCGGCTTCCTCTTCGCCAGCCTGTCGTCGGACGTGCCCGCCCTCGAGGACCATCTCGGCGACACCCGCGGCTTCATCGAACTCGGTCGATGCGTACCACTTCACCTCCACCCACCCTTCCTACCTGCGGCTCCTCGATCGCCGCGCCGGGATGCCTGAGCGCACCGACGTCGAGGCGGCGATCTGGCAGGGCGAGAAGAAGCAGGAAGAAGCGATGGGCTCGTTCGGCTTCCGCAACGCCATGCGCTGGTCTGGACCACGTCGCCGGAACAGAACCATTCGCTCTACCCGCAACGTGCCGAACTGACGGCCAGGCTCGGCGAGACGCGTGCGGCCTGGATGCTGCGCACGCGGCAGCTCAACGTCTTTCCGAACCTGCAGCTGGCCTCCACCGCGGCGCTGCAGATGCGCGTGATCACGCCGGTCGCGGTCGACAGGACCGAGATCGCGTCGTACTGCCTCGCACCGGTGGGCGAGAGCCCGGAACGCCGGCGGCAGCGCTTGCGGCAGTACCAGGACTTCTTCAATCCGAGCGGCCTCGCGACGCCCGACGACACCGTCACCTTCGAGGACTGCCAGCGCGGCTTCGCCAGCGGCGAGATCGAATGGCAACAGGGCTACGCCCGCGCCATCGGCCGTGTCGTCCGCGGCCCCGACGCGCACGCAGTCGAGCTCGGGATCGCCCCGGACACGTCGGTGTCGGGCACGAGCTGCGCCAGGCACGCGACGGCTGGCTGATCGCTCGCAAGAAGATCGTTCTCATGACCGACGTGATCCCGACGATGCTCGACTTCTACTGCGTCTGATCGTCAATCGCGATCGGGATCGGGATCGGGGTCGCGTTGGCAAGCCGCGTGCTTGCGCCGATCGTGAATTGCCCTGATGACATCGTCGCGGCGTAACACCTAATCTGGTTCCCGCGTCGCCGTCTCCCGGACGGCACGGAGCAGGAATCATCATGTCGGTCGATTCGTCGCGCCCTCGTTCGGCCGCCACCGCGCTCAGCATCTCCTCGCTCTTCGCCGTCGCCGCACTCCTCGGCTGCGGCGGAGGCGGCTCGGTGGACGGCAGCACCGAAGCTTCCGTCAGCGGTGCCGATCCGGGCCGCACCGCCACCGTGCAAACCTCGCACAACGCCACGCCGGTCCGCACCTGCGACGCCGCCGGCATCGGCAGCGTGCAACTCGTCTCCGACCTGCCGACCCTGCCGACGACCACGCCGCCGAACGACACGTCGGTCACGATCACGTCGGTCTCGACAGGCACGACACCGTCGGGCGCGCCCTACTGCCTGGTGCGGGTGCTCGTGGCCCCGGCCATCAACATCTGGGTCGCGCTGCCGACCGAGGGACGCTGGAACGGCCGCCTGCAGTCCGAGGGCGGCGGCGGCTATGCCGGCAGCGTCAACGTGCCCAACAACGCCGTCTCGGCCGGCTACGTCGGCATCCAGACCGACACCGGCCACACCGGCGGCAGCGGCACCTTCGGCATGCTCACGCCGGTGCCGAACGGCGCGCCCGACGTCCAGCTGCAGAGCGACTTCGCGTTCCGCTCCGAGCACCTGATGGCCGTGATCGGCAAGCAGCTCACCCAGGCGTTCTACGGCCAGCTGCCGGAATACTCGTACTGGAACGGCTGCTCGACGGGCGGCCGGCAGGGCATGCGCATGGCGCAGGACTTCCCGGGCGACTACGACGGCATCCTCGCCGGCGCCCCGGCGTTCCACTGGGATCGCTTCCAGGCCGCGCAGATCTGGCCGCAGGTCGTGATGCGCAGCGAGACCGGGGGGCCCATCGCCGCGGCCAAGCAGACGCTGGCGAGCAACGCCGCGGTCGCCGCCTGCGACGCGAGCGACGGGGTCGCCGACGGGGTTCTCGAGGATCCCCGCACCTGTGCCTACAACCCGGCAAACGACCCGACGATCACGCGCAGCAACTGCACGTCGACGGACAACACCTGCCTCACGCCCGCCGAGGCGACGGCGATCCAGAAGATCTGGTCCGGCCCGGTGAACACGCAAGGCAAGCGGCTCTGGTACGGCCTCACGCGCGGGACGGCGCTCGGCGGGCTCGGCGGCACGAATCCGTTCGCCATCTCCGTCGCGCAGCCGCGCTACTGGGTCTACTTCGATCCGAGCTGGGACTGGACGACGCTCACCTATGGCAACTACGAGACCTTCTTCAAGGACACGATGCGCCAGGTCAATCCGATGATGGCCAGCGAGAACCCCGACCTGCGGGCGTTCCGCGACCGCGGCGGCAAGCTCCTCATGTGGCACGGCTGGAGCGACCAGCTGATCATGCCGGAGGGCAGCATCGCGTACTACGACGCGGTGACGAACTTCCTCGGCGGCGGCTATGCGCAGACGCGGCAGTTCTTCCGCCACTTCATGGCCCCGGGGGTGGCCCACTGCGGCGGCGGGACCGGACCGCAGCCGCAGAACCTGTTCCAGTCGGTCGTCGACTGGGTCGAGAAGGGCGTCGCGCCGGAGACGATCCTGGCCAGCCGCAACCTGCCGGGCGGCGGGACACAGACGCGGCCGCTCTGCCTGTATCCGAACGTCGCGCGATACGTCGGGTCGGGCAGCACCGACGACGCGGCGAACTTCGTGTGCACCGCGCCGTGAGCCGACCGACGTCTGCCGCAAGACAGGCGACAACCGGGAGAACGACATGAAGCCTTGCCGTGCCCTGCTCGCGCCCGTGTGCGCGGCGGCGTTGCTGCTGCCGTCCCTGTCGAACGCGGCGCCGGTCGTCTACAGCGGCAAGCTCGTTTCCGGGATCGGCGCCGCCGGCAGCGCGGCCGGCTTCAGCTGGTTCCTGGAGCAGGGAAGCGGCCTGAGCTTCTGGCAGCTCAGCGCCAATGCGAACGACACCGTGACGGTGCAGGTCGACCGGCTCAACGGCAACCTCGATCCGGCGCTGTCGTTCTACCGCGGCACGACGAGCGCCGACACGTCCCTGTTCGACAGCACGGGCAGCTGGGGCGGCCTGACCTTCATCGGCAGCCTCGACGACGAGCGCCCGCCGTTCACCACGCCGGGACCGAACGGCGACCCCTTCGGCACGTTCACGGTCGCGGTCGGCGGCCTCTACACCGTCGCCGTCGGCGGCGCCCTCAGCACCGACGCGGGGACCTACCCGTTCCGGATCACGATGACCACCGTCGCGGCGGTGCCGGAGCCCGAGAGCGTGGCGCTGCTGGGGCTCGGGCTCGCCGTGCTCGCTGCCGTCCGCCGGCGCCGGCGAGCCTCCGCTCGATAGAACGGATCACACGCGCACCACCAGGAGACGATGAGAGAAATGAAGCCGTCCACGCTTTCGAGGGGCCTTGCCGTAGGCATGGCCGCCCTTGCGCTGATGTCCTTCGGCGCCCACGCCGACGATCGGGGCGGCCGCGACCGCGGGCGCGACCGCGATCGCGACAACATCGATCCGCGCACCTGGGTCTACGGCCCGCGCAACGACGACACGAGCGGCGGCCGGATCTGGAATCCCGTCAAGCTGAAGATGCTGCAGGGCCAGCACGTGATCGGCCGCACCGTCCAGGGCACGTTCCCGGCGACCTCCGACGAGACCTACTGCAGCCAGGCCAGCCAGGCCGATGCCGACTTCACCTGGACCGAGATGCAGCACTCGGGCCTGACCTGGGGCGACGCCTGGCGCATGTGGGCGTTCGGGTCCTCGGCGAACTGTCCGGACCGGCGCGCGATCCCCGGCGCGCGCGTCGCGTACACCGACGAGCGCGAGATCCAGCACGCGCTCGACGGCGGCGCCATGGTGCTGGTCGTGCCGACGGTGGACACCGTGGAAGAGGCCGAGGAGGTCGTGCAGTGGGCCTACTACCCGCCGTTCGGCAGACGCAGCCAGGGCTCCAGCCAGACCGCGGCCGTGCTCGGCCCGTGGCTGCAGGGAACGAACTACCGCCAGACGTTCAACAACAACCTCGTGCTCATCGTCATGATCGAGACGATCGAGGGCGTGAAGAACGCGGCGAAGATCGCCAGGGTCCCCGGCATCCACGGCGTCTTCGCCGCCTCCGGCGACCTCGGCAACTTCTCGGGCTGGGCGCAGGGCGATCCGCAGTACGAGCGGCTGATCAAGGCCGTGCACGACGCCGCCATCTTCGCCGGCAAGCGACTGTGCGGCCCGTTCGCGTGGCAGAACCCGGTGCCGCCGGCGCCGGCCCGTCCGGACTTCACGTGCTTCCAGCGTTGAGCGAACGCGATGCCGGAGACGCCATGAAGCAGGGCAGCCCGTCCGGGCGGGTCTACCTGGGCGCGCGCGGGTGGCAATCGGTCGAGGAGCTCGCTCCGCGGTCGGCAGTCGGCACGAGCGCGATGCTGGCCATGCTGATCGTCGTCGGCGCGGCGGCGCTGGCGTTCATGCTGCCGAGTCACGAGGCGCCGGTCCCTTCGAGCGGGCCGCCCCGTGCCGAACAGCCAGCATGGGGTGCGTCGCCGTTCACCGCGGGACCGCCCGCGGCGGCGGAGCCGGGTGCGTCGCCTCGCGAAGCGCCTGCGGTCGCCACCGTCGCGCCGCCGACGACGGCCACGGCGACCCTGCCGACGACATTGTGGGAGGTGGACTTCCAGGCCGCGAAGGCGCGATTCCACGACCTGCGCTGGTTCACCGACGACCCGGTTCTCGCCATCGAAGAAGCGAAGCGCGCGGACGCGGCCCTGCCGGGCCTCGTCGCGCGCGGCCTTGTCCAGCCGGGCGACGCGCTCCTCGTCAAGGCCGATGTCCTCGAGGTGCTCGAAGCCGACGAGTCGCGGCGCGTCGAAGCATTCCTGCACTGGTGGTCCGAGCATCCGCTGGCGCGCCCGCCGGCAAGCTCGAGCGACCCGCGCGCGGCCGAGAAGCTGCACCGCGAGCGCAGCCTGTTGATCGAATGGCACTCGCAGCCTTCGGTGGACAGGGAACTGCCCGACCTCGAGGAGCAGCTTCATCGGCTGTGGGCAGGGGGGCGCTAGTCGTCCCTGGCCTGCCGTTGCGATGCGGCTTTCAGCACGTGACTTCCCTTCCCCTCCCTTCCCTTCTCCCTTCATCCGCAGGAGCAATCATGAAGAGCTTTGCATGGCGAGGTCTGTCCGTCCTCGCGTTGGTTTTTGCGAGCCTCGCGCCGGTCGGCGCGAGCGCTGCCCAGGATCCGACCGAGCGACTGGCCAACGATCCCCGCGCCGTCATCACCGCCGTCGTCGACACCGACGAGGCGCGCACCACTCCCGTCGAGCACCGCTACATCCACGGCACGATCCTCGACGACGCGAAGTTCCAGATCCTCCTGCCGAGGACCTGGAACGGCAAGGTCGTCATCCACACGCGCGGCTTCTCGGGCACCGAGTTCAGCACCGGGGCGTTCCTGCCGGCAGCGCTGGCCAAGGGCTACGCCTTCGCCGCCAGCGACGAGGGCTGGAACCGGGTGACGATCGGCAACGAACCGGAGGACCGTTACTACGAATCGCGCCAGCGGCTCGTGGAGCTCACCGTGTACATGAACCGGGTCGTCCGGCAGCACTACGGCACGAGGTCGACGCGGACCCTGATCATGGGCGGCTCCAACGGCGGCCACCATACCAAGTGGATGGTCGAGGACTTCCCGCAGCTGTTCGACGGAGGCATCGCCGGCTACGGCTACAACGGCAACATCAGCCAGTGGGGCGGCGTCGCTCAGGTCGTGCGCAACTACGACATCATCGCCTCACGCATCGACGACATCATCGCCCGCCGTGCCGCGGAGCCGAACTGGGATCCCTTCACGCAACCGCTGACGCCGCCGCTGACGGGCGTGCAGCTCGTCGCCCTCAAGAACATCTATGACATTCCAGCGAAGCTGAAGAACGGCTTCGCCTACAACGCGGGGCGGGTGCCCGGGTCCGAGGCGATCCTCAAGCAGCAGTACGGCAACCTCGTCGGCTACCTGCGCGACTCGATGACGACGCTCGACCCGACCTTCAATCCTTTCGGCGGCGACCTGCTCGACGAGGAGCTCGGCCTCTGGAACGCCAACCGGAGCCCCGGTTTCGTCAAGCGCGAGCTGAGACTGCTGGACCTCACCGGCAACCTGAAGCGCCCGGTGATCATCATGCACGGCACCTACGACGTCACCGTCTCGCCGCGCGAGACCGAAGGCTACAAGGAGCTCGTGGAACGCCGGCTCGGAAGGAACGCCGAGAAGTTCCTAGCCGTGTACTACATCCCGGGGATGGGCCATGGCGGAGCCGAGTTCAACAACCTCGTCGACGAGCAGATCGACGCACTGGAGGCCTGGATCGACTACCACCGCAGCAACGGACGGATCGGCTCGCCCGCGCCGGCCATGATCGGCCAGTACCCGCGCGTGCCGCCGCGCGAGAGCGGCCTGCCGCCGATCCCGACGGCCCGGGTGAGGTGACGGTTCGGGCGCTGCGATCCGCGCGGGCAAGGCTTTCGACGGGGATGTGCACGTCGCCCGCCACGCGGGCGGGCGAGGTCGTCACTCGTGCCCGATCACCGGGTGCGGGACGTACGGCGCCTCGAGCTCGGCGATGTCCTCGGCCGACAGCTCGAGGGTCAGGGCGGCGACGGCCTCGTCGAGCTGCTCGAGGCGCGTCGCGCCGACGATCGGCGCGCTGACTTCGCTCTTCGCGAGCACCCACGCCAGCGCCACGTGGGCGCGCGGACGGCCGAGCCGCGTCGCCACCGCGGCGAGGGCCTCGGCGACCTTGCGGTCGGCGTCTCCGGTCTGCGCGTAGAGCGTGCTGCCGAAGGCGTCGTTCTCGGAGCGAGCGCTGGTCGCGTCCCAGTCGCGCGCCAGCCGACCCCGGGCGAGCGGGCTCCACGGCATGACGCCGATGCCCTCGGCCCGGCAGAGCGGCAGCATCTCGCGCTCTTCCTCGCGGTAGAGCAGGTTGACGTAGTTCTGCATGGTCTGGAAACGCGCCCAGCCGTGCGTGTCGGACACGTGCAGCGCCTTCGCGAACTGCCACGCGAACATCGACGAGGCGCCGATGTACAGGGCCTTGCCGGCGCGGACCACGTCGTTCAGGGCCTCGAGCGTCTCCTCGATCGGCACGGTCGGGTCCCAGCGATGGATCTGGTACAGGTCGACGAAGTCGGTGCCCAGCCGCTTCAGGCTGGCGTCGATCTCCGCGAAGATCGCCTTGCGCGACAGGCCCATGCCGTTCGGCCCCTTGTGCATGCGCTGGTTGACCTTGGTCGCGAGCACGACCTCGCCGCGCCGGGCGTACTGGAGCAGCGCGCGGCCGACGATCTCCTCGCTGGAGCCCGCCGAATACACGTTGGCGGTGTCGAAGAAGTTGATGCCGAGGTCGAGCGCCTTCTTGAGGAAGGGCCGGCTCGCCGCCTCGCCGAGGGTCCAGTTGTGCGAGCCGCGGTCGGGCTCGCCGTAGCTCATGCAGCCGAGGCAGAGCCGGGAGACGTCGAGGCCGGTGCGGCCGAGCTTGGTGTACTGCATGGCGATGTCTACTGATCGATGATCTCGTCGGCTCGCAGCAGCGCCGATCGCGGGATGGCGAGCCCCATCGCCCGGGCCGGGCGCAGGTTGATCACGTGCTCGACGACGGTGGGCAGCTCGACGGGAAGCTCGCTCGGCCTGGCACCTCTCAGGACCCGATCGACGTACGAGGCCAGCCGACGGTAGACCTGCTGCACGCTGGGGCCGTAGCTCATCAGGTTGCCGCGTCGCGCGAACTCGGCCCATCCGGAGACGGCCGGCATCCGGTTCGTCGTGGCGAACTCGGCGAAGCGTTCGCTGCGTCCCATCATGCCGGCATCCGGGAACACGCAGATCGCCTGGCAGCGCGCGCGGAGCGCCGTCGCCAGTGCCGGCTCGAGCCCGGCCTCGCCTCGGAAAGGGATGTACTCGACATCGAGGCCGAGCGCCGCTGCCGCGGCGGTCGATGCCGCCAGCTCGCCGCGTTCGCCCGCGTGGCCCGGATTGGAGACGAGCGCCACCTTGCGCAAGCCGGGGATGGCCTCGGCCACCGCCTCCATCCGCTTGCCCACCAGCTCGAGCGCCGTCATGCTGATGCCGGTGAGGTTCCGCCCGGGTTGTGCATGACTCGCGACCAGGCCGGCATCGACGGCATTGCCGCTGAACGCGAAGACGACCGGACGCGTGGTGCCGCTGCGCTGGACGCTGAAGACGACCGGTCCCTGGGTGACGATCAGGTCGGGTGCCGAGCGAAGCATCTCCGTCACCAGGCTGTCGTGGCGCTCGCGCGAGTCGTCGCCCAAATGGCCCTCGATGCGGTAGTCGCGACCCTCGAGGCGGCCCAGCTCCTCGAGGCCTTGCCGCAGCGCAGCGGGGAAGGCCGATCGCGGGTCGCTCCTCGCGCCGGAGATCCAGGCGATCCGCGCCGGGGCCCGGACACCGACGAGAGCCTGCGCCCCGGCTTGCAGGGAGGCGCACGTCGCATAGATGCCGAACGCCCTGCGCTTCATGGTTGCCGCGTCTCCCGCCGTGCGGCGTTCGATCCGGGAACAGATCCACGCCGCGCCCGCAGTCTACCGGTGCCCCGGCCGCGACAGACCTCGTCGCGGCGGCTGCCGCGTCCACCGTCCCGGCGTCCAGGTCTCCGCCGGCGCTGCGCGCCACCGCCACGGCGCCGTGCCAACATCGCTGCCTCCGTCACGCCAACCGAGCCGAGCCATGCACCCACCCTCGTTCTTCGCCGCCGCGGTGGCGCTGTCGCTCGCCGCCCTCTTCACCGCTCCGGCGCAAGCCCAGGACTGGCCGCAGCCCGGCAAGACGATCCAGGTCGTCGTTCCGGCGCCCGGCGGCAGCGGCACCGGCGACACGATCGCTCGGGTCCTCGCCGAGGAGCTGCAGACGCGGCTGAAGACGACCTTCGTCATCGACAACAAGGCCGGCGCCAACGGCAACATCGGCGCCGCGGCCGCGGCGACGATGCCGGGCGACGGCTACCACTTCCTGTTCAGCTGGGCCGGCACGCTGGCGGTCAACAAGTCGCTCTACAAGAACCTGCCCTTCGACGCGCAGAAGGACTTCGTGCCCATCCTGCTCGTCGCCGACGTGCCGAACATCCTGGTCGTCAACAACGACATCCCGGCCAAGACGCTGGCCGAGTTCGAGCGCTACGCCAAGGCCAACCCCGGCAAGCTCAACTTCGGCTCGACCGGCATCGGCAGCTCGATGCACCTCGCGGGCGAGCTCTTCATGCGCGAGACCGGCGCGCAGATGGTCCACGTGCCCTACAACGCGCCGGGCACCGCCACCACCAACCTCATCTCCAACGAGATCCAGCTCATGTTCCAGCTCATCCCCGGCATCGCCGGCCAGGTGAAGGCGGGCCGGGTGCGACCGATCGCCGTGATGGCGCCGCAGCGCTCGCCGGCGCTGCCCGACGTGCCGACGACCGCCGAGCTGGGCCAGCCGCGCCTGCTGTCGTCGACCTGGTTCGCGCTGCTCGCGCCCAAGGGCACGCCGGCTGCGGTGGTCGCGCGCATGAACGCGGTCAGCAACGAGATCCTCGCCGACCCGGCGGTGAAGAAGCGCCTGGCCGACATGGGCGCCAGCACGCTCGGCGGCACGCCGCAGCAGCTGGCCGAGCACCTGGCGGCCGAGACCGAGAAGTGGGGCCGCGTGGTGCGCGACGCACGCATCGCCGTGCAATGACCAGGGTGCCATGAACGGCGGCCTGGCGGCGCTGGAGGCGCGCCTCGCCGACGAACTCGCGTTCCTGCAGCTGCCGGCGCCGCGCTGGACGCCGCCGCGCGAGCACGCCGGCCAAGCGGTGCTCGACGTCGCCATCATCGGCGCCGGCATGACCGGCCTGAGCGTCGCCGCCGCGCTGGTCCAGCGCGGCCTCTCGGTGCTGGCCTACGACGAAGCCCGGGCCGGCCTCGAAGGGCCGTGGGCGACGACCGCGCGCATGGAGACCTTGCGCAGTCCGAAGCAGCTCGCCGGACCGGCACTGGGCATCCCCTCGCTGACCTTCCGCGCCTGGTTCGAGGCGCAGTTCGGGCGCGACGAATGGGAGGCCCTCGACAAGATCCCGCGCCTGCAGTGGATGGACTACCTGCGCTGGTACCGGCGGGTCCTGGCGCTGCCGGTGCAGAACGACCACCGCGTCACCGACATCCTTCCGCGCGGGGACGGCCTGGTCGAGCTGGGCCTCGAGGCAGCCGGCCGCCCGGCACGCGCCTGGGCCCGCCGGGTCGTGCTCGCCACCGGGCGGGCGGGACTCGGCGGCCCGGTCGTTCCGCAGTTCGCGGAGAGCCTGCCGCGGTCGCGCTGGGCCCACTCGTCCGACCACAACGACTACCGCCTCCTGGCCGGGCGGCGCGTCGGCGTCGTCGGCGGCGGCGCCTCGGCCATGGACAGCGCGGCGACGGCGCTGGAAGCCGGCTCCGCGCACGTGCACCTGCTGGTGCGTCGGGCCGATCTGCCGCGCATCAACAAGGGCAAGGGCGCCGGCAACCCGGGCTTCGTGGCGGGCTATGCGCGCCTGGCCGACGACTGGAAGTGGCGCATCCGCCACTACATCAACGCGCAGCAGGTGCCGCCGCCGCGCAACAGCACGCAGCGCGTGTCGCGCCACGCGAACGCGCACTTCCACCTCGGCGCGGCGATCGAAGGCGCCACGGATGAGGGCGGCGCGCTGCAGGTGCGCACCTCGGCGGGGCCGATCGAGCTCGACTTCCTGATCTTCGCCACCGGCTTCAGGGTCGACTGGCGCCAGCGGCCGATGCTGCGCCACATCGCGCCGAGCATTCGCCTCTGGAAGGACCGCTACCGCCCGCCTCCCGGGGAAGAGGACGAGGAGCTCGCCGAGTCGCCGGACCTCGGCGCCGACTTCGAATTCCAGCCGCGCGCCGGCGCCTCCTGCCCGGGCCTCGAGCGCGTGCACTGCCTCAGCTACCCGGCGACGCTCTCGCTCGGCGTCATCACCGGCGACATCCCGGCGATCAGCGAAGGCGCGCTGCAGCTCGCCGGCACGCTCGCCGGGCTGCTGTATGCCGAAGACATCGAGCAGCACTTCGCCCGCCTGGAGGCCTACGCCGAGCCCGAGATCCTGGGCGACGAGTGGGTCGCCGAACCGCTCCCGTCGGCCGCTTCCTTCCGGTCGCGTTGACGACGGCCTTCCACCCTCCACCGCACGCACGCCATGCCATCGCCCGACCTTCCCGACGTGATCGATCGCGCCGCCGGCCTCGCGCCGGGCGACGCCTTGCATGCCGCCCGACGCTTCCGCGCCAAGGTCGTCGAGGCGACCCAGGCCAGCCACGACGCGCTGCTGCACGAGCCGGTGGACGGACTCTCGACGCCGGACCGCCTGCGCGTCGCCGCGCATGTCTGCACCATCGCCCGGGCGACGAGCCTGGCGCAGCACTACGAGGCGCTGCTCGCCGACGCGACCGCCGGCCGCGACGCGGCGGTGTCGCCGGCCCTGCCGGCGATGCTGCAGTTCGCCGCGGCGCTGACGACGGATCCGCGTCTCGGCGACCGCGCCGCCCTGGAGCCGCTGCGCCGCGCCGGACTCGGCGGCCCCGCGATCGTCGCGCTGGCGCAGCTGGTGGCGTTCCTGTCGTATCAGCTGCGGGTCGTCGCCGGACTGCGGGCGATGCGCGCCGCCACTGCGCAGGACAGGCCATGATCCGGCGCAACGGCTTCACCGACGAGACGCTCGACTGGCGCTCGTGGCTCGAACCGCTGCAGCTCGCGGACGCGACGCCGCTGCAGCTGGAGGTGCTCGACGAGAGCCATCCGCAGTCGCGCAGCTCGCCCTATTACCTGACCCTGGCGCACCAGCCGCTGATGCTGCGGCACCGCTCCGCCGCCTACAACGCCATCATGTACGCGCCGGGCGGGCTGCCCCGTGCGGAGCGCGAGCTGGGCGCGATGGTGGTGTCCGTGACCAACGGCTGCGTCTACTGCACGTCGGTCCACGCCCAGCGTTACGAGCAGCTCGCCAAGCGCAGCGACACCGTCGAGCAGGTGTTCGACGACCCCGCGTCCGCCGGAACGAACGAGCGCGAGCGGGCGATCGCCACCTTCGCCATCGCCGTCACGCAGCGGCCGCACGAGCTCGGCGCCGACGACATCGCGCCGCTGCGCGCGGTCGGCATGACCGACGAGGAGGTCATCGACCTGCTCCACGCGGTGGCGATCTTCGGCTGGGCCAACCGCTTGATGCAGAACCTGGGCGAGCCCCACGGAGCGACGTCCTGAGGATCGCCGCCCGCGTCGCCGGCATCGATCGCGTCACTGCTGTCCGCCGCCCCGCTGCAGGTTGATGACGCGCATGCCCATCAGCCTGCCGCCGACCTTGTCGAGGACGTGGATCGTCGTCTGGCGCGGCTTGAAGCCTTGCGGCAGGGGCAGCGTGCCGCGCACGGTGTCGTAGAGGCCGATCGAGACCGGCACCGGCGCGAGCGTCACCGTCTCGGCGGCCCGCCCGGATGCGCCGGCGACGACGAACTGCAGCACGCCGGCGAAGGGGTTCGTGCCGGCGCGCTCGCGCGACAGCACGACGTGGTAGGCGAGCGCATCGCCTTCCACCTCGAAGCGGGCGGCACGCACGGCCACCGGCGAATTGCGCGGGTCGGGCGGCAGCGACTCGACCAGCGACGCGATGTCCTGGCGCAGCCGCTGCACCGTCTCGCCGCGCGTGCCCGCTTCGGCGGCCAGCCGCTTGTTCTCGTCGAGCGTGGCGCGCAGCCGGTCGGAGGTCGCGCGGAGCTCCGCCTGCAGGCGCTGCCGCTCGGCATCGGCGCGCTCGAACGACTGGCGCAGCTCGGCCGAGGCTTCGGCGCTGAGGCGCGGCGGCAGGTAGCGCTCCTGCGCGAAGAACAGGCCGCCGGCGCCGAGGGCGATCCCGAGCAGCAGGAGCACCAGCCAGCGCGGCAAGCTGCCGCGCGACCGGCGCCGGCCGTAGGGCTCGAAAGGAATGGGTTTGGACGATCGGAGCATCGAGGGGAGGTGGGGAAGCCGTGCGGCGAGGGCCGCCGCGCAGGGTCGACAGTGTCGCAGCGCCCCGCATATCCCTGCGCCCCGGTGCGGATGCGGCGGCGAAGCAGCAGGCGCGGGCCGCCGATCACGCCCGGCTCGCCATGGCCTCCTGCGCCGCCCTCACCTCGACCCTCACCTGCTCCATCAGCTCGGCCTTCATCTCGCTGAAGGCCGAGGTCGTCTTCACCGAGTAGTGCCGCGGATGGGCGATCGGCACCGGCCGCTCGAGCTTGATCCTTCCCGGTCGCGCGCTCATCACCACCACGCGCGAGCCCATGAACACCGCCTCGTCGATGTCGTGCGTCACGAACAGCACCGTCTTCTTCTCCGCCTCCCAGATGCCGAGCAGCAGCTCCTGCATCAGCTCGCGCGTCTGGTGGTCGAGGGCGCCGAAGGGCTCGTCCATGAGCAGGATGCGCGGACCGTTGGCGAGCGCCCGGGCGATCGCGGTGCGCTGCTGCATGCCGCCGGAGAGCTGCTTGGGGAAGTGGTTCTCGAAGCCGACCAGCCCGACCTTGGCGATGAAGCCGTGGGCCAGCGCCAGCTGCTCGGCGCGCGGCACGCCGCGCTCGCGCAGGCCGAAGCAGACGTTGTCGAGCACCGTCAGCCACGGGAACAGCGTGTAGCTCTGGAACACCATGCCGCGGTCGGCACCCGGCCCGGCGATGCGCCGGCCGTCGAGCAGGACCTCGCCCTCGGTCGGCGCATCGAGCCCGGCGACGATGCGCAGGAGCGTGCTCTTGCCGCAGCCCGAGGGACCGAGGATGGTGACGAAGTCGTTCTCGGCGACGTCGAGGTCGGTCGCGCGCAGGGCGACGGTCGGCGGGCCGTGCCGCGCCGGGAAGCTGCGCGTCACGCCGCGCACCGCGAGGAGCGCCGCGGCGGCGTCGCCGCGGTAAGTCGTCTTCACAGCGCCGCCCACGGGAACGCGCGCCGGTTGATCCACTTGAAGAGCACGTCGCTGATCAGGCCGATCACGCCGATGACGATGATCCCGAAGATGATCTGGTCGGTGGCGAGCAGCGCCTGGCTGTCGGTGATCATGTGGCCGATGCCGGCCGAGGCGCCGATCAGCTCGGCGACGATGACGTAGGTCCAGGCCCAGCCGAGCACCATGCGCAGCACCTCGGCGATCTCCGGTGCGGCACCCGGCAGCAGCACGCGGCGGATCAGGCCGCGATCGCCGACGCCGAGGGTGTAGGCGGCCTCGACGAGGTCGCGGCGGGTGTTGCCGACGATCACCGCGATCATCAGCACCAGCTGGAAGAAGCTGCCGATGAAGATCAGCGCCAGCTTCTGCGCCTCGCCGATGCCGGCCCAGAGGATGAGCAGCGGGATGAAGGCGCTCGCCGGCAGGTAGCGGGCGAAGCTGATGAACGGCTCGAAGAAGGCCTCGATGGGCTTGTAGGCGCCCATCGCGACGCCGAGCGGCAGCGCCAGCAGCGCGGCGATGACGAAGCCGCCGAAGACGCGCCAGACGGTCCAGCCGATGTCGTAGCCGAAGCCCTGCTCGGCGAGCAGCGTCCAGCCGGAGCGGACCATCGCCACCGGGTCCGCGAGGAAGGTCGGCGAGACGAAGCCGCCGAAGGTCGCCAGCGACCAGCCGGCGAGGAAGACGACGAAGAAGGCGATGCCGAGCGCCACACGGGCGCCGGGAGCGACGGGAACCAGCGGGCGCATGGAACAGGGCGTGTCGAGGCTCAGGCCGCGGCGCGGCAGGCCGCGCGCGTCTCGGCGAAGGCGCTGCGGCCCAGCCAGCCCCACAGCGCCTTCACGTCGCGCGCTGCGCCGCGGATCCGGATCGCGCGCTCGCCCACCGCCTCGTCGGCGTCGCGGTCGCCGGTCCAGACCTCGGTGAGCGCGAGCACCGTCGACTCGACGACCAGCGTCGCCTCGCTGCCCGGGTCGTCGCGGCAGAGGTCGGCGCCGCCCTGGTCGACGACGAGCCACCAGCGCCGCTCGCCTGGCGCCGCGTCGGGGAAGCGGAAGTGGATCGTCACCGGCCGGTTCTTCGGGAACTTGTCGAGGTGGACGAAGCGGCGGATGTCCCACATCAGGAAGCCGACGTCGAGCTGGCCGCGCTTCAGCCTGCTGCCGATCCAGCGCGCCCCCCAGTGGCCGATCGCCATGACGATCGGGCGCAGCTCCTCGCCGGCGCCGGTGAGGTGGTACTCGGCGACGCCGCTGCTGCCGCTGGCGACGCGCTTGACGATGCCGATCTCCTCGAGCTTTCGAAGCCGCTGCGTCAGCAACGTGGCCGACATGCGCGGCACGCCGCGCCGGATGTCGTTGAAGCGCGTGCTGCCGCAGAGCAGCTCGCGCACGACGAGCGGCGTCCAGCGCTCGCCGAAGACCTCGGCGCCGCGGGCGACGGTGCAGAACTGGCCGTAGTCGATCATGACCGCGAGCCTATGCGCTCGGCCGTACTCCCGCCAGTGCATTTTCTGGACCACGCGGACCGGCCATGCGGCGCGATAGTGCCGTCGAGCGCCGATGTCCGGCGCGCGAACACCAGGAGATCGCGATGAGTGCAGTCCTCCCTTCCACCGGCGCCGCCGCGGCCGCGCCCTTCGACGCCGAGCGATTCAAGACGACGACGCGCGCGCAGTGGCAGACCGCCGCCGAGGCCTGGCACCGCTGGGGTCCTTTCATCGGCCGCTGGCTCGGCGACGCCACCGAGGCGATGTTCGACATGACGCGCGTCGGCCCCGGCTCGCGTGTCCTCGACGTCGCTGCCGGTGCCGGCGAGCAGTCGATCGCGGCGGCGCGCCGCGTCGGCCCCCATGGCCACGTGCTGGCCACCGACATCGCGCCGGCGCTGCTCCAGTTCGCCGACCGCGACGCGCGCGCCGCCGGCCTGCAGGGCATCGTTGCCACGCGCGAGCTCGACGGCGAGGCGCTGGGCACGCTGCCCCCCGGCTCGTTCGACGCCGTCGTCAGCCGTGTCGGCCTCATCTACTTCCCCGACCAGCAGCGCGCGCTCGCCGGCATGAAGGCGGCCCTCAAGCCGGGCGGCCGGATCGGCGCCGTCGTCTACTCGACCCCTGACTGCAACGGCTTCTTCTCGTTGCCCGTCAAGCTGATCCGCGAGCGCGCGCGCCTGCCGGCGCCGCAGCCCGGCCAGCCGGGGCCGTTCTCGCTGGGCGGCGAAGGCGTGCTCGAGGCGACGCTCGCCAAGGCGGGATTCCGCGACATCGAGGTCCGCCGCGTGCCCTCGCCGGTGCGGCTGCCGAGTGCCGCCGAGTGCGTGCGCTTCGAGCGCGAGTCCTTCGGGGCCCTGCATCAGATGACGGCCGGGCTGAGCGACGCCGAGCGCGAGGCCGTGTGGCAGGAGATCGAGCAGGCGCTGAAGGCCTTCGAGGGCGCCGACGGTTTCGTCGGCCCCTGCGAGATGCTGGTCGGTGCCGGCACCGCCTGAGCCGGCGCTACTTCAGGAAGCGCGTGTCGGCGAGCTTGCTCATGTCGGGCATCGTCTTGATGATGCCCGCCTCGAGCAGGAGATCCGCGGCTTCCTTGCTGAAGGCGGCGTGCTCGCCGGCGAAGAACTTCTGGTTCGCGGCGCGGTCCTGCCAGCGCAGGAACGACTGGCTCTTCTCGAACGCCTCGCCGCTCTGCTTGACGTCGGCGCCCATGATCTCGAAGCTCTTCTTCGGATCGGTCTTGATCATCTCGACGGCGTCGAAGTAGCCGTCGGCGAGCGCCTTGGCGGCCTTCGGGTTCTCGGCCAGGAACTTCGGCGTGCAGCCGAAGGTGTCCATCACCATCGGGTAGTCGAGCGTGGTGGCGATGATCTTGCCGGCCTCCGGCTTGGCGCGCACCGCCGACAGGTAGGGCTCGTAGGTCATGGCGGCGTCGATGCCTGCGGTGCCGGCGATCATCGCGTTGGCGGCCGCCTGCGGCTCGAGGTTGACGATGGTCACGTCCTTGGGCGAGAGGCCGTTCTTCTTCAGGAACCAGGCCAGGGCGAAATAGGGCGAGGTGCCCGGCGGGCTCGCCGCCACGGTCTTGCCCTTCAGATCGCTGATCTTGGTGATGTGCGGCTTGACCACCATGCCGTCGGCGCCGTAGCTCTTGTCGAGCTGGAAGATCTGCGTCGTCGCGACGCCGGCGGCGTTCCAGCCGATCCAGGTCTCGACGGTGGTCGCCGCGCACTGCACGTCGCCCGAGGCGATGGCGAGGTGGCGATCCTTCTGCGGAATCTTCTTGATCGTCACGTCGAGGCCGTGCTTCTTGTAGATGCCCGCCTCCTTGGCGAGGGTGAGCGGCGCGAAGCCGGTCCAGCCGGAGATGCCGATGGCCACCTTGGTGTCCTGCGCGCTCGCGAGGGTCGCGAGGAGCGTCGTCGCGGCGAAGACGAGAAGCTGCTTCTTCATGGGGTTCCTTTCGGGAGCGTGAGGGCGAGCGGAAATCGTTTCGGGGCCGCGGGCTCAGGCGGCATACCAGAGTGCCGGCAGTCCGGGCAGGGTTCGCAAGACGCGCGCCAGCGAGCCGTCGTGCACCAGCGCGGTGGCGCGCTCGATGTCGGGGGCGAGGTAGCGGTCGGTGGGCATCGCCGGGCACTGTAGCCTGAGCAGGGCATGCGCCTCCTCCAGCGGCGCCGAGCTGGCGAGCGGGCGCAGGAACTCGATGCCCTGGGCCGCCGCGAGCAGCTCGATGCCGAGGATGTGCGCGGTGTTGGCGATCATCGGCTGCAGGCGGCGCGCCGCGAACGTCGCCATCGAGACGTGGTCCTCCTGGTTGGCGCTGGTCGGCAGGCTGTCGACGCTGGCGGGATGGGCGAGCGACTTGTTCTCGCTCGCCAGCGACGCGGCGGTCACGTGCGCGATCATGAAGCCGGAGTTGAGACCGGGCTCCGACGTCAGGAACGGCGGCAGGCGCGAG
This sequence comes from Caldimonas sp., assembly GCA_036263655.1. Lineage (GTDB taxonomy): Bacteria > Pseudomonadota > Gammaproteobacteria > Burkholderiales > Burkholderiaceae_C > Schlegelella_A. Next base: position 122,446 of record DATAGP010000052.1, on the reverse strand, counting down.
ACGCCGCTGTCGATGAGCATGGCGATGCGCCGCTCGGCGATGGCGCCGACCTCGGCGATCGCCACCGCCATCGCGTCGCAGGCAAGGGCCACCGGCTCGGCGTGGAAGTTGCCGCCGGAGACGATGGAGCCCCATGGCGCCTCACGAGTACGTTCGCTGCCCCCCGAGGGGGCGCGGCCGGCCGTGGGGCGGCCCGGCGCCCGCCCGGTGCCCTCGTCGCCCTCTTGGTCCAGGAAGACGAGCGGGTTGTCGGTGACCGCGTTGGCCTCGCGCAGCAGCACCAGCGCGGCGTGGCGCAGCTGGTCGAGGCAGGCACCGACGACCTGCGGCTGGCAGCGCAGGCTGTACGGGTCCTGCACGCGATCGTCGCCTTCGAGGTGCGAGCGGCGGATGCCGCTGCCGAGCAGCAGCGCGCGGTAGTACCGGGCGACGTCGATCTGCCCGGGCTGGCCGCGCAGCGCGTGGATGCGCGGATCGAACGGACCGTCGCTGCCGCGCGCCGCGTCGACGGTCATCGCGCCGATCACGATCGCCGACTCGAGGACCGGCTCGAAGCGGAACAGCGCGTGCAGCGCCAGCGCGGTCGAGACCTGCGTGCCGTTGATGAGGGCGAGCCCTTCCTTGGCCTGGAGCACCAGCGGCTCGATGCCGGCGGCACGCAGCACGGCGAGCGCCGGTCGAGTCTCGCCGGCGACGAGGAACTCGCCCTCGCCGATCAGCGCCAGCGTCATGTGCGCGAGTGGCGCCAGGTCACCGGACGCGCCGACGGACCCCTGCGCCGGGATGTACGGCACGAGGCCGGCGTCGTGCACGGCGAGCAGCGTGTCGACGACAGCCGGGCGCACGCCCGAATGGCCGCGCGCGAGGCTGGCCGCCTTCATCGCCAGCAGCAGCCGCACGACCGCGGGCTCGAGCGGCGCGCCGACGCCGACGCTGTGCGAGCGGATCAGGTTCAGCTGCAGCGTCGCCAGGTCGGCAGCGTCGATGCGCGTGCCGGCGAGCTTGCCGAAGCCGGTGTTGACGCCGTACACGGGTGCGTCGCCGCCGGCGGCCCGCTGCACGACGGCCGCGCTGGCGCGGATCCGTGCCTGCGCGCCGGCGTCCATCTCCAGCGCCTCGCCGCCCTGGTGGATGGCCTGCAGCGCCTCGAGGGTCAGTGCTCCGGGGTCGATCTTCATGCGGGGACCGGCCGCTCGCCCACACCGGGGCCGGACTGCCGGCGCTGCTGGAGGGTCAGGGTCGAACGCTCCGGCGTGCGCGCGCGAGGCCCAGCAGGCCGAGGCCGGCCAGCATCAGGGCATAGGTCTCGGGCTCCGGGACGGCGGCGGTGGGCTGAAGGTCGATGCCCGGATCGATGAAGCCCCCGGTCGCGTCCGCGAAGCCGCTCAGGTGCAGCGAATCGATGTAGCCGAAGACCTTTGCCGTCGCGGTGTTCGTCCCCGTGGGCGAGTCCTGGAGCTCGAACGCACGCAGGCTGCCGAGCGGGCTCGTGATGTCGCTCATGAACCAGACGAAGTCGGCGTTCTGCGCCGGCGTGCCGACGGCGAAGTCGTTGGTCGTGACGGTCATGCGCAAGGTGTCGCTCACGGTCTGATTGTCGAGAGCCGCGGCCGGCGAGTGGGTGGTCAGCGTGAAGCCGAACGACGCATCCAGCGCGCTCCCGAGCCCGTTGGTGAACAGCAGCGTCCCGAGCAGGAAGACATGGGACGGACCGGTCCCGCTCACCTCGACCGGACCGGCCGGCGTGAACCGCACTTCATTCGAAGGCGTGCCGATCACCTCGAACACGACGCTGGAAAGCGGCGTGGCGAACGTCTCGCTGACCGGTCCGAGCGAGGTGCTGCAGCCGGCGGTGGGACAGAGCGGCGCACCGTTGAGCGTCGCCGCGCCCATGCCGAAGCCCGCGCTCGTTGAAAAGCTGGTGAAGCCACCCGTGACCGTGACCGGTGCAGCGGCTGCGCCTGCAGCGCCCAGAAGCGCGACCAGAGACAAAGCGAACTGGCGAAAGCTGCGTCGCGTCTTCATGGGCTCTCCATGTGCTGGTGCGCGGAGTCGGCGGCGAGGACAGCTTATGGGAGGGGCAGGTCATCGTCAATTGCGCGCCGCCTGGACGTGCGACGGTCGCGCCTCGACGCCGGTGCCTTCAGGTCGAGCCGATCATCGGCAGCTTCAGGCCGTGCTCGCGGGCGCTCGCGACCGCCTCCTCGTAGCCGGCATCGGCGTGGCGCATGACGCCGGTGGCCGGGTCGTTCCAGAGCACGCGTCCGATGCGCTTCGCCGCCGCCTCCGTGCCGTCGCAGACGATGACCACGCCGGCATGCTGCGAGTAGCCCATGCCGACGCCGCCGCCGTGGTGGAACGAGACCCAGGTCGCGCCGCCGGCGGTGTTGAGCAGCGCGTTCAGGAGCGGCCAGTCGGAGACGGCGTCGGTGCCGTCCTTCATGCGCTCGGTCTCGCGGTTCGGCGACGCCACCGAGCCGGAGTCGAGGTGATCGCGGCCGATCACGATCGGCGCCTTCAGCTCGCCCGACTTCACCATCGCGTTGAAGGCCAGCCCGGCCTTGTCGCGCTCGCCGAGGCCGATCCAGCAGATGCGCGCGGGCAGGCCCTGGAAGGCGATGCGCTCGCCGGCCATGTCGAGCCAGCGGTGCAGGTGCGCGTCGGCGGGGAACAGCTCCTTCATCTTCGCGTCGGTCCGGCGGATGTCCTCGCGGTCGCCCGAGAGCGCGACCCAGCGGAACGGGCCCTTGCCGCGACAGAAGAGCGGGCGGATGTAGGCGGGCACGAAGCCGGGAAAGGCGAACGCGTCCTGCACGCCGCGGTCGAAGGCGACCTGGCGGATGTTGTTGCCGTAGTCCACGACCGGAATGCCGAGCGACTGGAAGCCGATCATCGCCTGCACGTGCGCGGCGCAGCTCGCCGCGGCGGCGTCGCGCAGGGCGGCGTGCTGGTCGGCGTCGGCCTGCGCGGCGCGCCAGCGCTCGACGCTCCAGCCGGCCGGCAGGTAGCCGTTGACGAGGTCGTGCGCCGAGGTCTGGTCGGTGACGAGGTCCGGCCGGGGCCCGCCCTGCCGCGCGCGACGCAGCAGCTCGGGCACCAGCTCGGCGGCGTTGCCGAGCAGGCCGACCGAGACGGCGCGCTTCTCGGCCGCGTAGCGCTGCATGCGCTGCAGCGCGTCTTCGAGGTCGCTGGCCTGCTCGTCGAGGTAGCGCGAGCGAAGGCGAAAGTCGATGCGGCTCTGCTGGCACTCGATGGTCAGCGACGAGGCGCCGGCGAAGCTCGCCGCCAGCGGCTGCGCGCCGCCCATGCCGCCGAGGCCGGCCGTGAGGATCCAGCGGCCCGCCAGATCACCACCGTAGTGCTGGCGGCCGGCCTCGACGAAGGTCTCGTAGGTGCCCTGGACGATGCCCTGGCTGCCGATGTAGATCCACGAGCCAGCAGTCATTTGGCCGTACATCATCAGGCCCTTCCGGTCGAGCTCGTGGAAGTGCTCCCACGTCGCCCACTTCGGCACCAGGTTCGAGTTCGCGATGAGCACGCGCGGCGAGTCCACCGTCGTCCGGAACACGCCGACCGGCTTGCCGGACTGGATCAGCAGCGATTCGTCCTCGCCAAGGTCGCGCAGTGCGCCGAGGATGGCGTCGAAGGACGCCCAGTCGCGCGCCGCCTTGCCGATGCCGCCGTAGACGACGAGCGCGTCGGGGTTCTCGGCGACCTCGGGATCGAGGTTGTTCTGGATCATCCGGTAGGCCGCTTCGATGAGCCAATTGCGACAGCTGAGGGCGCTGCCGCGCGGCGCGCGGACCGGCCGCGGCAAGGCGATGTGGCGCTGGGTCGAGAGGTCGGTCATGGCAGCCTCGCAGTGACGGTGGCGTGCGCCATCGTAGTCCCACGCCGAGCCGCGCGAGCGGTCGTCGGCGCGCCGCATGACTTCGTCGCTCGGGGTATCGTCCGCCCCATGCCGCCGCGCCTGATCCGCATCGACGACGCCGAGCCGCAGCCCTGGCGCAACGGCGGCGGCGTTCGGCGCGACCTGCTCGACGGTCCGGGCAGCGGCGAGGACCGGCTCTGGCGCGTCAGCATCGCCGATATCACGGCCGACGGCCCGTTCTCGTCCTACCCCGCCACGCAGCGCTGGTTCGCGATCGTCAAGGGCCTCGGCGTCGAGCTGCGCTTCGGCGCGCGCGTCGAACGCGTCATGCGCGGGGCGAAGCCCTTCTCCTTCGACGGCGGTGCCGCGCCGTCGTGCAGGCTCGTCGACGGGCCGGCCTGCGCCCTCAACCTGATCCTCGGCCAAGGCGCGCACGGCTCGATGGGACTGGCCACCGACGCGGCGCCGTGGCATCCGGAATCGGCGCAGTGCGGCCTCTTCACCGCGGTCGACGGCCGCTGCAAGTCGGACGAGCACGAGATCGAAGTGCCCGCGCACGCGCTCCTCTGGTTCGACCGCGCGCCGCGCACGCTCGCCTTCGTCGGCGGCCAGCGACGGGCGGCCACTCTCGGCTGGTGGATGTGCGCGAGCCCTGACCAGCCCGGCTGAGATGGCGCGGACGCTCTGGCGCAACGGCCGCCTGGCAACGCTGGCGCCCGGCGCGCCCTGGGGCTGGATCGAACACGGGGCGATCGTCGCCGACGGCGACCGGCTCGACTGGGTCGGCGCGGAGAGCGATCTGCCGGCGTCGCTGCGGGTGGAGGAGGAGCACGACCTGGGCGGCGCGCTGGTGACGCCCGGCCTGGTCGACTGCCACACCCACCTCGTCTATGCCGGCGAGCGGGCGCGAGAGTTCGAGCTGCGCCTGCAGGGCGCGACCTACGAGCAGATCGCGCTGGCCGGCGGCGGCATCCGCTCGACGGTCGCGGCGACGCGCGCCGCCAGCGAGGAGGCGCTGTTCGAGAGCGCGCGCGGCCGCGCCCTGGCGCTCATGCGCGAAGGCGTGACGACGCTGGAAGCGAAGTCGGGCTACGGCCTCAGCGCCGACGACGAAGCGCGCTGCCTGCGCGTCGTGCGCCGGCTCGGCCGCGAGCTGCCGCTGGGCGTGCGCGCCACCTGCCTCTCGGCGCATGCCCTGCCGCCCGAGTTCGACGGCCGCGCCGACGACTACATCGACGCCGTGTGCGCGTGGCTGCCGAGGCTGCACGACGAAGGGCTGGTCGATGCCGTCGACGCGTTCTGCGACCGCATCGGCTTCACGGCGGCGCAGACGCGGCGCGTCTTCGAGGCCGCCCGTGCCCTCGGCCTGCCGGTCAAGCTGCACGCCGAGCAGCTGCGCGACGAAGGCGGCGCCGCACTCGCTGCCGAGTTCGACGCCCTCTCCTGCGACCACCTCGAGTACCTGGGCGACAGCGGCGTGCGGGCGATGGCCGAGGCAGGCACGGTCGCCGTCCTCCTGCCCGGCGCCTACTACTTCCTCCGCGAGACGACCTTGCCGCCGGTCGCCGCGCTGCGTGCCGCCGGCGTGCCGATCGCCGTCGCCACCGACCACAACCCGGGCTCGTCGCCGACGCTGTCGCCGCTGCTGATGATGAACATGGCCTGCACGCTGTTCCGCCTGACCCCGGAAGAGGCGGTGCGCGGCATGACCGTGAACGGCGCGCGTGCGCTCGGATTGGCCGACCGCGGCGTGCTCGTCGCCGGCCAGCGGGCCGACATCGCCGTCTGGCAGCTCGGCCATCCGGCCGAGCTCGCCTACTGGTTCGGCAACGATCCCGGCGTGCGCGTCGTGCAGGGCGGCGTCGAGAGACGCTCATGAGCGCGGACGTCTTCACCCTGAGCCCCGGCCGCGCGCCGCTGCTCGTCAGCCTGCCGCACGTCGGCACCTACATCCCCGAGGCGATGCGCGAGCGCTTCGTGCCGCGCGCCCTGGCAGTCGAGGACACCGACTGGCACCTCGAGGCGCTGTACGCGTTCGCGCGCGAGCTCGGCGCGAGCCTGCTCGTGCCGCGCCACTCGCGCTACGTCATCGATCTCAACCGGCCGCCCGCGAACACGCCGATGTACCCCGGCGTGAACAACACCGAGCTCTGCCCGACGCGCTTCTTCACGGGCGATCCGCTGTACCGCGAAGGCGAGGCGCCGGACGAGGCGGAGATCGCGGCGCGCATCGAGCGCTACTGGCGCCCTTACCACCAGGCGCTCGGCGCCGAGCTCGCGCGGCTCAAGGCGCAGCACGGCCAGGTCGTGCTGTGGGACGGCCACAGCATCCAGTCGGCGCTGCCCTGGCTCTTCGAAGGCCGCCTGCCGGACCTCAACCTCGGCACGGCGAATGGCGCGAGCTGCGCGCCCGACCTGCGGGCCCGGCTGATGGGCGTGCTTGAGGCGCAGTCGGAGTTCACGCACGTCACCGACGGCCGCTTCAAAGGCGGCTACATCACGCGCGAGTACGGCCGGCCCGACGCCGGCGTGCACGCGCTCCAGCTGGAGATGTGCTGGTCGTGCTACATGGCCGAAGCGCCGCCGTACGAGGTGGAGGAGGCGCGCAGCCGGCGCCTCGCGCCGCTGCTGCGCCGGCTGCTCGAGACGGCAGTGCATTGGCGGCCGCATGCCTGACGAGCCGACTGCGGCCCCGGCGCAGACGCTCTGGGCCGAGCACGCCTGGCTGCCCGAGGGCTGGCGCCGAGGCGTGCTGCTGCGCGTCGGCAGCGACGGCCGCTGGGCCGAGGTCCGGCCCGGCGTGGCGGCCGCACCCGAAGGCAGCACAGCCGTGGCCGGGCCGCTGCTGCCGGGCCTTGTCGACGCGCACAGCCACGCCTTCCAGCGCGCCTTCGCCGGACTGGCCGAGCGACGCGAATCGGCCGCGGCCGACGACTTCTGGTCGTGGCGCGAGCGCATGTACGGCGTCGCCCTGCGCATCACGCCGACGCAGCTGCGCGCCGTGGCGGCGCAGCTCTTCGTCGAGCTGCTGCAGGGCGGCTACACCCAGGTCTGCGAGTTCCACTACCTGCAGCATCGGCCGGACGGCACGCCCTACGCCGACCCGCTCGAGCTCGCGACCGCCGTGCTCGACGGCGCCGGCGACGCCGGGATCGGAGTCACCCTGCTGCCCGTCCTCTACGAGCGTGCCGGCTTCGACGCCGCGCCCCTGCGGCCCGAGCAGCGCCGCTTCGCCGCCTCGGCCGACGACGTCTGGCGTCTCGCCACGTCGCTCGCCGCGAGCGGCCGGCCGCTGGTCAGCGCCGGCGTGGCGATCCACTCGCTGCGCGCGGCGAGCCCGGCCTCGATCGCCCGCCTGCAGCAGCACGCGACGGGCTTCGCCGGGCCGATCCACGTGCACGTCGCCGAGCAGCAGGGCGAGGTCGACGACTGCGTCGCCGCCACCGGCGCGCGGCCGATCGAGTGGCTGGCGCGCGAGGCGGTCCTCGACGAGCGCTGGCAGCTGGTCCACGCCACGCATTCGAGGCGCGCCGAGATCGACGCCGTCGCGCGCAGCGGCGCCGGCGTCGTGCTCTGCCCGAGCACCGAGGCGAACCTCGGCGACGGCCTCTGCGACCTGCCCGGCTGGCTGGATGCCGGCGTGCCCCTGGCGCTCGGCTCGGACAGCCACGCGACGCGGTCCTGGCCCGAGGAGCTGCGCCTCCTCGAGTACGGCCAGCGCCTGGCCCTGCGCCGGCGCAACGTCGCGGCGGCGCCGGACGCCGGACAGGCGTCGACGGCCGAGCGCCTGCTCGAGCAGGCGATGCAGGCCGGCGGCGCCGCCGCAGGCCAGGCGAGCTGGGGCCTGCGTGCGGGCGCTCGCGCCGACGCGCTGGTGGTCGACCGCCGCGACGGCGCCCTGCTCGGCATCGACAGCACGCGCCTGCTCGATGCCATCGTCTTCTCGAGTCCGGGCCGGCCCTGGCGCGACGTGATGGTTGCCGGACGCTGGGTCGTGGTGGACCATCGCCATGCGCACGCCGCTGCCGTGGGCGCCAGGTTCGCGTCGACCATGGCCGAGCTCTGGCCGCCGACCGACGCCTGAAAGGGGGGAAGCCGCGCGGCGCCGGCTCCCTTGCACCCAACCGGCGCGACCCCACCTGACGCCGAAGCGTCTTTCGGAGAGTTGCGCCATGTGGAAACGACTGACCCTGCTGTGGAGCATCGCCCGAGGCGACGCGCGGCGCCTGTGGATCGCCCTGCGCCATCCGGCGGCGCCGACCTGGCTGAAAGTCGGCACGGCGCTGATCGTGCTGTACGTGCTCTCGCCGATCGACCTGCTGCCCGACGTCCTGCCGGTGATCGGCATCGTCGACGACCTGATCCTGGTGCCGCTGGCGATCCGCTGGCTGCTCGATCGCCTGCCGCCGGGCATTGCCGACGCTGCCGGCCACCGCCAACGCCCGGACGAAGGCAGGCCGGGCCGGCGCGAAACGCGCCGTCTGAATTCGTCGCGCTTCTTTACACGGCGTTGACCCGGAACAGGTACTCCGGGGCCTGCTCGCGCGTTCAATGACGACGTGCATCGCTGCGGATCCCGCGGCGACGCGAACCAAGGAGAAACCAGATGAACGTCAAGAAGCTCGCTTTCGCCGCCGTCGCCCTCGCCGGCACCCTCGGTGTGGGCCTCGCCGAGGCGCGCGGCCGCGACGACATCCAGTGGTCGGTCACGATCGGCGCGCCGGCGCCGGTGTATTTCGGCGCGCCCGCGCCGGTCTACTACGGCGCACCGGTCCATGTGTACGAGCGCGGCTACCACCGTGGCCATCGGCGCGGCGCCTACGGCGACGCCGACCGGGACGGCATCCCGAACCGCTTCGATCGCGTCTACAACCCGCGCTGGGATCGTGACGGCGACGGCATCCCGAACCGCTACGACCGCCGCGACAACTCGCGCCATCACCACGGCTGGCGCGGTCGCGATCACAACGGCTGGCACGGCCGCTGAGGCCTCTGAAAGGTCCGCGGGCAGCCCCGGGCGCGACAGCCGGGGCTGCGTTCCGGCGCGGCCCGACCCGCGTTCATGAAGTAAGCTGATGGCGCCCGTTCGAGGCGACATCAAGGAGACTCCGTGAACAAGAATTCGCAGCCGGCTGCCCGGGCCGCTTTGTCCAAGGCCTTCGCGGCGGCGCTGTTCGCCGCCGCTGCCCTCGTCGCTGCGCCGGCGCTGGCGCAGGCGCAGTGGAAGCCGACCAAGCCGGTCACCATCATCGTGCCCTGGGCCGCCGGCGGCGCCACCGACCAGGTGACGCGCCTCGCCGCCTCCGAGCTCGAGGCCGGGCTCGGCCAGAAGATCGTCGTCGTCAACCAGCCTGGCGGCGCCGGCTCGATCGGCACCAAGGCGACCATGGACGCGCCGAAGGACGGCTACACCTGGACCGCCGGCGCGGCCAAGCAGCTCGGCACCTACCCGGTGCTCGGCATGATCAACAGCAAGGTCGACGACTTCCATCTCTTCCTGGCGGTGACCAACGTCTCTATCGTCAGCGTCAACCCCTCGTCGCCGTACCAGACCTTCCCGCAGCTGCTGGCGGCGATGAAGGCCAAGCCGGTGCCCGTCTCGACGGCGGGCAACAGCTCGTCGGGCCACTTCGCGATGGAGGCGATCGCCCGCGCCACCGGCGCCAAGTACCGCCACGTCACCTACGACGGCGGCAACCCGGCCGTGGTCTCGACCGTGTCCGGCGAGACCGAGGTCACGACCCAGCTGGCGCCCGAGCAGGCCGAGATGATCAAGGGCAAGCGGCTGCGCCCGCTGGCCGTCGTCGGCGAGCAGGCGCTGACGATCGAGGGCTTCGGCACGATTCCGCCGATCACCCAGTTCGTTCCCAACTTCCCGAAGGTCACGACCGGCTTCGGCATCTTCATCCCGAAGGGCGTGCCGCCGGAGGTGGTGGCGACGGTCGAGAAGCTGTGGGCCGAGCGCGTCGCCACATCCGACAAGCTCAAGAAGTACGCGGCGGAGAAGGGTGCCCTGTTCACGCCGCTCTACGGCAAGGGCGCCTACGACGCCGTCTGGCCGACGGTGGTGACCGATGCCTACCTGCTGCAGGACGCTGGCATGGCGAAGGTCTCGCCCGAATCGCTCGGCATCAAGCGCTGAGGCGATGCGCCACCCGCGTCGGGGCGCCGCAGACGCTCGGCCGATGCGCCACCCCACGTCCGGGCGCCGCACGCGCTGAGCCGCCATGGCGCGCCGCGGCGAAGTCGGCACCGCCATCGTCTGGCTCGTGGTGGGCGCGGCCGTCACGGTCGCGTCCTGGCGCATGGACCGGCTGCGCCACCTTGACGTGAACCCATGGTCGGTGCCCGGGCTCACGCCGGGCGCGATCGGCGTGCTGATGATGCTGTTCGCGGGCGTGCTCGCCTGGCGGGCGCTGCGCGGCGCGGCCGATGGCCCGGCCGATGCCGCCGCCGCGCCGGCCGTGCCCGGCGGGACGCGGAGCGTCCTGCTCGCCGGCGTCCTGTGCCTCCTCTTCGCCGGACTCGCGCTCGGCCGCGGCGCCCCCTTCGTGGTCGAGGGTGCGGTCTTCGTCTTTGCCTTCACGTCGATCTTCAGCTGGCGTTCGTGGCGTGACGAGGGCCGCGTCGCGCGCGGCCTGGCGCAGACCGCCGCGATCGCCGTTGCCGCCGCGCTGCTGATCTCCTGGCTGTTCGAGAGCGTCTTCCTGGTCCGCCTGCCGTGACGCGCGCGACCTCCGGCTGCGGCGCATGGAAGGGCTGAGCCACCTCGGCACCGCGCTGCTCGCGCTCGCCGGCCCGTCGCAGATCGCCTACGCGTTGGCGGCGACGCTGGCCGGCATCGTCATCGGCCTGCTGCCGGGCCTCTCGGCGACGCTTGGCGTGGCGCTCTTCACGACGCTCACCGTCAAGATGGCGCCGACCGACGCCATCCTGGTACTCATCTGCGTCTACGTCGGCGCGATCTACGGCGGCAGCCGGACGGCGATCCTGCTCAACATCCCGGGCACGGCCGCCAACGCCGCCGCCTGCCTCGACGGCAACATGCTCGCGCGCCAGGGCAAGGCGGGACGGGCGATGGGCATCGCCACGTCGGGCTCCGTCGCCGGCTCGCTCTTCGGCGTCGTCTGCCTGGCGATGTTCACGCCGCTGCTCGCCGAGACGGCGCTCCGCTTCGGCGCCTTCGAGTTCTTCTGGCTCGGCATGGTCGGCGTGATGATGTCGGGCACGCTCACCGGCGCCGAGCCGATCAAGGGCTGGCTGATGGGCCTGCTCGGCCTCTTCGTCGCCACGATCGGGCTGGACCCCATCCACGCCTACGAGCGCTTCACCTTCGGCCACAACGCGATGACCGGCGGGATCGGCCTGATCCCCGCCCTCGTCGGCGCGTTCGGCTTCGCCGAGATCCTGACGGTGATGGGCGAGCCGCGCCTGAAGCCGATGCCGGCCTCGAAGGACTCGGTGCTGCCGAAGATCGCCGACTTCCTGCGCTACTGGAAGACGATCCTGCGCTCCGGCGTCATCGGCGTCTTCATCGGCATCCTGCCGGGGGTCGGCGAGGACATGGCGGCCTGGTCGTCGTATGCCGCCGCGAAGCGCGCCAGCAAGGAGCGCGAGCAGTTCGGCAAGGGATCGGTCGAGGGGCTGATCGCCGCCGAGACCGGCGACAACGCCGCCATCCCCGGCGCGCTGATCCCGGCGCTCGCCCTCGGCATCCCGGGCTCGGCGCCGGCCGCCGTGCTGATGGCGGCGATGATCATCCACGGCGCGCAGCCGGGCCCGATGCTGATGGTCAACCAGCCGCAGTACGTCTACGACGTCGTCGGCATCACGCTCGTCGCCACGCTCGCCATCCTGCTCTTCGGCCTGATCCTGGTGCGGCCGATCCTGTGGGTGCTGCGCGTGCCGCGCGAGATCATCATGCCGATCGTGTTCCTGCTCTGCGTCCTCGGCTCGTACTCGATCACGCAGCGCCTGTTCGACGTCTGGGTCATGCTAGCCACGGGCGTCGTCTGCTTCCTGCTGCGCCGGCGCGGCTACCCGGTCGCGCCGTTCGTGCTCGGCCTGGTGCTCGGCGACATCGTCGACAAGTCGCTGCGCCGCGGCCTGGTCCTCTCCGATGGCAGCCTGCTGCCCTTCTTCACGCGGCCGATCAGCGCCGTGCTCGCGCTGCTGGTGCTGGCGATGCTGCTGGCGCAGGTGCCGGCGGTGCGGCGCCTCCTGCCCGGAAGGCGCGTCGACCCGAGGGTGAGCTCGTGATGATCGAGCGACTGTCCCTGTGCAACGAGGTGCTCGCGCCGTGGAGCTTCGTCGAGCAGTGCGCCTACGCCAGCCGGCTCGGCTACCGGGGCCTCGAGGTGGCGCCGTTCACGCTCGTGGACGACCCCCTGACCGTCACCGACGCGCAGGCGGCGCAGTGGGCCCGCATCGCCGCCGACCACGGCCTCGCCGTCAGCGGCCTGCACTGGCTGCTGGTTGCGCCCGCGGGTCTCTCGATCAGCAGCCCGGACGCCGCCGTGCGCACCCGCACCCTCGCCGTCATGCATCGGCTGGTCGAGCTGTGCGCGCAGATGGGCGGCAGCTACCTCGTGCACGGCTCCCCGGCGCAGCGCAACCCGGTGCCCGGCCAGCGTCGCGAGGACGCGCTGGCGCTGGCGAGCGAGGCCTGGCTCTCGGCCGGGGAGCGGGCGAGCGCGCTCGGCCTGGTCTACTGCATCGAGCCGCTGGGGCGGGCGCAGACCGAGGTGGTGAACACGGTCGACGAGGCGCTGGCGATCGTCCGGGCGGCGGCGCTGCCGGGGCTGAAGACGATGCTCGACACGAGCTCGGCCGGCGCCACCGAGGCCGAACCGCTGCCGGAGCTCGTCGATCGCGTCTGGCAGAGCGGCCTGCTCGCGCACGTGCAGCTGAACGACCGCAACCGGCGCGGTCCGGGCCAGGGCGAGGATCGCTTCGCTCCGATCCTCGCCGCCCTGGCGCGGCAGGGCTACGCCGGCTGGCTCGCGATGGAGCCCTTCGACTACCAGCCGGACGGCGCGGGCTGCGCCGCGCACTCGATCGGCTACGTGCGCGGCCTGCTCGAGGCCCTGCCGATGCGCTGAAGTGATGGCGGCGATGTCCCCACCGCCGGCGACGAAACGGCTCGCCGCGCCGGCCGGACGGCGGTAATCTCGGGTCATGGCCTCCACGGGTCCTCGCAGCGCCATCGAATCGATCCGCACGGTTGCGCTGGTCGGCGCGGGGGGCGCCGGCAAGACGAGCCTGGCCGAAGCGCTGCTCGTCGCCGGCGGGGCGATCGTCACGCCGGGAACGCTGGAGCGCGGCAGCACGGTCAGCGACTTCGATCCGATCGAGCGGCGGATGCAGCACTCGCTCAACGCCGCCGTGCTCCACCTGACGCACGCCGGCACGCGCATCCACCTGATCGACACGCCCGGCGCCGCCGACTTCCTCGGCCAGAGCCTGCCGGCGCTCGAGGCCGTCGAGACGGCGGCGCTCGTCGTCAACGCGGCGACGGGCGTCGAGCCGATGGCCGTGCGCATGATGGAGCAGGCCGCGCAACGCCGGCGCGACCGCCTCGTCATCGTCAACCGCATCGACGCTCCCGGGGTCGACCTGCCGGCCGTCCTGGCGCAGATCCAGGCCGCGTTCGGCAAGGAGTGCCTGCCGCTCAACCTGCCCGACGCCGGCGCGACCCGTGTCGTGGACTGCTTCCTGAACCGGGCCGGGCACAGCGACTTCGGCAGCGTCGACACGGCGCACCGGGCACTCGTCGAGCAGGTGGTCGAGGTCGATGCCGCGTTCGTCGAGCGCTACCTCGAGGAGGGCGACGTCGATGCATCGGAGCTGCACGCGCCGCTCGAGCAGGCGCTGCGCGAGGGACACCTGATCCCGGTCTGCTTCGTCTCGGCGCGCACCGGCGCCGGCGTCCGCGAGCTTCTCGACATCATGGTCCGCGTCCTGCCGCACCCCGGCGAGGCCAACCCGCCGGAATTCCTGCGCGGCGAGGGCGACGCCGCCGAGCCGATGGTCGCCGTCCCCGACCCCGGCTGGCACGTGCTCGCCCACGTCTTCAAGGTGACGGTCGATCCCTTCGTCGGGCGGATGGGCGTGTTCCGCGTCCACCAGGGGACGGTCACCAAGGACAGCCTCCTCTACATCGGCGACGGCAGGAAGCCGTTCAAGGTCGGGCGCCTTTTCATGCTGCAGGGCAAGGACCATGTCGAAGTCGCCCAGGCGGTGCCCGGCGACATCGCCGCGGTCGCCAAGGTCGACGAGATCCGCTACGACGCCGTCCTGCACGACGCCGCCGAGGACGACCACATCCACCTCGCGCCGCTGCCCTTCCCGAAGCCGGTGCACGGCATCGCCATCGAGCCGAAGCGTCCGGGCGACGAGCAGCGGATGTGGGAGATCCTCAGCAAGCTCGTCGACGAGGACCCGTGCCTGCGCCTCGAGCACGTCTCGGGCAGCAACGAGACCGTCGTCTACGGGCTCGGCGAGCTGCACCTGCGCGTGCTGCTGGAGCGACTGCGCGACACGCATCGCTTCGAGGTGCAGACGCGGCCGCCGCGCATCGCCTACCGCGAGACGATCAGCGCCCCGGCCGAAGGGCACCACCGGCACAAGAAGCAGAGCGGCGGCGCCGGCCAGTTCGGGGAGGTCTACCTGCGCGTCGAGCCGCTGCCGCGCGGCGCCGGCTTCGAGTTCGTCGACCAGGTCAAGGGCGGCACGATCCCCGGCCAGTTCATCCCGGCGGTCGAGAAGGGCGTGCGCGAGGTGCTGGCCGGCGGCGCCATCGCCGGCTACCCGGTCGTCGACGTGCGTGTCGTCGTCTACGACGGCAAGCACCACAGCGTCGACAGCAAGGAGGTCGCGTTCGTCACGGCCGGCCGCAAGGCCTTCCTCGCCGCCGTGCGCGAGGCACGGCCCATCGTCCTCGAGCCGATCGTCGACATCGAGATCACCGCGCCGGAGGCCACGCTCGGCGACATCACCGGCGACCTGGCGTCGCGTCGCGGCATGGTCAGCGGCACGAGCCGCGGCGCGCCCGGCACGATCGTGGTCCGCGGGCAGGCGCCGATGTCCGAGCTGCTCGGCTACCAGAACCGGCTGAACGCCCTGACCAGCGGCCAGGGCCGCTACCTCGTCGAGTTCGCGCACTACGAGCCGGTGCCGCCGAACACGCAGCAGCAACTCGTCGGCGAGTTCAAGTCACGCGAGCACGAGTGAGAAGCGGCGTCGGCCGCTCCTGAGCGACGCGCCGCCGGCCGCTCGGTGATCGCCGGCGCCGGGGCCGGGCGGTGGCGCCGCCGACGTGGCCGTTCGGCCCGGGCTGACGGGGTCATCGAGGCCGCGCGTGCCGGTCGTCTCGAGGATCAGTCGCACGGTCGCGTCGGGCGCGTCCCATTGCGGGAAATGGCCGCAGTGCTCGAACCAGTGCAGCCGCGCATCGGGAAACAGGGCCAGTGCACGCCGTGCGTGCGCCGCCGAGAAGATCCGGTCGTGCCGCCCCCAGCCGATCACCACCGGCTCGCGCAAGGCGCCCGGCGGAGCACCGAGGTCCGGCTCGCGGTAGGCGAGCTGGAAGATGAGGCGGCGGCCGGCGGGCGTCGACGCATAGCCGCGCATCTCCTGCAGCGCCATCTCGGGCGGCACGGCCACCGGCCTGGCCGAGAGCCTGGCCAGGAGCAGGGCCCGGCCGGCACCGCTGCGCGCGAGCACCGGGAGCAGCGGCCGCATTGCGCGAAGCGCCTGCATCGACAGCCATGTCGACGCGAAGAAGGCATGGCGCTCCCACGGCTCCCAGAAGCCCCCGGCGTCGAGCGCGACGATCGCGCCGACGCTGCCGCCGCGGCGGCCGAGCTCGAGGATGACCCGCGCGCCCAGCGAGCTGCCGACGGCGTCGACGCCCTGCAGCCCGGAAGCGGCGATGAACGACGCCAGCGCCGTCGCGAGGCTGCCGATCGAAGGAAGCTCGTCGAGCGGCGCGCTGCCGCCGAAGCCGGGAAGGTCGACGGCGATGACTTCGCGCTGCGCCGACAGCGGCGCGAGGATCGGTTCCCACGAGCGCCAGCTGCCGCCGAGGCCATGCACAAGCAGGAGCGGCTTGCCGCTGCCCAGGCGGACGTGGTTCAGGTGCATGGCCCGCCGAGGCAAGAGCTGTACCCACGCGCTGCCGCCGCCGCGCGCCGCGCGACGGCGAAGGCGACCTCACGACGATGGAGCCCGCGGCGGCGAGCCGGAGCCAGGCCCGCGCATGGCCCACCGCCGCTCCCGGCTACGGCTTGATCTTGCTGCTGAACTGGTTGGTGAAGGTGTCGTTCAGCACGATCGGCTTCTCCGACTTGTTGCTGGCGAAGGTGATGTCCATCGTCTTCTGCATCAGCTCCGGCTCGATCCAGCCGAGGCCGTGCTTGGTCGAGCGCTCGGTGACGCAGAGATCGAGGATCTGCGGCATCGTCGCGAGCAGCGTCGCCCGGTCGAGCCCCGGCACCTGCTCGACCATCGCGTCGATCGACGCCGCCGGGTTCGCCTTCGCGTCGCGCCAACCCTTGTGCGTGGCGCGCAGGAATTTCTCGATCAGCTTGGGGTTCTTCCGGATCGTGTCGTTGTTGACGAAGTAGGTGTGGCCGTAGATGGGCAGGCCGAAGTCGGCCCACAGCAGGTGGCCGACCTCGCCCTTGCCGAGCACCTTCTCCCAGATCGCGTAGCTGGTGTAGAGATCGAAGGAGGCGTCGACCTCGTTGGCGGCGACGATCGCCTGCTTGCCCTCGGGCTTGACGTTGACCAGCGTCACCGCGTCGTCCTTGATGCCGTGCATGGCGGCGAAGGCGGGCCAGAGAACGCGGTGGGAATCGGCCGGCGGCACGGCGATCTTCTTGCCGACCAGGTCCTTCGGCGTCTTGATGTTCGCGCTCTTCCTGAAGAAGACGTTGTTGCCGGCCTTGTCGTAGACGACGGCGACCATCTTCAGGTTGGCGCCCTTGCTGATCGCCGTCAGCACCGTCGGCGCGTCGGAGATGCCGATGTCGGACTGGCCGAGGTCGACCTTCTTGGCGCTGTCCGCCGAGCCGCTGCCGCGCAGGACGGTGAGGTCGAGCCCCTCCTCCTTGTAGTAGCCCTTCTTCAACGCGAGGTAGATGGGCGAGTGGTCGGCGAGCTGGAACCAGTTCAGCTGGAGCTGGACCTTCTCCTGCGCCGCCGCCGGCAGCGCCGACGCAGCGACGACCGCCGCGGCGAAGGCGCGAAGCCAGCCGCGGCGGGTGGAAGAGGTCTCAGGGCTCGTGGGTTCGGTGCGGTGTTCCATGGTGCGTGTCTCCTTGTCGTGGTTCGAAGTGTGTGCGTCCGTCATTCGCGATGCGCCCAGGGCGCCACGATCCGCTCGACCGCGACGACGAGGCCGTAGAGCAGCAGCCCCATCGCCGAGATCAGCACCAGCGAGGCGAAGATCGACGAGGTCTGCATCGTCACGCCGCCGCTGATGATGAGCGATCCGAGCCCCTTCTCGGAGGCGACGAACTCGCCGACCAGGGCGCCGATGACGCTCATCGTCGCCGCCAGCTTGAGGCCGACGAAGATGTAGGGCACGGCGTTGGGGAAGCGGATCTTCTTCAGCACCTGCCAGCGGCTGGCGCGCAGCGTGCGCACGAGGTCGAGCATCTCGGGCTCGGCGCTCGCCAGACCGACGGCGGTGTTGACGACCATCGGGAAGAAGGCGATGGTCGTGCCGATGACGATGTTCGGCCAGATGCCGTAGCCGAGCCAGACCACGAACAGCGGCGCCAGGGCGATCTTCGGCAGGGTGTTGAAGAGGATCAGCACCGGCATGACGGTGCGCATCAGCAGGTCGTTCCAGACGATGACGACCGCCAGCGCCACGCCGAGCACGGCCGACAGCGCGAAGGCGCCGAGCACGGCATAGAGCGTCGCCAGCAGGTTCGCGGTCCAGCGGTAGTTCGGATCGCCCAGCGTCCGCAGCGCCGAGATCGGCGTCGGCAGGATGTATTCCTTGACGCCCAGCGCCATCACGCCGACCTGCCAGAGCACGACCATGGCGATCATCACCAGCAGGCTCGGCAGGTAGTAGACGAAGGCCGCGCCCACGCGGCGACCGAGGCCCGGGCCGGCCGCGTCCGGGGCGCTGGCGCGGGGCTCGTTCATGCGCCGGATCCGCCGCTCGGCATCGGCCGCATCGAGGTCCAGTCGGGGGCCGCGCCGCTGGCGAAGCCGGCGCCGCCGAGCGAGCCGATCGACAGCCTGCCGTCGCGGATGCGCAGGCGCACGGCGCCGCGGCTCTGCTCGTAGAGGTCCGGGTGGGCGTTGAGGAATGCCTGCTGCTCCGCCGCCGGCAGCGCCGCCATGCCGTTGACGTAGTGATGGCCGTTGCGCTCGACATGGCTGATGCCCAGCAGCGAGACGAGGGCGAGGTCCTGCTGCAGGGCGAGGCCGGCCTGGATCGTGAGGTCCTCGGCGCTCATGAAGTACGGCGCCGCCTGCAGGTCCTTGCCGTCGTCGTGGCCGGCCTCACGGTTCCATTTCGCGCAGCGGGCGCGGTTGAGGATCGACTTGTAGAAGCCCTTGCAGGTCTTCGAGGACACGCCCCGGTAGCCCATGGCCCGGGCCCGCACGAAGGCGTCGAGCGAGTCGTCCGACTCGTCGATGATCACCGGCTTCTCGGCCGACAAGACGGCGACGTCCTGCGCCAGCGCCGCCTGCCGCTTGATGGGCTGCTCGATGAAGGCGACGCTCTCGCAGAGGCGGGCCAGGCGCGGCTCGGCACGCATGCGCGCCCAGAGCTCGACGACGCCGTCGACGCTGTCGTACTGCTCGTTGCCGTCGAGCGAGGCGCGGTAGGCGCCGTCGATGCGGTCGAGCACGCGGGCGATGCGCGCCAACCGGTCGATGTCGGCCTCGACCTGGCCGGCGACCTTGAGCTTGAACCAGCGGTGGCCGTACGTCGCCACCACCTCCTCCAGCGTCTCGGGCAAGCCGTCGCCGACGCGCTCGGTCTGGTCGGCGCGGGTGATCGGATCGACCAGGCCGACGGTGTGCCGCGCCTCGATGACCGACGTCGGGCGCAGGCGCTCGAGGAACGCACCGAGATCGAAGCCGGCCAGATCGGGACAGAGCTCGTCGGCCCGGATGCCGGCCAGGTTGCGTCGGACGACGGCGTGGAACGGCAGGTCGAGCGCCCGGCCGAGGGCGTCGATCACGGCGCGGTCGATCAGGGCCGGCCCATAGTTGGCGACCAGCGGGATCAGGCCCTGCCCCGCGCCGCGCTCGATCTGCGCGCGGTAATGGCGCGCGAAGTGGCCGAAGGCGGTGGCCTCGGCGCCGCCGAGGTACAGGCCGCGGGCCAGGGTCAGCGCGGCACGCAGCTGGTCGAAGTTGTCCTCGTTGCTGAGCGCCGGGTTCTTGTCGAACCACTTCGGCGCCAGCAGCTCGGCCGCCATGCCTTCGCCGGTGCGGCCGTCGGCGAGGCGGACACGGGCGCGGGCGAAGGCCTGCGGCGCCTCGGTCAGCGTCACGACGCCGAAGCGGAACGGCATTCGCAAGGTGACGTCGCGCTCGTACAGGTCGATGGCGTCGACCGTCAGCGTCGGCGCCGGACCCTCCGCTCCTGGATCCGATGGCCGGCCAGCGTTCATGACCGCAGTTTATCGGTGCCGCTCCAGCGTGACGGCGCCTAGCGGCCGGCGTCGAGCTGGCGCGGCGGCGTGTACTGGTTGGCGCGGGCCAGCGCCAGGTAGCGGGCCGCTTCGGCATCGCGCCGGTCGACGTTGCGGAAGTGCTCGCTGAGCCGATAGGCGGCGATGCCGTTGCCGAGGTGGGACGCGAAGATCATCCAGCGGCCGTGCTCGGTGCGCTCGATCAGCTCGCTCGTTCCACTCGGCCGGGGCAGGCTCTCGGCGACGCGCAGGGCGGCGTACTTGTCGCCGCGCAGCGCCTTCGTCATGTCCTCGGCGACGTTCGCCGGCTTGCCGGCGCTGAGCCTGGCGATGTCGAGCTCCAGGCGCGCCGTGCGCGCCGCGCTCAGCACCTTCTCGAGGTCGCGCAGGCGCAGGTTGGCGATGTCCGCGTCGTCGCCCTGCGCCGTGCCCTGCAGCAGCGCCTTGAGGCGGGCGGCGGCTTCCTCGGGCGAGGCCAGCCCGCGCACGGCCTCGAGCTCGCGGGCGGCGGCCGTGGGGTCCGGCGCCTTGGCGTCCGGCGGCCTGGCGTCGTTCGCCTTCGCCTCCGGCGGGCGCGCCACCGGCGATCCGGCCGGCGCGCTGCTCGCGAGCGGCGCCCAGCTCGGATCGCCGCGGACGTTGGAGGCGAGCTCCGGCTCCTGCGCGTTGCGGCCGAAGGCGCGCACGATCGCGTCGATGCCGTTGACGCGGTTCGCGACCTTGGCCCGCACGCTTTCGAGCGTCAGCAGGATCGAGCGATCCGGCGGCGAGGTCTCCAGCTCGCTGACCAGGACCTCCGCGAACAGCGTGTGCCGGTCGGGGTCGTTGGGCGCGAACGCGCGCTTGCCGGGCCCGGTGGCGAAGGCGACGTGGCAGCCGTCCGGCGGCATCGTCTGGTTGTAGCCCTCGCCCGGCGTGCGCGGCCGGTCGGGCGTGCGGCAGGCGTCGACCATGATGACGGTGGCCGCCGGGCCGCTGCGCTTCAGCTGCGTGAACACGTCCTTCTCGAGCGAGACGCAGTGCTTCGCCAGCTGCGCAGGCGCGGTGCTGAGGTCGCCGCCGGCCGGGACCAGGAAGTTCTCGGCGTTGGACTGGAAGCCGTGGCCGACGAAGTAGAAGACGGCGGGCGCATGCGGGTTGGCGGCCACCGCCTTCTGCAGCCTGGCCAGCTCCGCCTGGACCTGAGCGATGGTCGGGTCGTGCAGCGTCACCACGTCGAAGCCGAAGCGGCGCAGGCGCGGCTCGAGGTCGCGCAGGCACTTCTGCGCCGGCGGCAGGCTCTCCTCGCGCGGGTTGTAGGACGTGTTGCCGACGAGGAGCGCGGGCGCGCCCGACGCCTGCGCGCGCGCCGCCGTGCGCGCGCCCAGTCCGGCGAGCGCAGCCGCGCCGGCCGCCGCGCGGAGCAGCGCGCGCCGCCCGAGTCGCACCGCCGCGAACCTTCCCTCAGCGGGCACAGACCAGCACCGCGCCGGCCGTCGGCGTGCACGTGGCGGGCTTGCCGGCCGACTCGATGATCTCGATCGCCGGCGGCGCCAGGCCGGTCTCGAAGACGAGCCCGCGCTGCAGTTGCCTGCGGATGTTCTCCTTGCCGAAGCCGGACGCGAGCGCCTCGGCCATGGCACGGCGGAACGGCTCCTGCGCATCGCTGACCGCCTGCAGGTACTCCTTGAAGCGGAGCTCCTCGAAGAGGGCCGAGCTGGCGCTGAGGATGCGCACCGTCAGGCCGCCGCCGGTCGGGCCGATCGGCGTCGGCGCGATCGAGTAGTTGATGGCGTCGGGTCCGGTGAGGGCGATGCCGGTCACCGTCACCAGCTTGGCCAGGCCCGGGTCGGGCGTCGCCACGGAACCCACCGCCGCGCTCGCGTCGACGCCGACGACGTCGCCCGGCAGGACACCGGCGACGCCGGCACCCGCGGTGTCGAGGTCGACCACGGTGCCGCCGTTGACGGGACGGTCGATGGCACGGATGCCGGTCGCCTGGAGGACGAAGGGCGTGATGTTGACCGTCGGGCTGCTGGCGTCGGTCAGGCTGTAGTTCACCGCATCGCTGCCGCCGAGCGCGAGGCCGGCGACGGTGACCGGCTTGGCGACGCCGACGTTCTTGTCGGCGATGCTGCCGGTGGCGGCGCTGCCGACGAGGCTGACGTTGTCGCCCGCCACCGTGTTGCCGAGCGTCGCGCCGGCGGTGCTGACGGCCACCGTCGTCGTCGTGTCGTAGACGCGATCGACGCCGGTGATGCCGGTCGAGGTGATCGGCCGCGGCGTGATCGTCGCCGTCGCGCCGCTGGCATCGCTGGCCACGTAGTTGCCGGCATCGGGCCCGGCCAGCGTCACCGTGCCGACCGTCACCGGCTTGGCGACGCCGACGTTCTTGTTCGCGACGGTCCCGCTGAGCCCGGCGGCGGCGATGCCGACCACGTCGCCGGGCAGCACGCCGGTGAGCACGCCGCCGGCGCTGTTCACGGCCACGACGGTCGTGCCGTCGTACACCCGGTTCACGCCGGCGAGCCCCGTCGAGGCGATGCCGCGCGGCGTGATCGTCGGCGGCTCGCCGATGGCACCGGTGATGAGGTAGTTGCCGGCATCCGGCCCCGCCAATGACAGCCCGCCGATGGCGTAGGGCTTGTCGACGCCGGCGTTCTTGTCGAAGAGCGTCCCCGTGGCGCCGCTCGTCACCAGTGTCACGAGGTCGCCGGCGATGGTTCCGGCGAGCCCGGCCCCCGACGTGTCGAGAGCCAGGTTGGTGGTCGCGTCATAGACGCGGTCGACGCCGTTGATGCCGGTCCCGGTGACCGGCCGCTGCGTGATCTGCGAGACCGGGTTGCCTGGCGCGCCCGGGCTGTGCAGGCCCGGTGCACGCGTGTAGCCGGCGAAGCGAAGGCCGAGGTAGACGAGCTGCGCCGGGTTGACGGCCCGGGTGTTCGTCGTCGCCGCGACCGTATGCCCCTTGTTCACGCCGGCGTTCTCGTCCGCGAAGTTGCCGCTGCTGGCGATCGTGTAGGTGTTGACGGCGAACGGCCCGGGCCCCACGAGCTCCAGCGTCGCCGTTGCCGTCGGTCCCGCCTGAGTGAAGGCGAAGCCGGTCGTGCCGTCGTAGACCTTCGCGACCGGGGGGTTGTCGGCGTTCGGCGGCGTGATCGTTCCGGTGCGGTTCGTGTACAAGCCGTTGCCGGTGGTGGGATCGGGGCCCGTGTAGCCGCCCAGGCTGACGTAGTTGATGTCGTTGGGCCCGGTGCCGAACAGCGGCGAGTTGAAGTTGTCGAGCGTGAAGTCGCTCGAGCGGATGAAGAAGCGGCCGCCCGAAGGGGTGAGCAGCAGCGTGTCGTCGGCGTTGAAGCCGACGCTGGTGATGTCGATGTTTCGGCCACCGATGTCGCCGTTCAGGAAGAACACGCCTGTCGCGCGCAGCACGACATCGCCCGTCGCCACCCCGCCGTTGACGCTCATCGAGCCGGTCTCGCGGATGCTCAGGTTGCCGGCCACGTTGAAGCTCATCCCGCTCTGGAAGTTGTTGGCGGCGTTGTCGAGCGTGACGTTGCCGGTGCCGGTGGTCGTCAGCGAGAAGGGCGCGCCCTCGCCGACACCGAGCGTCAGCGCGCCGCCCGGCACCAGGGGTTGCGTGACGGCGGTGTTCACCGCCAGCAGGGTGACGGCGTCGGCGCTGCCGCTCAAGCTGAGCGGCACCCCGGCCGGGTTGACGACGCGGAAGGTCCCGTCGTTGATGTCCATCGAGAGGTTCGCGACCTGGTTGTCGGCCGCGCCGAAGGTGACGGTCGCGGCGCCGGATGCGGCCCCCGGCCGGCGCAAGCTCAGGTTGGTGGCCGTGATCGCGCCCGCCGCGCTCTGGCTCATGGTGCCGCTTGCGGTCAGCACCACGTCGGGCGCGCTCAGCGGCGCGTTCACCGTGATCGATGGCGAGGCGAGCGAGACCGAGGCGTTCGACTGCACCGACGCGCCGAGCACGACCGACTGGGCAGCGGTCGCCGTCAGGGAGGCGTTGTTCAGCGTCATCGGCGCGGTGACGGCGATCTGCGGGCTCTGCAACGCCAGGGTCGACGCCGCACCGCCGGCGGCGACCGTGACCGGCGCGTTGACGCTGAGCGTCTGCGTCGATTGCAGCGTCACGTTGGTGGTGGCGAGCAGCGACGCGACGCGGGTCGCCGTCACCTGGCTGGTCCCGCCCGGATCGCCGGCGAAGACGTTGGCGGCGAGATCGTCGCCCGTGTTCCCGTCGCCGTTCACGTCGGCCGTGTTGCCGACGATGAGGAAGGTCGGATCGAGCAGGAGGCTGCCGACCCGCCCGCGCGGCGCGCGCAGGTCGGCGCCGCCCTCGAAGCGCAGCGATCCCTGGCCCGAGACCTCGATGCGGCCGCCGTCGCCGCCCTGCCCGCCGCCGCGCGCGCTGGCCTGGCCGAAGTAGTTCGTGCGGCCGTCGGACCAGACGACGACCTGCCCGCCGTCGCCGCGCTCCGTCGCGCTGGCGTCGAGCACGGCGCCGGCAGCGACGTACGCGTCGCGGGCGTTGGCTTCCAGCCCCTGGCCCTGCCAGTTGCCGCCGACCAGCACGGTGCCGCCGCCGCTCGCACCGCTGGCGTCAAGACGGGCGGCACCGGTCAGCGCGACGCGCTCGCCGAGGACCTTGATGGTGCCCCCGCTCGACGTCGGCGCCGATGCGTCGAGCACGCCGTCGACGGCCACGACGCCGCTGCTGCCGCCCGAGAGCAGGATCTGCCCGCCACGCTGCTCGATGCTGCGGGCGCGCACGACGCCGCCGACCTGCATCACGGTGCGCAAGGCGGCGTCGCTGGCCGCGGCGGCGAGCTGGACCGCGCCGCCGTCGGCATTGACGATCCCCGACTGCCGGAGGCTCGCCTCGATCGAGGCGACCGGCACGCTGATCGTCAGCAGTCCGGAGCCGGTCGGGTCGACGTCGACCGCGTTGCCGGCGACGAGCGCCGTCGTGCCGCCCGGCGTGCTGATCGTGCCGGCGTTCGACACGCGCGGCGCGGCGAGCACGACATGGCCGCCCGGCGCGGCGACGAGGCTGCCTTCGTTGGCCACCGGGCCCGAGGCCCGGCTGCCGCCGGCCATGCGCAGGGTGCCCTGCATGAAGTGCGCCGGGTCCACCGCCAGCGAGGTCGCGACCAGGCTGCCGACGCTCACCTGCGAGCCGGGGGCGAACAGCACCCCGTTCGCGTTCTGCAGGTAGACGTGCCCGTTGGCGGTGAGCGAGCCGAAGATCTCGCTCGCCTGGTTGCCGGTGACGCGGTTCAGCGCCACCGCGCCGGCCGACGGCTGGACGAAGCGCACGGCGTTGCCGGCGCCGATCGAGAAGCTCTGCCAGTCGGCGATCAGGCGCGGCGTCGACTGCTGGACGGTCATCGCCGCGCCGCTCGTGGCGATGCTGCCCGTGCCGCTGACGATCCTGCCGCCGCCGGGCAGCACCGACGGTGCGCCGGCCGCCGGGGTCGCCTGCGCCGAGGCGTCGACGGCAGCCAGCAGCCCGAGCGCCAGCAGCCCGGCCGCGACGAGGCTCGCACCGCGCCGCGCCGAGCGCTCGCCGGAGGCGGCCTTGCCGGCGACCGTCGAGGTCTCGGCAACCGCGACGCAGAAGCCGCGCGAGCGGCTGAAGACGAGACGATGGAGGTGCTTGTTCATGGGTCGCCTCAGAACGGCTGGCTGACGAGGGCGTAGAGACGGACCTTGCTGTCGTCGCTCTGGGCGCGCGTGCCGCCGCGCATCGCGATCCAGGCCTTCACCAGCAGGCCCTTGCTGCCGCCGTAGGTGAGGCCCAGGCCGTGCCCGACCAGCTTGCGCGTGTTGCCGACGTCCGTCGGCAGCGGATCCTGGTGCAGGCGCCCGACGCCGTAGTCGCCGAAGACGGTGAAGATCCAGTCGCCGGGAACGCGGGTGATCGGCAGCGGCGCGCGGTATTCCCAGGTCGTGATCAGGCCGGAATCGCTGGGCGACTCGGGCGACGGGTAGGCGCGAACGCCGTAGGGTCCGCCGAGACTGAACTTCTCGGAGCTGTCGAGGTTCTTGCTCGCCAGCTGCGCCACGGCGCTGACGAAGAGATAGTGCTTGTTCGGCAGCACCTGCAGCCGCGACGCGCCGAGCTGCAGCTTCGCGTACTTGCCGGCGGAGCGGTAGTTCGCGGCATCGACGACCGCTTCGTCCTCGGTCCTGAAGCGCAGCCGGCCGCCGACCGCGTTCACCGTGTAGTTGGTGATGCCGCCGCCCGCGAAGGTGTCGCGGAAGTCGCCGACCACGCCGAGCGTCACGTAGGGCGCGATGTCCTTCTTCGTGACCAGGGGGATGGCCTGGACGCGATCCTCGAAGCGGCGGTAGTCCGTGCTCGCCTGCAGGAAGACGTTGTTGTTGCGCGAGCGGATCAGCGGATGCAGCAGCTGCAGCGAGTAGGCCTCCGCGGTGCCGTCGGCAGCGAGGCTCGAGAAGAGCGCCGAGCCGAGCTCGTACTTGAGGTAGCTGGCAGCAACGCCGAACTTGGTGCCCACGGCATTGATCGGCGTCAGCCAGGACGCGCGCACGAACTTGGCGCCCAGGTTGGTCGTCACCTGCGCCCGCAGGGAGGCGACGTCGCCGCGGCCGCTCGGATTGAACCAGTCGAAGCCGGCATTGACGCGAAAGCGCCCCGTGAAGAGCGAGCCGCCGTTGTCGACGTCGATCGTGGTCGCGAAATCGGCGCCCTTCGACACCTTGACCACAAGGTCCGCGTGTCCGATCGTGTTGCCCGGGGTGAGCGCCGTGCTGACGGCGATGCCGCGCAGGTCGCCCAGGGTGAACAGCGCTCGCTCCACGAGCTCGCGCTCGGCCACGGGGTTGCCGCGCAGGATGGCGACGATGCGGTCGAGCCGCTCCGCGGCGACGCGCACCCCGGGCCCGACCTCGACCTTGACCGAGCCGATGCGGCCTTCCAGCACCTGCAAGGTCACGACGCCGTCGCTCAGCGTCTGCTCCGGCACGTAGACCTGGGCGAGGAAGAGGCCTCGGCGCTGCAGCACGACTTCGACGTCCTTGGCCGCGTCCTCGAGATCGGCCAGGGTCTTGCCCGCACCGACGTATTTCTGCAGCGCCGGCAGCAGCGGTTCGGCCTGCGTCGTCGTCAGGCCGGCGATGCGGAAGCCCTTGACGTCGACCCGACCGCCACCGGCCGCCGGCGCGGTGACGGCCCTCGGCACGTTCAGCGGCGGCAGCGTCTGGGCGCTGCCCGGCGCCGGCGCCGGCACGAGCGAGGGCTGCACCTGCTGGAGGACCGAGCCGGCGTTGGGCGGCGGCAGCGTCTGCGCGGCGGCAAGCCCCGACCAGCAGGCGATGAGGAGCGCGGCACGGGAGGGAAGCAGAGCTGCTGTCATGGAGGCTGGCGGCGAACCGCGAAGACCACGCCCTGGCGCGACGCTGGCGACCATACGCCGCGCGACGGCGATGTCAATCACCCTCCGTCAGCGGAGTCGCGGCGACCCGGAAGCCATCGCCGCCGTGCGCTTCGCGCGCGCCGCTACGATGGCCGCAACCCTGCGCAACCGGCCATGACAGACCTCCTCTCCACCGTTCGCGAATGGATCACTGCCGCCGACAAGGTGGTGGTCCTCACTGGTGCCGGCATCTCCACCGACTCCGGCATTCCCGACTTCCGCGGCCCCAAGGGCGTGTGGACCAGGAACCCGGCCGCCGAGAAGCAGTCGACGATCCAGAACTACCTCGCCGACGCCGAGGTCCGCAAGGCGGCCTGGCGATCGCGCGTGGACCACGGCGCCTGGACGGCGGAGCCGAACGCCGGCCACCGCGCGCTCGTCGAGCTGGAGCGGCGTGGCAAGCTGCACGCGCTGGTGACGCAGAACATCGACGAGCTGCACCAGCGCGCCGGCCAGTCGCCGGAGCGGGTCGTCGAGGTGCACGGGACGATGCGCCGCGTGATGTGCTGGGGCTGCGGCTGGCGCGCGCCGATGCAGGACGCGCTCGACCGGGTCCGGGCCGGCGAGGAGGACCCGCACTGCGTGCACTGCGGCGGCATCCTGAAGAGCGACACCATCTCGTTCGGCCAGGCCCTCGTTCCGCAGGTGATCGCGAAGGCGATGGACGTCGCCGCCGAAGCCGATCTGCTCCTGACTGTCGGCACGACGCTGCAGGTGTATCCGGTGGCCGGCATGGTGCCGATCGCGGCGCGCGCCGGCGCCCGCATCGTCATCGTCAACGACCAGCCGACGGCCATGGACGAGCACGCCGATGCGGTGCTGCGCGAGCCGATCGGGACCGTCCTGCCGGCGATCTGCGCCACCCCGGGCGGCTAGGACCGCCGGTCGCGCGCGGTCAGGGGCGCCCGCTCGCCGCGCCGGCGCGCATCGCGCGCAGCCGGCCGACGACGCCGCTCGGGAAGTAGTAGACCGAGAGCACGAACAGGATGCCGAGCCAGAGCAGCCAGCGGTCGGGCGAGACGATGTGCGCCAAGAGCGGCACGCCTTCGACGGCGCCGGCGGCGAGCTTCATGAGGTCCTGCAGGTAGTTCTGGGCCAGCACGAGCAGCACGCTGCCGACGACGGCGCCGTAGATCGTGCCCATGCCGCCAATGACGACGATGAGCAGCACGTCGAGCATGATCTCGAACGACAGGGTTGTGTCCGGCCCGTTGTAGCGCAGCCAGAGCGCGAGCAGCACGCCGGCCAGGGTGGCGAACAGGGCCGAGAGGACGCTGGCGATCGTCCGGTAGACCACCGTCCGGTAGCCGATCGCCTCGGCCCGGAAGTCGTTCTCGCGGATCGCCTGGAGGACGCGCCCGAACGGCGAGTTGACGATGCGCAGCAGCGCCAGGACGAGCAGCAGCGCGGCGAAGAAGATCAGGTAGTAGGTGACGAAGCGGCCGTCGAGCGAAGCGCCGAGGAAGGGCTCGGCCGCGTACTCGGTGCCCGGCTGCAGCGCCTCCGGCACCTTGAACGTGAGGCCGTCCTCACCGCCCGTGAGGTCCGCCAGCTGCGAGGCCAGCGTCGCGAACGCGGAGGCGACCGCCAGCGTGATCATGGCGAAGAAGATCGCCCGCACGCGCAGGCTGAAGAGGCCGATCAGCAGCGAGAGCACCAGCGAGACCGCGAGCGCGCACGCGATGCCGAGCCCGAGCGCCGGCCAGGTCGGCCCGATCCGCGTCGCAGCGATGGCGACGCCGTAGGCACCGATGCCGAAGAACATCGTGTGCGCGAAGCTGACGATGCCGGTGTAGCCGAGCAGCAGGTCGAAGCTGGCGACGAGGAGGATGAAGACGATCACCTTGGCGGCGACGTTGAGCGCCCGCGTGCCCGGAAAGATGAAGGGCGTCAGCGCCAGGGCCAGGAAGATCGCGAGCAGCAGCACGGCGAGCCAGCGATTGCGCGGCAGGTCGTTGGAGAGCAGGCGGCGCAGCATGGGCGCTAGCGGCTGGTCACCGGATAGAGGCCGCGCGGCCGCCAGAGCAGGATGGCGACCATCAGGCCGATGTTGGAGAACATGGCGACCTTCGGCGCCAGGAAGCCGGTGTAGTTGGCCATCAGCCCGACGAGCAGCGCGCCGACGAAGCAGCCGGTCGTCGAGCCGAGGCCGCCGATGATGATGACGATGAAGATCAGGACGTTGACGCTGGCGCCGATCTGCGGGCTGACGCCGTGCTGGTTGATGCCCCAGAGCGCCCCGCCCAGGCCGGCCAGCGCCGAGCCGGCGACGAACACGCCGACGAAGAGGCGCCGGATGCGGTAGCCGAGGCTCTCGACCATCTCGCGGTCCTGCACGCCGGCGCGGATGAGCAGTCCGAGCTTGGTGCGGTTGAGGACCAGCAACAGGGCCAGGAAGACGACGGCGCCGATGACGGCGGCGAGGACCCGGAACTTCTCGACCGCCGCCTCGCCGACCGTGAACACGCCGCGCATCCCCTGCGGCAGCTCGAGCGCGATCGGCGTCGGGCCCCAGAACACCTTGATCAGCTCTTCGCCGATGATGAGGCCGCCCATCGTGATCAGGATCTGCTTCAGGTGCTGCCCGTAGACGGGTCGCACGAGCAGCCGCTCGAAGACGATCCCGGCGACGCCGGCGACGGCGGCGCCGGCGAGCAGCGCGGCGAAGATCGCCACCAGGTTGCGCATGACGTCGGTCGACGTGGTCCAGTCGGCCATGCCGGCGAAGACGCTGACCGCCAGGTACGCACCCAGGGCGATGAAGACGCCGTGGCCGAAGTTCAGCACGTCCATGAGCCCGAAGACCAGCGTCAGGCCGGAGGCGATGATGAAGATGATCATGCCCATCGCCAGCCCGGCGACGGTGAGCGTGGCCCAGGTCGAAGGCGCGTCGATGGCCGGCAGGGCGCCCAGCGCCAGCACGGCGACGAGGGCGAGCGGGACGAGGTCGAACTTGGTCTTGGGGATCGCGCCCGTGTCGGCGCCGGCGGCGATCGGCGGCGCGGTCGCGCTCATGCGTGCGCCGCCAGGGACAGGCCGAGCAGGCGCTGCTGCATCGCTTCGTCGCCGGCCAGCTCGGCCATCGACCCGGCGTGGACGATGCGGCCGCTGTCCATGACGACGACGCTGTCGCCGAGCGCCTTGGCGACGGCCACGTTCTGCTCGACGAGGAGGATGGCCGTCTGCGTGCTCTTCAGCTCGCGCAGCGCCGCGATGAGGTTCTGCACGATCGCCGGCGCGAGGCCCTTGCTCGGCTCGTCGATGAGGAGGAGCCTGCGCGGCTCGATCATCGCCCTGCCGATGGCGAGCATCTGCTTCTGCCCGCCCGAGAGCTTGCCGGCGGGGTGGAGCCAGAACTTCTTGAGCGCCGGGAACAGGCCGAACAGCCACTCGAGCCGCTGAGCATCGACCTGCTCCAGCGTGCGGGCGCCGCGTGCCGCGAGCAGCATGTTCTCGCGCACCGTCAGGTCGGCGAAGATGCCCATGCTCTCCGGCACGTAGCCGATGCCGAGCCGCGCGATGTCGGGCGTGGCGCCCTTCAGCCGCTGTCCGGCGAAGACGATCTCGCCCTGCGACGGCTGCCACAGTCCCATGATGGTCCGCAGCGTCGTCGTCTTGCCGGCGCCGTTGCGGCCGAGCAGCATCGTCACCTCGTTGGCCGGCACGACGAAGTCGACCCCGTGCAGGATGTGGTACGCGCCGATGTGCGTGTGCACGCCGCGCAGCGCCAGGATCGGCTCGCTCATGCCGCCTCCGCCACCACCGGCATGCCCAGGTACGCCTGCTGGACGATGGGCGAGGCGATCACCGCCTCGGGCTCGCCGTCGGCGACGAGCTGGCCGTTGTGCAGGACGATGATGCGGTCGGCGAGCTCGCGCACCACGTCCATCTTGTGCTCCACCAGCAGGATGGTCTTGCTCCGGTCCTGCTTCAGGCCGCGGATCAGGTCGAGGACCACCGGCACGTCGTCGGTGCTCATGCCGGCCGTGGGCTCGTCGAACATGAAGACGCTCGGCTCCAGCGCCATCAGCATCGCCACCTCGAGCTTGCGCTGGTCGCCGTGCGGCAGGCTCGCGGCGACGTCGTCGCGGCGCTCGTGCAGGCGCACCCGCTCGATCAGCTCGGCGGCGCGGTCGGCGGTCGCCCGGCGGTCGCTCCATACCGACCACAGGTCCAGCCCCTCGTGCCGCCGCGACTGCACGGCGAGGCGCACGTTCTCGGCCACGCTCAGGTTGGGGAACAGCTGCGTCAGCTGGAAGGCGCGGCCGAGGCCACGGTGCGTGCGTCGAGGCACGCTCTCGCCGGTGATGTCGGCGCCGTCCAGGTGCACCGAGCCGGCGCTGGCGCGCAGCTGGCCGGAGATCAGGTTGAAGTAGGTCGTCTTGCCGGCGCCGTTCGGGCCGACGATCGCCGTCAGCGAGCCCGGGGAGAACCGGCAGGACACCCGGTCG
Organism: Caldimonas sp.; assembly: GCA_036263655.1. GTDB lineage: Bacteria > Pseudomonadota > Gammaproteobacteria > Burkholderiales > Burkholderiaceae_C > Schlegelella_A. The sequence goes on along the minus strand of DATAGP010000052.1, from coordinate 91,020 downwards.
ACCGCCACGTGCCCGCCGAAGCGGATGGTCAGGTCGCGCGTCTCGAGCATGGTCGCGGACGGCGGCGGCGCGTCTCGCGGGCGGGGCTCAGCGCTTGTTGCGGACGGGCACCTGCATCTCTTCCGGCTTGATCTCGCGCACCAGCTCGGGCACGCCCCAGGCGAACGCCGGATCGGCCTTGACCTTGAAGTGGTACATGCTCTGCATCGCCTGGTGGTCTTCCTTGCGGAAGGTCATCTTGCCCTTCGGCGTGTCGAAGCTCATGCCTTCCAGGGTCTTGATCAGCTTCTCGGTCTGGGTGTCGGCGCCGGTCTTCTTCAGCGCCTCGACGATGGCGATCCCGGCGCTCATGCCGCCGGCGGTGAAGAAGTCGGGCGGGGTCTTGTACTGCTTGTAGTGGTTGGCGACCAGCCACTCGTTGACCGGGTTCTTCGGGATGCCGAAGTAGTAGTAGGTGGCGCCCTCCATGCCGGGGAACTGCTTGTAGTTCACCATCGCCGGCATGATGTTGCCGCCGGTCGCGATCTCGATGTTGTAGCGCTTGAGGTCGAGGTCGGCGATCTTGAACGGGTTGCCCGCGCCGGCCCAGATGATCCAGATCACCTTGCGGCCGGGCTTGTCCTTCAGGGCATCGATCAGGCGTTGCGCGCCCGCGGTGAAGTCGGTGGTCGCCGCCGGCAGGTACTCCTCGTGGACGATCTTCGCCTTCTTGACCGAGTCCTTGAAGGCCTTCACGCCGTCGCGGCCGAAGGCGTAGTCCTGGGCCAGGGTCGCGATCGAGGTGTTCTCGCGGTCCTGGGCGACGGCGTTCGAGATCGCGTCCTGCGAGCTGTTGCGGCCGGTGCGGAAGATGTACTTGTTCCACTTGTCGCCGGTGATCGAGTCGGCGACGGCGGGCTCGACGAGCAGGATCTTCTTGTACTCCTCGGCCACCGGCAGCAGCGCCAGCGCGACGCCCGACGAGGTCGGCCCGACGGCGATGTCGGCCTTGTCGTCGCCGTACGCGGTGGCGAGCAGGTTCTTGCCGACGTCCGGCTTGCCCTGGTCGTCCTTCTCGATGACCGTGAGCTTGCGGCCATTGACGGTCATCGTGCCGCCGGTGGCGTAGTCGAGGCCCATCATCAGGCCGGTCTGCGTCTGCTTGCCGTAGGCCTCGAGCGGGCCGGTCTTGCTGTAGACGTGGGCGATGCGGATGTCGCCCTTGCCCTGGGCCGCCGCGGGCGCGTTGACAAAGAGGGCCGCCAGGGCGGCGGCAAACAGACGGCTGAACTTCATCGTGGCTCTCCTGGGCGTGCCGGCACCGGCATCGCGAGGCGGCGGAGTCTAGGCGATCGTTTTGCGTTCGAGGGGCTGAACACCGCGGCTGGCGGATCAGAGCTTCATTTCCAGGCGCAGTTGCGTGTGCAGGTGGGTCGGCTGCGTCGTGCGCGAGGTCTCGCGCACGGGGACGCCCTGGAGGTCCGGGCCGTCGACGCCGCTGGCGAAGACGTACTCGTCGGGAGCCAGGTTGCTGAGCGTCAGGCGCACCTGCAGCGCCGGGTTGAAGACCCACAGCGCGTAGGCGTCGAAGACCAGCTTGCGGCCGATGAAAACGGTCTGGGTGTCTGATAAACGCGTCGTGTAGCCCGGGGTCCAGTTGGCGTTGCCGCCGATGGTGAGCGGCAGACCGGGCAGCCGGTAGTCGGCGCTCAGGTTCGCGGTGTAGCCCGGCTGCTGGTCGAGCCGGTTGTCGGGCCCGCCGACGCTTTCGACGCGCGAGTCGAAGGCGCTCGCGTTCGCCCGCACGTCGATGCGTGGCGCCGATGGCCAGAGATCGCTGGCGCGGAACTTCGCTTCCACCTCGATGCCCTGCGTCATGGCGTCGCCGACGTTGCGCACACGCGCCACGTAGCGGGGAACGCTCGAGTACGAGACCGTCTCCAGCGTCGTCACGGTGCGCATGTAGTCGCGGATGTGACGACGGAAGACGTTGACGCTCAGGATGCAGTGCCGGGCAGGTAGCGCTCGACCGCGACGTCGATGCCGGTGGCGAGCTCCGGACGCAGGGCGGGGTTGCCGGCGCGGTCGGGCTGCGTCGGCGTGTTTGGGCCGCCGACGGCGTAGCGGGTGTTGATCACCGGCCGCGCGATGAGCTGTGCGAGCAGCGGCGAGCGGTAGCTCCGCGTCAGGCTCATGCGGATCTGGTCACGGCCCGCAGGGTCGGGCTTCCAGACCGCATGCAGCAAGGGCGACCAGACGCTGCTCCGGTTGCTCGCGACCGGCACGTCCTCCTCGAGGCTGCCGCGCGTGCGGATCGACTCCCAGCGCAGGCCGGCATGCACCGACCAGTTCGGAGTGAGGTTCCACTCGTCCTGCGCGTACGCGGCCAGGCGCAGCGACGATGCGCTCAGGTTGTCGCCGAAGTCCGTGACGAACGGGTCCGGCGTCTGCACCGTGACGCGGCTGTCCTCGCGGCGATGCGACTCGAACTCGATGCCCGAAAGGACGCTGTGGTCCTGCAACGTCGTGTGGACGAGCTTCCCGCTCGTCGTCACGGTGCCGTCGCGCCAGCGGCTGCGATCGTCGAGCGTGCGCGTGAGGACTCCGCCGGTCGTCTCCCTGCTGATGCCGTCGACCTGGAAGCGCATCTGCCCGATGCCCGCCCGCCACTCGAAGCGGCCGCCGTCGTCGAAGCGGTGCATCCATTGGCCGTTCAGGCGCAGCAGCGAACGGGCGTTGTCGCCATCCCCCCGAGACGTGTGGAACGGCGCCTCCACGCTGCCGACGGTCTGCGTCAGCGTGCCGGCACTGTGGAAGCGGAAGCGGTTGTGGAAGACGATCGGCGTCAGCGTCAACGTGTCGCGGCCCCCCTCCGGTCGCCACTGCAGCCTCCCCGTCGCATTGATGCCCTCGCCGCGCGCCGTGGAGCGGCTCTGCAGGTCCTGCTCGAGCGTCAACGCGTCGTCTTCGAGGCGCCGTGCCGTCGTACGCGTCCGGCTGCTCGCATGGCGCTCGATGTGGAAGGCGCTCAGCGAATAGTTGACGATGAACGCGCCGCTGGTCAGGTTGCGCGTCCACGAGAGCGACGGACCCACGCCCCCGTTCTCGTGCCCCACGCTCAAGCGCACATCGTTCACGCGGCGCGTGTAGCCGCCGCGCGTCACGATGTTGATCGTCCCGCCGATGGCGCGCGCACCGGTCTCGGCGGTGGGCGCGCGCAGGATCTCGATCCGCTCGATCTGGTCGGGCGTCAGCGCATCCAGCGAGAACCCCGTCGGCACGCGCTCGCCGTCGAGCAGGATCTGGGTGTAGCCGCTGCCCAGGCCGCGCAGGCGGATCGCACCGCCGCGTCCGGGCGGGCCTTGCAGGGTCACGCCGGGCAGTCGCTTCAGCACGTCGGCGAGCGTGGCGTCACCGAAGCGATCGATCTCCTCGCGACCGATGACGATCTTGGCCGCGGTCGACTGGCGACGCTCCTGCATCTCGTCAGGCCGGCGGGACCGGATCTCCACCGGGGCGAGCCGCTCGGTCGGGATGGGCTGCGCGCCCGGCGGTGGCGGCGCGGGCATTGCGGCGGGCGCCGTGTCGGTTGCTGCCGGGGGGTCGGGAGCGGGAGCCGGCTCCCGGTCCTGGCCGGGTGCGGCGATGGCAGTCAGCGCCAGCGCGGCGCCGGCAAGGACCCGGCCGACCACAGGCGCAGGCACGAGCGCGACAGGCATGCGCAAAGTCTATCGGCCGCGATACGTCCCCACGTGGCGCGAACCGCGCGTCTTTCGACGCGCCGGGGCGTCAGCGGCCGACCGCCCGCTCGAGCTCGGCCTTCGTCATCCTCGAGCGGCCCTTGATGTTGGCCTTGGCCGCCTCGGCATAGAGCTGGTCGCGGGTCCGACCGCCTTCGCCGCGATGCGAGCGCAGCCCGCCGCGACGTCCCGACGAGATGTCGTTCAGCGAGGTCTTGCTCGCCGTCTTGCTCTCGCCGGCGCGTGCCCGCTCCTTGTTCACGGTGCGGGCGGCGATCTCCTCGGCCGTGTCCTCGCTCTTGCCGCGCTCCTTCAGGCTTTCCTTGATGTGCTCGTACTGGCGCTCGCGCTTGTCCGTCCACTTGGCCTGGGGCATCCGATCCTCCGTGAGTTGCCGGGGTGCGATTCGCCGGCATACCGCGTGCCGATGCGGCGCCGGGCAGCCTCGTGCTAGTCAGGATTGACGCCCTGGCCGGGGCGGAAAGAATGGCCGCATCCACAGGAGCCCTGGAGACCTCATGCCCTCGTCCCTCGATTTCTCGCCCGGCCGGCGCCGCCTTCTGCGCGCCGCCGCCGCCGGCTCGGCGCTGGCCGCACCCTTCGCCCTGCCCATCGCTCGCGCCCAGGCGTGGCCGACGCGTCCGGTCACCTTCATCGTGCCCTTCCCGGCCGGCGGCGGCACCGATGCGTTCGCGCGGCCGCTCACCGCGGTGCTCTCCAAGAACCTCGGCAAGCAGGTGATCATCGACAACAAGGGGGGCGCCGGCGGAACGGTCGGCGCCGGCCTGGCAGCGAAGATGGCGCCCGACGGCTATACCTTCTTCATGGGCGCGGTGCACCACGCCATCGCTCCCTCGATGTACCCGAAGCTGGACTATTCGATCGAGACCGACTTCATCCCGGTCGGGCTGATCTCGAGCGTGCCGCAGGTGGTCGTCGTCAACCCGCAGCGGGTCGCCGCCACCGACCTGAAGAGCTTCCTCGAGCTGGCGCGCAAGAACCCGGGCAAGCTGAACTACGCCTCGGCCGGCAACGGCACCTCGCACCACCTCGCGGGCGAGCTCTTCAAGCTGCAGACGAAGACCTTCATCACCCACATCCCCTACCGCGGCGCGGGGCCTGCCCTGCAGGACCTGATCACCGGCCAGGTCGACGTGATGTTCGACGGCCTCGGCTCCTCGTCCGCGCACATCAAGAGCGGGCGCATCCGTGCCCTGGCGACGGCATCGAGCAAGCGCGCGCCGGGCTTTCCGGACCTGCCGACGGCCGCCGAGCAGGGCCTCGCCAGCTACCAGGTCGCGACCTGGTACGGCCTCTGGGCGCCCAAGGGGACCCCGAAGGAGATCGTCGACCAGATGCAGGGCGAGATGAAGAAGGCCTTCGCCACGCAGGAGCTGCAGACGATGTGGACCGGCCTGGGCACCGAGACGCCCAACCTCTACGGCGACGCCTTCGGCCGCTTCGTGAGCAGCGAAGTCAAGCGCTGGGCCGAGGTCGTTCGCAGCTCCGGGGCCAAGCTCGACGGATGATGGCCGACGCCGGCAACGGGAACCTGTTCGTTGCGCTGCGCGCCGGCTTCCCCGCCGACGTCGACGCGGCGGCGATCGAGAACGTCCAGAACGGCGCGGTCTACACCTGGCGCGACATCGAGCGGGCCACGGCGATGCTCGCCAATCTGCTGGCCTCGCTCGAGCTGCCGGCGGACAGCCGCGTCGCGGTGCAGGCGGAGAAGTCGGTCGAGTCGCTGCTGCTCTACCTGGCGGTGCTGCGCGCCGGCTACGTGTACCTGCCGCTCAACACCGCCTACAAGAACGACGAGATCGCCTACTTCTTGCGCGACGCCAGGCCCGCCGTGTTCGTCTGCGCGCCGAAGGATTTCGGGTGGGCGTCGAAGCTCGCCTTCGCCGCCGAGACCACCTATGTCTTCACGCTGGGCGACGACCGGGAAGGCACGCTGCTCGACCGCGCCAGCCACTTCCCCGACACCCAGGAGCCGGCGCGCCGCCGGCCCGAGGACCTGGCGGCGATCCTCTACACCAGCGGGACGACCGGGCGCTCCAAGGGCGCGATGCTCTCGCACCGCAACCTGCTCTCGAATGCGCTGACGCTGAAGAGCTACTGGGGCTGGCGCACGCCGGCGGAGGGCGGCGACGTGCTGATCCACGCCCTGCCGATCTTCCATGTGCACGGCCTCTTCGTCGCCTCGCACGGGGCCCTGCTCGCCGGCGCGAGGATGCTGTGGCTCGGCCGCTTCGACGCCGCCCGCGTGGTCGAGCTGCTGCCGCGCGCGACCGTCTTCATGGGCGTGCCGACGCTGTACGTGCGCCTGCTCGCGGAGCCGGGCCTCACTCGCCACGCCTGCCGGAACATGCGCCTCTTCATCAGCGGCTCGGCACCGCTGCTGATCGACACCTTCGAGCAGTTCCGCGAGCGCACGGGCCACACCATCCTCGAGCGCTACGGGATGAGCGAGACGGCGATGCTCACCTCCAACCCCTACGACCCCGCCGACGGCGAGAGGCGCGGCGGCACGGTCGGCTTCCCGCTGCCGGGCGTCGAGCTGCGCATCACCGGCGAGGGCGGGCGGCCGCTGCCGCCGGGCGAGGCCGGCGCCATCGAGGTGCGCGGTCCCAACGTCTTCTCGGGCTACTGGCAGATGCCCGAGAAGACGAAGGAGGAGTTCACGGCCGACGGCTGGTTCCGCACGGGCGACGTCGGCGTCGTCGACGAGCATGGCTACCTGAGCATCGTCGGCCGCAGCAAGGATCTCATCATCAGCGGCGGATACAACGTCTATCCGGCGGAGATCGAGAACGTGCTCAACGAGCTGCCCGGCGTGGCCGAGAGCGCCGTCGTCGGCGTTCCGCACCGCGACTTCGGCGAGGCGGTCGTCGGCATCGTCGTGCCGCGCGCCGGCGAGGCGCTCGATGCCGGCGCGCTGACGCAGGTGCTGAAGGCGCGCATCGCCTCGTTCAAGGTCCCGAAAGCCATCTTCATCGACCCGGAGCTGCCGCGCAACGCCATGGGCAAGGTCCAGAAGAACGTGCTGCGGGACCGCCACAAGCAGCTGTTCGCCACCGGTTAACGCTCGACGTCGCGCGCCCGGCGTCCGGGTGCCTCAGCGGCCGAACAGGACCTTGCGCGCTTCGGCGGCCGCCTGCTCGCCCTTGCGTTCCGCGATCTGCTTGAGCAGCCGCTGGGCGACTCCCTTCAGGTCCTCCACCGTGAGCGATTCCTCGAGGATCATCGACAGCGTCAGGCCGCGCATGCCGAGCTCCTTCGAGATCAGCCGGCCAATCGAGCTGCGCAGGACGGCGTAGTCGAAGCCGCTGACGTCGATGTCGATCGCGTCCCCGGATGCGTCGGGCGCCTTCACGGCCGCTGCCGGGGCACTCGCTCGGACCGTGGCGATGAGGCCCAGGCTTTCCAGCGACGCGAAGTCCTCGACCGTGATCCCGGCCAGCCCGGCGAGCAGCTTGTCGGCCGTGGTCTTGCCGTCGATGATCAGGAGAAGGTTGCGCTGGGCCCGGTTCTTGATGATCGTGCGGCCGGAAATCTCGGCCCGACCGGCGTCGGTCTTGGCCCAGACGAGTCGGGTCACATCGACGTTCATCTTCGGATCAGGCGTGCCCACAACCGGCGGAATGTAGCAGCAGCCACTCGCGCCGTGGACCCCTTCCGCACGGGGAAGGCTGTGTGTCGGACCCGGCAGATGCGAGGAGTTCACGGCTGGCCGATGTTTCTCGGCCTCGGACCCGGTGCTGCAAGCCACGCCGGCCGCACCGCGGCGCCGGGCGGCGATGTCCGAAAGGGTTTTTACCAACCTGGACTCCGTGCAGAATCTGCCTCGCTCGCCGGGGGCGGTGCCGTTCAGGTGCCACCGCCGTCCCGAGAGGAACCTGCCGGACCATGCTGTTGTTGATCGTCTCCGCCATCAAGCTGGTCGTCGAGATCGCGCTGATGGCGCTGGCAGGGCAGTTCCTCCTCGGGCTCCTCGCGGGCGCGCGCCGCGAGTCGAACTTCTTCTATCGCGTTCTGAAGGTGATGACCGACCCCGTGGTCAAGGGAGTCCGCTTCCTCACGCCCCGCGTTGTCCTGGACCGACACGTGCCTGTTGCAGCGTTTGCCCTTCTTGCGTCGATCTGGCTCGTGACAACAATAGTCAAGATCGACATCTGTCTGCGAGTAGGGATCGACCAATGCCGGTGACGCCGCGAGCCTGGGACTATGCATGGCTCAAGCTCTGCGCCATGGCCCTGCTGGTCCTCGGCCGACGCAGCGCCGCCGAGGCGGTGTTCGACCGCCTGCTGTCGCGCTTCCCGGACGACGCCTACGCGCTGGCCAGTCGAGCCCACCTGCGCGCCGAAGGCGGCCAGACGATGCCGGCCGTCGAGGATGCCCAGCGACTGGTCGATCTTCACCCTGGCCGGCGCGCGGCCGACTGGTTCAACCTCGGCTTTCTGCGCGACCGCCTGGGGGAGCACGAGGCCGCCGAGGCGGCGTTCCGCCAGGCCCTGGTGCTGGAACCGAAGCTCGACCGTGCCTGGTACGGCCTGGCCCTGACCTTCATCCAGCAAGGCCGTCTCGACGACGCCGTGGCCGCCCTCAAGAAGAACACCGAGCTGCAGCCGCTCAGTCCCTTCGGCTGGTACCAGCTCGCCCGTGTGCACGCGAACCGTCACGAGGCCGAGAAGGCTCGCCGGATCATCGCGCACCTGAAGAATTTCGAGCCCAAGGTCGCCGCCCAGCTGGAGCGCGAGACGGGGCTGGCGGCGTGATGGGAGGCCCAGCGCCGCACACGGAGTTCGAGGTCGGCACCGCCATGGCGGCGCCGGGGGCTGAAAGGGATCAGCTCAGGCACCGGGGCGTTTCCCGGACAGTGACGTTGGAAGAGGGACAGGCATGCAACTGACACCAAAGCACCACGAGTACTGGCGAAAGACGCTATCGATCACGGGAATCCTGCTGGCCATCTGGTTCGTGGTGACCTTCGTGGTGGCGTACTTCGCCCGTGAGTTGAGCTTCAGCTTCTTCGGGTGGCCATTCAGCTTCTGGGTCGCGGCCCAGGGTGCGCTGATCGTCTACGTCGTGATCATCTGGTACTACGCCCGACACATGAACCGTCTCGACCAAGAGTACGGCGTTGCCGAAGCAGAGGAGGACTGACATGGCCGACATCAACGAAAGCACCGTGGCCGCCACAGGCGGCGGCATGGGCGGCGTCTTCAACGCCGGCACCCAGAGCGCCTTCAAGAAGCAGCTCAACAAGGTCTACACCTGGTACCTCGGCGGCTTCCTGGTCTTCATCATCGTCCTCGCCATCCTCGAGCAGATGGGGCTGCCGCGGAACTGGATCGGCTTCATCTTCCTGATCGCCACGGTGCTCCTCTACGCCGGCATCGGCATCATGAGTCGCACGTCCGACGCCGCCGAGTACTACGTCGCCGGGCGACGGGTACCGGCGATGTACAACGGCATGGCCACCGGCGCCGACTGGATGAGCGCGGCTTCCTTCATCGGCATGGCCGGAACGCTCTACCTGACCGGCTTCGGCGGGCTGGCGTTCATCCTCGGCTGGACCGGCGGCTACGTGCTGGTGGCTCTCTTTCTCGCGCCCTACCTGCGCAAGTTCGGCCAGTTCACGATCCCCGACTTCCTCGGTGCACGCTACGAAGGCAACCTGCCGCGCTTCCTCGGCATCGTCGCGGCCATCCTGTGCTCCTTCACCTACGTGGTGGCGCAGATCTACGGCGTCGGCCTGATCACCGCGCGGCTCTCGGGCCTCGCCTTCGAGATCGGGATCTTCGTGGGTCTGGGCGGCATTCTCGTGTGCTCGTTCCTCGGAGGCATGCGCGCCGTCACCTGGACGCAGGTGGCCCAGTACATCATCCTGATCATCGCCTACCTGATCCCCGTCATCTGGCTCTCCGTGAAGCAGACCGGCGTGCCGGTGCCGCAGGCGATCTACGGCTACCAGCTCGAGAAGGTCTCCAAGCGCGGCGACGAGCTGCGCAAGGACCCGAAGGAGCTGGAAGTCGCGGGCATCTTCAAGGCGCGTGCAGCCGCGGCCGAGGAGAAGCTGAAGAACATCCCCGCGGCCATGGCCGCCGACCGGGCCGCCGCCGAGAAGCGGCTGGCCGACCTGAAGGCGAGCAACGCGCCGGCTGCCCAGATCGCCGCTGCCGAAAAAGCCTTGGCGGCCTTGCCAGCCACGGAGGCTGACGCGCGCCGCGCCTATACGGCCGAGCGGGCCAGCAACACGGCGCGAGCGGCGCCGCTCGCCGGCATGCCGAACCACGCCCAGGTGTACGCCGGCAATCCCGACGGGACGCCGGCCGAGCAGAAGACCTACAACGAGTCCCGGCGCAACTTCCTGGCGCTGGTCTTCTGCCTGATGGTCGGCACGGCCGCGCTGCCGCACATCCTGATGCGCTACTACACGACACCCTCCGTGAAGCAGGCGCGGGAGTCGGTGACCTGGTCCCTCTTCTTCATCTTCCTGCTCTACTTCACGGCGCCGGCCCTGGCGGTGCTGGTGAAGTACGAGGTGTTCAACGTCCTGGTGGGAACGCCGTTCACGCAGCTGCCCGTATGGATCGCGAACTGGGCAGCGGTCGACCCGACGCTGCTCTCGGTGGCCGACGTCAACGGTGACGGCATCTTCCAGCTGAGCGAGATGCGGATCGGCGGCGACATCATCGTGCTCGCCACTCCGGAGATCGGCGGCCTGCCGTACGTGATCTCCGGGCTGGTGGCGGCCGGCGGCCTGGCGGCGGCCCTGTCCACCGCCGACGGCCTGCTGCTGACGATCGCCAACGCCTTGTCGCACGACCTGTACTACAAGATGATCGACCCGAACGCGGCGGCTTCCAAGCGCGTGGCGATCTCCAAGGCCTTGCTGGTCATCGTCGCGGTGGCGGCGGCAGCGGTGGCGGTGCAGAAGCCGGCGGACATCCTGTTCCTGGTCTCGGCGGCGTTCTTCCCGGCCCTGGTGCTGGGCATCTTCTGGAAGCGCGCCAACAAGTGGGGCGCCTCGCTCGGCATGATCGCCGGGCTGGGCACGACCTTCTACTACATGGTGATGACCCAGCCGTGGATGCGCAGCGTCTTCGGCGTGACATCGCCGATCGAGCTCTGGTGGGGCATCCAGCCGATCTCGGCCGGCCTGTTCGGCGTGCCGATCGGCTTCGCGGTGATCATCATCGTCAGCCTGCTCACCGGCCAGCCGCGCAAGGACACGCAGGATCTGGTCGAGCATGTCCGCTACCCGGAGCTGCGGGCGGCTGGCGCCTGATTCCGCTCCTCTCCAACCCGGCCCCGCTCGCAAGAGCGGGGCTTTTTTTTGCTGGGAACCCCGGGCGCCTTCAGCCGCGGGTCACACCCGGGCGCGGCTCGCCCTCCCTCTGCCAATGCGCCGCCTCGAACCAGGGCGCACCGCGAAGACAGTCGGCAGCCATCGCCATCCCGTCGAAGCCCCAGAAGAGCTTGTCGTCGATGCCGATGGTCGGAACACCGAAGATGCCGCGCGCCAGGGCGTCATCGGTCGCCGCGCGCAATGACTGCTTCACCTCGGTCGCCGCCGGATCGCGCCGCGGCTGCAGCCGCTCGCGGAGGGCGAGGAAACGGCCCTCGTCCTCGGCGTCGGCACCCTCGCCTTGCCAGACATGGCGCAGGATGGAGTCGCAGACGTAGCGCCCCGGCGTCGAGCCCTCGGGCGCGCAGGCCCAGGCCAGGCGCGACAGCGCCAGCGAGTTGAACGGATGGCGCGCCGGCGTCGCCAGCGGCACGCCTTCGCGCTGTGCCAGCCAGTGGACGTAGCGAAAGGTCCACGCCCGCTTCGGCTCGATCTCGGCCGGTCCCTTGTGTTCGAAGTGCTTGAGGAGCGCGCCGAAGACGATGGGGCGATAGGCGACCGTGTACGACGTGCCGACCAGCAGCTCCGGCAGTCTTTCGAAGGCGAGGTAGGCGAACGGCGAGACCGGATCGAACCAGAAGTCGAGGGCTTTCATCGGGCCGGCTCCACGCGCTCGGACGGGCGGGATTCGGAGTCGGCCGCGGTCCGGGCGTCGGGGTCGGCGCCGACGACCACGTCGTCGCCGCGACGCGACACCTCGGCTCGCCGCAGGGCGAGCCGCTCCCAGACGCGTCGCTTGCCGGCGTCGTCGAGGCTGCCCCAGCTCGCGATCTCGTCGAGGGTGCGAAGGCACCCGGCGCACAGACCCGTGCCGGCGTCGATCGTGCAGACCTGCGTGCACGGGCTGGGCACGGGCGCGGTGCTCATCGTCTGCGCCGGCTCAACGGCGCCGGCGAAGGCCCGCGCGGCGTCGCCGGCGTTGTAGTAGCCGAGCGCGACGTCGCGCTCGACCGCCTCGCGCGGCCGCGCCGCCGGGTCGCCGAAGCCGCCGCCGCCGGGCGTCGACACGGCGATCACGTCGCCGGCGTGGATCTCGATGTCCTGGTCCTTCGAGAGATGCCGCGGCACGTACGAGACGCCGTCGCGAATGATCTCGACCGTGTTGACGCCGCCCGGGGCCCCGCCCTGCGCGCCAGGCGGGCCGGCGCGGCCATGGTCCATCACCATCGAGACGCGCGCGTCGCCCCGGCGCAGGCGGATGCGATAGTTGACGCCGAAGCCGCCCCGGTGCTGGCCGGCGCCGCCCGAGCCCTCGTGCAGCGAGTACTCCTCGAACAGCACCGGGTAGAGCTGCTCCATGATCTCGATCGGCGTCGTCTTCGAGATGCCGATCGTCGAGCAGCCGTTCGAGATGCCGTCGCCCGACGGGCTGCCGCCGTAGCCGCCGCCGGAGATCACGTACATCACGTAGGCGCGGTTCTTCGCCGGGTCGAAGCCGCCGATGCCGAGGTTGCCGCTGGTTCCGGCGGGCGCGCCGAAGAGCTGCTCGGGGATCGCCTTGCCCAGCGCCGCGAACACCGCCTCGGCGATGCGCTGGCTGACCTCGGCGGCACAGCCCGAGACCGGCCGCGGATACCTCGCGTACAGGAACGTGCCTTCCGGCTCGACGATGTGCAGCGGCTCGAACGTCCCGGCGTTGATCGCCGCTTCGGGGAAGACGTGCTTCACCGCGAGATAGATCGACGACTTCGTCGTCGCGATGACGCTGTTCATCGGCCCCTTGCACGGCGGCGACGAGCCGCTCATGTCGAAGGCCAGCGCCGCCCGCTCCGCGTCGCTGCCGCCGCTCTTGGTGATGCGCATCGCGATGCGGAGCGGCTCGTCGACGACGCCGTCGGAATCGACGAAGGCCTCGCCCTCGTACACGCCGTCGGGGATGCCGGCGATCTTCTCGCGCATCTGCCGGGCGGCACGCCGCTTCAGCTCGGCGATGGCCACGTCGACCGTCGCATCGCCGTAGCGGTCGAGCAAGGCGCCGAGCCGCTTCTCGCCCGTGGCGAGCGCCGCCGACTGCGCCTTGATGTCGCCGATGCGCTGGTCGGCAATGCGGATGTTCGACAGGATGATGGCGAGGATCTCCTCGTCGATCGCACCCTGCTTGTAGAGCTTGACGGGCGGCAGGCGCAGGCCCTCCTGCTCGACCTCGGTGGCGTTGGCCGAAAAGCCGCCGGGCACCATGCCGCCGGTGTCGGGCCAGTGACCGGTGTTGGCGAGCCAGCACCAGAGGCGCCCGTCACGGAAGAACGGCTGCACGAACTTCACGTCCATCAGGTGCGTGCCACCGAGGTAGGGGTCGTTGACGATGAAGACGTCGCCGGGAGCGAGCGCGATCTTCAACCGCCGCACGCGCTCGATCACGGCCTGCACCGTGAACTGCATGGTGCCGACGAACACCGGCAGGCCGAGCTCGCCCTGGGCGATGAGCTCGCCCGTGTCGCGGTGGTAGATGCCGTCGGAGCGGTCGAGCGCCTCGGCGATGACCGGGCTGAAGGCGCTGCGCACGAACGCCAGGTCCATCTCGTTGCAGACCTGCTGCAGGCCGTTCTGCAGGACGGAAAGGGTGATCGGGTCGAGCGTCGTCATGCCGGCATTCTGCGCCGCTACCACTCGGCGAAGCTTCCGTCCCGGTGCCGCCAGATCGGATTGCGCCAGCGATGTCGTTCCTTGTCGGCCGCGCGGACCGCGTCCTCGTCGATGACGACGCCGAGCCCCGGCGCTTCCGGGATCGGCAGGTCGCCGTCGACGGTGGTCAGCACCTCGGGGTTCCTGACGAAGCTCAGCAGGTCGTGGCCGACGTTGTAGTGGATGCCGAGCGACATCTCCTGGATGGCGACGTTGGGCGTGCAGGCATCCAGCTGCAGGCACGCCGCCAGCGCGAGCGGCCCGAGCGGGCAATGCGGTGCCACCGCCACGTCGTGCGCCTCGGCCATCGCCGCGATCTTGCGGCACTCGAGAATGCCGCCGGCGTGGCTCAGGTCCGGCTGGACGATGTCGACCGCGGCCGAAGCCAGGAAGGGCTTGAAGTCCCAGCGCGAGTAGAGCCGCTCGCCGAGCGCGATCGGCGTGCTCACCAGGTGGGCGATCTGCGCCAGCCCTTCGATGTTCTCGGCCAGGAGCGGCTCCTCGATGAACAGCAGTCCGAGCGGCTCCAGCACCTTGGCGAGCTGCTTGGCCATCGGCTTGTGGACGCGGCCGTGGAAGTCGAGCCCCACGTCCATGCCCTCTGCCTGCGCCGCCTGCACGCGCGCGACGACGTCGTCGAACAGCTTCGGCGTGCCGATCCAGTCGAGCTCGGCCGTCGCGTTCATCTTCACCGCCCGGAAGCCCTGGCGCCGACGAGCCTCGCAGGCGGCGGCGACATCCTCCGGACGATCGCCACCGATCCAGGCGTAGGCACGGATCCGTTCCCGCACCTTGCCGCCGAGCATCTGCCACACCGGTATGCCGAACGCCTTGCCCTTCAGGTCCCAGAGCGCCTGCTCGAGGCCGGCGAGCGCTGACATCAGGACCGGGCCGCCGCGATAGAAGCCGCCACGGTAGGCGACCTGGAAGACGTCCTCGATGCGCAGCGGATCCTGGCCGACGAAGCGGTCGCGCAGCGCGGCGAAGGCGCCATCGACCGCCTCGGCATGGCCCTCCAGGCTCGCCTCGCCCCAGCCGACGGCACCGTCCTCGGTCTCGACGCGGGCGAAGAGCCAGCGCGGGGGAACGTAGAAAGTCTCGATGCGGGCGATCTTCATGACCTGTCCTGGCGGCCCGCGGAAGGTGCGGGGCGAGTCGGCGTGGTCGACTCCTGCGCGCCGCCTCCCTGCAAGCGGCGCTCCCGCCGTCAACGCCGGCCGCAGCACGGCGACGCGCGCGCTCCCTTGCGGTCAGACGCTGACGATCAGGTTGCCGATCGCGTCGATCTCCACGCGATTGCCGGGCTCGACCACGATCGTGCAGTCGAGCTGCTCGACGATGGCCGGGCCGTCGAAGCGGGCCGCCCGCGGCAGGTGCTCGCGCAGGTAGACGGGCGTCTCGAGCCAGCCGCCGGCCTCGAACCAGACCGGGCGGATCGTGCGTCGCGCGTGGGCAAGCGTCGCCCTGGAGGTGCTCGATGCGAAGGCGGCCAGCGACACGGGCTTCCGCCTGCCGATGACCGCCGTGTGCAGGTTGACGAGCACCGGCCGGATCTCCGGCAGCTCGACGCCGAAGCGCTGCCAGTAGGCGGCGGCGAAGACGCCGCGCAGCTCGGCGAGGGAGATCGCCGTCGAAGCGATCGGCACCGGCAGGATGTGGCTCTGGCCCTGGAACTGCATGTCGGCGCGGTGCACGGTGAGCACCGCCTCGACGGCGACGTTCTCGCGCGCCAGCAAAGCGCGGCCGGCGGCGATCTGCTCGGCGAACACGGCGCCGATGCGGTCCGCGGCGAGCGCCTCCAGCGGCTGGTTGACGGTGGCGACGAAGTCGTGGCGCAGGTCGGCGACGACGCAGCCGAGCGCATTCGTGAGGCCCGGCCGGGCCGGGATCAGCAGCTTCGGGATGCCGAGCTCGCGCGCCAGCGCCGCGGCGTGCAGCGGCCCGGCGCCGCCGAAGGCGAACAGGGCGAAGTCGCGCGGATCGTGGCCCCGCGACAGGCTCACCATCCGGATCGCGCCGGCCATCTTGTCGTTGGCGACGCGGACGATCGCCGCCGCGGCGGCCGTCGCGTCGAGGCCCAGCGGCGCGCCGACCTGGTCGACGAGCGCCTGCCGCAGCGCCTGCAGCGGGACCGCCTGCTCGACCGCGAGCAGGCGGTCGGGGTCGAGCCGTCCGAGGGCCAGGTTGGCGTCCGTGATCGTCGGCCGCGTGCCGCCGCGGCCGTAGCAGATGGGACCCGGCGTCGCGCCGGCGCTCTCGGGTCCGACGCGCAGCATGCCGGCCGCGTCGACCGAGGCGATCGAGCCGCCGCCGGCGCCGATCGTGTGGACGTCGACCATCGGCACGTGGATGGGCATCGCGTACTCGAGCTCGAGGTCGCTCGAGACCGACGGCAGCCCGCCGAGCACCAGCGCCACGTCGCTCGACGTGCCGCCCATGTCGTAGGTGACGACGTTGCCGAACTCGCCCGGTCGCGAGCCCGCCTGCATCGCCGTCGCCGCCGCCGCGATCACGCCCGAGGCCGGCCCCGACATCACCGTCGCGACGGCACGCTCGGCGACGATCGCCGCTGCCACCGTCCCGCCGTTGCCCTGCATAACGAGCAGCTCGCGCGTGAAGCCGCGGCCGGCGAGCTCGCCCTGCAGGCGGGCGATGTAGCGGTGCAGGACGGGCTGGATGGCGGCATTGACGGCGGCCGTCGTGCCGCGCTCGTACTCGCGGTACTCAGCCACCACCGTGTGGCCCGCGGTGACGTAGTCGTTCGGCCACAGGCGGCGCACGATGCGGGCCGCGCGCTGCTCGTGCGTCGGGTTCAGGTAGCTGTGCAGGAAGTGGATGACGACGCTCTCGGCGCCGAGCGCGAGCAGGTCGCGCGCGGCGGCCGCGACGCCAGCCTCGTCGAGCGGCACCAGCACCTGCCCTTCCGCATCGAGCCGCTCGTCGACCTCGAGGCGCAGGCGCCGCTCGATCAGCGGCACGAACTTGCCCTTGAGGCCGTAGGGCGTCGGGCGGGTGCGCCGGCCGAGCTCGAGGACGTCGCGAAAGCCCTTCGTCGTGATCAGGCCGACCCGCGCGATCTTGCGCTCGAGCATGGCGTTGGTCGTCGTCGTCGTGCCGTGCACGATGGCCTCGAGCGACGCCGGGTCGACCCCGGCGGCGTCGAGGGCGGCGAGCACGCCGAAGGCCTGGTTGTCGACGGTCGTCGGCACCTTGGAGAGGCGCACCTCGCCGCTGGCGTCGTCGACGAAGACGAGGTCGGTGAAGGTGCCGCCGACGTCGATGCCGGCGATCATGGCGCTCGTCCGTCGCCCGCGCTCATAGGCTCAGGTGCGTGCGTTGCAGGGCTTCGTCGCTCATCAGCGACTCCATGCTGCCCTCGAAGCGGACCTCGCCCTTCTCGAGGACCACGGCGCGATCCGAGACGAGGCGCGCGAAGTGCAGGTTCTGCTCCGACAGCAGGATCGCCACCCCGGCCGCCTTGAGCGCCGTGATCATGCGCGCCATCTCCTCGACGATCAGCGGCGCGACCCCTTCCGAGGGCTCGTCGAGCAGGACGAGGTAGGGGTTGCCCATCAGCGTGCGAGCGACGGTCAGCATCTGCTGCTCGCCGCCGCTCATGCGGCCGCCGGGCCGGTCGGGCATGCCGCCGAGGTTGGGGAACAGCGCGTAGAGCTTGGCCTCGTCCCAGGTCGGGGCGCCGACGCGCGGCGGCTGGCGCGCCACCGCGAGGTTCTCGCGCACGCTCAGGTCGGTGAAGATGCGCCGGTCCTCGGGCACCCAGCCGAGGCCGAGGCGGCCGATCCGGTACGGCGGCAGGACCGAGATGTCGGTATCGCGGAAGACGACGTGGCCGCGACGTCGCGCCACTAGCCCCATGATGGCCTTCATCGTCGTCGACTTGCCGGCGCCGTTGCGGCCGACGAGGGCCACGCACTCGCCGGCGGCGACGCCGAGGCTGACACCGAACAGGATCTGCGCCCGCCCGTACCAGGCGTCGAGCGAGCGCACCTCAAGCATGGGGCGATGCTCCGCGCGCGGCAGCGCTCGCGGCGGGCGCGCCGCCGCCCGCGGCGACGACCGCGACGGCATCGGCGACGCGCTCGAACGTCGTCCCGCCGCCGAAGTAGACCTCGCGCACGCGGGCGTCGTCGCGCACCTGCGCCGGCGGCCCCTCGGCGATGAGCTCGCCGCGGGCGAGGACGATGATGCGGTCGGCATGGGCGAAGACGACGTCCATGCTGTGCTCGGTGAAGAGCACGCCGATCGACTGTTCGCGGGCGAGGCGCCGCGCCAGCGACATCAGCTCGTTGCGCTCGCGCGGCGCCATGCCGGCAGTCGGCTCGTCCATCAGCAGCAGGCGCGGCCGGTTCGCCAGGGCGATGGCGAGCTCGACGCGCTTGACGTCGCCGTAGGCGAGCACGCTCGTCGCCCGCTCGGCCTGGGCGGCCATGCCGACGCTCTCGAGCAGGGCGATCGCCTCGTCGTGCATCTGCCCGCGCGCCGGTCGCCAGAAGCCGAGCAGGCCGCGCCCATGCGAGATGAGCGCCAGCTGCACGTTCTCCACCACGGTCAGCGAGGCGAAGGTCTCGGCGATCTGAAAGGTGCGGCCGACGCCGAGGCGCCAGATCGCGTCGGGCCTGAGGCCGAGCAGCTCCGTGCCGCCGAGGCGCACCGACCCGGCATCCGGCGCCAGCTGGCCGCCGACCATGTTGAAGAGCGTGGTCTTGCCGGCGCCGTTGGGGCCGATCAGGGCGAGCATCTCGCCGGCGGCGAGCTGGAAGCTCACGTTCTCCACCGCGTGCACGCCGCCGAACGCCTTGCTGAGCCCGTGCACGGCGAGCAGCGGCGCGGTCATGCCGGCTCCTTCATGAACAGCCGCTTCAGGCCACCGGCGACGCCGAGCGGGAAGGCGAGCACCAGGGCCAGCATGACTAAGCCGAGCAGCGCCCGCCAGTAATCGGTCTGGCGCGCGACGACGTCCTGCAGCCAGGTGAAGAGCGCGGCGCCGAGCCACGGTCCGGAGACCGTCGTGACGCCGCCGAGCAGCACCATCACCAGGCCGTCGATGGACCGGGCGACGCCGAGCGTCTCGGGCGAGATCGTGCCCTTGCCGAAGGCGAACAGCGCGCCGCCCAGGCCGGCGACCGTGCCGGCGACCACGAAGGCGATCCACTGCAGGCGCGGCACGCGGATGCCGATCGCGGCCGCGCGCACCGGCGAGTCGCGGCTGGCACGCAGGGCGAGGCCGAACGAGGCATGCAGCATGCGCACGAGGAGCGCGCAGCCGAGCACCGTGCACGCGAGCACCAGCAAGTAGTACGCAGGCCGCGGCGCCAGCCAGCTCGCCGGCCAGATGCCGACCAGGCCGTTGCTGCCGCCGGTCAGCGCGTCCCACTGGAAGACGACCGACCAGACGATCTGCGCGAAGGCGAGCGTCAGCATGGCCAGGTAGACGCCCGACAGGCGCACGCAGAACCAGCCGAACACGAGCGCGCCGGCGGCGGCGAGCAGCGGCGCGAGCAGCAGCGCCGCCTCCATCGGCAGCCCGCCGGCCTTGAAGAAGAGCGCCGCGCCGTACGCGCCGAGGCCGAAGTAGGCGGCGTGGCCGAAGGAATGCATGCCTGCCGGGCCCATCAGGAAGTGCAGGCTGGCAGCGAAGAGCACGGCGATGAGCAGGTCGATCATCAGCACGAGGGCGTACGGCGCGGCGGTGTTGAGAAGGGCGACGAGGACGAGCGCCGCCACCCCGGCCCAGCCGGCGTGGCGCCATGCCGGCGGCAGCGGCCGCAGCGGCGACTCGAGCGCTGCCGCACCGCGCACCGAGCCCTGCGGCCTGCCGAACAGGCCCCACGGCCGCCAGACGAGGACGATGGCCATCACCAGGAACTCGGCGACCAGGGTCAGCTTGCTGAGCGGGAACGGGCTGCCGAACACGTCGATCGTGCCGGCGGCGATGCAGACCGCCTTGACCATCGCGATCACGATGGCGGCGACGAAGGCGCCGACGATCGAGCCCATGCCGCCGACGACGACGACCACGAAGGCCTCGCCGATCACGGCCAGGTCGAGGCTGAGGTTGGCCGGCTCGCGCGGCATCTGCAGCGCGCCGCCGAGCGCGGCGAGGAAGGTCCCGAGCGCGAACACCGAGGTGAACAGCCAGCGCTGGTTGACGCCGAGGGCGCCCACCATCTCGCGGTCCTGCGTCGCGGCGCGGACGAGCAGGCCCCAGCGCGTCCGCGTCAGCAGCAGCCACAGGAGGCCGAGGACGACCGGGCCGACGAAGATGGAGAAGAGGTCGTAGGTCGGCAAGGGCTTGCCGAGGATGTCGACGGCGCCCGTCATGGCGGGCGCCTTGGGGCCGAGGATGTCCTCGGGGCCCCAGGCCCAGAGCGCGAAGTCGCGGATCACCAGCACCAGCGCGAAGGTGGCGAGCAGCTGGTAGAGCTCGGGCGCGCCGTAGAGCCGGCGCAGGAGCAGCATCTCGACCAGCGCCCCGAACGCGCCGACGACCAGCGCCGCGATCAGGACCCCGCCCCACCAGCCGAGCGGCCCGGCCGCGAAGATCGACGTCAGCTGCACCGCGCCGTACAGCCCGAGCATGTAGAACGAGCCGTGCGCGAAGTTGACGATCCGCGTCACGCCGAAGATCAGCGACAGGCCGCTGCCGACGAGGAAGAGCGCGGACGCCGAAGCCAGGCCTGTGAGGACCTGGAGGACGATCGAGGAAAAGGTCAAAGGCGGGTCGGAGCGGTGCGCCGGCCTAGTCGGCGGCGCGCAGCTTCTTCACTTCCTCGTCGCTCGGCTGGACCTTCGCGCCATCGATGTAGACGTAGTCGACCATCACGCCCTTCGAGCCTTCGAGCTTGGTCCGGCCGAGGTAGGCGCCCATCGTCGATTGGTGGTCGATGGCCCGGAACGTCACCCGTCCGAGCGGCGACATGAACTGCAGCCCCTCGAAGGCGGCGATGAGCTTCTCGGTATCGGTCGACTTCGCCTTCTTGATGCCTTCGGCCAGGGCGATGATGGTCGAGTAGCCGACCACCGAGCCGAGCTTCGGGTACTCGTTGTACTTGCGGAAGTAGGCGAGGAAGAACTTCTTGTGCTCGTCGGTCTGGATGCCGTAGTAGGGATAGCCAGTGACGATCCAGCCGACCGGCGCTTCCTCGCGCAGCGGCTCGATGTACTCCGGCTCGCCGGTGAGCAGGCTCACCACCTCGCGGCCCTTGAAGAGGCCGCGCGTGTTGCCTTCGCGAACGAACTTGGCCAGGTCGGCGCCGAACAGGACGTTGAAGATCGCGTCCGGGCGGGCGTCGGCGAGCGCCTGCGACACCGCGCCGGCATCGATGCGGCCGAGCGGCGGCGCCTGCTCGGCGACGAACTCGACGTCGGGCTGCAGCTTCTTCAGCATCGTCTTGAAGGTCGCCGCCGCCGACTGCCCGTACTCGTAGTTGGGGTAGACGATGGCCCAGCGCTTCTTCTTCAGCTTGGCCGCCTCGGGCACCAGCATCGCCGACTGCATGTAGGTGTTCGGGCGCAGGCGGAAGGTGTAGCGGTTGCCGTTCTGCCAGGTGATCTTGTCGGTGAGCGGCTCGGCGGCGAGGAAGAAGATCTTCTTCTGCTTGGCGAAGTCGGTGACGGCCAGGCCGGTGTTGGAGAGGAAGGTGCCGGCGATCAGCGCCACGTTCTCGCGCGAGACCAGCTCCTCAGCGACGCGCACGGCGTCGCCGGGGCTGCCGTTGTCGTCGCGCGAGATCACCTGGATCTTCTTGCCGAGCACGCCGCCCGCGGCATTGACCTCCTCCACCGCGAGCTCCCAGCCCTTCTTGTACGGGTCGAGGAAGGCCGGCTGCGCCTTGTAGCTGTTGATCTCGCCGATCCGGATGGTGTCCTGGGCGCTCGCGACCGGCGCGGCGGTCAGGAAGACGCCGACGGACGCGAGAAGAACGATGGCTTTCAGCATGGAAGCTCCTGGGTCGAAGGATGCGGGAAACGGGTCGATGGCAAGATCTCGGATCGCTTCAGGGAGTGGACATGGACCGCCCGTCTTTCCGAGAGTTCGAGGCCGCGGCGCAGCGCGAAGGTTACGACGAGGTCCTCGAACGGACATGGAACCCCGGCCTGACGATCGCCGAGCACGAGCACCCGTTCGCGGTGAAGGCGCTCGTCGTCGCCGGCGAGATGTGGCTCATCGAGCGCGAGGGCACGAAGCACCTGCGTCCCGGCGACACCTTCGAGCTGGCAGCCTCGGTGCCGCACGCCGAGCGGTACGGCCCCGAAGGAGCGACCTACTGGGCGGCGCGGCGCAACGCCCGCTGAGCCGGAGAAGAGCGGCGGCGCGCTCAAACCGCGATGTCGCTCGACTGGATCCGCCTGACGCCGGCCTTCGTCATCTGCGCCCAGGCCGCCTTGAGCGAGCCGTTCAGGTCGATGCCGCGGGTGGCGTCCTCGATCACCGCGGCCTTGAAGCCGGCCTTGCGCGCGTCGAGGGCGGTCCAGGCGACGCAGAAGTCGGTGGCCAGGCCGCAGACGTAGACCTCGTTGACGCCGTGCGCCTTGAGGTAGGCGGCCAGGCCGGTCGACGTCTTCCCGTCGGCCTCGGTGAAGGCCGAGTAGCTGTCGGTGCCCTGGTGCCAGCCCTTCCTGATGATGAGCTGCGCCTTCGGCAGCGCCAGGTCCTTGTGCAGGGCCGCGTCGGCCGAGCCCTGCACGCAGTGGTCGGGCCAGAGGACCTGGTTGCCGTAGGCGAGCCGGGTCGACTCGAACGGCTTCTTGCCCGGATGCGCGGAGGCGAACGAGGCGTGGCCGGGCGTGTGCCAGTCCTGCGTGACGACGATCTTCTCGAAGGCCCCGGCCAGCCTGTTGATGATGGGGACGACCTGCTCGCCCTCCTTCACCGGCAGCGTGCCGCCGGTGACGAAGCAGTTCTGCACGTCGACGACGATCAGGGCCGCCCTGGGCCCGGGCTTCGCGGCCGCCGCGCGCGCCACGGGCGCGGCAGCGAACGCCAGCAGGCCCGCGGCCGCGAGCCCGCCGTGGACGAAGGTTCTGCGCTGGATGGCTGTCATCGTGGGCTCCCCGGTGGTCTCGTGGCGGCTGTCATGCACGTCCCGTGCCGCACCGGCCACGCTACCGCTGGCCGTCGAACTTCGCAATCTCGTCTGCCCGCAGGCCGCCGGCGCGCGCGTGCGGTCGCGGCCCCGTCGTCATCGCGATCACCAGCAGCATCTCGTCCGGGCGCGGCGCATCGGCGACCCGCACCTCCACGGTGTCGAAGTGGCTGCGCACATAGGCGGCGACGCGATGGTGGATCGGGATGTCGATGGCGGCGCCTGCCGCGCCCATCTTCGTCGTCGAGGGGACGATCGCGTGCGAGCCCTCGACCAGGTCGCGCATGCCGTAGCCGCCGGGCACGTGCCACAGGGCGCCGTGCTCCTGCTCGCCGGCCAGGCCGATGAGCGCGCCCTTGCCGTAGGCCTCGATGCGGCCGGGGCCGCCGAGCGCCTCGACCAGGCGGACGGCCATCTCGCGGCCGAGCGGCTTCAGCGCCTCCATCATCGGCTGGATGTCGTCGACGTAGGCACCGGCGTAGGGGTTGCGCACGACCGCGGCGACGCTGCCGCGCCGAAGCGGTGCGGCGAGCCGCGGCCCCTTGTCGTGCCAGACGTCCTCGACGGCGACGACGAGCTTGCGGACGTCGACCTCCGGAGCCCTCCCGGTCGCTGCGAACAGCATTCGATCCCTTTCGATGCGGCAGGGTCCCGATGATGCCTCGTGGCGCCGACGGCGGCGATCCGTTTCGGCACGGGCCTTGCCGGCAAGCCGCACCGCGCGAAAGGACTCGCGCCCGAGGAGAGGATCTTGCCCGCACCGCTTCACCCGAGAAAGTCCTGGCTTGCCGCGCTCCTGCTCGGCGCCTTCGCCGCCCAGCCGGTCATGGCCATCGAGTCGTACCCCGGCGATCCCGGCGCGCTCGGCGATCCCGCCAGCTGGCGGACGCCTGAGTTCAACCGCGACTGGGGCCTGCGCTCGATCGGCGCCGAGTACGCCTACGCCGCCGGCTTCAGCGGCGCCGGGGTGCGGATCGGCGCCGTCGACTCCGGCTACTTCGCCCTGCACCCGCAGCTGCCGGCGTCGCGCTACCAGGGGGTGACCGTCCACGGCATCCCCGGCATCTACAGCAACCTCTACAACGACAGCCACGGCACGCACGTCACCGGCACCATCGCAGCGGCGCGCGACGGCAGCATCGGCGGCGACAGCAACTTCCACGGCGTCGCCTTCAGCGCCCAGCTGCTCTCGGGCAACACGCACAAGACCGACGCCGTCCTGTTCGGCATGCCGCAGGCGACGCAGACGCCGGCGCAGACCCTCGAGCAAGGCTATGTCGCCGACGTCTACCGCGCGCTCAACGCCCAGAACGTCCGCGTCATCAGCTCGAGCTGGGGCAGCCAGCCCAACACCGAGCAGTACCAGACCCTGTTCCCGACGACCGGGCCGAACCTCACCGGCCGTGCCGGCCTGATGGGCGCGTGGGGCTTCCTCGTCAGCCCGGGCACCTGGTTCCAGGGTGCGCTCGACGCCGCGAAGAGCGGCACGATCATCGTCTTCAGCGCCGGCAACAGCGGCTACGCGAACCCGAGCGCGCGCGCCGCCGCGCCCTACTTCATGCCCGAGCTGGAGAAGAACTGGCTCGGCGTCTCCGGCATCCGCCAGGCGCTGACGATCGGCGGCGTCCAGGTCGGCCAGTCGCTCAACCCCGACGGCTCGGTCAACGTGCCGGGAGCCCAGCTCTACAACCAGTGCGGCATCGCCAAGTGGTCGTGCGTGACGGCTCCGGGCAACGCCATCAACGGCAGCACCGTCACTGCCGCGGGCGGCGGCGTCAACGCCACCTACGGCAGCCTCAGCGGCACCTCGATGTCCGCGCCGCACGCCTCCGGCGCGATCGCCGTGCTCGCCGAGCGCTTCCCGTACATGAGCAACGAGCAGCTCCTCTCGGTCCTGAAGACCACCGCGGTGCAGAACGGGACCATCAACGACGCCGCCGGCGTCGCCATCGCCAACCCGACCGCAGGACAGCGCGTCGAGGTCCCGGACGACCGCAACGGCTGGGGCACGGTCAGCCTGCGCCACGCCAGGGAGGGGCCGGGGCAGTTCACCGACCGCTTCGCCGTGAACACCCAGGGCCGCGACGACACCTGGTCGAACAGCATCTCGGACACGGCCATCAAGGCCCGCGGGTCCGAGGACCAGGCCGAGGCGGCGCAGTGGAACGCGACCAAGGCGGCGCGCGGCTGGCAGAACGGCCTGCCGGCCGGCGCGAGCGACGACGACCGCACCGAGTTCAACGTCGGCATGGCCCGCGAGCTCGCCCGCCAGATGCGCGTCTACGAAGGCAGCCTGGCCAAGCTCGGCGACGGGATGCTGACGCTGTCCGGCGAGAACTCCTTCTCCGGCGGCAGCGAGGTGCTGGGCGGCACGCTCGTCGCCGCGTCGGCGACGGCGCTCGGCAGCGGCGACGTGGCGGTGAGCGGCGGCACCCTGGCGACGCGCAGCGACGAGACGGTCCGGATCGGCGGCGACCTGACCCTCGGCGCCGGCAGCATCCTCGACCTCGGATTCGGCTTCGCCGACGGGCCGTTGCTCGACATCGACGGCCTGATGACCTTCGGCGGCCTGCTCAGCATCTCGTTCCTCGACGGCTTTCTCGGCGTCGGCCTGTACGAGCTGATCGACTTCGGCAGCTTCGCCGGCGCGTTCTCCGGCTTCGCCTTCAACGGCCTGTCGCCGGCGTACGCGGCCAGCCTCGTGTTCGGCAGCGACGGCGTGGCGCTGAGCGTCACCCCCGTTCCCGAGCCGGAGACCTACGCGCTGATGCTGATGGGGCTCGGCGTCGTCGGCTGGCTGTCGCGGCGCAGGAAGCGCGGCTGAGAAGGGTCGCGGGGCCACGCGGCCGTGCGCGAGCGGCCCGACGGCGCCCGGTCGACAACGCGAAAGCGGCCCTGCAGCGAGATCGCTGCCGCGACGACCCGGCCGGCAGCGATCTCGCGCTCGGCGACAGCGGCACCGGCGGCCAGCGCCCTCTCGACGTCGGCGCTGCGCAGCGGCGGCACGGCGACGGTGACGAGGCGCTCGCCGAGATCGCTGTCGTCACGCAGCTCGGACGCCGGCCGGCGCCGGATGCCCGCCGCATCGACGTCGACGGCGTTGCCGATCATCGTCGCCGCCGCGTCGGCGGCCGATGCCGTGCCGGCGAGGACCGTGACGCTGTCGGCGATGCCGAAGGAAAAGCTGCGGCCGCGCCAGCCCGAGGTGGCGATGCCGCGCACCGGCGAGGCGAAGCCGACCTCGAAGCGGCCGGCGAGCGGGCCGCCCGCCACGGCCAGCGACGGATCGCTGCAGAGCCCGACCGCGTACGAGCTCGCCGGCGCGAGGTGCAGCGCGATGTCGCCGCCGTTGTTGACGCTGGCGCGCGCCACGCCGGCGTCGTCGAAGAAGGCGGTCAGCTCCTCGGCGACGCTGCCGGCGACGGCCGCCATCGCCGTGACGAAGGCACCTGCCTCGCCGTAGGGCCGGCAGGCGGCGACCATCCGGCGGGCGATGCCGCCGGACGGCGTGACGCGCTCGGCGCCCTCGCCCGACAGGTCGGCGCGCAGCAGCGGCAGCTCGGCGACGAGCTCGTCGAGCACGCCCTGGAACCGCGTCCACGCACGCTCGACGCAGCGCGCCACCGCGCCGGCGTCGCCGTCGGCGTCGACGATGCAGTCGATGGGGCCGTGCTGGAAGTGCCAGCGGCCGTCGGCCAGGAGCCGTCGCGTGGCGCCCCCGCTCACCGGCGCCCCGCGCTTCCCGAGAGCGGCCAGGGCACGCCGGGCTCGGCATCGATCAGCCGGTAGCTGCCAGAAGCGAGGATCTCGGCGAGCGGGCGCACGCGCGCCGCGTGGCCGCCGAGCGCCGCGTAGTCGTCGGCACGCATCGTGAACTCGATCGGCGAGACGATGGCCGGCGTCGGCACCGAGCCGAAGCTGTTCGCCGGCATCCGGGCGACGTCCACCATCACCGTGATCCCGCCGCCCGGCCAGACGAAGACCGGCGCACCGCCGCAGGTGACGTCGACGAGCAGGCTCTTGATCGATCGCGTCAGCGCGATCGGGTTCTCGGTGACGCCGGCGCGCAGGCTGCCGCCAGCGCCGGCGACGTAGAGCACCGAGGCCAGCGACGGCTCGCAGTTCTCGCCGATGCGGTCGACGACGCGGGCGATCGCCGGCGGCATCTCCGCCGGTCGCGGCACGAGCTGCTCGTCGAGGACGAACCAGGCGGCGTCCTCGCCGGTCGTCGAGACCATCAGCAGGCGCAGCCCGGGCCGCGCGTGCTTCGGATCCCACGCCTCCACGATCGAGAGCGGGTCGGTGATGTCGGTGCCGCCCCAACCGGAGCCCGGATTCGCCACCTGGAAGTAGCGCCCTGGCGTCGACTTGCGGCCGCGCAGGCGGATGCCGGTCGGCTTCATGTCGAGGAACTTGCCGGCCTGGTGCTCGGAGAGCACGCCGGTGATGTGGTCGTCGACGACGACGACCTCGTCGGCGTGGCCGAACCACTGCTGCGCGAAGATGCCGATCGCCGCCGAGCCGCAGCCGACGCGCATCCGCTTCTCCTCGACGCCGTTGACGACCGGCGGCTTGTCGGCGGCGACGACGAGCGTCGCGCCGCCTTCGATCTGCAACTCGACGGCCTGCTTGTTGCCGAGCGCCATCATCATGTCGCAGGCGACGCGGCCTTCGCGCTTCGAGCCGCCGGTCAGGTGGTGCACGCCGCCGAGGGAGAGGAACTGCGAGCCGTACTCGATGGTGCTGACGTGGCCGACCGCTTCGCCCTGGTGGCGCACCGTCGCCTGCTCCGGGCCGAGATAGCGGTCGGTGTCGATCTTCACCTTGAAGCTGCAGTAGCTGAAGATGCCTTCGGTGACCACCGTCACGAGGTCGACGCCCTCGTGGCGCGACGAGACGATGAAGGGCGCCGGCTTGTAGTCGGGATAGGTCGTGCCCGAGCCGACGCCCGAGACGAACACCGGCGCATCGGCGGCGTCGATCAGCTCGCCGTTCCAGCCGCCGGCCTGCCCGGCCTGCCAGGCGACGAGATCGGCGCCCGGCCGGGCGACGAGGTGCAGCGTGTCGGTGCGCGTCAGCACCCCGCCGACGTTGCCGTAGCGATCGCAGGCGCCGAGCTTTCCGACGCTGATCTGGCACAGCACCGGACATGCCTCGCAGCGCACCTTGTCGGCCGCCATGCGCTCCGGCGCGCGCGAGTGCTCGAGGACGACCGGCCGCGCCGGCGGCGCGCTCTCCGCGACATCGCCAGCTGCCGGCTCCACGCCGTCGGCGGCGTCGATCCGCACCGGCTCGCCGTCGGAACGGGCGGCGAAGCCGGGGCCGGGCTCGCCGCTCATCGCTGCGCCAGCCAGGCCGCGCGCAAGCGGCTCGGCGTGACCGGCACCTCGCGCATGCGCACGCCGGTCGCGGCATGGATGGCGTTGAGGATCGCCGGGGCGGTGGCGACCAGCGCCGGCTCCCCGACACCCTTGGCGCCCCACGGCCCGAGCGGCTCCGGATCCTCGATCAGGTGGACGCTGATCGGCGGCACGTCGCCGACCGTCGGGATCAGGTAGTCGTGCAGGTTGTCGGTGCGGCCGTTGACGTATTCCTCCATCAGCGCCATGCCGATGCCCTGCGCGATGCCGCCGTGGATCTGCCCTTCGACCTGGGTCGGATTGATCGCCCGGCCGACGTCGTGCGCGGCGTGGATGTGCAGCAGCTTCACCGTGCCGAGATCGACGTCGACCTCGACCTCGGCGATCTGCGCCGCGAAGGCGTAGGTCGCGTACGGCACGCCCTGGCCGTCGGCGTCGAGCGGCACCGTCGGCGGATTGAAGTAGCCGCTGCCGACGAAGAGGTCGGGCCCGTCCGTGTCCGCGGCCAACGCGCGCAGGTCGATCTCCCGGCGCGCCGAACGGTCGCCTCGCGCGCTCGTCCCCGCGCCGGTGCCTGCATCCGCGCCGGCCTCGACGGCGACCAGGCGATGGCCGTCGAACGACAGCCGTATCGACGACGCACCGTCGTCGGCCGCGGCCTCCGCCTCCGCCCAGCCGAGCCGAGCCAGCAGCTGCCGCCGCAGGTCGCGCCCGGCGGCACGCGCCGCATTGCCCGACACGAAGGTCTGCCGCGACGCCGAGGACTTGCCGGCATCGGCGGTGCGGTCGGTGTCGCCCATGACCTGCTGCACGCAGGCGAGGGGCAGGCCGACCGCATCGGCGAACATCTGCGGAAGGATGGTCGCCGTGCCCTGGCCGATTTCCTGCGCGCCGTTGTAGAGGAAGAGATGGCCGCCGAGCGCGTCGTCCCAGCGCAGGGCGCCGCGCATCGTCGACGGGTTGGCGATCACGGTGTTGCCGATGCCGTACCACATGCAGGCGATGCCGACGCCGCGGCGCAGCGGCGAAGCGCGCGCTGCCGCGGCGTCGTTGAACGCGGCCGCCGCGGATCGGCCCGAGCGCCACGCCGGCCGCAGCGCATCGAGGCAGGCGCGCAGGCCGACGCTGGCGGCGAGCGTCTGGCCGGTCGGCGTCGTGTCGCCGGCGCGCAGCGCGTTGAGGTGGCGGAAGTCGAGCGCGTCGATGCCGGCCCGCGCCGCGAGCTCGTCGAGGAGCAGCTCGCCGAGCAGCGTCGACTGCGGCACGCCGAAGCCGCGGAAGGCACCGCAGACGCTGCCGTTGGTGTGCACCGCCCGCGTCAGCGCCCGCACGTGCGGCACGCGGTAGGGCCCGCTGGCATGGATCGGCACCCTGTTGGCGACGGTCGGCCCCCACGAGGAATAGGCCCCGGTGTCGAAGTCGCCGCTGAAGTCGAAGCCGGTCAGGCGTCCGTCGGCATCGCAGCCGACGCTCGCCCGCATCCGCGCCGGGTGGCGCTTGGTGCTCGACTGCATCGATTCCGGTCGCTCGTAGACGAGGCGGACCGCCCGGCCGAGCTTCCAGGCGGCGACCGCGAGCAGCGGCTGCACCGACAGGTCGAGCTTGCCGCCGAAGCCGCCGCCGATCGCCGACGGAACGATGTGCACCTGCTCCGGCGCAACGGCGAGGACGCTGGCGACCTCGTCGCGGTCCATGTAGGGCGTCTGCGTGCAGGCGACGATACGGACGCGGCGCAGCGGCGCGCCGGCGTGGTCGACGCCCTCGACGATCTCGGCATAGCCGGCCTCGGGCTCGATGTAGGCGTGCTCGACGTGGCGCGTCTCGAAGCTCGAGGCAGCGTGAAAGGCGGAGCCGTCCACCGCCGCCTCGGCATCGCCGCGAACGACGCGGCCGCGGCACAGCACGTTGTCCGGATAGCGCGCGTGCAGCGCCTCGCCGCGCTCGGCCGCGGCGAGGGCGGCATCGCAGTCCTCGTGCGCGGGCAGGGGCGCGTAGCGGATCGGGATCTCCGACGCGGGCAGCGCGTCCAGCGTCTCGGCGTCTCCGACCACGGCGAGCACCGCTTCGCCGCGGAAGCGCACCACGCCGTCGGCGAGCACCGGCTGGTCGCGCAGGTCCGGAAAGATGGCGAAGGCGTTGCGCGGCACGTCGGCGGCGGTGATGACGTCGACCACGCCCGGCCAGCGTGCGCGCCACGCGACCAGGTCGCCGATCTCGACGCGCGCGTGCGCATGCAGCGAGCGGACCACGCGCATCGACAGCACCGGCTGGCCCGCGGCATCCGGACGCACGTCGGCGCCGAAGCGCTCGCGGCCGGTGACCTTGTCCGGCGCGTCGAGCCGCGCGACGCGGCTGCCGACCGCGGCGCCGGCCGGCGCCACCGGCGCGTCCACGACCTCGCCCGCGGCGACGGCGAGGACCGCTTCGACGATCTTGCGGTAGCCGGTGCAGCGGCAGAGCACGCCGGCGAGCGCGTCGTGGATCTCGGGCTCGGTCGGATGCGGGTTGCGGCGCAGGAGGGCCTCGGCGCTCATCAGCATGCCCGGCGTGCAGATGCCGCACTGCGCCGCGCCGTGCGCGACGAAGGCCCGCTGCAGCGTCGACAGCGACCCGTCGGCGGCGGCCAGGCCTTCGACGGTGACGACCTCGCGGCCGGCGCACTGGCCGACGGCGACGATGCACGAGCAGACCTGCTCGCCGTCGAGCAGCACCGTGCAGGCGCCGCAGTCGCCGGCGTGGCAGCCGATCTTGGTGCCGGTGAGTCCGAGCTCGTCGCGCAGCGCGTCCGAGAGCCGCCGTGAGGGTGCGCCGGCGAGCTCGCGCGCCCTGCCGTTGACGGCGAGGCGGACGACCTGCGCCGCCGGCAGGTCGCGCGCCGTCACGCCGGCACCTCGTCGCCGAGCAGGCGCAAGGCGCGCCGCAGCAGCGTCAGCGTCGCATCGCGTCGATACACGGCGCTGGCGCGCAGGTCGTCGATCGGCGTCAGCGGCGCCAGGTCGGAGGCGTCGACGCGCGTGGCGAGGTCGGCGGCGGCGGTCGCGCCGAGCAGGCGGGCTTCGAGCGCCGGCAGGCGGCGCGCCGCGGCCGAGCAGCTGCCCACCGCGACGCCGGCATGAGCGATCCGCCCCGCGGCGTCGACGTCGATCGCGACCGCGACCATCGTCATCGAGATCGTCAGGTAGCGGCGTCCGCCGAGCTTGATGAAGGCCGAGCGTGCGTTCTCGCCGCGGGCCGGGACGCGGACCGCGATCACCAGCTCGTCGGCGGTGCGCGCCGTCCTGCGGTTGCCGAGCACGAACTGCTCGAGCGCGACCTCGCGCGCTCCCTGCGCGCTCTGCAGGACGACGCGCGCGTCGAGGGCGAGCAGGGCGGGAACGCCGTCGGCGGCCGGCGAGGCATTGCAGAGGTTGCCGGCGACCGTGCCGGTGTTCTGGATCTGCACGCCGCCGACCTCGCGTGCCGCCGCCTTGAGCGCGTCGAAGAGCGGCGGCAGGTCGGCCCGGATCACGTCGGTCCAGGTGGTGGTCGCGCCGATGCGCCAGCCGCCGTCGTCGGCGCGGACGATGCCGCGCAGGCTGGCGATCGCCGTGATGTCGATGACCGGCGCGGCGAGCGGCCGG
This sequence comes from Caldimonas sp., assembly GCA_036263655.1. GTDB lineage: Bacteria > Pseudomonadota > Gammaproteobacteria > Burkholderiales > Burkholderiaceae_C > Schlegelella_A. The sequence continues at coordinate 59,178 of DATAGP010000052.1, read as the reverse complement.
CCGACGTGCGCCGGGTACACGTCGGTGCCTCCGGCGAGCACGGTCCAGGAGCCCGACGCCAGCAGGCGGGCCGCGCCGGCGATCGAATCGGGCCGCTCGAAACGGTGCATCACGACAGCGCCCCTCGCAGGGGCCCGGGCCAGGATGCGTGCAAGCATAAGGTGTCGGCGCCGGGCGCTTCCGGGCAATTGCGGACAATGACGCCCATGGCCGCCTTCGACACCGAGAAAGTCCTCACCGTCCACCACTGGAACGAGTCTCTCTTCACCTTCACCTGCACGCGCGGCAGGAGCCTGCGCTTCGAGAGCGGCCATTTCGTGATGGTCGGCATCGTCGTCGACGGCAAGCCGCTGATGCGGGCCTACTCGATCGCCAGCCCGCACTGGGAGGAGCACCTCGAGTTCTTCAGCATCAAGGTGCCGAACGGGCCGCTCACCTCGCGCCTGCAGCACCTGAAGGTCGGCGACGAGGTGCTCGTGGGCCGGAAGCCGACCGGCACGCTGGTGCTCACCGACCTGCTGCCCGGCCGCAACCTCTACCTGTTCGCGACCGGCACCGGGCTGGCGCCTTTCATGAGCATCATCCGCGACCCGGACACCTACGAGCGCTTCGAGAAGATCGTCCTCGTGCACGGCGTGCGCAAGGTCGACGAGCTCGCCTACGCCGACCTGATCGCGCACGAGCTGCCGAAGCACGACCACCTGGGCGAACTGGTGCGCGACCAGCTCGTCTACTACCCCACCGTGACGCGCGAGCCGTTCCGCAACCAGGGCCGTCTGCCCGAACTGATCGCGAACGGCAAGCTCTGCCGCGACATCGGCTTCCCGCAGATCGACCCGAAGACCGACCGGGCCATGATCTGCGGCGGCCCGGCGATGCTGAAGGACATGCGCATGGTCCTCGACGACGCCGGCTTCAAGATCTCGGCCGGCATCGGCCAGGCCGGCGACTACGTCATCGAGCGGGCGTTCGTCGAGAAGTAGGCGCCACGACATGCCGTGCCCTCGCTCGATCGCGCGTTTGCTCGGCGCCGCCCTCGGCCTGCTGCTCGCCGTCGAGCCGAGCAGCGCGTTGGCGGCGCGAGCCGACGGCGCCCGGCCGAAGCCGGCGCGCGCGCGCACGACGAGCGCCGTGCCCGCGCCGGTCGCGTCGATCCTGCGCGTCACGGGCCTGCCGGAGTCGAGCTTCGGCCTGCACGTGCGCTCGGTCGAGAGCGCTGACGTGCCGCCGCTGCTCGCGCTCAACGCCGAGCGCCCCTTCCTGCTCGCCTCGACGACCAAGCTGGTGACCTCGCTCGCCGCGCTCGACGTCCTCGGGGCCGAGCACCGCTGGCAGACGTCGGCGCATGCGACCGGACCGGTCGCCGGCGGGCGGCTGGCCGGCGACCTGGTCATCCGCGGCGGCGCGGTCGGCCTGACCGGGCACGAGCTGCGGCGCTGGTTCGCGCAGATGCGCGACGAGGGCCTGCAGTCGATCGGCGGCAACATCGTCCTCCACGACGTCGCCCTGCTGCACGAGCGCGACCCGAAGCAGCTGCCGGCGACCGAGGAAGAGCGCGAGCCCGATGCGCCGATGGACGGGCGCACCTACAACCAGGGCAAGCTGCTCGTCCGCATCGGGCCTTCGACCGGCGAGCGTGCCGTCGTCACCCTAACGCCGCGTCCGGCCAACGTCGTGGTCGTCAACGACGTGTTCATGGGCGGGGGCTGCGCCGCCTGGGCGCGCTGGAAGCGGCCCGACGAAGTCGGCCCGGGACCGGCGCTGCAGCTCTGGGTGCGCGGTCGCTGGAGCGCCGAGTGTCCGGCCGAGGACATCGCCCACGTGGCCTCGCCGGCAGACGCCCGTTTCGATCCGACGCTCGGCACGGCGCCGACGCTGCCGATCGCCGCGCCGACGATGGTGGCCGAGCTCTGGAGCGAAGCGGGCGGCAGCCTCGCCGGCCGCGTCGTCGAGCGCGATCACGCGCCGGCGCGGCGCGACGGGCGCTGGTCGAGCGAGTTGTCGACGCCGGTCACCGAGGTCCTGCGCGAGATGAACAAGACCAGCAACAACGAGGCGGCGCGCAGCGTCCTGCTCTCGCTCGCCGGCGACGCGGCGACGCCGGCACGCCGGCGCGGCGGCGTGCTGCCGGCGGCGCAGGAGCGCATGCGCGGCTGGCTGCGCACGCAGGGATTGCGCGACGGCGATCTCACCGTGGTCGTCGGATCCGGCGAGTCGCGGGCCGAGCGCGGCAAGCCGCAGGCGCTCGTCGAGCTGCTGCGCAAGGCCTGGCAAGGCCCGCACGGGCAGAGCTTCATCGACTCGCTGCCCATCGCCGGCGTCGACGGCACGCTCGTGCATCGCATGACCGGCGAAGCGACGCGCGGCCGGGCCTTCCTGAAGACCGGCACGCTGTCGGACACCCGCGCCCTCGCCGGTTACGTGCGGGCGCAGAGCGGCAAGGTGTACGCGGTGACGCTGATCGTCAGCCACGCCGAGGCGGCGGCCGCTCGGCCGGCGCTCGACGCCATCGTCGCGTGGATCGCCCGCTCGGGCTGAAGCCCCGGCGGACTACTGCTCGACCGTGTAGCCCGACGCCTTGATCGGCGCTTCCCAGCGCTTCAGGTGCGCTGCCTGCGTCGTGGCGAGCGACTGCGAGGACGCGTAGCTCGGCGTCAGCGCGACGGCGCGGATCTTCGCCTGGACTTCGGGCGTGGCGAGCGCCTTGGCCACCGCGTCGCTGATCTTCTGCACCCGGTCGGCGGGCATGCCGGCCGGACCGTAGAGCCCGAAGAAGGCATCGGCGACGACGTTGACCCCCTGCTCCTTCAGCGTCGGCACGTCGGGCAGCACGGCCGAGCGGGTCTCGCCGCTGATCGCGAGGATGCGCAGCTTGCCAGCCTTGTGGTGCTCGATGGTCTCGGACGCGGTGTCGATCATGATCGGCACTTGGCCGCCGAGCAGGTCCTGCGCGGCGAGGGCGCCGCCCTTGTAGGCGACGTGCGTGAGCGGGATGCCGGTCTCCTGCGCGAGCAGCTGGCCGGCGAAGTGCGGCACCGTGCCGGCGCCGGAGGTCGCGTAGTTGGCCTTGCCTGGATTGGCCTTCAGCCAGGCCAGCACCGCCTTCAGGTCGCCGGCGGGCGCCGCCGGGCCGGCGGTCACGGCGAAGTCGAAGGTGGTGACGCGGGCGATCGGCGTGAAGTCCTTGATCGGGTCGTAGCCGACGTTCTTGTAGAGCCACGGCAGGATGACGAGGGCGCCGCTCGGCGCCAGCACGAGGGTGTTGCCGTCGGGCGCGGCGCGCTTGATCTCGCCGAGGGCGACGCGGCCCGCGGCACCCGGCTTGTTGTCGACGATCACGTTCTGGTCGAGCGTCGTCTTCATGTGCTCCGCGAGCAGGCGCGCGACGATGTCGACCGAGCCGCCGGGCGGAAAGCCGACCAGGATGCGCATCATCGGCTTGTCCTGCGCGTGCGCCAGCGGTGCTGCGGCCAGGCCGAGCGCGAGCGCTGCGGCGAACCGGTTCAATTGTCTTCTCTTCACGGGGAATCCTTCAGAAGCAGGCGGGCGCGAGGCACCCGCGACGAGGCATCTTGGTCGACGCCACCTGGCCCTGCATCGGTGTCTACCCGGCCTGAATCCGAGCGTGGCGTTCAACTAAAGTGCCGCCTCCGATCGCCCCCGCCGCCCGGCGTCGTAGGCTGCGACGCCACCCAGGAGAGCCGCCATGCCGGTCATCGACGTCCACACCCACATGTTCACCGCGCGGTGGCTCGAGCTGCTGCAGAAGGAAGGCGGCATCTACAACCTGAAGACGCGGCCGGACGGCCAGCGCGAGATCTTCCGCGGCGACACGCCGGTGGTGCTGCCGCAGAAAGGGCACTTCGACTATGGCCTGCGCATCCAGCACATGGACGCCGCCGGCATCGACGTCTCCATCGTGTCGCTGACCTGCCCGAACGTGTACTGGGGCGACGAGGACATCAGCTGCCGCGCGGCGAGGGAGTCGAACGACAACATGCGCGAGGCGCAGGCCACGTACCCGGACCGCATCCGCTGGTTCACGTCGCTGCCCTGGGAGTACCCGCAGCGGGCGGTCGAGGAGCTCGAGCGGACCTGCGCCAACGGCGCGGTGGGCGTGATGGTGCTGGCCAACGTCGCCGGGCGCAGCCTCACCGACCCGCTGTTCGCGCCGATCTGGGCCGAGATCGACCGGCGCGCCCTGCCGGTGCTGGTGCACCCGACCGATCCGCCCGGCGTCGACCTCATGGACATGACCAAGTTCGACCTGAGCTGGTCGGTCGGCTTCATGTTCGACACCACCCTGGCGATCACGCGGATGATCTTCGAGGGCTTCTTCGACACCCACCCGAACCTGAAGATCATCGCCGCGCACGGCGGCGGCACCCTGCCCTACCTCGTCGGCCGCTTCGAGAAGGGCGACGAGGTCGAGCTGAAGGAGCGCCGGCAGATGAAGAGGAAGCCCACCGACTACCTGCGCCACATCTACTACGACAACATCACCTACAACCTCGGCGCGCTGCGCTACCTGGTTTCGGTGGTCGGCGCCGAGCACGTGATGTTCGGCACCGACTGGCCGCACTGGGTGCACGACACCAAAGGCGCGTTCGCCAACACCGCCGAGCTGCCGGCGGAGCAGTGCGCTGCGATCCGTGGCGCCAACGCCATGCGCGTCTTCGGGCTCTGAGCGGCAGGGCGGGCGCGGCCGGAGCCCGCCCGTCCCTTCCTCGTCAGTTGCCGGCGAAGCAGTAGAGCCGGCCCGAGCCGCCGGTGCGGACCAGCGCTTCCTGGCTGCAGCCGACCGACTGGTGCGAGAAGTTCCAGGACTTCGCCCAGGCGTCGGCCGTGGGACCGGTGCGGTCGTGGTGGCCGACGACCGCCGAGCCCTCGCCGCTCTTGGTCCACGAGCCGCAGGTGGTGTCGGTCTGCGGCGCGAAGGCGGTGCCGTCGGCGCGCGTGCCGGTCAGGATGTCGTGCTCGTTCGGCGTGTCGCCACGGCCCTTGACCGGGTTGCCGCGCTCGTCGAGCGCCGTCTCCTTGGAGATGTTGTTGCCGTTGTGCAGGTGATTCAGGTCGCGCGCGATCAGCTGGCCCTTCGCGTTGAACCAGGGGCCGCTGCCGATGCGGTCGCGCGCGTGCACGGCGGCGACGGCCGGGGTCGAGCCGGACGGGAACGTCGGAGGCGTGCTCAGGTAGGCGCGCCAGGTCTTGCCGCCGGCGCCGGCCGCGGTGGCGAGGCGCTGGCAGAGCGCGTCGGCACCGGCCAGCCCGCCCAGGTCGGCGCCCTTGCCGCTGCCGGTGCTGGTGATGAAGAAGCTCATCGGCCCGGTGGACGACGTGGTGGTGCACGCGGCCAGCAGGGCGGCGGCAGCCGCGGCGAGGACGAGGGCTCGGGGTCTTTGCACGGAAGATCTCCTGTCGGAATGCGGATCGGACGTGTATTACGCAACAGTCGTCGCGTCGGCACCTCAGGTGTTCCCCGTGGGATAGCGTCGAGCCTTGCCCGGGCGAGCCCCGTTCCCGACGCCTTCGACCTACGCCCTCGCCCGCTTCGCGAGCAGCGCATTCGCCGACCGAGACACCGGCTTCCTCCCGAGCACGCCGGAGATGAACGCGGCCGCATCCACCACGCCGTCGATCGACACGCCCGTCTCGACGCCGAGGCCGTCGAGCAGGAACAGCACGTCTTCGGTTGCGACGTTGCCGGTCGCGCCCTTCGCGTACGGGCAGCCGCCGAGGCCGGCGACGCTGGCATCGAAGGTCGAGATGCCGACCTCGAGGGCGGCGTAGACGTTGCTCACGCCCTGCGCGTAGGTGTCGTGGAAATGGCCGCTCACCTGCTCGATGGGAAAGTGGCGCAAGGCGCGCTCCATCGCCGCCTGCACCTTCTTCGGCGTGCCGACGCCGATGGTGTCGGCGATGCCGCAGTGCTGGACGCCGATCTCCTTCATCAGCCGCACGACGTGCTCCACCTCGTCGGCGCTGACGTCGCCCTGGTACGGACAGCCGAGCGCCACCGAGACCGCGCAGCGGACCTTGATGCCGTGCGACCGCGCCGCCGCGACGACGGGGCGGAAGCGCTCGACGCTCTCGTCGATCGAGCAGTTGATGTTGCGCCGGCTGAAGGCCTCGCTCGCGGCCGCGAACACCACCACCTCGTCCGGCCACTGCGCCCGCGGCGCCGACAGCGCCGCGTCGAGCCCCTTCATGTTGGGCGTCAGCACCGAGTAGCGGACGCCCGGCCGGCGCTCGATGCCGGCCATCACCGCGGCGTTGTCGGCCATCTGCGGCACCCACTTCGGGCTGACGAAGCTGGTGACCTCGATCTCCCTCAGGCCGGCCGCCTGCAGGCGGTGCACGAGCTCGATCTTGACGGCGGCGTCGACGGGGTCCTTCTCGTTCTGCAGGCCGTCGCGCGGGCCGACGTCGACGAGGGTGACGCGTTGCGGGAGGGTGCTCATCGTCTCGCCTCGACGGGCGGGCCAGGCGGCGCGGGCTGCCGCCCCAGCCCGAGCTTCGAGAACATGCCGCGCACGAAGCGCCACAGCAGCCACGTGGTCGCGACCATGGCGATCACCGCCAGAACGAGCAGGACCATGAAGGTCACCGGTTCGGTCCACGCCAGCCACAGGGCGCCCGGGACGATCGCGTCGCCGAGCAGCGACAGCCCCAGGTTGGAGAACGGCTCGGGCGAGGTGTTCGCGGCCGCCCGCGTGGTCGCCTTCGCGAAATGACTGGTCGCGGCCAGCGAGCCGCCGAGGAGCGCCGCCGCGGCGGCCCACTCGGCCTGGTCGACGCCGAACACCGACGCGGCGAGCGCCGCGCCGGCCGGGATGCGGATCAGCGTGTGGACGCCGTCCCAGAGCGTGTCGAGCCCGGGGATCTTGTCGGCGAAGAACTCGACGAACAGCATGAAGCCGCTGGCGCCGAGCAGCCACGGGCTCTGCAGCAGCTTCAGGCCGCCGGGCAGGTCGACCCAGCCGAGCCAGCCGGCCAGACCGGTGAGGAAGACGACGGCGTAGAGGCGCAGGCCGCTGGCCCAGCCGAGCGCGGCGGCGATCGCGGCGAGCTGCGTCAGGTCGAGGCTCACCGGCCGCCGCCCTCCAGCCACGCCGGCTTCCTCTTCTGCAGGAAGCTCTGCACGCCCTCGCGCCCCTCGGCGCTGGCGCGGATGTCGGCGATGCGGCCGGCGGTGTCGGCGCGCAGCTCCGTGCCGATCGGCAGGCCGGCGATGTCCTGCACCAGCTTCTTGCAGGCCCGGGTCGCCATCGGTCCGTTGTCGACCAGCGCCGCGACGATGCCGTCGACGACCTCGTCGATGGCTTCGGCGGCGCAGGTCTCGTGCACGAAGCCCATCGCCTTCGCCTGGGCGGCGCTGAAGCGCTCGGCGGTGACGAAGTAGCGGCGCGCTGCCTGCTCGCCCATGGCGCGGATGACGTAGGGGCTGATCGTCGCCGGCAGCAGGCCGAGGCGCGCCTCGCTCAGGCAGAAGGTCGCCGGCTCGGCGGCGACGAGGACGTCGCACACCGCGGCGAGGCCGACGCCGCCGGCGTAGCAGTCGCCGTGGATGCGGCCGACGACCGGCCGCGGGCAGCTGTAGATCGCGAACAGCATGTCGGCGAGCCGGGCCGCGTCGGCCCGGTTCTGGTCCCACGAGTAGTCGGCCATCTCGCGCATCCAGCCGAGGTCGGCGCCGGCGCAGAAGGCCTTGCCGCGGCCGCCGAGGACGACGGCGCGGACGCCGTCGTCCTTGCCCAGCGCCGTGAAAGCCGCCGCCAGGGTCGGGATCAGCTCGGCGTTGAAGGCATTGCGCACCTCCGGCCGGTTCAGCCAGACGCGGGCGACGAAGCCCTCGCGTTCCACCTGGATGACGCCGCTGCTGCTCATGCGCTCGCCCTGCCTTCCTCCTGGAGCATCCACACCATGTCGATCTCCGGGCAAGGGTAGCCCATCGCCGTGATCGCTGCCGTGATCTGGCCGCGGTGATGGGTGGCGTGGTGGAAGACGTGGGCCAAGGTCAGGTCGAACGGCAAGGACTGGGCCACCCCCGGCGTCATCGTGCAGTCCAGGCGGCCGGCGAAGCGGGATTCGTCGAGCCCGTCGATCCAGAGCCGGTGCTCGGCGACGAGCAGGTGGTAGCAGGCGCTAGTACCGCTTGGCGACTTCATCGAGCATCACCTCCGTCGCGCCGCCGCCGATGGCGAGGATGCGCGCGTCGCGCCAGAGCCGCTCGATCGGCGTGCCGCGCATGTAACCCATGCCGCCGTGGAACTGCTGGCAGCCCTGCACGACCTCGTTGACCAGCTCGCCGGTCAGCGCCTTCAGCATCGACACCTCCTGGACGACGTCGTGCCCTTGCGTGACCCGCCAGGCGCAGTGGTACATGAAGGCGCGTGCCGCGCGCGTCCTGGCGTCGAGCATGGCCAGGCGCTGCCGGACGACCTGCTTGTCGAACAGCGTCGCGCCGAAGGCGCGCCGGTCGCGCACGTGCTCGAGCGTCAGGCGCAGCGCCTGCGTGCAGTGGCCGACCGCCATCGCCGCCAGGGCGATGCGCTCGGTCTGGAAGTTCTTCATCACCGAGTAGAAGCCGCGGTTCTCCTCGCCGAGCAGGTTCTCGGCGGGGACGCGGCAGTCGTCGAACACCAGCTCGGCGGTGTCCGACGACAGCCAGCCGCCCTTGTCGAGCCGGCGGCCGACGCTGAAGCCCGGCCTGCCCTTCTCGACGATGAACATCGACATCGCGTGCGAGCCCGAGCCGGTCTTGGCGGCGACGAAGACCAGGTCGGCATGGACGCCGTTGGTGATGAAGAGCTTGGTCCCGTTGAGGACCCACTCGCTGCCGTCGGCGCTGCGCGCCGCCGTGGTGCGGATGCCGGCGACGTCGGAGCCGGCGCCCGGCTCGGTGATGGCGACGGCCGTGATGCAGCGCCCGGCGTTGATCGCCGGGCCCCAGCGCTCCCGCTGCGCCGGCGTGCCGGCGTGACGCAGGTGCGGGCTCGCCATGTCGGTGTGCACGAGGACGGTGATGACGAAGCCGCCGAAGGTCGACTGCGACAGCGCCTCGGCGAAGACCAGGTTGGTCAGCGCGTCGGCGTCCGCGCCGCCGTGCTCGGCCGCGTCCATGATGCCGAGCAGGCCCGCGTCGCCGAGCTTCGCCAGCACCTCGCGCGGCGTCACGCCGGCGTCTTCCCAGGCGAGCGCGTGCGGCTCGACCTCGCGGGCCAGGAAGCGCGCGACCTGCTCGCGCAGCAGCTCGTGCTCGGGCGTCGCGTAGACGTCGTCCATCGTCGATGCAGGAAGAAGCGTCAGCTGAAGAGCGACGCCTCGGTCCAGCCGAGCGCCTTGAGGTCGCCGATGCGCAGGTGCGCCTCGCTCGGCATCAGGAACTCGTCGAGCTGCGGCGGCCGCGCCGACGTGCCGGCCAGCATCGCATGCGCCTGGCCGCGGTGGTGGACCTGGTGGTTGATCAGGTGGGCGATCACGTGACCGCGCCGGTCGCGCTGGACGCGGCCTTCGCCGCGGTCCAGCTCGACGACGTCGTCGAGCGCCGCGGCCGCCAAGCTGCCGACGTGGGCGATGAAGCGCTCGTCCGCCATCGCCTGCGCCTGCGCGAGCTCGGCGACGGTGCCGCACTTCGGGGCCTCGGCCCACTGCCGCTCCATGTCGCGTTCGCCGTGCAGCGCGGCGAGGTAGTACAGGTCGACGGCGAGGATGTGGTCGAGCGTCGCGGCGAGGCTCGGAAAGAAGCTCGTCCGCGGCGCGTGGTACTCGTCGCGCGAGAGCGTGCGCATCGCCTCGTGCAGCCGGTGGTTGGCGAGCCGGTTGGCGTGCACCTGGGTGCGCAGGAAAGGCAGCAGCTCCATGGTCAGAACGGGCCGCTCTCGAGCCAGCGCTCGATCTGCGCTCGCCGGTCATTGCCCCAGAACGGCTCGCCGTCGACGACGAAGAAGGGCGCGCCGAACACGCCCTGCGCCACCGCGTGCTCGCAGGCCTCCTTGAGGCGCGCCTTCCAGAGCGGATCGCTCCAGACCGACTCGGCGTCGTTGCCGTCGAGCCCGAACTCGGTCGCCAGGGCGCGCAGGTGCGCCGGGTTGGAAAGGTCCACGTCGCCGCGCGTGAAGTAGGCGCGCAGGCAGTGCCGGCCCCAGTCGGCCGCCCGTCGCGGGTCGCGCTCGTGCAGCCACCAGAAGATGCGGGCGGCGTTCTGCGTCGGCACCGGGAAGCGGGCCGGCAGCTTGAAGGGCACGCCCGCGAAGCGCGCCGAGCGCTCGAAGTCGAGCAGCGAGTACTCGCGCTTGAGGGGGTGGCTGACGGGGCTCTTCAGCTCGGCGGCCTGGAAGGTGACGCCGAGCAGGATCGCCTTCCAGCGCACGGTGCGGCCATGTCGCGCGGCCAGCGCTTCGACCCACTCGGACGCGATGTACGAGTAGGGCGAGGAGAAATCGACGTAGAAGTCGATCGACCGCGCGGCGTGATTCATGGCCGCAGACTAAGGCGTGGCCCGGGCCTCCGGTTGATCGATTTCCCCACCTCCGCCGGCACCCGCGGGCAGCGCCGCCGCCGCATCCGGGTACAGGCGCAGCAGCACGTCGCGCGCCACGGCCGCGATCAGGGGCTGCAGGCCGCGCCGGGTCGCATCGATCGCGTCGGCGTGGACCTCGGGACCTTCGGCGCCGCGCCACAACGTCGCCAGCAGCTCGCGGTGCGGCTCGAGGGCCGCGTGCACCGTCGCCGCCCAGTGCTCCGGCGCAGCGGCGTCGGCCCAGCGGCCGCGGCCGCGCCCGAAATGGGCGACGGCGAGGTAGCGCAGCAAGGCAGCGTCGACCATCGGCATCAGCGCGTGGCCCTTCCAGCCGACCCAGGAGCGGTCGGTGCCGCGGATCCGGTTCACGCCCTCGGCGATGCCGGCGGCGCCGAGCGCGCCGAGCACGCCGCCAGCGATCATGCCGCCGCCGAGCGTCAGGCCGCCGCTCATCACGTCGGTCGAGAGCCCGGCGAGCGCGCCGCTCACGGCGCCGCCCCACACCGCGGCCCAGCCGGCGTCGATGCGCTGGTGCAGGTCGACGTCGACCGAGGCGAGCACGGCGGCCGTCGATTCCCCCTCGAGGCGATGCAGCCGGATCAGCGCGGCGGTGCTCTCGCGCACCTCGATGCCGAGCAGCTCGCCGAGGCGTGCCTGCGCCTGCACCCCCGGATCATCCTGCCGGTCGCCGAGGCGCAGCACCGTGGCCGCGGCCCGGCGCAGGCGGGTGCCCAGGCCGGCGCTTTCCTCGATCACCACGCGCGCCGTCGCGACCCGGGTCAGGCTCTCAGCCAGGATGGCCATCGACGCGGCGAAGGTCGCCAGCCGCTCGCGCCGCCAGGCGGCGACCAGGCGCGTCATGGTCGGCCGCCGCGGCTCCGGAAGGACCGCGCCGATGGCGTCGAGGAGCACGATCTCCTGCACCCAGCAGCGCGCGAAGGCGTCGAAGGACAGGACGCGCGCGTTCGGCGCCAGCTCGGCGATGTGGCGCCGCCAGGGCTCGACGTCGTCGCCGGCATCGGCGCGCGGCGTGCCGAGCTGGTTGAGCAGGACGATGACCGGCTTGCCGGTCCAGGCGAGCAGCTCGAGCTCGGGCTTGACGTAGCCCGCGCCCTGCGGCGATTCCGAGGCGCTGACCAGGTAGAGCAGCACGTCGGCCTCGTCGCGCACGTTCTTCAGCGCCTGCTGCGCGGCCCAGAACGGCCGCTCGCGCCAGCGGTCCCACACCTGGCTCAGGAACCAGCCGATCGGGTTGTTCGACTGGCGCAGCCGCCGCAGCAGGCGGACGCTGTCGCCGAAGCCCGGCGTGTCCCAGATCTCGAGGGTGTCGCCTTCGGGCGATTCGAGCATCGTGTGCACGTCGGCGAACTCGGTCACGTGCGGCTCGTCACGCACCTCGCCGATGTCGCGGCCGAGCAGGGTGCGCGCGAGCGTCGTCTTGCCGACGTTGGTGTGCGCGACGAGGCTCAGCGCGATGCTGTTCGGGCGGTCCATCAGCGCGTCGCCGGCTGCGACTCGGCCCGAGCCTGGAGCGGCCGGGCGAAGGCCGCGTGCAGCGCCTCGACGCCCGCCGCATCGACCGGCGCCTGGAGGTCGACGAACACCGGCGTCGTCTGCATCGCCTCGGCGAAGCGGGTCCAGGCCTCGCGGCGCTGGGCCAGGCGCTCGTCGAGCCCGGCGAAGCGGCGCCGGAACGTGGTCTCGTCGACCAGCAGGGCGAGGACGGCGCCGCCGGGCAGGCGATCGGCCAGCCGGGCGGCGAAGCGGCCATGGCTCTCGACCTCCGGCGTCGAGCCGAGGTCGCACAGGAGCAGCGCGTGCGTCACGCTCGGCGCCGGTGCCGCGAGCGGCGCTGCCTCGTCGGCGGCACCGAAAGGAGCGGTCGCGGCGACGCGGATCGCGGCGCGCGGGCCGAAGGCCTCGGCGAGCAGGGCCTGCAGGCCGAGCGTCGCCTGCGGCGACGGCGCGTGCGCGTAGGGACGGACCTCGATGTCGGCGACGCTGCCGCGCTGCAGCCGCGCCAGGCGCTGGAAATACGGCGCGTCGAGGTCGAGGCCGAAGCGCTGCCGGCGCCGACCGGCCCAGGCCGCGGTCGCCACGGCGAGCAGCAGGCGCGGCAGGACGACGACGGCGAGCAGCGTCAGCGCCAGCAGGTGGATCCACATCGCAGCCGGCGCGCCACCGCCGCGCTGCGCCGGCTGCGTCTGCAGGGCGGCGATGCCGGCGGCGTCCGGCAAGGCGATGCCGGCCACGGCGGCGGCCGGCGAGAGCAGCGTCGTGAGGACGCCGTGCACCGTCGCCGGCGAGAGGAAAGTGCTCTCCCAGCCGACGCGGTAGTCGAGGACCAGGCCGCGCAGGTAGAGGCCGGCGACGAGGCCGAGCGCCAGCGCCGCGGCGCCGACGTGCAGCAGCGTCTGCGCGCGCAGCGACGCGATGGGCGCGCTGCGCGCCGTCCAGAGCCGGGCGAAGCTCGCCAGCGGCCCGGCGCTGGGGCCGCGCCGCCCGGCGGGCGCGTGCCGGCCCCAGCGCAGCAGCGACTGCATGGCGCGGCGCAGCGGCCCGCCCGCCGCGCCCTTGCGGCGCAGCAGCGACAGTAGCGGGGCGGCGAGCAGGAGGACGTAGACCACGACGTTCCACAGCAGCACGCCCCAGTACGGCGGCGCCAGCAGGTTGATGCGCTGCTCGTTGCCGATCGCGTCGGCGAGGAGGCCCAGGGCCGCTGCCGCGATCGCGACGAGCACCAGCCAGGAGCCGTCGCGCGTCAGCCGCGCCAGCCAGCGACCGGCGGCCGGCTCGCGTGGCAGCAGGCGCTGCATGGCGTGGCGGGCGCGAGCGGCGATGAAGGTCGCCGCCGGCGTGTCGCCGGCGACCGCCTCCTGGGCGACGCGGTCGGCCCAGCGCCGGTCGGCGTCGCCCCAGCTCGGACTCGGCGGCTGCGCCGTCTCGAACGCCTGCAGCAGCGTCACCTCGCGTGCTTCGGTCTCCGTCATGGTCGTTCGCGCGCGCCCGGCCTCAACGCGTGCTCGATCGCCGGCGGGTCATCGGGCGAGCGCTCGGCCGATGAGGATCTTCTGCACGTCGGACGTGCCTTCGTAGATCTGGCAGACGCGCACGTCGCGGTAGATGCGCTCGACCGGGAAGTCGCTGACGTAGCCATAGCCCCCGTGGATCTGGATCGCGTCGCTGCAGACGCGCTCGGCCATCTCGCTGGCGAAGAGCTTGCCCATCGCCGCTTCCTTGAGGCATGGCAATCCGGCGTCCTTCAGGCTCGCGGCGTGGTGGACGAGCTGGCGCGCCGCCTCGATCTGCGTCGCCATGCCGGCGAGGCGGAACTGCACCGCCTGGTGCTCGAAGATCGGCTGGCCGAAGGCGACCCGCTCCTTGGCGTAGGCGAGCGCCGCCTCGAAGGCGGCGCGGGCCATGCCGATCGCCTGGGCGCCGATGCCGATGCGCCCGCCCTCGAGGCCGGACAAGGCGATCTTCAGGCCCTGCCCTTCCTCGCCGAGCAGGTGATCCGCGGGAATGCGGCAATCCTCGAAGGCGATCTGCGCCGTGTCGCTGGCGTGCTGGCCGAGCTTGTCCTCGATGCGGGCGACGCGGTAGCCCGGGGTCGACGTCGGCACCACGAAGGCGCTGATGCCGCGCTTGCCGGCGTCCTTGTCGGTCACCGCCATGACGATGGCGAGGTCGCCGTTCCTGCCGCTGGTGATGAACTGCTTGACGCCATTGATGACCCAGCCGTCGCCGGCGCGAACGGCGGTCGTCTTCAGACCGTCGGCCTGCGAGCCGACGTGCGGCTCGGTGAGGCAGAAGGCACCGAGCATCTCGCCGCGGGCGAGCGGCTTCAGCCAGCGCTCCTTCTGCGCCTCGCTGCCCCAGGCCATCAGGATCGAGCAGACCGGGCAGTTGTTGACGCTGACGATGGTCGAGGTGGCGCCGTCGCCGGCGGCGATCTCCTCCAGGATGACCGCGAGCGCGAGGTAATCGAGGCCCGCGCCGCCCCATGCCGCGGGCACGGCGACCCCGTAGCAGCCGAGCGCCGCCAGGCCCTGCAGCTCCTCGCGCGGGAAGTGCGCCTCGCGGTCCCAGCGCGCCGCCTGCGGCGCGATGCGGTCGCGGACGTAATCGCGCACGGCGTCCTGGATGGCTCGGTGGTCGTCGCTCAGCGGCATGCTCCCCCCCGGTTCGACGATGCGGTCTTCATGCGGCCGGCCCGAGGCGCAGCAGCAGCGTGCCCGTCGCGCTCAGCAGGAGCGCGCGCTCGGAACGCGCCTCGCCCTCGAGCGACGCGATCCAGCCGTCGAGGCGGTCCTTGCGCTCGAGGCCGGTGACGCGCCAGCGCAGGTCGATGTCCTCGTCGGCGAAGACGACCGCACGAAAGCGGATGTCGAAGCCGATGCCGAGCCCGGATCGGGGCAGGCCGTCGTCGCTGGGCTTCGCGAAATGCGACGCCGTCAGCGCCATCAGGTAGCTGCCGACCTGCGTGCCGCTGGCGATGAGGCCGGGATAGCCGGCGGCGCGCGCCACCGCCACGTCGTGGTGCAGCGGGTTGTGGTCGTGCACCAGCGTCGCGAAGGACGGGATCTCCTCGGCGCGGATGCGGACGCGCTGGGCGAAGGTCTCGCCGATGCGCGCCGGCAGCGGCCCCGACGCGCCGGCGGCGCTGCCGCCGCTGCCGGCGAGCAAGCCGTCGCCGCCGCTCACCATGGGATGGCCGACCCGTCGTGGTCGAGGAAGCTGCCGCTCTGCGCCGGCGCGAGGCCGGCGATGACGCTGCGCATGGCGGCGACGCTGGTCGCGACGTCGAGCGGCGCCGACGTGCCGCCCATGTCGGTGCGCACCCAGCCCGGGTGGAAGGCGACGCAGACGGCGCGTGCGCCGAGCAGCAGCGACGCGTCCTTGAGGACCGAGTTCAGCGCCGCTTTGGAGGCGCGGTAGAGCGAGCTGCCGGCCGACGTGCGCGCGCCGATCGAGCCCATGCGCGACGACAGCACGGCGATGCGGCCGCCCACGGCGAGCGCTTCGGCGACCTGCGGCAGGACGCGCATCGGCCCGAGCACGTTGGTGCGCATCACGTGGTCGAAGTCGGCCTCGGCCGGCGGGTCGAGGCCGGGCACGCGGTGCGCCGTCACCCCGGCGTTGACGATGGCGGCGTCGAAGGCGCTGCCCTCGATCTGCCACGCCAGTCCGGACGCGCTCGCGGCGTCGGCGACGTCGAGCCGGAAGGCAGTCGCGCCGAGCGCGCGCAGCCGCTCGAGGCCGGCATCGTCGCGGGCCGTGGCCGTGACCTCGGCGGCGTCGCCGCGGTACTGGCGCACGAATTCGAGACCGATGCCGCGCGAGGCGCCGATGACAAGCACCTTCATGCGCCGATCCTCGCCGTCCGTGCCACGAGCCCCTTCATGGCCGCTCGCTCACGGCTAGGCGCGCCGCGAGCAGGCCGAACAGGCCGCCGGCCGTGGCCTGGAAGGCACGCCGCCACGTGTCGCGCGGCCGCCAGCGGCGCAGCGGCGCGACGAGCAGGACGAGCGCCACCAGGAAGGCGAGGCCCTGGACCACGAACCAGGCACCGAGGAAGAGAAAGGCCAGCGTCTTGCTCGGCGCGGCGGCGTCGATGAACTGCGGCAGCAGGGCGAGAAAGAAGACGGCGATCTTCGGGTTCAGCGCGTTCGTGAGCAGGCCGTCGCGGAACGTGCGCCAGGCGGTCGCCGGCTCGGGTGCGGCGGTCGCGGCGACGGCGTCGGGCGGCCGGCTCGACTCGAGCAGCATGCCCACCGCCAGCCACAGCAGGTACGCGGCGCCCGCCCACTTGAGCACCGAGAACGCCGTGGCCGACGCGGCCAGCAGGGCCGCCAGGCCGAAGGCGGCCGCGAGCGCGTGCAGCACGCAGCCGCTGACGATCCCGAGCGCGGCGGCGAGCCCGCCGCGAATGCCGCCCTGGAGCGTGCGCGTCACCGTCAGGGCGAAGTCGACCCCCGGCGTGGCGTTGACGACGAGCACCGTCGCTGCGAACAGCTCCAGCGAATGCGTGCCGAACATTTGGCGGTGCCGCCTCGGCCTGCGCGGCGACCTCAGATCAGCTCGACGGCCATCGCCGTGGCTTCGCCGCCACCGATGCAGAGCGCCGCCACGCCCTTCTTCTTGCCCATCTTGCGCAAGGCGCCGAGCAGGGTGACGACGATGCGGGCGCCGCTCGCGCCGATCGGATGGCCGAGCGCGACCGCGCCGCCGTGCACGTTGACGATGTCGTGCGGCAGCTTGAACTCGGTCATCGCCGCCATGGTGACGGCGGCGAATGCCTCGTTGACCTCCCACAGCTCGACGTCCGTCGTCGACCAGCCGGTCTTGCCGAGCAGCTTCTGGATCGCGCCGATCGGCGCCGTCGTGAACAGGTTCGGCGCCTGCGCGTGCACCGAGTGGCCGACGATGCGGGCGATCGGCTTCAGGCCGAGGCGCTTGGCCGTCGACTCGCGGGTCAGCACCAGGGCGGCGGCGCCGTCGGAGATGCTCGATGCCGTCGCCGCGGTGATCGTGCCTTCCTTCTTGAACGCGGCCTTGAGGCCGGCGATCTTGTCGAGCTTGGCCTTGAACGGCTGCTCGTCGTGCCTGACGACGACGTCGCCGCTCTTCCCCGACACGGTGACGGGCACGATCTCCCAGTCGAAGCTGCCGTCCTCGTTGGCCTTCTTGGCCCGCTCCGTCGAGGCGATGGCGAACTTGTCCATGGCCTCGCGCGTGAACGCGTACTGGGTGACGCACTCCTCGGCAAACACGCCCATGGCGCGGCCGCGGTCATAGGCGTCCTCGAGGCCGTCGAGCGCCATGTGGTCATAGAGCTGGGCCGCGCCGTAGCGCACGCCCTTGCGAGCGAAGGTCAGGTGGGGCGCGTTGGTCATGCTCTCCATGCCGCCGGCGACCACGACGCCGGCGCTCTCCGCCTTCAGCATGTCATGCGCGAACATCATCGTCCGCATGCCGGAGCCGCACATCTTGGAGAGCGTCACGGCACCGGCCGACTGCGGCAGGCCGGCGCCGAGCGCCGCCTGGCGCGCCGGCGCCTGGCCCTGGCCGGCCATCAGGCAGTTGCCCATCAGGACCTCGTCGACGGCGTCGCCAGTGATGCCGGCGCGCTCGACGGCGGCACGGATCGCGGTCGAGCCGAGCTGGTAGGCGAACAGGCTGCTGAAATCGCCGAGCAGGCCACCGATGGGCGTGCGGGCGGCGGAAACGATGACGATGGCGTCGGCCATGGCGGAACTCCTTGGAACGGTCAGAGGGATTCGGTCGATTCGACGGACTCGGGGGCCTCGGCGGGCGGACCGGCTGCGGGCCGGGCCCGCGCGGCGCGCCGCGCCTCGAAGCGCTTCTGCGCCTCGTAGGGGAACACATCATGCACGTAGCCCGCCATGATGCGCTCCTTGTGGCCTTGCCAGAAGGCGGCGTCGAGGAGGTCGGCGTGGTGGGCCATGAAGACCTCGCGCACCGCGGGATTGCCGAGCAGGAAGGGCGCGAACGACTCGGGGAAGACGTCCTTCGGGCCGACGCTGTACCAGACCTCGCCCGACATCTCCTCCTCCTCGTTGCGCGGCTCGGGGATGCGCCGGAAGTTGCAGTCGACGAGGTTCTCGATCTCGTCGTAGTCGTAGAAGACGACCTTGCCGAGCCGCGTCACGCCGAAGTTCTTCCACAGCATGTCGCCCGGGAAGATGTTGGCGCGGACGAGGTCCTTGATGGCGTTGCCGTACTCGACCACCACCTGGGCGATCTGCTCCGGGGTCGCGTCGTGCAGGTAGATGTTGAGCGGGATCATGCGCCGCTCGATGTAGACGTGGCGGATGACGAGCGCGTCGCCGTCCTCCTCGAGCAGGCTCGGGCAGAAGTGCTTCAGCTCGGCGACCAGCTCGTCGTCGAAGCGGTGCCGGGGGAAGGCGACGTCGCTGTACTCGAGCGTGTCGGCCATGCGGCCGACGCGGTCGTGCCGCTTGACCAGCAGGTACTTCGACTTGATCAGCTCGCGCGTGGTGTCCTTCGGCGGCGGGTAGAAGTCCTTGATGACCTTGAAGACGTAGGGAAAGCTCGGTAGGTCGAAGACGAGCATCACCATGCCCTTGATGCCCGGAGCGATGCGGAACTTGTCCGACGAGTGCCGCATGTGCATCAGCAGGTCGCGGTAGAAGACGCTCTTGCCCTGCTTCTGCAGGCCGAGCGCGCTGTAGAGCTCCGAGCGCGGCTTCCGCGGCATGAGCGAGCTCAGGAACTGCACGTACGCCGACGGCACCTCCATCTGGACCATGAAGTAGGCGCGGGCGAAGCTGAAGACGAGCTGCAGGTCGTCCTCGCCAAAGAGGGCCGCGTCGATGACCAGGCCGCCCCGCTCGCCGTGCAGGATCGGCAGGGCGAACGGAATCTCGGTGAAGCCGTTGATGACCTTGCCGACGATGTAGGCGCCCTTGTTGCGGAAGAAGAGCGACGAAAGCACCTGGATCTGGAAGTTGGCGCGCATGCGGAAGCGGCCGAGCTGCGCGTCCACCGCTTCCATCAGGCTGGCGACGTCGCGGTCGAGGTCCTCGAAGTCGCGCTCGAGCTGAAAGTTGTGGACGACGCGGTGCCAGGTCTCGACCAGGGTGTCGCGCGCCGGGTAGTAGGCGCGGTACGTCGGCAAGGCGCCCGGCTCCTCGTTCTCGAGGTGCTCGGTCGAGACCGTCGAGCGGACGAAGATGAAGTCGTTGTGGAAGTAGCTGCGGTGCAGGATTTTGGTGGTCACCGAGTTGAAGAAGGTCTCGGCGAGCTCGGGCTGGTAGTGCCTGATGAGCAGGCCGATGTAGTGCAGCTTGACCTGCTGCCAGACGTCCAGCGGCAGCGACGCGGCGTCGAACTCCTTCTGCAGGCGCTCGGTCGCCTCGGCGACGCGGCGGTCGTAGTACTCGATCCGCTGCGCCTGCGCCCGCTGCTGGCCCTGCCAGTCGGCGGCCTCGAAGCGGGCCTTGGCGGCGGCGCTCGCCTGCCGGAACAGCCGGTAGTGGCGGTCGAAGCCGTCGAGCATGGCCCGCGCGATGCCGAAGGCGCGCGGATCGGTCAGCGCGGTGGGAAACACGGCTGCCCCGCTCATGCCTTGCGGCGCGCCTTGAGCCGGCGCTCCGCGGCGGCCTGCTCGACGAGCACCTCGTCGAGCGTGCGGCGAAGGTCGGCGAGCCGCTCCTCGAGCTGCGCCCGGTGCCGCGCCAGGACATCCAGGAAGCTGCGCAGCTGTGGCTCGCTGTCGCGGCGCGTGTCGTACATGTCGAGCAGGTCCTTCACCTCCGAGAGCTTGAGGCCGAGGCGCTTGCCGCGCAGCGTCAGCGCCAGGCGGACCCGGTCGCCGGCGGTGTAGACGCGCTTGCTGCCGGCGCGGCGCGGGCGCAGCAGGCCGCAGTCCTCGTAAAAGCGGATGGCCCGCGTCGTCAGGCCGAACTCGCGCGCAAGCTCGCCGATGGCATACGTCCGGGCATCGCCGGTGGAGGGTCGGACGGCGCGTGGCTGGGCGGCGGCGGGCATCGCGTCTTACACTCGAAGTTGACGTTTACGTAAAGTGTAGTTGCGCGCATGAATTCCCTCGAGAGCCAGCTGGACTATCCGTTCGGCGAGACCTTGCCGGACGCCGGCGCCGTCGTGGCCGTGGCACCCGGCGTCCTCTGGGCCCGCATGGTCCTGCCCTTCGCGCTGAATCACGTCAACGTCTGGCTGCTGCGCGACGAGATGCCCGATGACGCCGGCGGCACGCCGCGCCAGGGCTGGACGATCGTCGACTGCGGCATCGACGACCGGGCGACGCGGGCCGGCTGGCAGCGCATCTTCGAGACCGCGCTCGAGGGCCTGCCGGTGCTGCGGGTGATCGTCACGCACATGCATCCGGACCACATCGGCGCCGCGCACTGGCTGTGCGACCGCTGGAACGCGCCGCTCTGGATCAGCGCCACCGACTTCAACATCGCCCGGCTGGCGAGCAGCGCCAGCGCCGGCTTCGGCGGCCCGCTCTCGGCCGCCTTCATGGCTCGCCACGGCCTGGCCGCCGATCCCGACGCCGTCGGCAAGGTCCGCTCGCGCACCCACTACTACCGGGACCTCGTGCCGGCGGTGCCCGACACCTACCACCGCCTGCTCGACGGCAAGTCCGTCGCCGTCGGCTCCGGCACCGAGCGCAGCGACTGGATGTGCCACGTCGGCTACGGCCACGCCCCCGAGCACATCTCGCTGCACGGCGCGGCGAAGGGCGTGCTGATCAGCGGCGACATGGTGCTGCCGCGCATCTCGACCAATGTCAGCGTCATTGACGTCGAACCCGAGGCCGACCCGCTGACGCTCTACCTCGCGTCAATCGAGGCGATGCGTTCGATCGACCGCGAGGTGCTCGTCCTGCCGTCGCACGGCCGGCCCTTCCGCGGCCTGCACACGCGAATCGATCAGCTGCGCGACCATCACGAGGCGCGCTTCGCCGACGTGCTGCACGCCTGCGCGGAGGCGCCGCACAGCGCCTTCGACCTGGTGCCGGTGCTCTTCAAGCGGACGCTCGACCTGCACCAGATGACGTTCGCGATCGGCGAGTCGATCGCCCACCTGCATGCGCTGTGGCTGCGCCGCCGCCTCAACCGCCACGTCGGCAGCGACGGCGTGATCCGCTTCGCGACCGTGTAGCGCTCAGCCGATCTCGGCGGGACGCTCGCTCTTCAGGTCGCGCCGGGCGGCGTCGACTTCCGGCACCACCGAGCGCACGAGCTCCCAGAACCTGGCACCGTGGTTCATCTCGCGCAGGTGCGCGAGCTCGTGCGCGACGACGTAGTCGATCGTCGCCATCGGGAAGTGGATCAGCCGCCAGTGCAGCCGGACGGCGCCACTGGCGCTCGCGCTGCCCCAGCGCGTCTGTGCCGAGGACAGCGCCAGCCGGGTCACGCGGACGCCGAGCAGCGCCGCGAAACGGGCGCAGCGCGACTCGAAGATCCGCAAGGCCTCGCGCTGAAGCCAGCTCTGCACCAGGTCGCGCAGGCGCTCGCCGGCACAGTCGCCTGGCGCACCGACACGCAGCCTGCGCGGCGAGAACGCGGTGGCGGGGTCGAGGACGATCTCGCCCGAGCGATCGGACCGTCGATCGAGGAGCACGCGCACCGGCTCGCCGAGGTAGCGGATCGTCGTTCCATCGCGCCAGACGACGCGCCCGGCGGCGGTCCGGGCTTGCCGCTCGCGCTGCTCGGCGAGCTTAGCCAGGATCCAGGCCGCCTTCTCGTGCAGCCCGGCCTCGATGTCGCGCAGCGCCACCCAGCGCGGGGCGCTGACCGACAGGCCCTCGGCGCCGACCACGAAGCCGATGGTCCGCCGCCGCGACCGCTTCAGCGCATAGAAGACCGTCCGCCCGCCCAGCGCGATCCGCCGGGTCGCCCGCGGATGGCGCACGACGTCGGGCGAGGTCGGCGGCTGCGCAGGAAGGCCCGGCTCCTCGAGGCCGTCGACGCGGTCGAAGCCGTCGTCGAAGAGACCGCGCTGCAGCACGTCGGCGAGTCGGCGCAGGCTCCGCACGGCTTCGTCGACCTCGGCTCAGGCGGTCGCAACCGCGGGCCGCCGCGCCGGCTCGTAGGCCTCGGGATCGAGGCGCCGCATCTCGGCCTCGATCCAGGTCTCGACCTCGCGCATGAGCTCGTCGGCGGCGCGGCCCCGGGAGCTGATCGGCTTGCCGATGGACACGTCGATGACGCCGGGCCGCAGGACGAAGCTCTTGCGCGGCCAGCAGCGCGCCGAGGTGACGGCGATCGGGACGACCGGATGTCCGGTGTCGATCGCCAGGCGCGTGCCGCCCACCTTGTACGTGCCCTGTCCTCCGCGCGGCGCCCGCGTGCCCTCCGGGAACATGATCACCCACTTGCCCTCGGCCATGTACTTTCGGCCCTGCTCGGCGACCTTGCTCCACGCCTCGGCGCGCTTGCTGCGGTCGATGTGGATCAGGTCCATGCGTGCCATGGCCCAGCCGAAGAACGGGATGTAGAGAAGCTCGCGCTTGAACACGTAGCAGAGCGGCCGCGGCATGATCGTCGGGAAGGCGAAGGTCTCCCACGTCGACTGGTGCTTCGGCAGCAGCACCACCGCCGCGTCCGGCAGGTTCTCGCGCCCGTGCACGCGCGCGCGCACGCCGCAGATCACGCGCGCGCCCCAGACACTCAGGGCGAGCCAGCCGGCGAAGTACCAGTAGAGGCGGTCGCCGCGAACGAAGAGCGAGTAGACCAGGCCGACGATCGCCCACGGCGCCACCGTCACGATCATGAAGGCGATGAAGACGCCCGACCGGATCACCGCGAGGAGCCGCGATCCGGTCATGGCAGGCCCCCGAAGAGCGAGTCGGGCTCCTCCACCAGGCCGCGCTGCTGTCGCTCGCCGAGCACCAGGTGCGTCGCGAACGCGGCGAGGTCGGCGTGCACGGTCGTGCCCGGAACCTGGGCGCAGACCCGCGCCAGCGCTGCATCGTCGAGCGCCGCCGCCTTGCCGGTGCGGACGAGATGGGGCAGCGCGCCGGCGGTCGCGGCGGCCTGCACGTCGCGCAGGGAATCGCCGACCGCCGGGATCTTCGCCAGCTCGATGCCGTAGCGCTCGCCGATGCGCGTGAAGAGTCCGGGCAAGGGCTTGCGGCAGTCGCAGCCATCGTCCGGGCCGTGCGGGCAGAAGAACACGGCGTCGATGCGGCCGCCGAGCGCCGCGAGCTCGGCGTTCATGCGCGAGTGGATCGCGTTCAGCCGGGCCATGTCGAACAGGCCGCGCGCCAGCCCGGACTGGTTGGTCGCGATCACGGTGTGCCAGCCGGCGTGGTTGAGGCGGGCGATGGCCTCGAGCGCCCCGGGGATCGGCACCCACTCGTCGGCGCTCTTCACGAAGTCGTCACGATCCTCGTTGATCGTGCCGTCGCGATCGAGGATCACGAGCTTCATCGAGCCGCCTTCACTGCGCCAGCCGCGACAGGTCGGCAACCCGGTTCATCGTCGTGCGCAGCATCGACAGCAGCGCCAGGCGGTTCGCGCGCACGTCCGGCGCCTCGACGTTGACCATCACCTTGTCGAAGAACGCGTCGACCGGCAGCTTCAGCCCGGCCAGCAGGCGCAGCGACTCGTCGTAGCGCCCGGCGCGGAAGGCGGCGTCGGCGCGGCCGCCGAGCGCACGCAGCGCCTCGGCGAGCTCGATCTCCGCCGGCTCGCTGAACAGCGCGGCATCGACGCCGTCGGCGATGCCGTCGCCGCTCTTCCTGAGGATGTTGCCGACCCGCTTGTTGGCGGCCGCGAGCGCCGGCGCCTCGGGCAGCTTCAGGAAGTCGCGCACGGCGTGCACCCGATCGAGCGTCTCGTGCAGGGGAGGACGCGGGCTGATGACGGCATCGACGACGCGCGTGTCGAACAGCGACGAGAGCTGATGGAAGCGACGCTCGAAGATGAAGTCCTCGAGCTCGTCCACCACCCGCGGGTCGAGCGGCAGGTCGAAGGACCGCGCGGCCTCCCCGAGCAGCTCGCGCAAATCGAGCGAGGCGCGACCCGAGGCCGCGCTGACCCGCTCGAACGCCTGGATCAGCGTCAGCGCATGACGGCGCAGGGCGAAAGGGTCCTTCTCGCCGGTGGGCTTGAGGCCGATCCCCCAGATGCCGACCAGGGTCTCGGCGCGGTCGGCGATGAGCAGCGCTTCGGCGACGAGGTTCGTCGCCGCACCGCGGCCGTCGCTCCGCTGGTTGGCGTACTGGCCGCGGATCGCCTCGACGACGTCGGCGGGCTCGCCGTCGTGCGCCGCGTAGTAGCCGCCCATGATCCCCTGCAGCTCCGGGAACTCGCCGACCATGTCGGTGAGCAGGTCCGCTTTCGCCAGCAGCGCCGCTCGCTCCGCCGCCGCGACGTCGGCGCCGATCTGCGCCGCCACCCAGCGCGCGATGCGGCGCAGGCGCCGGACCCGATCGCCCTGGCTGCCGAGCCTGCCGTGGTAGACCACCTTGTCAAGCGCCGGAACGCGCGACTCGAGGCTGCGCTTGCGGTCCTGGTCGAAGAAGAACTTGGCGTCGGCGAGGCGCGGCCGGACGACGCGCTCGTTGCCTTCGACGACGCGGCGAGGGTCCGCCGGCGCGATGTTGCTGACCACGAGGAAGCGGTTCGTCAGCGTGCCCGATGCATCGAGCAGCGGGAAGTACTTCTGGTTGGCCTTCATCGTCAGGACCAGGCACTCGGACGGCACCGCGAGGAACTCGGGCTCGAAGGCGCAGGCGAGCACGTTCGGCCGCTCGACGAGCGCCGTCACCTCCTTCAGCAGCTCCTCGTCCTCGATCGGTCGCAGACCCACCGCGCCAGCGGCCGCCGTCAGCTGCTGCACGATGCTCTCCCGCCTCGCTTCGAAGGCTGCGATGACGGCCCCTTCGTCGCGGAGCTGCTGCTCGTAGCTCTGCGCCGAACGCAGCTCGATGGGCGCCACGGCCGCCTCGAAGCGATGACCGAACGTCGACCGGCCGGCGTCGAGCCCGAGCACGCGCACCGGTACCACCTCGCCGCCGTGCAGGGCGACCAGCCCGTGCGCCGGGCGGACGAAGCTGACGCTGGTCCAGCCGTCGGCAAGCTGGTATTGCATGCGCTTGGGTACCGGAAGCTTCGCGACCGCGTCGAGCAGCACCGCCTGCAGCGCCTCCGCCAGCGCAGCGCCGGGCACCGTGCGCTGGAAATAGAGGTTCACCGCCTTGCCATCGGTGCGTCGCTCCAGGCCGGGGACGACGGACGCGTCGGCCCCCAGCGTCGCCAGCCGCTTCACGAGCGCCGGGGTCGCCTGCCCGTCCGCGGTCAGGCCGACGCTCGCCGGCATCAGCTTCTCGGCCTCGGTTCGATCGGCAGAGCGCGGCAGGACCGCCTCGATCAACACGCCGAGCCGGCGGGGCGTCGCGAAGCTCCGGAACGGCGATTCAGCGGCCGTGAGTTGATGACGGACCAGGCCGTTGAACACGAGCTGCGCGAACTCCGAGCCCAGCATCCGCAAGGCCCTCGGCGGCAGCTCCTCGACGAACAGCTCGACCAGCAGCCGCCGCGACGACGACGCGCTCGCCATCAGGCGGTCCGCCGCTCGTCGGCCGACCCGCGGCGCGCCGCCAGCTGCGCCGAGACCTCGTCCGCCCAGGCCTTGGGCGCCATCGGGAAGCCGAGTCGGGCCCGGCTGTCGAGGTAGCTCTGCGCCACCGCCTTGGCGAGGACGCGGATGCGGCCGATGTAGGCGGCCCGCTCGGTCACGCTGATCGCACCGCGCGCATCGAGAAGATTGAAGGTGTGCGCCGCCTTGAGCACCTGCTCGTAGGCCGGCAGCGCGAGCCGGGCTTCGACCAGCGACGTCGCCTGCCGCTCGTGCGCCGCGAACGCGACGAGCAGGAACTCGACGTCGCTGTGCTCGAAGTTGTAGGTGCTCTGCTCGACCTCGTTCTGGTGATACACGTCGGCGTAGCTGAGGCCCTCGGTCCAGGCCAGCTTGTAGACGCTGTCGACGCCCTGCAGGTACATCGCCAGGCGCTCGAGCCCGTAGGTGATCTCGCCGGTGAGGGGCCTGCAGTCGATGCCGCCGACCTGCTGGAAGTAGGTGAACTGCGTCACCTCCATGCCGTTCAGCCAGACCTCCCAGCCGAGGCCCCAGGCGCCGAGCGTGGGGTTCTCCCAATCGTCCTCGACGAAACGGACGTCGTTGGTCTTCAGGTCGAAGCCGAGCGCTTCGAGCGAGCCGAGGTACAGGTCGAGGATGTCGCTCGGCGCCGGCTTCAGGACGACCTGGTACTGGTAATAGTGCTGCAGGCGGTTCGGGTTCTCGCCGTAGCGCCCGTCCTTGGGACGCCGGCTGGGCTGAACGTAGGCGGCGCGCCACGGCTCGGGGCCGAGGGCGCGCAGGAAGGTGGCCGTGTGGCTGGTGCCGGCACCGACCTCCATGTCGTGAGGCTGCAGCAGGGCACAGCCCTGCTCGCCCCAGTACGACTGCAGGCGCAGGATGATTTGCTGGAAAGAAAGCATCTCGCCCGGGCTTCCTGGACTGGCGGGAACGAGCGCGCGAGCGCCGTCGGCGAGCGCCGATTTTAGGCTGGGCGCCTGCGCGCGAAGAAGACGAGCGTCGCGACGCCGATCGCCCACAGCGGCCAGAGCCCGAACCGCCCGGCCCAGTCAGTGAACGGCGTGTTGCCGGTGCGACCCTGCACGGTCGCCTCGAGGACGCCGCGCGTGTGCACCGGCAAGGAGTGGGTCACGGCGCCGCGATGGTCGATCACCGCCGTCGTGCCGGTGTTGGTGGCGCGCAGCATCGGCCGCTGCAGCTCGAGCGAGCGCAGGCGCGAGATGTGCAGGTGCTGGTCGAGGGCGACGGTGCGGCCGAACCAGCCGATGTTGCTGATGTTGGCGAGGATGGTGGGCGCCTCGGCGGCGGGGACGAAGCGCGCCGCCAGCTCCTCGCCGAAGAGGTCCTCGTAGCAGATGTTGGGGGCGATGCGCTCGCCGAGGAAGGGGAACGACGGCGCCGTCTCGGGGCCGCGATTGAAGTCGCCGAGCGGGATGTTCATCATCCGCGTGAACCACCTGAAGCCGAGCGGGATGAACTCGCCGAAGGGGACCAGATGGTGCTTGTCGTAGCGGTACGCGCCGGCAGCCGTCGCGGCGGTGCCGGCCGAGATCCCCAGCGCGGAGTTGGTGTAGCCGCTGGCCGGATCGCCCAGCGGGATGCCGAAGACCGCCGCTCGCCCGGGCCGGACGAAGGGCGCGCGCAGCGCCTGCATGTACTCCGGGTCGAGCTGGCTGGGCAGGAGCGGGATCACCGTCTCGGGACCGACGACCAGCTGGCCGCGCGCGGCGGCGAACTGCGCCGCCGTGCCGGCGAGCGCCTCCGGAACGTAGCGCGCGGAGAACTTCTCGTCCTGCGGGACATTGCCCTGCAGCAGCGAGACACTCAGCGTGCCGGTCGGCTGGGTGAAGTCCTGCCGCCCGAGCACGGCGCCGGCGACGAGCGCCGCGCCCAGCGCGAGGGCCGGCGGCGCCAGCACGCGTGCGCGGCCGACCTCGGCCCTGGCCAGGCCGGCCACCGAGGCGCCGAGTGCGCCGGCCAGTCCGGCGGCGAGCGCACCCATGCCGTAGACGCCGACCCAAGGCGCGAACCCGGCCAGTGGCGAGTCGACCTGGGCATAGCCGCTCGCCAGCCATGGAAAGCCGGTGAAGAGCACGCCGCGAGCGAGCTCGGCGAGGAGCCAGGCGGCGGCGAAGAGCAGCGCGAAACGGAGCACGCCGGTGCCGCGCCAGCGCGCGACGGCGGCCATGGCCGCGGCGAGATAGAGCGAGAGGACGGCGGCGAGGCACAGCACCGCCAAGGCCGCCATCCACGCCGGCAGGCCGCCATACCGGTGCATGCTCACGAAGAGCCACCAGGTGCCGGCGCATAGCCAGCCGGTGCCGAAGGCGAAGCCGAGCAGGGCCGCCCGACGCGGCGCCGCCAGCGCCACGCGCCACGCGAGCAGCGCGACCGCGCCGATCTGGGCCAGGCCGAACGCCGTCTCGACGAAGACGAGGGTGTGCAGGGCGCCGAGCGCCGCGAGCAGGACGGGCTCGAGCGCGGAACGGGCGGTCCGACGGACGCCCGTCAAGCGCCGTCGGATCCGAGCGCCTCTTCGGCCGCGCGGGTCACCTTGAACCAGCGCACGGCGCCGCCGCGCGCCAGCATCACCGCGAAGACCAGGCCGCCGATCGTCACCGCTTCGCCGCGGCGCGGCACGCGGCCCATCTCCTGCGCGACGAGGCCGCCGATGGTGTCGAACTCGTCGGTGGGCAGCTGCACGTCGAAGGCCTCGTTGACCGCCTCGACGGTCGCGTCGCCGGCGACGCGCTGGCTGCCGTCGGCCAGGGTGTAGATGCTCGACTCGCCGTCCTTCTCGTCGAACTCGTCCTCGATCTCGCCGACGATCTCCTCGAGGACGTCCTCGATCGTCAGCAGGCCGGCGGTGTGGCCGAACTCGTCGATGACGATGGCGATGTGGTTGCGGTTCGAGCGAAAGTCGCGCAGCAGGTCGTTCAGTGCCTTAGATTCCGGGACGAAGACGGCCGGCCGGAGCAGGGTGCGCAGGTTGAGGTCGGGGGAGCGCTGCAGCTTGAGCAGGTCCTTGGCCATGAGCACGCCGATGATGTTGTCGCGCCGCTCCTCGTAGACCGGGAAGCGCGAGTGGCCGGTGCGGATCACGACGTGGAGGATGTCGTCATAGGGGGCGTCGATGTCGAGCAGGTCCATGTGCCGGCTCGGCACCATCACGTCGCCGGCGGTCATGCCGGCCATGCGGATGACGCCCTCGAGCATCATCCGCGACTCGGGCTCGATCAGCTCCTTCTGCTCGGCGTCGGCGAGCGACTCCATGAGCTCGTCCCGCGAGTCGGGGCCGGGGGCCACGAGATCGATGAGCTTCCTGAGCCAGGGGCGTTTCTCGGCCGTCGCGGCGGCCTTGTCGGCGCCTCGCGAAGCGCGGGCGGCGGAAAATTCGGACATCGGATGCAGTGGCGGCGGCCGGGATGGCGCACCAGGGACCAGGGCGGGGCAAGCTTACCGCAAGGGGAATGACCATCGCTTGACAAGTCTGCTACCTTGAAGGAGCGCGCATCGAACCCATATCCGCGGCCTCCGGCCGGTTCCGCCGGGCCCCGCTTCCGAAAAGGTGTATCTCCCATGAGCCTGATCCCCGCCACCATCCTCACCGGCTTCCTCGGCTCGGGCAAGACGACGCTGCTCAAGCGGGTGCTCACCGAGGCGCATGGGCAGAAGATCGCGGTGATCGAGAACGAGTTCGGCGACGAGAACATCGACAACGAGATCCTGGTCCAGGACTCGAAGGAACAGATCATCCAGCTCAACAACGGCTGCGTCTGCTGCACCATCCGCGAAGACCTGCGCACCACCCTGGCCGACCTGGCCGAGAAGAAGAGGAAGGGCGAGCTCGACTTCGATCGCGTGGTGATCGAGACGACCGGCCTCGCGGACCCCGGCCCCGTGGCGCAGACCTTCTTCATGGACGACGAGATCGCCGAAACCTACCTGCTCGACTCGATCCTGACGCTCGTCGACGCGAAGCACGCCGACCAGCAGCTCGACACGCGGCAGGAAGCGCGGCGCCAGATCGGCTTCGCCGACCAGATCTTCATCAGCAAGACCGACCTCGTCGACGACCAGACCGTCGAGGCGCTCATCCACCGCGTCAAGCACATGAACCCGCGCGCGCCGCAGACGAAGGTGAACTTCGGGTCGGTGCCGCTGGCGTCGGTGTTCGACCTGAAGGGCTTCAACCTCAACGCCAAGCTCGACATCGACCCGGACTTCCTCAAGGCCGACGAGCACGACCACGCCCACGACCATGGGCACGACCACGACCTTGGTCATGACCACGAGCACGGGGAGCACTGCGACCACCCCCATCACCACGCCCACGACGACGACGTGAAATCGTTCGTGTTCCGGGCCGACAAGGCCTTCGACGCCGGGCGCCTGGAGGACTTCCTCGGCTCCATCGTCCAGGTCTACGGGCCGAAGATGCTGCGCTACAAGGGCGTCCTGCACATGAAGGGGGCCGACCGCAAAGTCATCTTCCAGGGCGTGCACCAGCTGATGGGCAGCGATCTCGGCCCGAAGTGGGCGCCGGGCGAGAAGAAGCAGAGCAAGCTCGTCTTCATCGGCATCGACCTGCCGAAGGACATCCTGAAGCAGGGCCTGGAGCAGTGTCTCGTCTGAGGCCGCCGGCGGCCTGAAGTCGTCGGTCGCGGCGCTGAAAAGGCGCGGATCGACGTGACTACAATCCGCGGCGGCCAAAACGGGAATGCCTGTTCCGACGCACCTCGCGCACGAGGATGGCATTGCCGTTTCGAGGAGAACCCGTGACCACACCCGCTGCCAAGAAGAAGACCACGAAGGCGCCCGCCAAGGCGGCTTCGCCCGCCCGGTCGACGAAGCCGCCGGTGAAAGCCGCTACGGGAGCGAAGAAGAAGACCCTGGTCGCCAAGCCCGCGGCCAGGCCGGCCGCGCGAGCGCCGGTGGCTGAGAAGGGCTCTGCCGCCCGCAAGGTCGCGCCGAAGCCGGCGCCGTCCGCCAAGCCCGCCTCGGCCAAGAAGCCGGTGCCGAAGACGGCTGCGGTGCCGCACGCACCTTCCCCCGCACCGCGCCCCGCCTCCCGGCCGGCCGCGCTGCCGGCGGTGGTCGCGGCCGGCGTCGCGCCCAAGGCCGTCACCCTCGTCGGCGTGCCGACCGCAGGCGCGCCGGTTGCCATGCCGCCCGGCGTCGTCCCGCGCAAGCCAGGGCGCGGCACGCCGAAGTACTTCGTCGCGCCGGTCCAGGCTCCCTTGCCGGCACCCACATCACGCTTCGCCGACCGGTTCGCGCCGCCTCGGCCGCCGACCCGACAGATGACGAAATTGGAAAGCGACACGCCACGTCAGGCGCACAAGGCCGACCCCAAGCTGGCCAACGCCTGGAAGACGAAGAGCGGCAAGGACCTGACGGACGAAGAGGTCCTGGCCATGCCCGAGGCCGAGTACATGAACGAGAAGCAGCTCGAGTTCTTCCGCGTCAAGCTGCAGGCCCTCAAGGACGACCTGCTCAGCAACGCCGGCGAGACCACCGAGCACCTGCGCGAGGACACGTCCATCGTTCCGGACCCGGCCGACCGCGCCACCATCGAGGAAGAGCACGCGCTGGAGCTGCGCACGCGCGACCGCGAGCGCAAGCTCCTGAAGAAGATCTCGCAGTCGCTCGGCCGGATCGAGTCGGGCGAGTACGGTTTCTGTGACGAAACCGGCGAACCCATCGGGCTCGGTCGTTTGATCGCCCGACCCACCGCTACACTCTCGCTCGAAGCGCAGCAACGACGCGAGCTGAAACAGAAGATGTTCGGCGACTGAGTCGCGCAGCGTGGGGGTGGCGTGCCCCCACCCGGACCTGCGCCCCGATGTGGGGCCCGGCCGCTCCGCTCAGGGATCCATCTGATGGCGGAACAAAAAGACACGACGAGCTTCTTTCGCAAGGTGGTCAAGTTCGTCGCCAACCCGGCCACGGAATGGGCCGAGCTCGACGCGCCCGTCGAAGACACGCGGGAGAGCGACTACGCCAAGGGCGAGCTCAAGGCGATGATCGAGCGCAAGCGCCGCAACGACTTCGTCCGCAAGCGCGAGTTCGACATGCTGCGCAAGGTCCGCCGCGAGGGCCTGACGGGCGAGCAGCTTGCCGCCCTCGGCGGCTCGTCGCGCATCGACGACTCGCAGCCGCGCATCTCCGACCAGCCCGTGCGCCAGGACGCCGGCGTGAAGGCCAAGATCGACGAGATCGAGCAGCAGATGGTCGGCGAGAACTACGCAACGACCCAGCGGCGCACGCCCGAGTTCTACAACGCGCCGACGCAGCCGGCGGTGATCGAAGGCAACGGCCGCGCCGCTGGGGCCGCCGCCGTGGCGACGCCTCCGGCCGCGGCGAGCCCGCGCGGTGGCGGCACGATCGACTTCGTCCTTCCGGCGCCCGTGGCCCCGCAGGCTCCGGCGGCCGCCGCCAGGCCGGCCGCGTCCAAGCCCGCTTCGCTCGCTCCCATCCACCTCGACATGCCGGGCGCCGAAGCGTTCGGGAAGGCCTTCGCCAGCGCCAACGCCGAGGTCGCCCACGATCCCGACCTCGACGAAGCGGTGATCGCCTTCGCCAACGCCGACTTCGAGCAGTGCGAGGAGTCGCTGTCGGCGCTGACGCGACCGGGCGGCTCGCGCTGCCAGCATGCCGAGACCTGGCTGGTCGTGTTCGATCTCTACCGGGCGATCGGGCAGCAGCAGAAGTTCGAGAGCCTCGCGCTCGACTACGCGCAGCAGTTCGGCTGGTCGGCGCCGCAGTGGTTCTCGCTGCCCAAGCTGGTCGCCGAGGCGGCGAGCGAGGACCGGCCGAGCAGTGCCGGCGCCGACGCCCAGGTCGGCTGGGCCTGCCCGAGCTACCTCGACGCCGACGGCGTCGCCAAGCTGGCCTCGCTGTCGCTGCAGATGCCGCTGCCCTGGGTGTTCGACTGGGGCGCACTGCAGACCCTCGACGCCGAGGCGAGCGGCCGACTCTCCGAGCTGTTCCGCACGTGGATCCCGCAGGACCTGGACATGCGCTGGCTGTCGGGCGAGCGGCTCTTCACCGTCATTCAGGAAGCGGCGCCGAACGGCGTCCGCGACGCGGATCCCGCGTTCTGGCAGCTTCGCCTCGATGCCCTTCGCATGGCCAACCGCGCCGACCAGTTCGACGAGGCGGCGATCGACTATTGCGTCACCTACGAGGTGTCGCCACCGTCGTGGGAGCCGGCGCGCTGCGTCGTCCGCATCACCGGCTCGAAGACCGGCACGACGCAGCCGCCGCTGTCGATGATCAGCGACGTGTCGACCAGCTTCCAGGAGTCCCAGGTCACCGAGGACGCGGCGATGGTCGAGGTGGGCACGGTCGAGCTCTCCGGCCAGCTGGTCGGCGACATCGGGGCGACGCTGCGGAAGATGGATGCGCAGCTGGCGTCGTCGAAGATCGTCAACGTCTCCTGCGCGAGGCTCATCCGGGTCGACTTCATCGCCGCCGGGGACCTGCTCAACTGGGTCCTGGCGCGCCGGGCCGAGAACCGCGTCGTGCGCTTCATCGAGGCGCACCGGATGGTCGCGCTCTTCTTCGGCGCCATGGGCATCAACGAGCACGCGACCGTGAAGGTGCGCACCGTCTAGGGACTCGCTCCCCGGCCGGGCTTGCGTTCGGCAGGTCGCGGCACAATCTGCCGACGATGGACAACTACCACGGGACGACGATCGTCAGCGTCCGCCGTGGCCGCACGGTCGCCCTCGGCGGGGACGGGCAGGTCACGCTGGGCAACGTCGTCGTTAAGGCGACCGCCCGCAAGGTTCGCCGCCTGCACCACGATCGCGTGCTCGCCGGCTTCGCCGGGGCGACCGCCGACGCCTTCACGCTGTTCGAGCGCTTCGAGGCCAAGCTCGAGAAGCACCAGGGCCACCTCGTGCGCTCGGCGATCGAGCTGACCAAGGACTGGCGCACGGACCGAGTGCTGCGCCGTCTGGAGGCGATGCTCGCCGTCGCCGACCCCG
Organism: Caldimonas sp.; assembly: GCA_036263655.1. Lineage (GTDB taxonomy): Bacteria > Pseudomonadota > Gammaproteobacteria > Burkholderiales > Burkholderiaceae_C > Schlegelella_A. The sequence goes on along the minus strand of DATAGP010000052.1, from coordinate 25,545 downwards.
AGACCTCCCTGATCATCACCGGCAACGGCGACGTGCTCGAGCCCGAGTACGGCATCGTCGCCATCGGCTCCGGCGGCTCCTTCGCCAGCGCCGCCGCCCGCGCCCTGCTCCAGCACACCGACATGGGCCCGAAGGACATCGTCAAGCGCTCCCTCGAGATCGCCGCCGACCTGTGCATCTACACCAATCAGAACCACGCGATCGAGACGCTGGAATGAGCTCGATGACCCCGCAGGAGATCGTCTCCGAGCTCGACCGCCACATCGTCGGCCAGGGCGGCGCCAAGCGCGCCGTCGCGATCGCCTTGCGCAACCGCTGGCGCCGTCAGCAGGTCGAGGAAACGATGCGTGGCGAGATCACGCCGAAGAACATCCTCATGATCGGGCCCACCGGCGTCGGCAAGACCGAGATCGCGCGGCGGCTGGCCCGTCTCGCCGACGCCCCCTTCATCAAGGTCGAGGCGACCAAGTTCACCGAGGTCGGCTACGTCGGCAAGGACGTCGACTCGATCGTCCGCGACCTCGTCGACATGGCGGTGAAGCAGGAGCGCGAGACGGCGATGCGCCGGCAGCGCGCCCGCGCCGAGGATGCCGCCGAGGACCGCATCCTGGACGCGCTCGTCCCCGGCGTGCGCAGCGAGGTCGGCTTCGCATCGCCGCCAGCCGCCGACAACACGGCCCGGCAGGTGATGCGCAAGCGCCTGCGCGAGGGCTCGCTCGCCGACAAGGAGATCGAGATCGAGGTCAACGAGGCCAAGCCGCTGATGGAGATCATGGGACCGGCCGGCATGGAGGAGATGACCGAGCAGCTGCGCGGCATGTTCGCGAACCTCGGCGGCGCGAAGAAGAAGACCCGCAAGATGAAGATCGCGGAGGCGCAGAAGCTGCTCGTCGACGAGGAAGCGGCCAAGCTGGTCAACGACGACGACGTCAAGGCCAGCGCGGTGGCGAACGCCGAGCAGAACGGCATCGTCTTCATCGACGAGATCGACAAGGTCACGTCGCGCTCGGACACGCACGGCGCCGACGTGTCGCGCCAGGGCGTGCAGCGCGACCTGCTGCCGCTGGTCGAAGGGACGACGGTGAACACCAAGTACGGGATGGTGAAGACGGATCACATCCTCTTCATCGCCTCGGGCGCCTTCCACCTGTCGAAGCCCAGCGACCTGATCCCCGAGCTGCAGGGTCGCTTCCCGATCCGTGTCGAGCTCGGCCCGCTTTCCGTCGACGACTTCGAGGCGATCCTGACGCAGACCCATGCCAGCCTGGTGAAGCAGTACACGCTGCTGCTGGCGACCGAGGGCGTGCGGCTGGAGCTCGCGCCGGGCGCGATCCGCCGGATCGCGCAGATCGCCTGCGACGTCAACGACCGGACCGAGAACATCGGCGCGCGTCGGCTCGCGACGGTGATGGAGCGGCTGCTCGACGAAGTCAGCTTCGATGCGCCGAACCGGTCGGGGCAGACGATCACGCTCGATGCGGCGGCGGTCGACGACAAGCTCGCTGACCTGGCGAAGAACGAGGACCTTTCGCGCTACATCCTGTAGGCGGCGAGTCGGCGGTCACGCGCTTTTCCGCTCGATCACGGCGAAGCCCAGGTCGATGATGCGCTCCGGCCGCGGCGCGCCGGTCAGCCGGCCGATCATCAGCTCGCCCGCCCGCTGTCCCATGGCGTGGGCCCGCACCTGCACGCTCGTCAGCGCCGGCTCCATGCAGGCGGCGATGGGCAGGTCGGCGAAGCCCATCAGCGCGATGCCGCCCGGGATGTCGATGCCGCGGCGCTGGCAGTGGAAGCGCGCTCCCGCGGCCAGCATGTCGTTGGTGCAGAAGACCGCTCGCGGCGGCGACGCGCCTTGCAGCAGCTCGCCCATCGCCGCGGCGCCGTCGGGCACCGAGGAGGGCGCCGGCACCTGCGCCACGGCGATGTCGTCCAGTCCCTGCGCCCGCGCTTCGGCGCGAAAGCCTTGCAGCCGCGATGCGGAGCGGTCGTCGGCGCCGCCGATGAAGCCGAGCGAGCCGTAGCCCTTGCCGATCAGGTGACGCGCCGCGGCGCGCCCGGCTTCCTCGTTCGAGAAGCCCACGAGCATGTCGATCGGGCGACCGGTCAGGTCCCAGGTCTCGACGACGGGAATGCCGGCGCGCTGCAGCGTGGCGCGCACTCCGCGCGCGTGCTTGACGCCGATCAGCAGGAGGCCATCCACGCCACGGCCGAGGAAGGCGGCGATCAGCGCCGCCTCTTCGTCCTCGCGATAGTCGCTCTGGCCGAGGAGCAGCTGATAGCGGTGCGGCGACAAGGCCTGCGCCAGGCCGTCGACGGTGTCCGAGAAGATCGAGCTGGCGATCGTCGGCACGATCGCGGCGACGATCCTGCTGCGCCTCGAGGCGAGGCTTCCCGCCGTCAGGTTGTGGACGTAGCGCAGGCGCTCGATGGCGGAGCGCACGTCGGCGAGAGTCGCACTGGCCACCTTGTCCGGCGTATTCAGCGCCCGCGAGACGGTGACCATCGACACGCCCGCGGCACGGGCGACGTCTTCCATGCGAACGCTTGGGGGCCGGGCCGCGCTTCGACGTGTACGGGTCGGCATGCTGCGCAATCGTATGGGAAACCGCTCTCTTGACAGCGCCAGGGCGAGCGGCAATCATGAAATGAAAGCGCTTCCATTCTCGCGGCATCGCGACGGCGCTGGAGGTCGGCATGAGCGTGTTGGATCCCGGCGCCGTCGCGCGCTATCGCCAGGACGGCGTCATCGTCGTCGAAGGTCTTCTCGACGACGTGACGCGGCAGCGGATGAAGCAGGCGCTGGCGGCGCTGATCGCGCGTGCCGGCGGCGTCGCCGGGCACGACGACGTCTACGACCTGGAGCCGACGCACTCGGCGGCCGAGCCCCGCGTGCGGCGGATCAAGAAGCCCCACCTGGTGGACCCGGTGTTCGCCGAGTTCATGCGCTCGCCCCGCCTGCTCGACGTGCTCTCGGCGCTGCTCGGCCCGAGCGGGGTCCGTCTGCACGGCTCCAAGCTCAACCTCAAGGCGCCGGAGTACGGCTCGCCCGTGGAGTGGCACCAGGACTGGGCCTTCTACCCGCACACCAACGACGACCTGCTCGCCGTCGGCGTTCTCCTCGACGACGCCACCGAGGAGAACGGGCCGCTGCTGGTGGTGCCCGGCAGCCACCGGGGTCCGACCTTCGATCACCACGGGCCGGACGGTCACTTCTGCGGCGCGATGGACGTCGTCCGCGACGGCGTCGACGTCGGCGCCGCGGTGCCGCTCATCGCCCCCGCCGGCTCGTGCTCGTTCCATCACGTGCGCGCAGTGCACGGATCGGCCGAGAACCGCTCGAAGCAGTCCCGCAACCTGCTGCTCTACGAGTTCGCTGCCGCCGACGCGTTTCCGCTGCTCGGCGTGGCCGACTGGACCGAGTTCAACGAGCGCCTGCTGGTGGGCGCGCCGACGGTCGTGCCGCGCACCGTCGACGTCCCGATCCGCATGCCGCTGCCACCGGCCCGCAACCAAGGCTCGATCTACGAGAACCAGACGGCGCTCGAGCGCCGCTACTTCGATCAGCAAGCCGCCGCGCCGCGACGGCAGCAGACCTAGACCGATCAGGAGACACCATGACCTTCGCACGACTCACGCCGCTGCTGGCTGCCTGCCTGCTGCTCGCCCCGCCGGTCCAGGCGCAGACCACGCTCACCTTCGGCGGCTCGGATGCGCTCGGCTCGATCCTCGATCGGCAGAACGTGCGCTTCACGGCCTGCGTGAACGACCGTGGCGCCGGCAAGGTGCGCGTCAACTTCATCCAGGGCGAGCAGCTCGGCAGCGACGTCCAGGTGATCGAGCAGATGATGCAGGGCTCGGTGCAGATCTACGGCGACGTGCTCGACTGGTACGCGAACTGGGTCAAGGACTACGCGATCCTGGCCTGGGGCTTCACCTTCCGCGACGCCGACCACATCAGAAGTTCCTCGACAGCCCGACCTACGCGGCGATGGCGGAGAAGCTGCGCAAGGAGCAGGGCCTGCGCATCCTCGCCGCCGCGCCGACGCAGCCGCGCATCCTGTTCTCGAAGAAGCCGGTCGGCAGCCTGAACGACCTCAACGGCGTGAAGATGCGCGTCCCCGAGATCAAGACCTACCTGACGCTGTGGGAGACGCTCGGGACGCGGCCCTCGCGGCTCGCCTGGGGCGAGATCTACCTCGGCCTGAAGACCGGCGTCGTCGAGGCGGCCGAGGGACCGATCTCCTCCGCCTACTCGGCCAAGTTCCACGAAGCCGCCAACAACGTCATCCGCACCGACCACCTCATGTCCTCGGCGCACATCACCGTCAACGACAAGGCCTACTCGGCCCTGCCCGCCGACTCGCAGAAGGTCCTGGCCGACTGCGCGACCGACGCTGTCCGCAACACCCGCCTCAGCGCCCAGCAGGAGACGGAAGACGTCGTCCGCAAGATGGCTGCCGAGGGCGCCAAGGTCACGAACATCGACAAGGGGCCGATCCAGCAGCGGGCCAAGGACGGCGTCGCCCGGATGGAGAAGGACGGCGCCTGGTCGAGCGGGCTCTGGGAACAGATCCAGAAGCTCTGAGCCGATGCTCGCGGGGTACAGGCGGCTGCTCGAGCGGATCGGCGCAGTCGAGCGAGCCTTCGGGATCGGCCTGATCCTGCTCATGGTGAGCGCGGTCACCGTGCAGGTGTTCACCCGCTACGCGCTGGGCCGGCCGATCGCCTGGGTCGAGGAATCGGCGACCTACGCCTTCATCTGGATGGCCTTCGTCGGCGCCAGCGTCGGACTCAAGGAGGGCCGGCACATCCTCATCGCCACCTTCGGCAGCCGGCTGGGGCCCCGCACCGCAGCGGCCATGCGCATGCTGGCCTGGGCATTGGTGCTGGCGACGCTCGTCGTTCTCGTCGTGCAGGGCTGGAAAGTGATGGGCGTGGAAGGCCGCTCCAAGACGATCTCGTTGCCCGTCGAGCTGCCGCGCAGCTGGTTCTACTCGCTGCCCCTGATGCTGTCGGCGGCATCGATGGCGCTGACCACGCTATGCCTGCTGCTCGAGGACCTACAGGTGCTGACGCGAAGACGAGTACGCCCGACCGCCGCCGCCGGGGCGAGCTCATGACCTTGTGGGTGCTGTTCGGGCTGTTCGCGCTCCTGGTCGTCCTCGAGGTGCCGGTGGCGTTCGCCCTGGCGCTGTCGTCGATCGCGACGATCGCCTTCGTGCAGCCGATCCCGATCTCGATCGTCGTCCAGCGCATGGGCACCGGCCTCGACAGCTTCGTCCTCATCGCCATCCCGCTGTTCGTGCTCGCCGGCCACCTGCTCAACCGGGCCGGCATCGCCGCGCGCATCTTCGAGTTCGCGGCGGCGCTGGTCGGCCACATCAAGGGCGGCTTGGCCCACGTGAATGTCGTCGCCAGCATGATCTTCGCCGGCATGAGCGGCGTGGCCCAGGCCGATGCCGCCGGCCTCGGCGTGGTCGAAGTCAATGCCATGCGCAAGGAAGGCTTCGATCCGGCGTTCGCAGCGGCGGTGAGTGCGGCCTCGTCGATCATCGGCCCGATCATCCCGCCCTCGGTGATCATGGTCGTCTATGCCGTGATGGTCCAGGTGTCGGTGGCCGACATGTTCCTCGCCGGCTTCCTGCCCGGGATCCTGATGGGCCTGACCCTGATGGCGATGATCTATTGGATGGTGAGTACCGGCCGGGTCGTCGCCCCGCCGACGCAGCCGATGTCCTATCCGCGCCTCGGCCGCAGCTTCGTGCGGGCGCTGCCCGCCCTCGCCGCGCCGATCCTGCTGACGGCGGGCCTGCTCAGCGGCGTGGCGACGCCGACCGAGCTCGGCGCGCTGACCGTCGTCTATGCCGCAGCGCTCGGCTTCGCGCAGCGCGAGCTGACCCTCGCCGACCTCCTGGGCTCCGCGCGCGAGACCCTCAGCACCTGCGGCGTGCTCGTCTTCATCATCGCCTGCGCCGTCCCCTTCGGCTGGATCGTCGCCACCTCGCAGGCGCCGATGAAGCTGGCGGCGCTGATGATGTCGATCTCCGACAACAAGTTCGTCATCCTGCTGATCATCAACATCGCCCTGCTGGTGATCGGCTGCTTCATGGAGACCACGGCGATCCTCCTGATCGCGACGCCGACGCTCTATCCGACGATCGTCGCGCTCGGCATCGACCCCGTGCACTTCGGCATCATCCTCGTCGTCAACCTGCTCATCGGCACGCTGACGCCGCCGTTCGGCGTGATCCTCTTCATCATGATGGACATCGCCAAGGTCAGCCTGGCGCAGATGGCGCGCGCGGTGCTGCCCTTCTACGTGCCTCTGTTCCTGACCCTGCTGGTCGTGACCTACTGGGCCGACTTCGTGCTCGCGGTCCCGCGCTTCTTCGGCCGCCCCTAGACCCGATGCAGACGCTGCAGGTCTACCAGTCGCTCTGGGCCATGGAGCGGCGCCGTCCCGACGGCCTGGAGTGGTCGCTCGACGAGAAGCTCGACATGATCCACGCCGCCGGCTTCGACGGCGCGGGCGTGCGCTTCTTCGACCGCGAGTACGCCGGCCGCGTGACGCGCAGGCTCCGCGACTGGGGCTTGCACTGGCAGGCGCAGTGCTACCCGCGCACCGTCGACGAGCTGCGTCCGGTGCTCGATCATGTCGCCGAGTTCGGTGCCGACCACCTGAACCTGCAGGCCGACGTTCCCCCGCACACGGTGGCCGAGTGCGTGCCGCTCATCGAGGGCTGGAGCGCGCTCGCCGAGGCGGCAGGCGTCGAGCTGCACGTCGAGACGCACCGCGATCGCATGACGACCGATCTTTACTTCACGCTGCGCCTGCTCGACCGCTTCCCCGACCTGCGCCTCACCGGCGACCTGTCGCACTACGTCGTGGGCCGCGAGTTCGCCTGGCCGATCTCGGACGAGAACCATCGCCTGATGCACCGGGTCATCGACCGCTGCTGGGGCTTCCACGGCCGCGTCGCGAGCCGCGAGCAGATCCACGTGCAGATCAGCTTCGCCCATCAGCGCGACTGGCTCGAGCTGTTCATGGGCTGGTGGGAGTACGGCTTCCGCAGCTGGCGCCGCCGCGCCGCGCCGGACGCGGTGCTCACCTTCGTGTGCGAGCTGGGCCCGCGCGAATACGCGATGACCGGCGCCGACGGCTACGAGCTGTCCGACCGCTGGGAGGAAGCGCAGATGCTGATGCGGCTGGTGCGCGAGCTCTGGCACCGGATCGAGCAGGAGCCGGTGCCGACCGGCGCGGTGGCCGCCGCGTAGGTCGCCGCGGCGGCTCTCACGCCGTGCGCCGGCTCGCCTCCAGGTGGAGGAGGCCCTCGAAGATCAGGGTGTCGACGGTTTCGAACGGCAGGTCGCTGATCGAGTCGAGCTTCACCGCCGCGCCGCCGCTCATGATGAGCGAGGGGGCCTGGCCGCAGCGCCGGGTGAGCTTGCGGTGCATGCGCTCGACCGCGCCGGCGACGGCGTCCGCCCCGCCGCTCATGAGGGCGTCGCTGGTGTTGGTCGGGAAGTCGACGGCCTCGCCGGTCGGCGCCTTCAGGCCGGCGGTGCCCATCTCGAGCGCGCGCAGCATCAGCCCGAAGCCGGGCAGGATGAGGCCGCCGAGGAAGCGACCTTCGGTGTCGATCGCATCCACGGTCACCGCCGTCCCGACCATCACGACCAGCGCCGGGCGCGGCGGGCCGCGCTCGAGGACGCGCTGCCGGGCCGCGATCATCGCCACCCAGCGGTCGACCCCGAGCCGGTTCGGATGGTCGTAGCCGTTCGTCACGCCGCCGGCCTGGGCGCTGCTCACCACCCAACGCGGCTCGACGTCCCACAGCTCCTCGAGCTGCGCTTCGGTGCGCCGGCGCACGCCTTCGCCGGCGACGTTGCTGCCGAGCATGCTCTGCGGCGCCGGGAGGTCGCGCCAGGCGCCTTCGGCGAGCTCGTCGATCGCCTCGAGGAACGCAGCCCCGTGCGCCAGCAGCGCCGCCCCGGGCTTCGCCTGCTCGTACAGGGCCCACTTCAGGCGCGTGTTGCCGACGTCGACGGCGAAGAAGCTCATGCTCGACCCCGCTTCGTCGGTTCAGGTGATTTTTCCGGATGCCGGCCGCACCTCGCAGCCGCTGATGCGCCAGGACTGGTCGGCCTGGCGTTCGAGCCGGTACACCGCGAGCCAGAGCACGCCGCTCGCGTCCGTCATGTGCACGCCCTGGATCCACTGGCCGTCGAGAAGCTGCGGCGCGAGGAAGGTGACGGTGGCCGGCCGGTACACGACCGGATATCCGGTGCGCACCATCGCCATGAAGCGATCGGGCGTGCCGAACATGTGGCGGATCGCGGGGGCCGCATAGGAGAACGCCCTGGCCGCGTCATCGGCGGCAAAGGCGGCGAGCTGCGACTCGATCACGGCGCGCATGGCCTTCGTCTGCTCGGCGGGCGCCGCCTGCGCTGCCGCCGGCAGGTGCAGCAGCAGCGTCAGCGCCAGAAGCAGCGAAAAAGACGCAAAACGGCGGGTCATGGCAGGCTCCTCGGTGGGCCGGTCGGCCGATGATGATGCAGTGTTTCACGGCCGGGTGCCGGCGCGTCCCGGCAGCACCGCAAAGGTGCGGACGTACACTGCGCGTTGACGTATACGTCAACCGGCCGCCGGCCGGATGCAACCGCGAACGGAGGGCCCTTGGCCAAGAAAGCGGGCAGCCGCCTCGCCGATTTCCAGTACGCCGGCGCGCTGCCGCCCGACGAGGCTCCGGCGTCCGGGAGGCGCGCGGGCGAGCCCTTCGAGCTCGCCCGCTTCGACCCTGGGCAGAAGCCGTTCTCGAGCGGCGACAAGGCAGCGGACAAGGCGGCGGTCGCCGGACTCGCGGCCGAGCTCGACCGCCTCCAGGACATGCTCTACGCCGATCGCCGCTTCAAGGTGCTCGTCGTCCTGCAGGGCACCGACACCAGCGGCAAGGACGGGACGATCCGCGGCGTCTTCGGCCAGACCAGCGCCCTCGGCGTGCACGCGGTCGGCTGGAAGGCGCCGACGGACGAGGAGCGCGCGCACGACTTCCTGTGGCGCATCCACCAGAAGGTGCCCGCGGCCGGCGAGATCACGATCTTCAACCGCAGCCACTACGAGGACGTGCTCGTGCCGGTAATCCAGGGCTGGATCACGCCCGAGGAGACCGTGCGGCGCTATGCGCACATCAACGCCTTCGAGCGACTCCTCGCCGAGACCGGCACGATGATCCTCAAGTTCCTGCTGCACATCTCGAAGGACGAGCAGCGCAGCCGCCTGCAGGAACGGGTCGACGACCCCGCCAAGCACTGGAAGTTCGCGGCCGGCGACCTGGAGGTGCGCAAGCGCTGGGACGACTACCAGGCCGCCTACGGCGCCGCCATCGCCGCGACCGGGACCCCGTGGGCGCCTTGGACCATCGTCCCGGCCGACTCCAAAACCCACCGCAACCTCATGATTGCGACGGCGGTGAAGAATGCCCTGCAGGGCCTGGACCTGCGCTACCCGGCGGGCGACCCCGCACTCGCCCGCATCAGGGTGGCCTGAGCCCTCCGAGGACACCATGACCGAGCTCTCCGCCGACTACCGCGCGCTGGCCGACTACCGGCCCGCCCACAAGGTTCGATTCGTCACCGCGGCGGCGCTGTTCGACGGTCACGACGCGGCCATCAACATCATGCGCCGCATCCTGCAGGGGATGGGCGCGGAGGTCATCCATCTCGGCCACAACCGCTCGGTGGACGAGATCGTCACCGCCGCGCTGCAGGAGGACGTGCAGGGCATCGCCATCAGCTCGTACCAGGGCGGGCACGTCGAGTACTTCAAGTACATGGTCGACCTGCTGAAGGAGCGCGGCGGCTCGCACGTGCGCGTCTTCGGCGGCGGCGGCGGGGTGATCGTTCCGGACGAGATTGCCGAGCTGCAGGACTACGGCGTCGAGCGCATCTACAGCCCCGAGGACGGGCAGCGCATGGGCCTGGCCGGAATGATCGGCGAGATGATGATGCGCTGCGACTTCGAGCTCGGCGCGAGCGACGCGCCGCCCCGCCTCGATGCGCTCGCCCCGGGCACCGCGCCGGCCGAGCAGCGCTGGCGCGCCCTGGCGCGGCTGATCACGCTGCTTGAGAACGGCCGCGCCGGACCCGGCTTCGTCGCCGAGCTGCATGCGGCGGCCAAGGCGGCCCGCACTCCGGTCGTCGGCATCACCGGCACCGGCGGCGCGGGCAAGTCCAGCCTCACCGACGAGCTGATCCGGCGCATCCGCCTGGACCAGGGCGATCGCCTGAACCTGGCCGTGATCTCGATCGACCCGAGCCGCCGCAAGAGCGGCGGCGCGCTGCTCGGCGACCGCATCCGGATGAACGCGATCGCGCCTTGGGGGCGATCCGAGGGTCGCGCCGGGAGCGGCGCCGCGCGCGTCTTCATGCGCTCGCTGGCGACGCGCGACTTCGGCAGCGAGCTCAGCAAGGCGCTGCCCGACGTGCTCGCCGCCGTCGAGGTGGCGGACTTCGATCTCGCCATCGTCGAGACCTCGGGCATCGGCCAGGGCGACGCCGCCATCGTGCCGCTCGTCGACGTGCCGGTCTACGTCATGACGCCGGAGTTCGGCGCGGCCAGCCAGCTCGAGAAGATCGACATGCTCGACTTCGCCGAGTTCGTCGCGATCAACAAGTTCGACCGCAAGGGCGCCGCCGACGCGCTGCGCGACGTCGCCAAGCAGGTGCAGCGCAACCGCGAGTCGTTCGGCAAGAAGCCGGGCGAGATGCCGGTGTTCGGGACCATGGCCAGCCGCTTCAACGACGACGGCGTGACTGCCCTCTACCAGGCCATGAAGCCGCGCCTGCGGGCCCTCGGCGTCGAGCTCGAGGACGGCAAGCTGCCCGCTGTCGACACGCGCCACAGCACGCACCAGGTGCCCATCGTCCCGCCGGCACGCTCGCGCTACCTGGCCGAGATCGCCGAGGCGGTGCGCGGTTACAAGGCAAAGGCGCTGGCGCAATCGCGGCTGGCGCGCGAGGCGCAGCAGCTGCGCGCCGGCGCGCGGATGCTCGGCGAATCGGAGGCCGCCTCGACGCAGTCGGCGGCGATCGAGACGCTCGCCCGGCTGGCGGATGCGCGCTCGACTCGCCTGCAGCCGGAGTCGCGCCGCCTCCTCACGGCCTGGCCCGAACTGCAGCGGGCCTACGCCGGCGACGACTACGTGGTCAAGGTCCGCGAGCGCGAGATCCGCACCTCGCTCGTCCACACCACCCTCTCGGGCACCAAGATCCGGAAGGTGGCGCTGCCGCGCTACGAGGACGAGGGCGAGATCCTCAAGTGGCTGCTGCTCGACAACGTCCCCGGCGCCTTTCCGTACACCGCCGGCACGTTCCAGTTCAAGCGCGAGAACGAGGACCCGACCCGCATGTTCGCCGGCGAGGGCGACGCCTTCAAGACGAACCGGCGCTTCAAGCTGCTCTCGGCCGGCATGCCGGCCAAGCGCCTGTCGACGGCGTTCGACTCGGTGACGCTGTACGGCAACGACCCGGCGCTGCGTCCCGACATCTACGGCAAGGTCGGCAACTCGGGCGTCTCGATCGCGACCCTCGACGACATGAAGGTGCTCTACTCCGGCTTCGATCTCACCAGCCCGAGCACGTCGGTCAGCATGACCATCAACGGGCCGGCGCCGACGATCCTGGCGATGTTCATGAACACCGCGATCGACCAGAAGCTCGACGCCTTCCGGGCCGAGAAGAAGCGCGAGCCGAGCGAGGCCGAAGCGGCGGAGATCGCCGCCTGGGTCAAGCAGAACGTGCGCGGCACGGTGCAAGCCGACATTCTCAAGGAAGACCAGGGCCAGAACACCTGCATCTTCTCGACCGAGTTCTCGCTGAAGGTGATGGGCGACATCGCCGAGTACTTCGTGCAGCACCAGGTGCGCAACTTCTACTCGGTGAGCATCTCGGGCTACCACATCGCCGAGGCCGGCGCGAACCCGATAAGCCAGCTCGCCTTCACGCTGTCGAACGGCTTCACCTTCGTCGAGGCCTACCTGGCGCGCGGCATGGCCATCGACGACTTCGCGCCCAACCTGTCGTTCTTCTTCTCGAACGGCATGGACCCGGAATACACGGTCATGGGCCGGGTCGCCCGGCGCATCTGGGCGGTAGCGATGCGCGATCGCTACGGCGCCAACGAGCGCAGCCAGAAGCTCAAGTACCACGTGCAGACGAGCGGCCGTTCGCTGCACGCCCAGGAGGTGCAGTTCAACGACATCCGCACCACCCTGCAGGCGCTGATCGCGATCTACGACAACTGCAATTCGCTGCACACCAACGCCTTCGACGAGGCGATCACCACCCCGACCGAGGAGTCGGTGCGCCGGGCGATGGCGATCCAGCTCATCATCAACCGCGAGTGGGGCCTGGCGAAGAACGAGAACCCGAACCAGGGCGCCTTCGTGATCGACGAGCTCACCGAGCTGGTCGAGGAGGCGGTGCTTGCCGAGTTCGAGAAGATCGCCGAGCGCGGCGGCGTCCTGGGCGCGATGGAGACGGGCTACCAGCGCGGCAAGATCCAGGAAGAGTCGATGCACTACGAGATGCTGAAGCACACCGGCGAATACCCGATCGTGGGCGTGAACACCTTCCGCAATCCGCACGGGGACGCGGCGCCGGCGCCGGTCCAGCTGCAGCGCTCGACCGAGGCCGAGAAGCAGAGCCAGCTGCAGCGCCTGGCCGACTTCCAGGCGCGCCACGCGAGCAAGTCGCCGGCCATGCTGCAGCGGCTGCAAGATGCGGTGATCGCCAACGCCAACGTCTTCGAGGTGCTGATGGACGCCGTGCGCGTCTGCTCGCTGGGGCAGATCACCGATGCGCTGTTCGAGGTCGGCGGCCAGTACCGACGCAGCATGTAGGGTCGCGTCGCGGCCCGCGGCTGCGCAGGCTCGACGGCGGCGCTCGCGGCGCGGCGGTCAGGCCGAGGCGCCCGCCTGCTGCTGCAGCGCCCAGAGCCCGCCCGCTTCGGTGGCCCGGCCGTCGTCGCGCAGCTTCAGCAGATGCGCGCTGAGCGAGCGCAGCGCCACCGGGTGCAGGCGCGGCGGCACGTCGGCGTAGACGACAGGCAGCAGGTCGACGAGCGCCGCCGGCCCGCGATCCTGAAGCGCGCTCACGACCTTGCCTTCACGCTTCAGGCGGTGCGCGATGATGGCCTCCATCGCCGCCCTCGGCCGGGCCATCAGGAAGCCGTGGCCCGGCGCCAGCCAGTCGAGATCGAGAGCGAGGAGCGAGCGCAGGGACGCGATGTACGCCGCCATGTCCCCGTCGGGCGGGTTGATGACCACGGTCGATGCCTGCATGACATGGTCGCCGGTGAAGAGGAGCTTTTCTTCCTCGAGCAGGTAGCACAGGTGGTTGCCGGCATGGCCGGGCGTGTGGATGACCGAGAGGTGCGTCGTCGGACCGAGCGCCAGGCGCTCGCCGCCGCTCAGCGTCGTGTCGGCGACGAAGGTCGCGTCCTGCCACTCGCGATGGCGCGGCGCCAGACCGAGCACCGTGGCGCCGGTGCGCGCCTTGAGCGCCGCGGTCGCCGGCGAATGGTCGGTGTGCGTGTGCGTCACCAGGATCCGCGTGATCGGCCCGGGTGCCGCAGCGAGGATGGCCTCGACGTGACCGTCCAGCGCCGGGCCCGGATCGATGACGGCCCATTCGCTGCTGCCGCTGTCGCCGACCAGGTAGGTGTTGGTGCCCGGGCCCGTCATGGCGCTGCCGTTGCCCGCGGTGACGCGAATGACGCGTTCGGACAAGCGCACCGCGGTGCCGGGGACGATGTCGTAGGAGCAGTCGCCGCGTCCTGACGGATCGATCCGCCCCAGCTCGGCCCACGCCGGCTCGTCCGGGAGAACCGGGCGCAGGCCCTGGGCGCCGGTGCCGACGCGCGGCATGACCAGCTCGACGACGCGCGGCGAGGCGGCCCAGCTCATCAGCGAGGCGACGTCGTCGAAGCGGGTCAAGGTCTCGAGCGTCTTCTGCGTCGGCGTGAGCAGCTTCAGCGTGCGGCTTCGCGCCAGCGCCTCGGCCGGGCTGATCCAGAGTTGCTCGACCAGCTCGGTGCCGTCGTGAACGGCCGTCTGCCAAGGCGGCGCCTCGGCCAGGAAGAAGCGCGTGTCGAAGCGCTTCGGCCGGCCCGCCGGCGTGAGCCAGTGGCTCAGGTAGTGCAGCTTGTCGACGGCCAGGCGAATGCCTTCGCTCGCACAGAGCTCGGCCATGGTCCGCTCGCAGCGGTGCAGCGCGCCGCGCCACGGAGCCAGCCGCGCCTTGTCCGCGCCGTCGAGGTCGACCCAGGCATCGCCGGTCCCGTAGCCGAACAGCAGGCCGGACTCCTCGAAGCATTCGCGCACGGCGGCGATGAAGAAGTCGAGGCCGCCCTGGTCGAGCAGCAGTCGGCGGCTGGCCTGGAGGTCGTCCAGGCCGGCGCAGTACGCGCGTGCCGACGCGTCGCGGCCGTCCAGCGTGCCGCCCGGAAAGACCCAGGCGCCGCTGTTGTGGTCGCCGCGCTCGGCGCGCCTGGACAGCAGCACCTCGATGGCGCCCGCCGCATCGGGGCGAACCACCACGATCGTGGCGGCCGGGCGCGGCGGTCGCTCCGACGCCACGCCGGGCGGCAAGGAAAAGGCCGAAGCGTCGGCGGTCGGTTCGCTCATGGTCGATGCAGCACGGACGGGGTGGAACGTTCCGGCCGAGTTTGGCACGGCACCGGCGGTGTTGCTCAGGCGGTGCTTGCTTCCTCGACCCGGCTGTCGAAGGCCGCCAGGGTCTCGCGCGCCGTCTTCCGCGGCGCCAGGAGGTAGTCGCACACCGCCTGGCTCGCCGGGCCATAGACCCCTTCGCTGAACGCCTCGACCGGCCGCAGTCCCGCCGTCGGCCCGGCCTTCACGATCTGGTAGGCGGCATAGCCGCGCTCGTCCATGAAGTCCATGAGGGTCCGGTTGCGTTCGCGCTGGCTCGGGATCTGCTCGGCTGTGTGCGAATGGAGCACCTCGCAGGTGATCCAGGGCTGCTGCGCCCGCAGCAGCGAGTCCATGCCGCGAAGGACCTCGAGCTCGGCGCCCTCCACGTCGATCTTGACGATGCCGATCCGCGGCGGCAGAAGGTGGGCGACGGTCTCGTACGGAAACACTGGCACGTACTGCTTGCGTCCGATGACCTGGCCGGGCCGCAGGCCTTCGACGATGGAGCCGGCGCTGTCGGTGTCGTCGATGGCGAAGAACTGGCACACCGCGGCCTGGTCGGCCAGCCCGACGGGGAGGATCTCGCAGTCGCGGAACCCGTTGATGCGGATGACGTCGTTCGCGTACTGGACGCAGAACGGATTGGGCTCGAAGCCCACGTAAGGACGGTCGGGCTCCAGGCTCTTGACCTTGAACAGCGTCTGGCCGATGTTGACGCCGACGTCCAGGAAGGCCGTGCCGGGCGAGAGGGACAGCAGGCGGCGCAGGACGTCCGTCATCCACGGCTCGGCGTCGCGCCGGTTGCCGAAGCCCAAGCCCCGCACGAGCGGCGCCCGGAACTGTCGCCCTGCGACCTCGATGGGGATCGTGATGTTCAGGTACCGCAGGGCCCGCTTCGCAGCGGCTTTGACGCCGGCCATGGCTTTCCTCCTGTGTGCGCGCGGAGCATCGCAGCCTGGCGGGGCCAGCGACACGACCGCCTTCTTCGTCGGAGCGCTCCCACACGCGCTGGCCCGGGCACCCGACACGTCAGCCTCCCATCAGCCTATCGGCAAAGCAAGGGCCAGGCCGCAGGATGGGATCCATCGCTTCGGCACTGCCCGCGCCCAACAGGAGTTCCCATGCTGCACTACGCCGTCGTCTTCTTCGTGATCGCGCTGATCGCGGCCCTGTTCGGCTTCGGCGGCATCGCCGCCGGCGCGGCAGGCATCGCCAAGATCCTGTTCGTGGTCTTCATCATCCTCGCCATCGCCTCGTTCCTGTTCGGCAGGAACCGCGGCCGATGACGCCCTGAGCGCGGCCCATTCAGCGGGCCGAGGGCACCCAGCCGAGCTCGGCGAGGGTCGCGACGGCGGCCGCCGGGGCACGCTCCTTGGCGCCGCTAATGAAGAACATGAACACGTCACGCGGCGTGGCCGTCGGGGTCGCGGCAGGGTCGATCGTCGGGACATCGCTCGGCGCCCCGCCGGCTGCCCAAGCGCGCGCGCACCGGGCCCAGAAAGCGATCTGCGCCGGCGCATAGCCGGTCGGCTCGCCTGGCTGGGTCTTCATCAAGCGCGCATAGACGAAGTCTGCGCTGAGGTCGGCGAAGGAGGGGTAGTCGTCGGAGTCGGCGAACACCGTCGCCACCTTGTGCCGGCGCGCGAGCGCGAGGTAGTCGGGGCTCATGAAGCTCTTGTGGCGCACCTCCATGGCGTGACGAAGGGGCAGTGAGCCGAGCCTCGCCGGCAGGAGCTTCAGGAAAGCGGCGAAGTCGTCGGGGTCGAAGACCTTGGTCGGAGCGAACTGCCAGACGATGGGGCCGAGCTTGCTGCCGAGCTCGGCGAGGCCGCTGGCGAAGAAGCGCTCGATCGACTCGCCGGCCTCGCCCAGGATCTTGCGGTTCGTCGAGTAGCGGCTCGCTTTCACCGTGAACACGAAATCGTCGGGGGTCGCCTCGCGCCATTTCGCGAACGAGGCGGCGCTCTGCAGGCGGTAGTAGGTGCCGTTGATCTCGATCGACGTCAGCTGCCGGCTCGCATGGGCCAGTTCGTCGTCATGCCTCAGCCCGCGCGGATAGAAGTTGTCCCGCCACGGCTCGAAGGTCCAGCCGCCGACGCCTACCCGGATGGCACCGGCCGATACTTTTTTCCTGGTCATCGCCCGATGATCGGGGACGCTCCCGGGCCGAGTCAAACCGCCACGGCGCTTGTAGGGCAGGGCCTACCGCGACGACGTCAGGCGCTGGTACCTCTCGGGTGCATCGACGACGGCGAGCACGGCCTCCCTGGACCCCGGCGATGATGCGGTGGTGATCGGCTACGAAGCCGCCGACCCTGCACTGCAGGCGAAGAACTGGCCCGACGCGCCCGCGGCTGTCGGCGGCGAGCGCCCCTGACCGGCTCCCCGGCGGCCAGCCGCGGCCCGTGCCGCTACCAGGGATCGATGAATCTCGACCCACGCGCGGGCGTGTTCGCGCTGGCGAGTGCTGAAGCGATCCAGCGCCGGGTGTCGGCCGGGTCGATGACGGCATCGATCTCCAGCGTGGCGGCCATGTTGATGGCCTTGCCCTTCTCGTACTGCTCGGCGATGAGACGCGTGCGCAGCGCCTCTCGGTCGGCGCCGACGGCCGCCTGCTGCAGCTCCTTGCGATAGCCCAGATCGACCGCGCCTTCGAGCCCCATGGCTCCGAACTCGCCGCTCGGCCAGGCGGCGGTTGCCAGCGGCGCCTGCAGGCCGCCTGCCGCCATGGCCATCGCCCCCAGACCGTAGGCCTTGCGCAGCACGACGGCCACCACGGGCACCCGCAGATGCGCGGCGGCGACGAACATCCGGCTGACGTGCCGCACCTGGCCGCGACTCTCGACCTCGGGGCCGACCATGAACCCCGGCGTGTCGATGAGCGAGACGATCGGCAGGCCGTGCGCGTCGCACAGCTGCATGAAGCGGGCGGCCTTGTCGGCCGCATCGGCGTCGATGGCGCCGCCAAGGTGGGCCGGGTTGTTGGCCAGGACGCCGAGCGGCCGGCCTTCGACACGCCCCAGCGCGGTCACCAGGCCGATGCCGAAGCCGGCGCGAAGCTCGAGCATCGATCCCTCGTCGACGACGCCCTCGACGATCGCCCGGACGTCGTATACCCGCAGCCGGTTGGCAGGCAACAGCTCGCGCAACGCCGTCGCCTCGTTCTCCCGCCACTCGGCGAGGCGACCCTGGAACATGCCGAGGTAGCGGCGCGCCACCGCCACCGCCTCGGCCTCGTCGGCGACGAGCACGTCGATCACGCCCGAGCGCGACTGCACGTCGCTGGGGCCGATCTGCTCGGGCTCGAAGGAGCCGAGGCCGCCCCCTTCGACCATCGCCGGTCCGCCCATGCCGATGGTGCTATCGCGCGTGGCGAGGATGGTGTCGCAGCAACCCAGCAAGGCAGCGTTGCCGGCGAAGCATCGCCCGGCGACGATGCCGAGCACCGGCACCCGGCCGCTCAGGCGGGCGAAGCTCGCGAAGGTGGGAACGTGGAGGCCGGCGACGATCGGCATGTCGACGTCGCCCGGCCGGCGCCGCCGCCTTCGGCGAAGAGCACGACGGGCAGGCCCTGCGCTGCGGCGATGCCGAGCATGCGGTCGGTCTTCTGGTGGTTGCGCATGCCCTGCGTCCCGGCGAGCACGGTGGCGTCGTAGGCCATGACGACGGCGCGCGTCCGCTCGGCGGCGAAGCGTGTGCCGTTGATCGTTCCGATGCCGGTGACCATGCCGTCGGCGGGCGTGTTGCGGATGAGGTCGTCGAGGCTCCGCCGGCTCCGCTGCGCGGCGATGGCCAGCGCGCCGTACTCGACGAAGCTGCCGGGGTCGCAGAGGTCGGCCACGTTCTCGCGGGCGGTGCGCAGGCCCCGCGCGCGCCGCTTCGCGACCGCGTCCGGCCGGTTCGCGTCGGCGAGCCAGGCTTCGCGGGCGCGCAGCTCCTGAAGGTCGGCGCGCGTTTCAGCGGCCGACGCCGGCACGTCGGCCGCGTCGGCGGGACTTCCCGCCGCGACGGCGGTGCCGGCGCGCAGCACCAGCAGCAACTCGCCCGCACCGACGACTTCGCCCACCCGACCGCGCACCGACACGACGTCCGCGTCCTGGTCGCTGCGGATCTCGTGCTCCATCTTCATCGCTTCGACGACCGCGAGCACATCGCCCGGGCGCACGCTCTGCCCGGCCGTGACCGGCACGCCGACGATGCTGCCGTCGACGGGCGAGCGGATCTCGACGACGGCCACGCGATGGCGCCTCAGCGCAGGGCTGCGCCGTAGCGGGCGATGGTGAGCCCGGCCAGGTCGATGCCGGGCGTTCGTCCGGAGACGACGTCGGCGATGATGCGGGCCGTTCCGGCCGCCATGGTCCAGCCCAGCGTGCCGTGGCCCGTGGCGAGGAAGAGATTCGCGATCGGCGTCGCCCCGATCACCGGCGTGCCGTCGGGCGTCATCGGACGCAGGCCGCACCAGAAGTCGGCCCGCGATACGTCGCCGCCCCGCGGGAAGAGATCGGTCACGACGTGGGCGAGGGTGCGGCGCCGAGCCTCGTGCAGCTTCAGCGTGTAGCCGGCGAGCTCGGCCGTGCCGCCGGCACGGATCCGGTCGCCGAGACGGGTGACGGCCACCTTGTGCGTCTCGTCCATCACCGTCGACTCGGGCGCTCCCGCAGCGTCGGTGATCGGCACCGTAATCGAGTAGCCCTTGACCGGGTACACCGGCAGTCGGAGACCGATCGGGCGAAGCAGCAAGGGCGAGTAGCTGCCGAGAGCGAGCACGTAGGCATCGGCTGCGTAGGTGCCGGTGTCGGTGGCGACGCCGAACAGGCGCTCGCCGCTGCGCACCAGACCGCGGACATGGACGCCGAAGCGGAACTCGGCGCCGCGCTCGGCCGCCAGGCCAGCCAGCGCCTGCGTGAACTTGAAGCAGTCGCCGGTCTCGTCGCCGGGAAGCAGCAGCCCGCCGACGAACTTCTCCCGAACCCGGGCGAGCGCCGGCTCGTGACGCAGGCAGCCATCGCGGCCGAGCAGCTCGAAGCTGACGCCATGGGCGCGCAGCACGGCGATGTCGCTCGCGCTGTCGTCGAACTGCTTCTGGGTCCTGAACAGCTGCAGCGTCCCCTGCATGCGCTCGTCGTAGGGGATCGCGGTGGCGGCCCGCAAGGCGCGCAAGCAGTCGCGGCTGTACTCGGCAAGACGAACCATGCGCGACTTGTTGATCTGGTAGCGCGCGGCCGTGCAGTTGCGCAGCATGGCCAGGCACCAGCGGATCATGGCCGGATCGATGTGCGGCCGGATGACGAGCGGGCGGTGGTGCATCGCCAGCCATTTCAGCGCCTTGAGCGGCACGCCCGGGCCGGCCCATGGCGCCGAGTAGCCCGGCGAGACCTCGCCGGCGTTGGCGAAGCTGGTCTCCAGCGCCGGAGCCGGCTGGCGATCGACGACCGTCACCTGGTGGCCGACCCCCGCCAGCTCGTACGCGGCGCTCACGCCGATGACGCCGGCGCCGAGGACGAGGACTCTCATGCCCGCGGCCGCCGAGGCTCAGCGCGTGTGCCGAAGCGGGCGCTGGCGGGGGCCGACCGGATCGTCGCGACGCGTTCCTGGGTCATCGGTGTACGGCATCATTCGACGTGCGCGCGATTTTGCACGCTGCCCGGCGCAGGAGGCGCGGCGATCATCCTCATGGCTCCCACCCCCCACCCGCTTCCTGCCGCAGCCGCCCTGGCGCGCCGGCCCGTGCGCCCGTGACGATCGGCCCGGCCTTCATCGCGCCCGCGCGCTTCGACGATGCGACGGCTGCGCTCGCGCGCGTCCGGGAGATCTACGAAGCCAGCGTCAACCACCTGCGCCATGCGCTGCAGGCGTTCGTCGACGGCAAGGCGCCGGGGGGCCATGTGCGCGCCTGCTACCCGTTCGTGCGCGTGCACACGGACACCGTGGCAAGAGCCGATTCGCGCCTCAGCTACGGCTTCGTCGCCGGACCGGGCACCTACGAAACGACGCTCACGCGGCCGGATCTCTTCGCCACCTACTACCTCGAGCAGTTTCGCCTGCTCCTCCAGAACCACAAGGTCTCACTGGAAGTGGGCACCAGCGTCCAGCCGATGCCGGTGCACTTTTCCTTCGACGAGCACGACCATATCGAGGGCAGCCTCAGCGCGGAGCGGCGGCTGCTGCTGCGCGACGTGTTCGACCTCCCCAACCTCGGAGCGATGGACGACGGCATCGCCAACGGCACCTTCGTCGCCGCGGCGGGCGAAGCCGCCCCGCTGGCCCTGTTCACGGCGCCGCGGGTCGACTACTCGCTGCACCGCCTGCGCCACTACACGGGCACCGACCCCGGGCATTTCCAGAACTTCGTCCTGTTCACCAACTACCAGTTCTACATCGACGAGTTCGTGCGCCTCGGTCACGAGGCGATGGCCGGGGCCCCCGGCACCGAGAAGTACGACGCCTTCGTCGAGCCGGGCAACGTCATCGAGCGGCCGCGCGGCGAGCCGGCGCGCCCCGGCGACGACATGGGCGTGACGCCGCCGCGCCTGCCGCAGATGCCGGCCTATCACCTGGTGCGCCACGACGGCAGCGGCATCACCATGGTCAACATCGGCGTCGGCCCGGCCAACGCGAAGACGATCACGGACCACATCGCCGTCCTGCGGCCGCATGCCTGGGTGATGCTCGGACACTGTGCCGGCCTGCGGAACACGCAGCAGCTCGGCGACTACGTGCTGGCGCACGGCTACGTCCGCGAGGACCACGTGCTGGACGAGGATTTGCCGCTCTGGGTGCCCATCCCTGCCCTGGCGGAGGTGCAGGTGGCGCTGGAGGAAGCGGTCGCCGAGGTGACGCAGCTGAAGGGCTACGAGCTGAAGCGGATCATGCGCACGGGCACCGTGGCGAGCACCGACAACCGCAACTGGGAGCTGCTGCCGTCCCGCCACGCGCTGTCCACGCCCGAGCGGCGCTTCAGCCAGAGCCGCGCGATCGCTCTCGACATGGAGAGCGCCACCATCGCTGCCAACGGCTTCCGTTTCCGGGTGCCGTACGGGACGCTGCTGTGCGTCAGCGACAAGCCGCTGCACGGCGAGATCAAGCTGCCGGGCATGGCCAACCACTTCTACCGCGAGCGAGTCGACCAGCACCTGCGCATCGGCATCCGGGCCATCGAGCTGCTGCGCAACTCCGGCGTCGACCAGCTGCACAGCCGGAAGCTCCGCAGCTTCGCCGAAGTCGCCTTTCAGTAGTCGCGGATGGAGCCCGGCGAGGAGGGCAGCGGAGCGCAGGGAACGTCGTCAGCGCATCGCCAGGGCAGTCTTGCCCGCGGGAGGCGGAAAGATCCCGTCCAGCGCCGCCAGCTCGGCGGCCGTCAGCGCCAGCGACCCCGACGCGAGGTTTTCGCGGAGATGCGCCTCGCGGACCGCTTTCGGAATCGCCATCACCCCGGGCTGGGCGAGCAGCCATGCAAGCGCGAGCTGCGCCGCCGTCGTGCCGCGTGCCTGCGCCAGTCGCGTCAGCGCGGCGTTTCGCGCCAGGCTGCCCTGATCGACGGGTGAATAGGCCATGGTGACGATGCCGCGCGCCTGCTGCCATGGCAGGAGATCGAAGCCGGCGCCCCGAGCGGTGAGGGAGTAGTAGACCTGGTTCGTCGCGCAGCGCGTGCCGCCGTCGACGTCCATCAGCTCCTGCATGTCGTTGAGATCGAAGTTGCTCACGCCCCAGTGGCGGATCCGACCGCGCTCTCGTAGGGATTCGAAGGCGCTCACCGTCTCGGCGAGCGGCACGCTGCCGCGCCAGTGCAGCAGGTAGGCGTCGAGGTGGTCGAGTCGCAGCCGCTTGAGGCTGCGCTCGCACGCCCGCTCGACCCCGGCCGCCGAGGCGTTGTGCGGATAGACCTTGCTGACGACGAACAGATCGTCACGCGACAGCTTGCCGGCGCGAAGCGCTTCGGCCACGGCGGCGCCGACGACCTCCTCTGCGCCGCCCTCGCCGTACATCTCGGCGGTGTCGATGACTCGCCAGCCCATGTCGAGCGCGAGCCGGACGGCGGCCGTCTCGGCTCGACGCTTCGCCGCGGACTCGCCCATCCGCCACGTGCCGAGGCCCAGCGCGGGGCGAGGCTCGGGGCCCGGAAAGATCACCATGGATCACTCACTCGTGGATCAGGTCCGCATCACTATAGGACCCGTGCGAGAAGCTTTGTTTTGACGGGCAAAGACCCGCTTCCAGTCCGGATGCACCGGTGCCCGGCTGGCGCAGACTCGGCAGGACCGCGTCGGAACGGCGCGCTCTGACGAGCGCCCTGCCGCCGCCCCAGCACACCCTCATCCGATGCAATGACCGAGCCTGCGCAGACGGTCCGTCGCGAGCTTCTCGAGCCTCTGCCGGCGCTCGCCGACTGGGTGGCGCACTTCCGTGCGTCGGAGATTCCGGTCCTGCAGGAAACGGCCGACTCGCTGGAAGCACTGCGGGCCAACGAGGACCGCACCGACGCGAACGGAATCGGCGAGCTGATCGCCGGCGACCCCCTGATGACGCTCAAGGTGCTGGCGTACTCGTCGTCGCATCGCGGCCGACGCGTCATCACCGCACCCGAGACCGTGACGTCCGCCCTCGTCATGCTGGGTATCACGCCGTTCTTCCGGGCGTTTCCGACCCAGGTTTCCGTTGAGGAGCTGCTCGCCAGCGAGCCCGCCGCCCTGGCCGGCCTGCATCGCGTGCTCCAGCGGGCGCACCGAGGAGCCGACTTCGCGCTTGCCTTCGCGGTGCACCGGACCGACCCGAATGCGGCGGCAGTGCATGCGGCGGCGTTGCTGCACGAGTTTGCCGAGCTCCTGCTCTGGTGCCACGCGCCGCGCCTGGCCTTGCGCATCGCCCGGACGCAGGCGCGGGCCCCCAGGATGCGCTCGAGCCTTGCCCAGCGTGAGGTCCTCGGCGTCGAGCTGGCCGACCTGCAGCACGCTCTCGTTGCCGAATGGCAGCTCCCCGGCCTGCTCTGCGAGATCGGCGTGAGCCACCAGGCCAGTCATGCGGGCGCGCGCACGGTCGCTCTGGCCGCCCGGCTGGCCCGGCACACCCACGACGGATGGGACAACCCCGCGCTCGCCGACGACATCGCGGATGTCGCCGAGCTGCTCAACCTGTCAGCGGAGGCGACGCTGCATCTCGCCCAGAACGTGGCGCGGCGGACGAGCCTCGACTGACGGTTGCTCCCGGCTCCTCGAGCAGGCCAAGCACCGCGTCGAGCACCGCGGGGTGATACGCCATCTGGACGTGCGGCGTCGCCGCTAGATGGCGGTTGTCAGCGCCCGGCAGAGTCCCGTTGGCGGTAGGAAAGACGATGTTGTCGCAGTGGCTCCAGAAGCATGTGAAGCGGCTGAACGTGGACGGATTCTCGCGTCGCGTCAGCGACTTCAGCCACTCGCTGCCGATCTGCATCTCCCGCGTGTTGCGGGTGAAGCCATGACGTGCCATCCGCGTGCCCTGGTGCGGCGTGGCGACCGTGACCACCCGATGGAAGCGGCTACCGTGGCCTTGCGCAATCCACGCCCGGACCGCGAGCCCGCCCATGCTGTGCGCGACGATGATTGGGGCTTGGCCCGTGGCGACCTCGAGCAGCCGCACGCCTTTCTCGACGATGTCGGTGTAGCGGTCGATGGAGCCGAACACCGGCTCCAGGTTAACCGCGGCGAAAGGAATGCCAGCCGCGCGGAGGCGGCGCATCCACGGATTCCACAGACCGCGATTGCAAGCGAAACCATGGACCAGGAGCACACCGCGGCGATGCGACTCGCCGGTCGGCAGAGAGTCGGCGAGAACCTGCGAACGGAACGGCTGCCGCCACAGAAACACGCGTGGCGCGACGGCGCACTCCTGGATCCAGCAAGTGATGAGTTGCGAAACCCGGGGCCGAAGCGGGTCGGCGACCGGATAGGAGCGACGCAGAAGCCAGAACTCGAGGGCGAGCACGCCGGCGTATCCGCATGCCATGACAGCGGCGCCCGCCCAGGCGAGGCCCGGCCGGCCGGCCTGAACTGTCCACGCGGCCCACGCCAGTGCCAACGCCAGCAGGGCCAAGGTTGTGGTCCTCTGCAGGTTTGCCAGCCTCACGCTTGTGCCATGGCCGTGTCAGGAGCAGAAAACGAAAAGGCCTCCGTCATAACGACGGAGGCCTTTGAATTAATAGCCTGACGATGTCCTACTTTCACACGGGAACCCGCACTATCATCGGCGCAGAGGCGTTTCACGGTCCTGTTCGGGATGGGAAGGAGTGGGACCACCTCGCTA
This sequence comes from Caldimonas sp., assembly GCA_036263655.1. Classification (GTDB taxonomy): domain Bacteria; phylum Pseudomonadota; class Gammaproteobacteria; order Burkholderiales; family Burkholderiaceae_C; genus Schlegelella_A. Next base: position 559 of record DATAGP010000052.1, on the reverse strand, counting down.
TGGTCATCAGGCATAACCGTCGCTTCCAGCTCGGCGGCTGGTAAGCCAATTCGCAGAGTCGACCGCTTCCGCGGCAATCAGATCTTGATGCGCCCTTCGTCTGTAGAACGGCAGGCGTCTTACTCACTTCGACAATCGTCAAAGTTATAGGGTCAAGCCGCACGAGCAATTAGTACTGGTTAGCTTAACTGGTTACCCAGCTTCCACACCCAGCCTATCAACGTCCTGGTCTAGAACGACTCTTCAGGGGGCTCGAGGCCCCGGCAAGACTCATCTTGAGACGAGTTTCCCGCTTAGATGCTTTCAGCGGTTATCTCTTCCGCACATAGCTACTCGGCAATGCCACTGGCGTGACAACCGATACACCAGAGGTGCGTCCACTCCGGTCCTCTCGTACTAGGAGCAGGCTCTCTCAATCTTGCAGCGCCCACGGAAGATAGGGACCAAACTGTCTCACGACGTTTTAAACCCAGCTCACGTACCTCTTTAAATGGCGAACAGCCATACCCTTGGGACCGGCTACAGCCCCAGGATGAGATGAGCCGACATCGAGGTGCCA
>DATAGP010000051.1:0-89204 GCA_036263655.1 Caldimonas sp. | reverse complement strand
AGGTCGCGAGCACGAGCCGCATGCGATCGCCATCGCCGGCCTGCCTTCCGGATGGGATGTGGCGACGGCCTTCGAGCCGCGGCACGGGAGCGAGCCGCACGAGTTCGTCGCGCCCGACTACGACGCCCTGGTGGACACGCCGGTGGAGCTCGGTCCGTTCTGGCGCGGCCGCTTCGACGCCGCCGGCGTGCCGCACGAGTTCGTGGTCGCGGGCGCGCTGCCCGATTTCGACGGCGAGCAGCTCGTCGCCAACACCCGCCGGCTCTGCGAAGCGCAGATCGCCTTCTGGCACGGAACGGCCCGGCCGCCGTTCGAGCGCTACGTGTTCATGCTGAACGCGCTCGACGACGGCCACGGCGGCCTCGAGCACCGGGCGAGCACGGCCCTCGTCGCTGCGCGTCGCGACCTGCCCCGGCGCGGCGGCGGCGGGCCGGGCGCCGCTCCCGACCGCGGCGACGGCTACATCGGCGTGCTGGGCCTGGTCTCGCACGAGTACTTCCACGCCTGGAACGTCAAGCGCCTCAGGCCGCGGGACTTCGCCACCTTCGACTACACGCGCGAGAACTACACCGAGCTGCTCTGGTTCTTCGAAGGCTTCACGTCGTACTACGACGATCTCTTCGTGGCCCGCAGCGGCATCGTCGACGGGCCGCGCTACCTGAAGCTCCTGGCCAAGACGGTGAACGCGGTCGACGGCGCGCCCGGGCGGCGCGTGCAGAGCCTGGCCGAGGCGAGCTTCGACGCCTGGGTCAAGTACTACCGGCCCGACGAGAACACGCCCAACGCCACCATCAGCTACTACGCGAAAGGCGCGCTGGTCGCTCTGGCCTTCGACCTGACGCTGCGCAGCGAAGGGCGCGGCACGCTCGACGACGTCATGCGGCGCCTGTGGGCGTCGAGCGACGGCGGTCCGATCGACGAGGGCGACATCGCCGGCGCGCTCGAGGCGGTCGGCGGGCGCTCGTTCGCGCCCGAGCTGGCGGCCTGGGTGCACGGCACCGACGAGCTGCCGCTGCCGTCGCTGCTGCCGCGCTTCGGCGTCAGCGTCGAGCGGCAGTCGGCGACCTTCGCGCAGCGGCTCGGCGTCCGCGTCAGCGAAGGTGCGCTGACCGGCGTGAAGGTCACCCACGTGCTGCGCGACGGCGCGGCCGAGGGCGCCGGCCTCGAAGCGGGCGACGAGCTGATCGCCGTCGGCGGCTGGCGCCTGCGCCGCCTCGACGACGCGCTCCGCTGCCTCGAGGGCAGCGCCGCCGTTCCCCTGCTGGTGTCGCGCGACCAGCGCGTGCTGTCGCTGTCGCTCGAGATCGCCGCGCTGCGCGGCGAAGGCGCCGTCCAGCTGCGTCCGGCCGAGGGCGCGAGCGCGGCCGAGCGCTCGCTGTACGAGGCATGGTTGGCCGGCTGACGTCCCTGCGCCGCTGGCCCTGGTCGGGCCGGCGCCGCGCTGCGTTCGCGGTGCTGGTCGCGGCCGTCGCGCTGCTGCACGGTGTCGTCACGCGCGACCTCGCGCGGCGACTCGCGGCCGCGGAAGCCGATGCGCGTCGGCCGATGCCGGCGCGCATCGAGGTCGCGTACGTCCGCACGCTGGAGCCGGAAGCGCCGAAGGTGGCCGCGCCTGCGCCTGCGCCGGCTCCCACCCGGCCGCGCGTCGCGACCGCCCGACGCGCGGCCAAGCCGGTCGCCAAGGCCGCTTCGGCCGTTGCCGAGGCAGAGGCACTGGCGAAGGCGCGGGCAGCCGAGCCCGAGGCGTCGGCGCCCGCACCCGGGCCGGCGCCCGCGACGGTCGCGGCGGCAGTGGCCGCGGCGTCGCAGGGCGACGCGGCTGGTCTCGCCGCCTCGGCGCCGGAGTCGCCGGAGCTTCTCGCCGATGCAGCAGCGGCCGCTGCCGCAGCGTTGACCGCTGCCGCGTCGTCGGCGTCTTCGGCAGCGTCGAGCGCAGCAGCGGACAGCGTGGTGACGGCCGCGTCCGCACCCGGCGGCGCGACCTTCACCTGGCCGACCGCCACCCGCGTCAGCTACCTGCTGACCGGCTACTGGCGCGGCGACCTGACCGGGCGCGCCGAGGTCGAGTGGATCCGCGTCGGCTCGCGCTACCAGGTCCACGTCGACCTGTTCGCCGGGCCCGAGTTCGCGCCGCTTTTCTCGAGGCGGATGAGCAGCGAGGGCAACCTCGGCGACACCGGGCTCGCGCCGGACCGCTACGACGAGGACACCCAGGTCGTCACGCGCGACCGCCGCCGCGCCAGCGTCGTCTTCGCCGGCGACGAGATCGTCCTCGCCAACGGCCAGAAGCGCGAGCGCCTGCGCGGCGTGCAGGACGCGGCGAGCCAGTTCATCCAGTTCACGTGGCTGTTCGGCACCCAGCCCGAGCGCCTGCGCGCCGGCAACAGCTTCGACGTTCCGCTCGCCCTCCCGCGCAGCATGAGCCTGTGGACCTACGACGTGCAGGCCGAGCAGACGCTGCACACGCCCTTCGGCCCGCTCGCCACCTATCACCTCAAGCCGCGCCGCGCGACCAGGAAGCCGGGCGACTGGATGGTCGACATGTGGTTCGCGCCGGAGCTGCGCTACCTGCCGGTCCGCATCCGCATCGAGCAGGAGACGGGAAGCTTCGTCGAGCTGGTGATCGCCAAGAAGCCGGAGATCGCCGCGTCCTGAGCGCGGCATCATTCACCTTTCAGAGACGAAGGCGACCATGACCTACGAATGCATCCTCACCGACGTGCGCGGCGCCGGCGCGCGCCGCACCGGCCTCATCACGCTGAACCGGCCAAAGCAGCTGAACGCGCTGAACGACACGCTGATGGACGAGCTCGGCGCGGCCCTGCTCGCGTTCGACGCCGACGACGGCATCGGCTGCATCGTCCTCACCGGCAGCGACAAGGCGTTCGCGGCAGGTGCCGACATCGGCGCGATGCTCCCCTACGGCTTCGTCGACGCCTACTCGAAGGGCCTCATCAGCCGCAACTGGGAGACGATCCGCCAGGTGAGGAAGCCGGTGATCGGGGCCGTCGCCGGCTTCGCCCTCGGCGGCGGCTGCGAGCTGGCCATGATGTGCGACCTCGTGATCGCCGCCGACAGCGCGCGATTCGGCCAGCCCGAGATCAAGCTCGGCATCATCCCGGGCGCCGGCGGGACGCAGCGGCTGCCGCGCGCCATCGGCAAGGCCAAGGCGATGGACCTCGTGCTCACGGCGCGCATGATCGACGCCGCCGAGGCCGAGCGCGCCGGGCTCGTCTCGCGCGTGGTCCCGGCGGCCGAGCTGCTCGAGGTCGCGCTCGCCGCGGCGGAGACGATCTGCGGCTTCAGCGGGCCGAGCGTGATGATGGCCAAGGAAGCCGTCAACCGCGCCTACGAGTCGCCGCTCTCCGAGGGCATCTCGTACGAGCGCCGCCTGTTCCATTCGCTGTTCGGCACCGAGGACAAGAGCGAGGGCATGGAGGCCTTCCTTGCCAAGCGCAAGCCCGCCTTCAGGAATCGCTGAAAGGGCGGCAGCGAATGATCGATCTCGGCAACGCGACGTTCGACTACGAGCCCTACCCCAGCGGCGTCGTCAGGCCGGTCTTCGCGGCCGACCTGTACGAGCGACTCGTCGCCTCCTACCCGGACCGGTCGCTGTTCGAGTTCAAGCCGGCGCTCGGCAACAAGTACTCACTGTCCGAGGTGAACCATCCGGCGCAGTACGAGGCGTTCATCCGCGGCAACCCCGACTGGCAGCGCTTCCACGCCCACGTCAAGGGCGACGCTTTCGTGCCGCAGGTGCTCGAGTTCCTGAAGGCCCGGCACATCGACCTGGGCCTGAGCCGCTACCGCGTCGTGTCGCGGGCGCCGGTCGAGCGCCGGTCGAGCGTGCTCAGTCGCCTGAAGCGGCGCACCGAGCTGAGCGCCCGCTTCGAGTTCTCGATGATGGGCGCCGACGGCGGCCACATCCTGCCGCACACCGACACGCCGCAGAAGCTCATCACCCTGGTCTTCTCGATGGCGCGCGAGGGCGAGTGGAACCCGGCCTGGGGCGGCGGCACCGACGTCGTCGTGCCCAAGGACCGCACGCGGATCTACAACCACGTCAACAAGTACCTCGGCTTCGCCGACGTGGACGTTCTCAAGACGTGGGAGTTCACGCCCAACCAGTGCGTGATCTTCGTCAAGACCTACAACTCCTGGCATTCGGTCTCGCCGATGAAGGGTGCCGGCACCGACGCGCTGCGCCGCACGCTCACCGTGAACATCGAGGCCAAGAGCTGATGGCCTGGTTGTCGTCGGACGGCTCGCGCTACCTGGGGCGCCGGGAGCGGGCGGTGCTGCGTCTCTTCTCCAGCCTGCGCAAGCGCCTGCAGGTCCGCGTCCGCGTCGACGACCGTGGCCGCGCCGCCACCTACGTGTGCGAGACGGCGATGGACGCGCAGCGGCCGCTCTCCCTCTGGGTGAAGGAGGAGGGGACCATGGCCTGGATCGATGCCGAGGTGCGCGCCGACGACGTGTTCATGGACATCGGCGCGAACATCGGCATCTACAGCATCGCGGCGGCGCTGCGGACGAGCGGCTCGGGCATCGTGTACGCCTTCGAGCCGCACAAGGTCAATTCGCTGGCACTGCTGCGCAACGTCGGCGCCAACGGCCTGCAGGATCGCGTGCGCGTGTTCTCGTGCGGCCTCTCGGACCGGGACGGCCTGTTCGAGTTCAACTACCAGGCGCTCGCCTCCGCGTCGAGCGCCAGCCAGCTGGGCCACCGGCGCGTGCCGGGCTCCGAAGCCGAGTTCGTGCCGGTGGCGACCGAGATGATCTACGGCACCAGCGTCGACCGGCTCGTCGAGGCGGGGACGATCCGGCCGCCGACGCTGGTCAAGATCGACGTCGACGGCAACGAGCTGCCGATCCTGCGCGGCATGTCGCGCCTGCTCGCGGGCGCGGCGCGGCCGCGCGCGGTGCAGGTCGAGCTGAACGTCGGCGAGCAGGACAGCATCAGCGCCTTCCTGCAGGAGCACGGCTACGCGCTTGCCAGCCGCCACTTCACGCACGAGGGCAAGAACGCGCTGGCGCGAGGCGACGCGGTGGAGGCGATCGCGCACAACGCGATCTTCGTTCCCGCCTGAGGGTGCAGGGCGTGCGGCGCCCGGGGCACGCAGGCTCGGCGCGCGCGGGTGCTAGCCCTCGTTGCGCAGCGACGGGAACAGGATCACGTCGCGGATGCTGGGCGAGTCGGTCAGCAGCATGACGAGGCGGTCGATGCCGATGCCGCAGCCGCCGGTCGGCGGCATGCCGATCTCGAGGGCGTGGATGAAGTCGGCGTCGTAGTACATCGCCTCCTCGTCGCCTGCTTCCTTGTTTGCCGCCTGGGCGCGGAAGCGCGCCGCCTGGTCCTCGGCGTCGTTGAGCTCGGAAAAGCCGTTCGCGTACTCGCGGCCGGTGATGAAGAGCTCGAACCGTTCGGTGACGGACGGGTCGGCGTCGGAGGCGCGCGCCAGGGGCGACACCTCGACGGGGTAGTCGATGATGAAGGTGGGCTGCCAGAGCTCGCCCTCGACGGCGGCCTCGAAGAGGCCGAACTGCAGCTCGGGCAGCTTCCAGTGCGCGGGCGCCTCGGCGCCGCGTGCTTGCAGGCGCGCCCGCAGCACGCCCGCATCGCCCGCTTCGCTGTCGCTGAGGCCGGCGTGGCGGACCAGCGACTCGCGCACGGTGAGGCGCGTGAACCGCGACTCGAGGTCGACGTGGCGACCGGCATAGGTGAGCTTCGCCGACCCGACGGCCTCGCGCGCCGCGTGGCGCAGGACCTCCTCGGTGAAGTCCATCAGGTCGTGGTGGTTCCAGTACGCCGCGTAGAACTCCATCATCGTGAACTCGGGGTTGTGGCGTACCGAGATCCCCTCGTTGCGGAAGCTCCGGTTGATCTCGAACACCCGCTCGTAGCCGCCGACGATGAGCCGCTTCAGGTAGAGCTCGGGGGCGATGCGCAGGAACATCTGCTGGTCGAGCGCGTTGTGGTGCGTCACGAACGGCTTGGCGTTGGCGCCGCCCGGGATCGGGTGCAGCATCGGCGTCTCGACCTCCATGAAGCCGTGCTCGACCATGAAGCGGCGGATCGACGACAGCGCCTTGCTGCGCGCAACGAAGCGGGCCCGCGCCGCGTCGTCGGTGATGAGGTCGACGTAGCGGTGCCGCACCTTCTGCTCGGCGTCGGCGATGCCGTGGAACTTGTCGGGCAGCGGGCGCAGGCTCTTGGTGAGCAGGCGCAGCGACGAGAGCCTTACCGACAGCTCGCCGGTGCGCGTCTTGAACAGCGTGCCCTCGGCGCCGACGATGTCGCCGAGGTCGAGGTGCTTGAAGGCCTCGTAGGCCTCGTCGCCGAGCGCGTCCTTGCTGGCGAAGAGCTGGATGCGGCCGGTCGCGTCCTGCAGGGTCGCGAAGCTGGCCTTGCCCATGATGCGCTTCAGCATCAGCCGGCCGGCCACGGAGACGGCGATGCGCTGCGGCTCGAGGGTCTCGTTGTCGAGGTGGCCGTGCTTGCGGGCGAGCTCGAGGGCGCGGTGCCTGGGCTTGAAGTCGTTGGGGAAGGCGATGCCGCGGGCGCGGAGGGCGGCGAGCTTGGCGCGGCGCTCGGCGATGAGGGCGTTGTCATCGTCCGTGAAACGCGGCGCGGAAGGGGAATCGTTCATGGCTACGTCAGCAGGCTGTAGACGCGCTGAACGACGAGCTCGTGCGCGTCATCAACGCCGGTTGCCGAGCCATCGAGGTGTCTTGAAGCGGACGATGCGCCAGTAGAGGAATACATACGAGCCGATGAAGAGGAGGAGGAAGACGGCCAGCACCTGGGTGCTGTTCCACCAGAGGAGGCTCGGGATGATCGAGAGCAGGCAGAGCAGCCAGAGGTAGGGCGAGGTCATCGAGTTGCGCACGGTCTGTCGCCGCTCGTTGGAATAGCTCGCGAGGTTTGTGCGGATGAGCCGGCGATGGATGAGCGTGTGCAGGTGGATGCCGTCGGGTGCCGCCGTCGCGGCGCCGCGCAGGACGCGGCGGCGGTACATGGTGAAGATCGTCTCGAAGATCGGGTACGCGCAGACCAGCAGGGGGAACAAGGGGGACACGCTCTCGTTGCGAGCGATCAGGAGGACGCTGAGCTCGGCGAGCACGAAGCCGATGAAGTAGGCGCCGCCATCACCCAGGAAGATGAGCCCGGCCGGAAAGTTCCAGACGAAGAAGCCGAGGATCGCACCTGCCGAGATGAGCGCGACCTGGGCCACGAACACGTCGTTGACCTGGAAGGCGACGTACGCGATCGCCAGCATCATCATCATCACGCACATCGACGCCAGGCCGTTGAAGCCGTCGATGATGTTGACGGCATTCGCCACGCCGGTGACGCACAGGAGGGTCAGCGCGACCGCAAAGGGCCACATGGTCATCAGCGTGTCGACGCCCGGGATGTGCGTGCGCGGGAGCACGGCCTCGAGAAGCCAGACGGCCATGACGGCCGACAAGGCCGTCGCGAGCAGGCGCCAGCGAGCGGCGACCTTCTTCGTCAAGTCCTCGGCGATGCCGACGATGAAGGCAGGCGCGGCACAGACGAGGATCAGCCACAGTCCGCGACTGCCCTCGGACTGGAATGCCTCGGCCGCAATGCCCCCCGCGGCCATCGCCATGACAACCCCGATGCCACCGATGCGGGGCACGGGAGAGGCGTGGAACTTCTGCGGTCCCGAGAAGTCGTGGTCGGCCGAGATGCGGGCGTGAAAGGCCGAGGAGCGGACCACCGCCAGCGTCGCGAACAACGAGGCGAGGAAGCTGAGGATGAAGAGCGACATCGGCGGGAAGGTTCGGCGGCATTATCCCTGCGCACAGGGCCTACCAATGGCGGCTTATTAGCCTGTCAGGCAGCTGGCCGCTCCGGCCCTGGAGCGGCCGATACGGCAGGGGCACCAACAGGGGCGGCAAGCGCGTGGACTTAGGAACGAGCAGTCCGCGGTAACGCGAACTGTGCTCGGACGCTGATCGTGGTGAGAATAGGACCAGATCTCCGCGTGTGCGGCTGCACCGCCAGCTCGACAACTGTATTCGAAAATTCAGCGGCGACTAGATGAACGAATTCCACGGCACATTTGCGCTGATCTATCTGGCCTCCTGTGTGCTCGCCGCATCCGGTGTTTTCATACGGATGCACTCACGGCTCTCCCGTGGAAGAGACCTTCTTGCGACGGCCTTGGTCGTGCCATTGACCCTTGCCTACTTTGTCGGCATGTACCGCAGCGCGGGCATGGACTACGACACATATTCCGCCGCTTATCAAGGCGAAGGTCTGGTGATTCCGGATCCCGGATATACGGCTCTGACTTGGCTCACCGCCACCGTTGGCTTGAGCTTCAGTTCGTTTCTCCTGCTGCAAGGTGCCATCACGTTGGGAGCACTGTGGTTCGTCGCCAAGGAGAAGAAGGCGGACGCCGTCGTCGTCGTGGCCGTCTACCTGATGCATCTGGCGATCGTAAGAGACATGAGTCAAAGCCGAATCGGGCTCGCAGTTGCCATCTATCTGCTTGGTCAAACCAGCCGTCAACCTATCGTCAGAGCGCTCCTCTACCTGTTCTCTGCTTCAGTGCACATCACGGTCGTCGTGTTGATGTTCGTTTGGACCTACGCGAGGCTGTTGTCAGAGCTACCTCGTGCGTACCAGCCCTGGCTCCTCTACATCCCGTTGGCGATGTTCACGATCTTCGGCACGGCTTTGCTCAACATGGCTACCGCGGTCGATCCTCGTATCCAGCTTTATCTCTCATGGGATGAGGCTGCGTATGGAGCGCCTTTGGAATCCTGGGGCGGGCTGGCAAGAACAGGATTGCTGATAGCCATCTACGTTGCAGCCAACCGAAGGATCCGAGGCCTGCATCTGAAGCCTTACATCGTCACGGAGCTCGCAGCTGCGGCGATCTTGATCGGACTCTCACAGTTCTCGATCTTCGCCGCCCGGCTATCGAACGTGGCCATATCCATGTATCCCATCGGACTCGGAGTCGTCGCGCTGGCGTACCAGTCGCGCGTCCCGTCCAGGCGGACGCTCACCGCCAATTTCGTGGCCAAAGGCGCATTGGTGGCAACGATTGCCGTACTCCTCCTCAGACCGGGCTCATACGACGTCCTGGCCGAGGTCACCCCCGTCGCGTTCCGCTGGGTGTCCGATTAAGCAGTGTCTGCGGCGAGCTCTGAGCGACCAACCGGGTCTTGTTTGCTCACGCCTTGGTAGCCCAGATCACGGACTCGAACCCCCACAATGCCCAGGTGGACCCCAGAGGCATGACACGCTGGTTCATTGCCGAAATGGGCTCCAGAAGCGCTCCGAGCACCAGCGGTACGGCAGGCCGGTATCTGCGGTTCTGCCACTCGACCTTCATGCCGGACTTCTCCAAGTCCACGAGTACCGCCGCCCATAGGGGAGGCTCGCGATGAGTCGGGTCGTCTGAAAACTGCAGGGTTCCGCGTCGACTCGGAAAGTGAACACTCTCTGCACAGGGGAACGAGAGGTAAAGCTTGCCTGATCGCGTCAGTGCGCCGCACATTGCCGCCAGCACGGCAGCGGGCTCGTCGCAATGCTCCAGGTTATGGGCTGAGATGACCGCGTCCATGGTGCCGACCTCAGAGGCGATGGCGGCTGCGAACTGAGACGGACTGGTGATCCGATACTCGTCGGCTGCTCGCACCGACGCGACTTTCTGCACGTAGTCAGCGACGTCTAGTCCTACGTAGTACAGGTCTGGGCGAAGCGACTTCACGCGCTGGGGGGAGTTGTTCCCGCAACCGATGTCGAAGACGCGCGCTGCCGGGGCCAGCCGTCTCACAAAGGAGTCTTTGCCTCTCGGGCGAAGAAGTGTCTGCAAGCTGGCTTGAGCTCTCATCGGGCAGCAGGCTCCTTCGCCGCGTCCTGTGACGACAGTACACACATGGCGGCTTGCGTTGCCTCCTCGGGTTCAATGGAGGTGATGCAATGGGGTTCGTCGATCGAACAACCTTTGCTGCAACACGGCAACAGGGGCCTGCGGGGGCGGAGCACGACGGAGCCCGGCGCCGTGGGGCCGAATCGTTCCGGGGCGTTGGGGTGAAGGGGCGATGCACCGAGCGGGTGGCACGATATTTCGACAGCCGCCACGCCGACTGCGCTTGCCAAGTGGAGCAGACCGCTGTCATTGCCAATGAAACACGCACTGGTAGCGATGGCCGCCGCAGTCGCTTCGAGTTCCATATTGCCGGCGAAATTCAGCAGGCGACTGGACTTGCAGCTCGCTGCGACATGGCACGCGTCGCCACGATCGTTCTCACTGCCGACGAGTATGAGTCCGACGTCCGGACTCGCGAGAAGCATCCGCGCTACTTGCGCGAAGCTCTCGACAGGCCACTTGCGGCGACCGAGGTTTGCGCCCGGCGCCATCGTGACCCAGCGTGTGCCGTCGTTGGCCTTGGCTCCCGCGATCGCGGCCGCGACCTTGGCTCTCGCTGCGGGCGACACCCAGAACTCCATACGGCCCGCGTCGGCAGGCATCAGCGAGAACCTGGTCAGCAGTTTCAGCGGCCGTACCGATTCATGCTCGACGTTTCGGTCGACCACCGCATCCGTGAGCAAGGAGTCCAGGCCCAGCATCCGAACACTTTTCTCGTAAAGAACCTTGCGAGAAAAACCGATGGAGATTGGCGCGCCGCTACTCCAGGCGACGAATGGTGCGAAGAGGTCTTCACCCCATCTGGGTAGCAGAGCGTACGCATAGCCGGAGAATCCCGCGGGAAAGAGGCGAGCGCTTAATGAAAGCCGGCGAGCCAACGTCCATGCCGAGCGCATCGGCCAGGTCACCACGATACGGTGATCGACGTAGGGACAACTGGCATACACCGGGGCGCTGGCGGCGTGGTGGACAAGATGAATGGCCTGAGTCGGAAAAACCCTCCGTACCGCCCTTAAGAATGGGATGTTCAGAAGATTGTCTCCGAGGGTCGCCTCGAGTCGAATCACGAGTATGGCGTGATCAGCTGGCGCGGCATGTGTCGGACCGCGCCGCCACAACCGCGCGGCCGTCGCGTGAGACAGCGAGGCAACCGACAGAAGAACATTCTGGCCAACACGCGCGAGCGCCAAGGGGTTCTGGCCTTTCAGTCCATTCGGCGCTTGGCGCCGCGGAGTTGTGGAAACCTCTGTTTCACCGCCGTCGCTTGAGGAAGCTGGTGATTCTTTCCGCAAGCAACATCCAGACGAGCATCGCTTGCTTGGCATGCGGATATACCGCACGAGCCACCAGATTCGTTCCCAGCCACTGACGGTAGTCCATGTCTGGAGCGATTTCGCAATAGGCTTCCGCCAGCCTACGCAAACGTCGGCACGTGTCGCTCGGCAGGAAGATCTCCGTGGCAAGAGGGAGCAACAACATGACTTCACGGGCCAGAAAACAGGCAAGTGCATATTTCCCTGCGCTGTTGCTCATCAGATCCGGGAACTCGTCTTGAATCAACTTCACGTACTGCTCTATCGCTGAGATCTGCGCGATCAACCTCGCCGCGCTTATCCCGTGCGAGAGGCTGCCGCGGTGCAGCCGATAGACACACTGGCTGACGCGCGAACTGGCCTTGAACCGCAGCTGCGTCAAACGAGCGAAGACCAAGTCATCGGCATGCAGCAGAAATGGCAGGTTAGGAAATCCGCCTACCGCGACATAGTCAGCGGGTCGGAACACGTATCCCGTCCCTACGGAGTCACGCAGACCCCAGAGTCGCGCCGCCAGGAAGTCCGCTGCTGATTCGACCTCCGGAATGGGGCGGCTAGGCCGGATGATCCTTCCATCCTCGTCGATCATGTCGAATGCCGTCTGATAGAGGCTGGCACGGGGATGATCGATCACGAGCTGTTCGATTGCGTCCAGGAAGCGCGGCAATAGCCTGTCGTCATGACCAATGATGGTTGCGAACTCGACATCGAGCTCGCGTCTGGCGAGCATCGACCACACGCGGTGCCAGCTTTCCCAAACTTGCAGGCTGCTCGACGATCGATGGACTCGCAACCTGGGATGAGCGTATCCCTCAGCAATGTCAGCCGTTCCGTCCGAACTCGCGTTGTCGAGAACTACCAGGACCCAATCTTCCCGAGTCTGGGCAATTACGCTGTCGATTGCCTCGCGCACGAAGGCCGCGCCGTTGCGAACCGGCAAGAAGACGGCGTACCGTGCTCGAATCATGCGAGGCAGTCTTGGTGTGTTCTATCTTCTGCAGTCGTGTTGCAGCGGAAGTTGACACAGGAGGTCAGGACATTTGGGTTGCTTGGCAAGGAACGGCACTTGGGCTCCCCTTGTCGCAACATACACGTCGAGACCACCGTCCCTACCATCGCCTACCCGCAAGCCTCGTACACCCGGTTTAGAGCATGCGCGGTCAATCGAATGCGAACGTGAGCATGTGTCTCTGGTCAAACGACTCGAATACGTCGATCAGGTTGCGAAATTGGGTGCTCCCAACGGGTCTGCTCTCCATGGCGTGCTGACCGATGAACCCTCGCAATCGTGCTACGAGCCAGGCACGCCATCCTTTCGGCACATGTCGCAATACGATGAATCCCAGTGGAAGTGAAGCGCCGTAGATGAAGCGTTCCACGCTCGTCATTCTTGCCTGTAAGCGCTTGAGGTCGGCTCGACCAAGCGCTCCGTCCATGTAGCGCTTCTTGTATGTGTGGGCGATCTGAAGGAAGCGGTAGCGGCGGTAGTTCGGACGCGCACGGTGAGCATGGCCAAGACTTTGCCGCAGAGCCTCCATCGCAAGCAGCCAGGAGTCGTTGTAAGAGGTTCCCGGGAGCATGACGCTCGCGACGGGCGAATCACGCGTGAGCTGAGCCTCGTTCTGCAAAAACTTTGCCCCGTCTGCCGCCCGGTTGTTGAAATGAAAGAACCCGTAGGACTTCGGGGTGATTCCAATGATGACGAGGGGCTGGGGGTAGATAAGGATCCGGCTGGACGTCATGAACAACGCAGGCGTGGCATAGAAGTCAGGGTAAGGCGATTGGAAGAAGGGACCGGAGGCCGACAGATCTCGGATCTTGCGTCGGCTGACGAGCGAGAACTGCATGTTCGAGGACACCGGCATCTTGAAGTCGAGGTAGCCCCGCGCGATGCGGTCGGCGTGCTTCCTGGACAGCCAGTGCGGCATCGCCTCCGCGAAAGCAGAGCTCTGGTCGCGCCGAAGCAACCCCTCAGGCGCCTCTGGCAAGACGTTCGGGTAGGCATAGAAGAGCGCGCTGACGTAGATGAAGTCAGGGTCCGGGAAGCGCTCCATTGCCGCAAGCAGCGTCGAGAAATATCCCGGGAGTAGTCCGTCGTCGTCCCCCAGCATCACGACGTAGTCACCGCTGCTCGTTTCCAGCGCCAAGTTCCAGTTTTCGGTGACGGGAACGAGCTCGCTTGTCCGGACATATTTGATTCGCGCATCGCCCAGCGAACCGACGTAGCCTCTGATGTCATCCTCCGAGCAGTTGTCGGAGATGACGATCTCCCAATCCTCGAAGTCCTGGCGCCTGACGGTTTCGACAGCGTAGCGAAGGTATTCGAGCCGGTTTCTCGTGGGCAGGAGGACCGAGAACTTCATTGAGCCGCACCTTTTCTGAAGACCGCCGTGTACGTGCTACCACGGAAACCCGTGCGCTCTATGGGTATCAGAAGTTTTGCAAGCACGCGTCCGGCGACGTGCGCCGCGCGTCCCCACCTCTCATTGGAGAGGAAGCTCTTGAAAGTCTCGGCCCATCCAAACCCGTTGTAACCCGTGGCGATGCGATCGCACGATGTCAATGACAGAACGGGCAGACCCAACGTGCCCATCCGCTCGACGAGCAAAGCGGCTGGGATCATGGTCACGTGCCTGGGAGCATCCACATGGGTCCAAAAGCGGCCGAGGACGCGAAACTGAAACGCGCTCGGGTTGGGCGTATCGAGGATGAGCACGCCACCGGGCCGAAGACGCCGCGCCGCGGCCTCGAGGACGCTCCAGGGATCGGGCAAGTGCTCCACTACCTGCCACAGGACGATCACATCCAAGGGCGGCAGATCGCGCAGGCCCTTCACAGGATCATCGCTCTCCACAACATCCACTTTCACGGTGTCGCGCAGGAACGCGCAGCAGCGGGCATCTCGCTCGATCACCGACACATCGAAGCCGGCCTGCTTGGCGAGGTGCGCGAAAAGTCCGTACGCCGGGCCGATCTCCAGGAGCTTGCCCCGCGTGACGTGGCGTTGAACGACGTCGAGCTTGGACGCGTGCAGGGTTGCGGCCCTTGAAGCCAGCTCCGACTCCGACTTTGGGATCTCGTAGTAGTTCGGAGGGTAGTAGGCGCCTAGATCAGCGGGCACCGGGCTGAGGAAGATCAGCCCGCAGCGTCGGCACCGGAAGTAGTCGAACTGCTCGCCCGTGAGTTTGCGGTTTCGATCTGCGGTCCTGAAGAAGAACTTGGCAGGTGATCCGCACTGGGTGCAATCGGTCATAGGACGCAGGCTGTGAGCAGGCACGTAGTCATCGGGAACTTGGGATGCCAGTGGAATGCGGTGTCGGGGATGCCACCAGCTATCTGGAGAATCGCGACCGGATGGCGCTCCAATTTCGGAACGGGAGTTCGAGCCAGTGCAGGCTGAAGCAACCGTACAGGAGCAAGCTGACCAGGAGGGCGACGACCAGGACCAGACCTGCCGACTGACTCGCGCCATAAAGCTCTGCAGCTAGGCGCGGCGCTCCGAATGCAAGTACTCCGATGGTCACCGCTGGAACAAGCGTGCTTGCGATCCAACGCTTCGTCGAGACGCGGAGAACGTCTTCATGAACAGGGTGTACGAGAACGAGCATGTACACCACGTTGAGCGCGAGCCATACCCATGCGGCCCCGATGATCCCGAAGGCCTCGACGGCCAGGTACATGGCGAGCGCATACGGCACCACTAGGATCACATTCGCCCGGAGGAAGCGTCCTGGGAGTCCCCGCGCTATCGCCACGTTGTACACGTTGGCCATGGCAGCGCCGCACCAAAAGCCGGCAGCTAGAACGGCTGTCGCACGCGACGCGGACGCGGCTGCCTCCGAGTTGATCCACCACGTGAGGATCACGTCACCATAGGCGATCAAGCTGAACGAGGCGATCCCGACCAATGTCAGCATGGCGCGGTCGGCTCGGTTGTACTGCTGGACGAGCTCGCCCGGGGGATCGCGACCTTGCGTGGCGGCGAACGACGGGAGAACAGCAGAGCTGACGGCGGCCACGATGAGAGAAATCGTCGAGGCCGCGGTGTAGGCCAAGCTGTACGCACCCAGATCGTCAAGCGGCAGAACCTTGCTGATCGTCAGCCGGTCGAGTTGAATGATCAGCACGGCGAGCACTGACAAAGCATTCAGGCTGACCGAGAAGCGCCAGACACGTCTTATCGAAGGCATCGACAGTCCGGGCCGCATCGGCATCGACGGGTGTACGTGATGGCACGCCAACGCAAAGACCATCAATTCGATAACCGCATTCACCGCGGTCCACCACAGGAACGCTTCCAAGGTGCGCCAATGGAGAAGAACCGCGACCCCTCCCACGAGCCGGAGCGCTGCCGTTGACACCTTGGCTGCGTTCAGCACGTCCATCCGCTGCAGGCCGCTCAGCACTCCGGTGTAGAGCGCAACCGGCCAGCGCAGCGCCAGGTAAAGCGCGACGATCTTCAGGCTCGTCGCCAGAACATCCACGTCGAGCGCATTGACCTTGAACCAGCGCTCGGCAATGGTGCCGGCAGCGCCGGCGATTGCGAGACCGATTGCAATTGCCGAGACCCAGTAGATCGTCATGGCCGTGCGAAGCAGTTCTCTGCTCGAGCGTTTGCCGTCTGAGTGATCGGACGCGATTTCGCGAGTCAGGGTGCCGGACAGCCCGAGGTCGAACGCAGTAAACGCGATCTGCAAGGTCGTTATGAAACCCACCACGCCGTAGGCTTCCATGCCCAGTATGTTGATCTGGAGAGGCGTGACCACGATCGTCAGCCCGGCCAGCAGAGCACCTCCTACGAGGTTTGCAAAGATGTTTCGTCTAACAACGTACATCGGCGGGGGTGGTCTGGGACCGTCAGCGACAGGTCCCGCGCGCAACTTCAGTGCAAGAACCGTATGTGTACCGCGGCCTTGTTGCCTGCTCCGCCCTCCGGAATTCGCAATCATCGGGACGCCCGCGCGGGCCCCGGAGCGCCGGTCCCGGGGCAAGCGTCGTCGGTTCGAGAGGGAAGGGTTCGCGCGCGTTCATGAGAGATTCAACGCTCTCGTCAGCTTCTCGCGGCAGCCCCAAAAGGCCATCGGCTCGTAGTCTGGATAGGGGTAGTGGCCTAGCTCGAGCGCGAGGTTCCAATTGTTTTGGCGAATCCAGCCTTCGACCAGCGAACGCACGGCCACCGGCCGGCCGGAGCACACGTTGACGATGCCGGCGTCGGGCGCACGCAGCGCCAGTCCGACGAGCATCGAAGCCATTTCGCTCACTGGCAGATAGTCGCGCAGCTGCTCGCCCCCGGACATGCGGAAGACGCGTTCGCCCCGCTCGGCAGCCGAGGCTAGCAGCGGGTACAGCGACTGCGCCGACTGGCCTTCGCCGTACATGTAGAAGAGCCGTGCCCAGGTAAAGCGGAAGGGCGTGCTGTCGCGCAGGAAGGCGAGCTGCCGGCGCAACGCGTCCTTTGCGAAGCCATAGGGGTTCTGCGGGTCCGGGCGCATGGTCTCGTCGAGGGCGCCGCTCTGCATCCCGTACTCGAAGCACGTGCCGGTGCAGACCAGCGCCGGGAGGCCGGCGCGCACCAGGCCGGAGAGGAACGTATGCTGCCGCGGCAGCTCGCTTTCGAAATGATGGAGCGATCGATAGTTCGGCAGGCCGCTCCACGAAAGATGAATCAGCACGTCAGGCCGGCCCAGGGCGTGGTAGTCCCCGAGTGACGGTTGGGCGATGTCGAGCGGCACGTGGCGCACGCCGCCGTCCGCGCCGCCGGCGTCGCCGCCGCGGCTCGATGTCACCACGCTGACGCCGGCCTCGCGGGACAGCGCCGCGACGACATGTCGGCCGACGAAGCCCGTCGCGCCGGTGACCGCGACCTTCATTCGACTTGCAGGCTGGGCACGGCGAAGACGAAGCGTCCGCCCCATTCGCGGATGCCGCCGAGCTGCTTTGTCAGCTCGACCTTCAGATTCCACGGCAGCACGAGCACGTAGTCCGGGCGGCCCCGCCACAACTGCCCCTCATCGACGATCGGGATTCGGCTGCCCGGCAGGAACTTGCCCTGCTTGGCCGGGTTTCGGTCGACGACCCACGGCAGCAGGTCCGCGCGCACGCCGGCGAAGTTGAGAAGCGTGTTGCCCTTGGCAGCGGCGCCGTAGGCCCCCACCCGCTTGCCATCGCGCTTGGCGACTATCAGGAACTCCAGCAGGTCATCCTTGATCCGCTCGGCGCGCGCCTGGAAGCCGAGGTAGTAATCCGCCGACGTGACGCCCAGCTGCGCTTCGCGAGCAAGGAGCTTTCCAACGGCCGGCGCGACCGGGTGGGTAGAGCTGTCGCTCCGCTGCGCAAACACCCGCAGGCTGCCTCCGTGCGTGGGCAGCTCCTCGACGTCGAAGACCGATAGGCCGTTGCGCTCGAACGTCGTCCGCACGGCAGTCAACGAGAGGTACGAGAAGTGCTCGTGATAGATGGTGTCGAACTGGCAGTCGGCGACCAGTCGCGCCAGGTGCGGAAACTCGAACGTGGCGACGCCCCGAGGCTTCAGCAGGACGGCGAAACCCGCGACAAAGTCGTTGATGTTCGGCACATGGGCGAGCACGTTGTTCGCCGCCGTGAGGTCAGCGGCGCGGCCCGCCTGCACCAGCTCCTCCGCCAGCTCGACTCCGAAGAACTTCTCGACGACCTCGATCCCCTTGCCCCGCGCCGCCTCGGCCGTGCTCTTCGTCGGCTCGACGCCGAGGCACGGGATGCCGCGCGCCTGCACGTACTGCAGCAGGTAACCGTCGTTCGATGCGACCTCGACGACGTGCGAGTCCGCGCCGAGGCGAAAACGCTCCGCCATCGCTTCAACATAGGCCTTCGAGTGCTCGAGCCAGGTGCTCGAGAAGGAGCTGAAGTACGCGTAGTCCTCTGCGAACAGCTCGTCGGCGTGCGCGTAGTCCTCGGTCTGCACCAGCCAGCAGGCGGTGCAGGTCTGGACCCGCAGCGGATACCACTTCTCGGGTGCCGACAGCTGCTCGGCCGACAGATAGGAATTGGAGGGCGGCGATGTCTGCAGGTCGATGAAGGGCAAGGCCAGCTCCGACTGGCAATGGCGGCATTTCATGGCACGAGTCCGGTGAAGTCGCTGGCGACGTGCGGGGTGGCGCGATCCTTGTCGGACACGTCGCTGAAGGGCAGCGGCCAGCGGATGCCGATCGCCGGGTCCGACAGGTTCAGCGCGCCCTCCGCCGCCGGCGTGTAGGCGGTCGAGTGCAGGTAGAGCAGCTCGCAGTCCTGCTCGAGCGTCTGAAAGCCATGCGCGAAGTGGCGCGGGATCAGCAAGCTGGTGGCGTTTTCCGCCGACAGGATCTCGGCGTGCCAGGCCAGGAAGGTCGGCGAGCCGCGCCGAAGATCGACGGCGACGTCGAAGACGCGGCCGCGCACGCAGCTCACGAGCTTGATCTCGGCGTGCGGCGAATGCTGGAAGTGCAGCCCGCGCGCCGCGCCGAGGCGGCGCGTGAGCGTGTGGTTGATCTGAGCAACGGGGGCGTCGAAGCCGGCGCTCGCCAGTTCGTCCGCGCAGAAGAGGCGGCTGAAGAAGCCGCGCGCGTCCTGGGCCTGGCTGCGCTTGATGGCCACTAGTCCCTCGAGCGGCGTGCGGGTGACGCTGAAGCGGTTCACCGCGAGCCCTCAGTGGCGTCGAGGTAAGCACCGATCTGCTGCAGGCACACCTGCTGCATGTCGTCGCCGCGACGCCAGGCGTTGTGCCATTCGACTGTCTTGTCGAGTGCCGTGCCGAGATTCCAACGGGGTTTCCAGCCCAGCGCCGCGCGCGCCTTGCTGCTGTCGAGCTTGAGAAAGTTGGCCTCGTGCACGTGCTCGCCGGCCACGGAGTTCCAGCGCGTGCCGGGCGAACGTTCGACCAGGCGGTCCAGGATCCACGCTACCGTCCGCGCGTCGTCGTCCGGGGGGCCGAAGTTCCAGGCCTCCGCACGGCCCTCGCCGCCGGTCGCCAGCTGCTCGGCGAGAAGCAGGTAGCCGCCGACCGGCTCGAGCACGTGCTGCCAGGGACGGGTCGCCCGCGGATAGCGCACCTCGAGGGGCAACCCATCGCTAGCGGCACGGAAGAAGTCGGGCACCAGGCGATCGACCGCCCAATCGCCGCCCCCGATCACGTTGCCGGCCCGTGCGGTGGCCAGCGCGATGCCCGCCGCGGCGAGGAACGAATTCCGATACGCGGCGGAGACGAGCTCGGAGCAAGCCTTGCTGTTCGAGTAGGGATCGTGTCCGCCGAGCGGCTCCGATTCGCGGTAGCCCCAGACCCACTCCCGGTTCTCGTAGCACTTGTCCGTCGTCACGTTGACCACGGCTTTCACGCCTTGAACGGCGCGCACTGCCTCGAGCAGATGGACCGTGCCCATCACGTTGACCGAGTAGGTCTCGACCGGATCGGCGTACGACTGGCGCACCAGCGGCTGCGCCGCCAGGTGGAAGACGACCTCCGGCCGGGCCGCCTCGACGGCGCGTCGGAGCGCGGCCGCGTCGCGGATGTCGGCCATCGTGTGCCCGGCCAAGCGCTCGGCGATCCGCGCGACCCCGAAGAGGTTGGGCTCGGTCGGCGGCTGCAACGAGTAGCCGTGGACCTTCGCGCCGGCCTGCGTGAGCCAGAGGCTCAACCAACCGCCCTTGAAGCCCGTGTGGCCCGTGACCAAGACGCTCCGGCCGCGCCAGAAGCCTTCGCTCATGGCCACATCTTCCACGGCGCGCGGCCGCTCGACCACAGCTGCTCGAGGTGCGTCTTGTCGCGCAGCGTATCCATGGGTTGCCAGAAGCCGGTGTGCTCGAACGCCATCAGCTCGCCTTCCTCGGCCAGGCGGTTCAGCGGCCCGGCTTCCCAGCTTGTGTGATCGCCCTCGATGTAGGGCAGGCACCTCGGTGAAAGAACGAAGAAGCCGCCGTTGATCCAGCCCCCGTCGCCGCGCGGCTTCTCGACGAACCCCTGCACACGGTGCCCTTCGGTGACGAGCGCGCCGTAACGGCCCGGCGGCTGGACCGAGGTCACCGTCGCGATCCTGCCGTGGGATCGGTGGAAGGCGATCAGCTTGCCGAGGTCGACGTCGGCGACGCCGTCGCCGTAGGTGAAGCAGAACGCCGCGTCCTCGCTGACGTAGCTGGCGACGCGCTTCAGCCGCCCGCCCGTCAGCGTCTCATCTCCGGTGTCGACCAAGGTGACGCGCCACGGCTCGGCGTTGCGCTGGTGCACGCGCATCTCGTTTCTCTCCATGTCGAAGGTGACGTCCGACATGTGGAGGAAGTAATTCGCGAAGTACTCCTTGATCACGTAGCCCTTGTAGCCGCAGCAGATCACGAAATCGTGGATGCCATGCGCCGAGTACATCTTCATGATGTGCCAGAGGATCGGCTTGGCGCCGATCTCGATCATGGGCTTGGGCTTGAGGTGGGTTTCCTCGGAGATGCGGGTGCCGAGACCTCCGGCCAGGATGACGGCTTTCAATCTGGCCTCCCGGCAGGCGAAGTGGCGGGAGGTAGAGAGGTGGCCAAGTCGGCACCAAGGCCACGGGCGGGCAGAAGTTTCTGGCCGGCCTTTCGCATGAGCTTCGCAAGTATGATCATGGCCGCCTTGGGAGTAGAGACGCCCAGTTCCCGCAGCGACACGTAGCACTCTCGGTTGGCGTTCATGATCGATCGGATGGACTTGTTTGACACCCCGCCTTCGCGCATGGCGACCAAAACGTGTGGGAATGCAGACGCTCTTCCCCCGATGGCTGCCATGGCCTGCTCCATCAACTTGATGTCAGCAGCGATCCGCTTGCTCTCGTCGAAGCCGCCAAGCTTGAGCAGGAACTCGCGATCCGCCACGAACGCCGGGTGCGGCGGATGCCAACCCAGGCGACGCGCCCGCTCGGGGTTCTTCGGCGCCCGCCAGTAACGCGTCGGCACCATGTCGCCCGAGACTTCTTTGAACATTTGAACCTCGCCCACGAGGACGGGCGAACGGCGCTCGCGAAGGATGGTCAGCATCGCCTGCCACCGAGCGCGCAGCGCTGGATGCAAGTAATCGTCCGAGTTGAGGAACCAGACGTACTCGCCACGGGCGATCCGCAGCCCCTTGTTCATGCCGGCGTAAATGCCAGTGTCTCGTTCCGAGAAAAGACGGCGCATCGCACGGCTGTGCGATGCCACGATATCCAGGGTCTGATCCGTCGACTTCCCGTCGACGATCACGTGTTCTACCTCCGCCTGATCGATCAGCGCGAAGTCGACCGACTGGAGCGTCTGGCCGATCGTTCGAGCCGAGTTGAAGCAGACCGTCACGATCGACAGCAGCGGCGCCGCGCCTCCGGCGCCGGGCTCCTCAGGCTTCATTCGGATTCGACACGTACCACTCCCGTGTCCGATCCAGGCCGGTCTCGAGCGTGACCGAAGGGCGATAGCCCAGCCCCGCGACCTTGCGGATGTCGGGACAGCGGCGCGAGGTCTCGCCGGCCGGCGCCTCGCCCGGAACGATGGTCGCCGTGCGCCCGAACGACGCCGCCACCTTGTGCGCGAGCTCGGCGACCGACACCTCGTCCGTCGTGCCGACGTGATAGATGTTGAGGTGCTTGCCCTCGGTGAAGGCGAGGGCGCAGCCGTGGGTGAAGTCGTCGACGTAGACGAACGACCGGGTCTGCCCGCCGTCCCCCTTGATCGGCAGCGAGATGTGCCTGCCGGCGGTTTGCTCGCAGAGCTTCTGCACCCGGCCGATGAACTGCGGGATGACGTGCTCATAGCCCATGTCGGGCCCGTAGACGTTGTGCGGCCGCACGACGACGACCTGCGCGAAGCGCTCGCGGCCGTAGTTGATCGCCAGCAGCTCGCTGATGAGCTTGCCACCGCCGTAGCTGTAGCGGGGGTTGAGCGGATCGGGGATCGACATGGGCACCGACTCGTCCGTCGGCACCGTCGGCGGCGTCTGGTAGACCTCCGACGACGACATCAGCCAGTAGCGGGGCACATCGTGGCGGAGGCACGCTTCCAGCGTGTTGAGGGCGCCCTTGACGCCGACCTCGAGCACCAGCTTCGGCTTCGAGTAGAAGAACTCGGTCCCGTTGACGAACGCCAGGTGCGCGACGGCATCGACGCCGCGCGTCGCCTTGTCCACGTCGTCGGCATTGCGCACGTCGCCGGCGATGAACTCGATGTCGTTGATGACACGCGCCAGCCGCCGCGGCCGGCCGCGCGAGTTGTCGTCGAGCACCCGGACGTTCCAGCCCGCGTGCAGCAGCTTGGCGACGAGAGCGGCGCCGAGAAAGCCGCTGCCGCCGGTGAAGAGGACGGTCTGCGCCATCACCGGCGCCCCCACGCCTTCGCCGAGCCGAGCCGCCGCATCGTGACTCCTTCCACCTCGGCCGCCTTCTCGTCCATCGGCAGCACCGACCAGACGTCGAAGACGACGGCGGGCCGCTTCATCGACGCCGCGAGGGCGTCGAGGTTCAGCCACTGGTACTTGGCGTTGTTGTTGGCGACGATGACGATGCTGGCACCGGCGAACGCGCCTTCGATCGTCGCCGGCTCGATGCCGAGCTCGGCGATCCCTTCGTCACTGACGGCGAAGTCCTGGCCGCAGAGCCGGGCTTTCGGAAAGCGGCGGCGGAGGGCGGCGATCAGCTCGTTGGCCGGGGTCGAGCGCGTGTCGTCCGTCTCCGGGCGGCCCTTGAAGGCGACACCGCAGATGGCGATCTTGGCGGAACGGGCCGCCGCGTCGGCCGGCAGCTCGCGCAGCAGCATGTCGATCACGCGGTCGGACAGGCTTTCGTTCAGGGCCCGCCCTTCCCGGATAAGCGAGGGCACGAACCCATAGTCGGTCATCGAGTCCTGCAGGATGTGCGGGTCCTTGTGCAGACACGGGCCGCCGACAAAGCCGGGCATCGCGATCTTCGTCCGCTCGTAGCCCGTGTTCGCCGCCCGGATCACCTCGATGCCGTCGAGGCCCGCGGCGTCGCAGAGCAGCGCCACCTCGTTGCCGAACGCGAACATGTGGTCGCGGTACGAGTTGTCGAGCAGCTTGATGACTTCGGCGGCCTCGAGCGAGCTGACCTTGATCGTCGTCGGGGTCAGGCGCTGGAAGATGCTGGTGGCACGCCACATGTCGGCGTCCGTGAGGCCGCCGACGATCTGCGGCAGGGAGATGAGCTCCTCGAGCGCCTTGCCTTCCAGGGTTCGCTCCGGGCAGTAGGCCAGCCCGAAGGCCTTGCCCGATGCCTCGAGCCGCTTCAGCACGACGGCGCGCGTCGTGCCCAGGCGAACGGTCGAGCGAAGGACGACGAGCGAGCCGCTCGGCATGTGGTCGGCCACCTCCGTCGCCACGTTGCTGACCATGTCCATGCGCGGGCTCTGGTCGGGGCCCAGCGGGGTGCCGACGGTGAGGACGTAGGCCGATGGCAGCTCGTCGGCGGGAATGTGCGCGATGCGCTCGACGAAGCTCAGCGTCCCGGCCTTCAGCGCGCGCTTGAGCCGCACTTCCAACCCCTGCTCGAAGAAGTGCGGCACGCCATCGGAGATCTTGGCAAGCACCTTGCGGTTGATCTCGGCGCCGTGCACGCGAAAGCCCCGCTCGGCCATGACGACGGCGAGCGTCAGGCCCACGTAGCCCATGCCGAGGATGCAAACCTTGTTGTCGGTGACCATGTGTTCCATCTGCGTCTAGGCTCGGGTCATGTACCAGTCGGCCGCGCGGCGCAGGCCGTCCTCGAGGGAGACGCGGGGCGTGAAGTCCAGCAGCCTCCGCGCCTTGGCCGGATCGAGCGCGCGTCGCGGTGCGCCTTGCGGCTTGGAGGCATCCCATTCAAGACGCCCTTCGAAGCCGACCACGCGGCATACCGTCTCGGCGAGCACGCGGATGCTCACCTCTTCGCCGCTGCCGAGATTGATCACTTCGCCGCGGGCCTCCGGTCGCTCGAGCGCCAGGAGCAGGCCCCGGGCGCAATCGTCGACATAGAGGAGATCGCGGGTCGCGGAGCCGTCCCCCCAGACGACGAGCGATGCGTCGCCGCGTGACCTGGCTTCGTGGGCGCGGCGGATCAAGGCAGGCACGACGTGCGACCTGGCCTCGTCGAAGTGGTCCTCGGGCCCGTACAGATTGGTCGGGATGACGTAGCTGTAAGAGAGGCCGAACTCCTCGGCGAGCGCGCCGGCGAGCGAGTGCAGCTCGCGCTTGGCCAGGCCATAGGCCGCGGTGTCGGGCGACGGGTAGCCGTCGTACAGCGCCGCCTCGGGAGTCGGGATCGGTGCCGCCTCGGGATAGGCGCACACCGTCGAGACGATGACCACGTGGGCGGGCACCGGCAGGGCGGCAGCGGCGCGCAGGAGGTTGACGCCCATCACCAGGTTTTCCGCCGCGACGCGCCCGGGGTGGCGGCGGTGCAGGCCGATGCCGCCAACGAAGCCGGCGGCGTGGACGATCTTCGTCACCCCGTGGCAGTCAAGGTAGCGCGCGACGGCCCCGCCGTCGAGGAGGTCGAGCTCGGCGCTGCGCGGCGCGAGATGCGGCGTGTCGCCGAGCTGGCGCACGATGCACCGGCCGAGGAAGCCGTGTCCCCCGGTGACGAGGATCACCGCCTCGAGAGGGCGGTGGTCTTAACGCCGCCCATAGTTGTCCTCGAACCGCACGATGTCGTCTTCGCCCAGATACGACCCCGACTGCACCTCGATGATCTCGAGCGGCAGCTTCCCGGGATTGGCGAGCCGATGCGTCTGCCCGAGCGGGATGTACGTGCTCTGGTTCTCGGTAAGCATGCTCACCGACTCGCCGTTGGTGACCTCGGCCGTGCCCGACACCACGATCCAGTGCTCGGCCCGATGGTGGTGCATCTGCAGGCTGAGCCTGGCGCCCGGCTTGACCATGATCCGCTTGACCTGGAAACGCGGGCCCTGGTCGACGCATTCGTACCAGCCCCAGGGCCGGTGCACCCGCCGGTGCGTGCTCGTCTCGCTGCGGCGCGTCTCGGCCAGGGTGCCGACCAGGTCCTTGACCTCGCCGCTCTTGGAACGGTGGGCGACGAGCACCGCGTCGGCCGTCTCGACGACCGTCACGTCGTCCATGCCGATCACGCCGACGAGGCGGCTCGTCGCGTGCACCAGCGTGTTGCGCGAGTTGCGCAGCACCGCGTCGCCTTGCACCGCGTTGCCGTCGCTGTCGCGCTCGCCCGCCTGCCAGACCGCGTCCCAGGCACCGAGATCGCTCCAGCCGGCGTCGAGCGGGACCATGCGGACGGAGATGCCCGATCCCTGGCGGCTCGCCGGCTCCATGACGGCGTAGTCGACGCTGTCGCCGGGAATCGCGGCGAAGGCGTCGCGGTCGAAGCGCAGGAAGGCGTCGTCGGCCGTGGCCGTGGCGTAGGCAGCTTCGCTGGCGCGCGCGAGCTCGGGGCGGAACCGGCGCAAGGCTTCGAGCCAGACGCTGGCCCGCACGACGAAGATGCCGCCGTTCCACAGGTAGCCGTCGTCGGCCACGTACTTGCGCGCCGTGGCGAGGTCGGGCTTCTCGACGAACGCTGCTACCGGCAGCAACCCGTCGGCGTCCGCGCTGTCGCCGGCGCGGATGTAGCCGTAGCCGGTGTCCGGCCGCTCCGGGCGGATGCCGAGGACGACGATGCCGCCGCTCGCCGCTGCCCGCACGGCCGTGCGCAGCGTCTGCGTGAACGCCGGCAGCTGCGTGATGAGGTGATCCGCCGGCGTGACCACGAGGACCGGATCCGCCGAGCCGCCCGACGAGCGGGTCGCCTCGAGCGCCGCCAGGTGCAGTGCCGGGGCGGTATTGCGCCCGAAGGGCTCGAGCAGGACGCGAGCCGGCTCGATGCCGATGCCGCGAAGCTGGTCGACGACCGTGAACCGATGCTCCTCGTTGGCGACGATGCAGGGTGGCTGCACGGCGATGTCCGCGGCGGCGATCGCCGCCGCGCGGCGCGCTGCCTGCTGGAACAGGGTCTCGCCGGCGGCGCCGTTGCCGATGCCGAGCGAGAGGTACTGCTTCGGATGCAGCGAGCGGCTGAGCGGCCACAGCCGCGTGCCGCTGCCGCCGGCGAGGATGACCGGGACCACGGAGAGGGTCGACTCGCTCACGGCCGCGTTCCTCGCTGATCGGCGAGGTCCTTGCGCAGCGCCGAGATCTGCGAGCGCAGCGCCACGAACTCGCGCTCCTTGCGTGCCAGGAAGGCCTGCGTCAGGCGCAGGCGCTGGCGGATGCCGGCGGGCGTCAGCACGTAGAGATAGCCGAGCTTGCGGTCGCTGCGCTGGAAGTTCTGCGCCTTGACCCAGCCCTTGGCGAGGAGCGCCTTCAGCAGGTAGTGCGTCTTGCCGAGGCTGACGCCGAGCTCGCGTGCGAGCTGCCGCTGCGAGTACTCCGGGTGCTCCTCGAGCAGGCGCAGCAACGCCACGGCGGCGTCTTGGTCGGAAGCGGAGTCTTCGGGGTGCAAGGGCGACTGTTCAATGGCTGAACGCGAAAGTGTACCCGCTGGGCATGCCGC
This sequence comes from Caldimonas sp., assembly GCA_036263655.1. Taxonomy (GTDB): domain Bacteria; phylum Pseudomonadota; class Gammaproteobacteria; order Burkholderiales; family Burkholderiaceae_C; genus Schlegelella_A. Next base: position 62,483 of record DATAGP010000051.1, on the reverse strand, counting down.
TCCGAAGCGGCATTTGTTGGCAGTTCCTAGCCCTTCGTGGTCGGCGCTTCGAGCGTCGGGGCGGCGCGGTCCTTGGCCGACAGCGTGAACGGAACGCCGACCTCGGGCCAATCGATGGCCAGCGACGGATCGCTCCAGAGCAGGCTCACCTCCGCCGCCGGTGCGTAGTAGTGGGTGGCCTTGTACTGCACGTCGGCCGTGTCGCTGAGGACGAGGAAGCCGTGCGCGAGGCCGGGCGGAATCCAGATCTGTCGATGCGCGCGGTCGTCGAGCTCGGCGCCCACCCAGCGTCCGTACGTGGCGCTGTCGGGACGGACGTCGACGGCGACGTCGAAGATGCGGCCGGCCGAAACGCGCACCAGCTTGCCCTGGGCATGCGGCGCCACCTGCCGGTGCAGGCCGCGCAGCACGCCCCGCGACGATCGCGAGTGGTTGTCCTGGACGAAGCTGACCGGCGAGCCGACGGCGGCCTCGAACGCCTTCTGATTGAAACTTTCGAGAAAGAAGCCGCGCTCGTCGCCGAACACCTTCGGCTCCAGGATCAACACGCCCTCGATGGCCGTGCGCGTGATTCGCATGCTCAAAAGACCTTCGTGCTGGCCACCTGGATCAGGTACTGGCCATAGCCGTTCTTGCGCATCGGCTCCGCCATTGCCAGCAGCTCCTCGCGGCTGATCCAGCCGGCGCGAAAGGCGATCTCCTCCGGGCACGCCACCTTGAGCCCCTGCCGCTTCTCGAGCGTGGCGATGAACTGGCCGGCCTCCATCAGGCTGTCGTGCGTGCCGGTGTCCAGCCAGGCGTAGCCGCGGCCCATGACCTCCACGCTCAGGCTGGCCGCCGCGAGATAGCGGGCGTTGACGTCGGTGATCTCGAGCTCGCCGCGCGCGGAGGGCGCGATGCCGGCGGCGATGTCGCTGACCTGCTCGTCGTAGAAATACAGTCCGGTCACGGCGTAGTTGCTCTTCGGCGCCGCTGGCTTTTCCTCGATGCTGAGCGCGCGCCGGTCGCCGTCGAACTCGACGACGCCGTAACGCTCGGGGTCGTGCACGTGGTAGGCGAACACGGTCGCGCCGGTCGGCCGGGCCGAGGCAGCCGCGAGCATCGCCTGCAGGTCGTGGCCGTAGAAGATGTTGTCGCCCAGGACCAGCGCGCTCGGATGGCCACCGACGAACTGACGGCCCAGGATGAAGGCCTGCGCCAGACCGTGCGGGCTAGGCTGGACGCAGTAGCTGAGGTTGATCCCCCACTTCGAGCCGTCGCCGAGCAGGGCGGCGAAGCGCGGCGTGTCCTGCGGCGTGCTGATCACCAGGATGTCGCGGATGCCGGCCAGCATCAGCGTGCTCAGCGGGTAGTACACCATCGGCTTGTCGTACACCGGCAGCAGCTGCTTGCTGAGAGCCAGCGTCGCCGGATGCAGGCGCGTGCCGGAGCCCCCGGCGAGAACGATTCCCTTGCGGGTCTTGGCGACCGTCATGCAGGTTCCTGTCGGTGGAGGATTTCCGCGAGCATGCGCTCGACGCCTTGCTGCCACGGGGGCAGGGCGAGCCCGAACGCGTCGCGCAGCTTCGTCGTCGCCAGCCTCGAGTTCCTGGGCCGCGCGGCGACTTGCGGATAGGCGCTGCTCGCGACCGGCTGGACGCGCTCGGGCGCGACGCGCAGCGGCTGGCCGAGGCGCGCGGCGACCTCGATCACGTGCCGCGCGTAACCGTGCCAGCTGGTCTCTCCCGACGCGGTCGCGTGATAGGTGTCGGCCAGCATGGCCGATGACCTGGTGGCGCGCAAGACATGCGCCGTGACGTCGGCGAGCAGATCGGCAGCCGTCGGCGCGCCCACCTGGTCATCGATCACCGTCAGCGCCTCGCGATCCCTGGCCAGGCGCAGCATGGTCCTGGCGAAGTTGTCGCCCCGCGCCGAGTAGACCCAGCTGGTGCGCAGGATCAGGTGGCGGCAGCCGCTCGCCCGGATGAGCGCCTCGCCCTGGAGCTTGCTGCGCCCGTAGGCGTTCAGGGGCGCCGTCGGCGAGTCCTCGCGCCAGGGCTCCGACCCGCTGCCATCGAAGACGTAGTCGGTGCTGTAGTGGATCAGCCAGGCACCCGAAGCCGCGGCGGTCCGGGCGAGCACGCCCGGCGCTTCCGCGTTGACGCGCATGGCGCCGGCCGTGTCCGTCTCCGCGCGGTCCACGGCGGTGTAGGCCGCCGCATTGACGATCACCTCGGGCGCGACGCGGCGCACGATGGCGGCGAGCGACTCCGGCTGGTCGAAGTCGGCCGGACCCGACGCGTCGCCGCTCGAGTCGAGCGCCGTCACCTCGCCCAGCACCGACAGGGAGCGCTGAAGTTCCCATCCGAGCTGCCCGTTCTTGCCGAACAGCAGGATCCTCATGCCACGCGCAGGCCGTAGTTCGCCTGGACCCACTCGCGGTAGGCGCCGGTCTGCACGCGCTCGACCCACGCGCTGTTGTCCAGGTACCAGCGGACGGTCTTGCGCAAGCCCGACTCGAACGTCTCCGCAGGACGCCAGCCGAGCTCGCGCTCGATCTTGCGCGCGTCGATGGCATAGCGGCGGTCGTGGCCCGGCCGGTCGGGCACGTGCGTGATCAGCCGCGCATAGGGGCCGTCCCCGTGCGGCTTCATCTCATCGAGGAGCGCGCACACCGCGTGCACGATCTCGAGGTTGGGCTTCTCGTTCCAGCCGCCCACGTTGTAGGTCTCGCCGACCCGCCCGCGCGCCAGGACCTCGCGGATCGCGGCGCAGTGATCCTTCACGTAGAGCCAGTCGCGGACCTGCTGGCCGTCGCCGTACACCGGCAGCGGCTTGCGGGCGAGCGCGTTGACGATCATCAGCGGGATCAGCTTCTCGGGGAAGTGATACGGACCGTAGTTGTTGCTGCAGTTCGTGGTGAGCACCGGCAGCCCGTAGGTGTGATGCCAGGCGCGGACCAGATGGTCGCTGGCGGCCTTGCTGGCCGAGTAGGGACTGTTCGGCTCGTAGGCGTCGGACTCGCGGAACGCGGGGTCGGTCTTGCCCAGCGAGCCGTAGACCTCGTCGGTGGAGACGTGGAGGAAGCGGAAGGCGGCCTTCTCGTCGGCCGGCAGGGCCGTCCAGTGCGCCCGGGCCGCTTCGAGGAGGGTGAAGGTTCCCTGGACGTTGGTGCGGATGAACTCGGCCGGACCGTGGATGCTGCGGTCGACGTGGCTCTCGGCCGCCAGGTGCACCACGGCCCGGGGCCGATGCTCGGCGAAGAGGCGGTCGAGGAGGGCGCGGTCGCCGATGTCGCCGTGCACGAGCACATGCCTCGGGTCGCCCGCCAGGGACGACAGGTTCTCGGTGTTGCCGGCGTAGGTGAGCGCGTCGACGTTCAGCACCGGCTCGCTGCCCTGCCTCAGCCAGTCGAGAACGAAATTGGAGCCGATGAAGCCGGCCCCGCCGGTGACGAGGATCATGGAGGCACGAAAAAGCCTCGGATTCTATGCGCCCGACACCTGCCCGCCTTGCCGCTCGGCGCAGCGCCCCGATAATGTGGAGATGACTGAAACACCTCACGAAAAGTCCCTTTTGCCGGGTTCGACCGACCTTTCCGCCGCGCTGCCGGCATCCGACGCCGTGACGGCAGCGGACGCCGCTCCCTCCCTGAAGTTCTCCTCGGTCGGACTGTCGCCGATCCTGCAGCGCGCCGTGGCCGACCAGGGCTACACGACGATGACGCCGATCCAGGCCAAGGCGATCCCTCTCGTCCTCGCCGGCCGCGACATCATGGGCGCCGCCCAGACCGGGACCGGCAAGACCGCCGCTTTCTCGCTGCCGCTGCTGCACAAGATGCTGCCGCACGAGAACGCCAGCATGTCGCCGGCCCGCCATCCGGTGCGCGCCCTCGTGATTGCGCCGACCCGCGAGCTCGCCGACCAGGTCGCCGACAACATCAAGGGCTACGCGGCCCACTCCAAGCTGCGCGTGGCGGTCGTCTTCGGCGGCATCGACATGAAGCCGCAGACCCTGGAGCTCAAGCGGGGCGTCGAGGTGCTGGTCGCGACGCCGGGGCGGCTGCTTGACCACATCGAGGCCAAGAACTGCGTCCTCAACCAGGTCGAGTACGTGGTGCTCGACGAGGCCGACCGGATGCTCGACATCGGCTTCCTGCCCGACCTGCAGCGGATCCTGTCGTACCTGCCGAAGCAGCGGCAGACGCTCCTCTTCTCGGCGACCTTCTCGCCTGAGATCCGCCGCCTCGCCGAGAGCTACCTCCAGGACCCGCTGATGGTCGAGGTGGCGCGGCCGAACGCGACGGCGACCAACGTCGAGCAGCGCTTCTACAGCGTCTCCACCGACGACAAGCGGCGCGCGGTGCTGAAGCTGCTGAAGGAGCGCTCGATCGGCCAGGCCCTGATCTTCGTCAACTCCAAGCTCGGCTGCGCCCGGCTGGCTCGCTCGTTCGAGCGCGACGGCCTCCGCACCAACGCGCTGCACGGCGACAAGTCGCAGGACGAGCGGCTGAAGGCGCTCGAGGCGTTCAAGGCCGGCGAAGTGGACGTGCTCGTCGCGACGGACGTCGCCGCGCGCGGCCTGGACATCGTCGACCTGCCGGCGGTGTTCAACTTCGACGTGCCGTTCAACGCCGAGGACTACGTGCACCGCATCGGCCGCACCGGCCGCGCCGGCGCATCGGGCCTGGCGATCACCCTGGTGTCGCGCGACGACACCCGGCTGGTCGCGGACATCGAGAAGCTGATCCACAAGAAGATCGAGCTCGAGCCGCTCGAGCTCGACGACGACGCCCCGCGCCGGCCGCTGCGCGAGCGCGCGCGAAGGGACGACGACGAGGGTCCCGCACCGGCGTCGCGGGAAGGCCGTGTCGCCGCACCGGCGCGCAGCCCGGCGCGCGAAGCGCCGCGGCCGCCGAGCGATCCGTTCTTCGACACGCCCTACGAGCCGACGGCTCAGGAGGTCGAGCCGGCCTGGGAGAAGCGGGCCGTGCAGACCAGCCGCGCGGTGTCGCCGAACATCAAGCCTAAGAAGAAGGTGGCGGCGCTGTTCGGCGCCAAGGTGCCCGAGCCCGCCGAGTCCTGAGCGGCAGCGTCTGGGGCGCGAAAGCCGGAGCGGGAACGCCGCACCCGGTCAGCGGGCCAGGATCGAGAACACGGCCGGCACGTCGGCCGGCAGGCGCGAAGGTCTCGAGCGCCAGCCCGACACCGACTGGCTGCGGGTGAGCTCGGCGGCGGTGGTCAGCCCGACGCTCACCGACAGCGACGTTCCCGGCTGCAGGTGCGCCACGAGCGCATCGAGCAGCGCCTGGTTGCGGTAGGGCGTCTCGATCACCACCTGCGTCTGCCGCTCGCGTCGGGACAGCGCCTCGAGCTCGCGGATGCGCGCCGCCCGCGCGACCGCCTCGACGGGAAGGTAGCCGATGAAGGCAAAGCTCTGGCCGTTGAGCCCGCTCGCGGACACGGCCAGTGCGATCGAGCTGGCGCCCGGCAGGGCGACGACGCGGATCGCCGCGCGGTGTGCCGCCTCGACGACCACCGCTCCGGGATCGGCCAGGCCGGGGAGCCCGGCCTCGGAGAGCAGGCCCATGTCGGCTCCGGCTCGGATGGGTTCGAGGAGGTCCGCTGCCGCTGCGGCGCGTTCCACCTCGGCCGGCGGACGGCCCTTGGCGGGGCGCGCCAGCTCGCGGATGGAGATCTCCTGCAAGGGCCGGTGCAGCGGCACGACGGCATCGACCCGCTTCAGGAAGGCGCGTGTCGTCTTCGCGTTTTCGCAGATCCAGTGGCCGAGCCCTGCGGCGATGCGGATCGCGCTGCCCGGCAGCAGCTCGCGCAGGTCGGCGGGCGTGCCGGCGATGCCGAAGTCGAGCGTGTTCGGAACCAGGTAGAGGACGCCGGCCGGCGCCGTCATGCGGCGCCTTCGCTCGCCAGCAGCGGATCGATGCCGGCGCGGCGCAGGAGCGCGCAGGTGCGGATCAGCGGCAGGCCGATCAGGGCCGTGGGATCGTCGGAGTGGATGGCGTCGAGGAGGGCGATGCCCAGGGTCTCGGCCTTGGCGCTGCCGGCGCAGTCGTACGGGCGCTCGGCACGGAGGTAGCGCTCGATCTCGGCGTCGCTCAGGTCGCGAAACCGGACTGACACCGAGGCCAGCTCCAGGCCGCTGAACGCGCTGCCCCGGCAGACGACGGCGACGGCCGTATGAAAGAGCACGGTCCGTCCGCGCATCGACCGCAGCTGCGCGGTGGCCCGGGCGTGGTCGCCGGGCTTGCCGATGCCGGTGCCGTCGAGGTCGGCGACCTGGTCCGAGCCGATGACGACGGCTTCGCGGTCCCGCCCGGCAACGGCCTCCGCCTTGGCCAGGGCCAGGCGCCTCGCCAGCTCGAGCGGACGCTCCGCGGGCCTGGGCGTCTCGTCGACCTCCGGCGCCTCGACCTCGAACGGCAGGCCGAGACGAGCGAGGAGCTCGCGCCGATAGGGGGAGGTCGACGCGAGGACGATGCGGCGCTGCGGCATGGGCCATTTTCCCATCGCGGCGAACGCATTCGAGCCGGCCTACACTGATCCGCATGTCGGTTGCCCGCCCGCCGGATCCACGCAAGCTCGACGTTGCGCGACTGGCCGCGACAGGCGCCGAGATCGAGGGCGAATGGCCGCTGGAAGGATTCGCCCGCCTGGTTCACGCCATGCCGCCCGGCGATGCCGCGCCCACCGCGCCGGTGAGTTTCCGCGCCACCGGAGAGCGTGCCGCGCTCGCCGGGGCCGGGGTACAGGCCGCCGTTCGACTGGATGCCCGCGCCCTGGTGCGCCTTGAGTGCCAGCGCTGCCTGCAGGCGATGGCCGTGCCGCTCCACGTCGAGCGTCGCTTCTTCTTCGTTCCCGGCGAAGACGAGGCGGCGGCGCTCGACGAGGACAGCGAGGACGACGTCCTGGCCCTCATCCCGTCGTTCGACCTGCACGGGCTTGTCGAGGACGAGCTTCTGCTGGCCCTGCCGATCGTGCCCCGACACGACGTCTGCCCCGTGCCCGTGTCGCTGGTGTTCGAAGACGACGGCACCGAGGCGGAACCCGGCGATCACCCGTTCGCCGCGCTGGCGTCGCTGAAGGCCGGCAAGCCCCCTTGACGCGGCCGCTCCGGACGTGCGGCCGGAGGGGAGGGCGCTGCTACAATCATCGGCTTTTCGCGATCGATTCGGCGTTTGCCGCGCCTCGTCGCGCCGCCCGCGGACAGCGGGCCAGAGGAGAACCCCATGGCTGTTCAACAGAACAAGAAGTCGCCTTCCAAGCGCGGCATGCACCGTGCGCACAACGCACTCGCCAAGCCCGGTATCGCGATCGAGCCGACCACCGGCGAAACCCATCTCCGCCATCACCTCAGCCCGACCGGCTACTACCGCGGGCGCAAGGTGCTGAAGACCAAGGCCGACGCCTGATCGGAACCGGCGAGCGAGCCGGGCTGGCGCTCCGGTTTCGCCCGTGACGCGCTCGTCCATGGCGGCAGACTCCGGCTCCACGATCCGTCTTGCCGTCGATTGCATGGGCGGCGATCACGGCCCCTCCGTGACCTTGCCGGCCTGCCGTGCCTTCCTGGCCGCCCACCCGGATGCCGAGCTCGTCCTGATCGGGCGCGCCGAGGCGCTCGCTGCCGCGAAGAGCTGGCCCCGCTGCACGCTCGTCGAGGCGAGCGAGGTCATCGAGATGACCGACTCGATCGAGACGGCGCTGCGACGGAAGAAGAACTCGTCGCTCCGCGTCGCCGTGAGCCAGGTCAAGCCGCAGGAGGATCGACCCTCGATCGCGCAGGCGTGCGTCTCGGCAGGCAACACGGGCGCGCTGATGGCCGTCTCGCGCTACGTGCTGAAGACCATCGAGGGCATCGATCGCCCGGCGATCGCCACCGTCATGCCGAACGAGCGCGACGCCTTCACCACCGTGCTCGACCTCGGCGCCAACGTCGACTGCACGGCCGAGCACCTGCTGCAGTTCGCTGTCATGGGCAGCGCCCTGGTCGGCGCCGTCGGAGGGAAGGCGGAGCCCACCGTCGGCCTCCTCAACATCGGCGAGGAAGAGATCAAGGGCGGCGAGGCGGTCAAGGAAGCCGGCGAGCTGCTCCGCGCCGCGGCGGCGGCCGGCGTCGTCAATTTCCACGGCAACGTCGAGGCGACCGACATCTTCAAGGGCACGACCGACATCGTCGTCTGCGACGGCTTCGTCGGCAACGTGATGCTGAAGACGGCGGAGGGGCTGGCCTCGATGCTGACCAGCTTCATCAAGCAGGAATTCAGGCGCAGCGCCTTGACGCAGCTGGCGGCTCTCGCTGCGCTGCCGGTGCTGAACCGGTTCAAGAAGCGGGTCGATCATCGGCGCTACAACGGCGCCGCCTTGCTCGGCCTGCGCGGCCTCGTCTTCAAGAGCCACGGCGCGGCCGATGCGTTCGCCTTCGAGCAGGCTCTGAACCGGGCCTACGACGCGGCCCGCAACGGCCTGCTCGACCGCGTCCAGCACCGGATCCAGGCGACGCTCGCGGCCATGCCGAAGGACGTGGCGCCGATGCGCGCCGAGAGCCCGGCGCCCGCGGTAGGCTCGCTGCACGCATGACCACCGTGTCTCCGCACTCGCGCATCACCGGCACCGGCAGCTTCCTCCCCGGCGCGGCGGTGAGCAATGCGCAGCTCGCCGAGCGACTGGCGCGCGAGGGCATCGAAACCTCCGACGAGTGGATCGTCGAGCGCACCGGCATCCGCTTTCGCCACTTCGCTGCCGCGGAGCTCGCCTGCAGCGACCTCGCGGTCGAAGCGGCCCGGCGTGCACTCGAAGCCGCCGACTGCGACGCGGGTTCCGTCGACCTCCTCATCGTGGCGACGTCGACGCCCGACATGGTGTTCCCGTCGGCCGCCTGCATCGTCCAGCAGAAGCTGGGCATTGCCGGCTGCGCCGCCTTCGACGTGCAGGCGGTCTGCTCCGGTTTCGTCTACGCCCTGGCGGTCGCCGACTCGATCGTCCGGACCGGCCTCGCGCGCAAGGCCCTGGTGATCGGCTCGGAGGTCTTCTCGCGCATCCTCGATTTCAGCGACCGGACCACCTGCGTGCTGTTCGGCGACGGCGCCGGGGCCGTGGTGCTGGAGGCGAGCGACGAGCCGGGCGTCCTCGCGTGCGAGCTCCATGCCGACGGTCGCCACGTCGGCATCCTGTGCGTGCCGGGACACGTGTCGGGCGGCCACGTGCTCGGCGACCCGCTGCTCAAGATGGACGGGCAGGCGGTGTTCAAGCTCGCCGTCAACGTGCTCGAGGAAGTCGCGCGATCGGTGCTCGAGAAGGCTCGCCGCCGCGCCGACGACATCGACTGGCTGATCCCGCACCAGGCCAACATCCGCATCATGCAGAGCACCGCCCGCAAGCTGAAGCTGCCGCCGGAACGACTGATCGCCACCGTCGACCGGCACGGCAACACCTCGGCGGCGTCGATCCCGCTCGCGCTCGACGAGTCGGTCCGCGCCGGCAATATCCGGCGCGGCGATACCGTCATGCTCGAAGGCGTGGGCGGCGGCTTCACCTGGGGCGCCGTGCTGCTCGACTTCTGATCCGCTCGGCACCCATGCGCTTCTCATGAAACCATTTGCCTTCGTCTTTCCCGGCCAGGGCTCGCAGTCGGTCGGCATGCTCGACGGCTGGGGCGACCATCCGGCCGTCCGCCAGACGCTCGAAGAAGCATCGGCCGCGCTCGGCGAAGACATCGGCCGACTGATTCGCGAAGGGCCGAAGGACGCCCTCGATCTCACGACCAACACCCAGCCGGTGATGCTGACGGCCGGCGTGGCCTGCTATCGCGCCTGGCTGGCCGAGACGCAGACGGCACCTTCGGTGGTGGCCGGGCATTCGCTCGGCGAATACACGGCGCTGGTCGCGGCCGGGTCGATCGCCTTCGCCGATGCGCTGCCGCTCGTGCGCTTCCGCGCCCAGGCCATGCAGGAGGCGGTGCCGGTCGGCAGCGGTGCCATGGCGGCGATCCTCGGCCTCGATGCCGCGGCCGTGGCTGCCGGCTGTGCCCAGGCGGCACGGGAGAGCGGCGAGATCGTCCAGGCGGCCAACTACAACGACCCGAAGCAGACCGTCATCGCCGGCACGGCCGCCGGGGTCGCGAAGGCCTGCGAGCTGCTGAAGGCGGCCGGGGCCAAGCGCACGCTGCCGTTGCCGGTCTCCGCTCCCTTCCATTCGGCGCTGATGAAGCCCGCTGCCGAGCGGCTGCGCGAGCGCTTGGCGGCAACCCCCATCGACGCACCGTACATCCCGGTGATCGACAACGTCGACGTGCGCAGCGAAACCGAGCCGGCGCAGATCCGCAACGCGCTCTACGCCCAGGCCTTCGGGGCCGTCCGCTGGTCGGAGACCGTGCAGGCGATCCGCGCCCGCGGCATCTTCCACATCTTCGAGTGCGGCCCGGGCCGTGTCCTCGCCGGCATGGTCAAGCGGATCGAGCCCGACGCCGTCTCGGCCGCGGTCTTCGACCCCGCCTCCCTGAACGACGCCAGGGCGCTGCTGCAGTGAGCGAGGCCACGAACCGTTCGGGCCAGGTGGCGCTGGTCACCGGCGCGTCGCGCGGCATCGGCCGGGCCATCGCCGTCCTTCTGGGTCAGAAGGGCTTTCGCGTCTTCGGCACTGCCACGACGGAAGCGGGCGCGGCGGCGGTCGGCGAAGCGCTGGCCGCGCACCCGGGCGGGCGAGGGATCGTCCTCGACGTGACCGATGGCGACGCCGTCAACGCCGCCGTCGATGCCGTGGTCCGCGAGTGCGGCGGCTTGCACGTCCTCGTCAACAACGCCGGCATCACCCGCGACATGCTCTCGATGCGCATGAAGGACGACGACTGGCACGCGGTCCTCGCGACCAACCTCACCGCCGTCTTCCGCGCCAGCCGGGCGGCGATCCGGCCGATGATGAAGCAGCGCTACGGCCGCATCGTCAACATCACGTCGGTGGTCGGAGCGAGCGGCAACCCCGGCCAGGCGAACTATGCGGCGGCCAAGGCCGGAGTGGCGGGCATGACCCGTTCGCTCGCGCGCGAGCTCGGCAGCCGCGGCATCACGGTGAACTGCGTGGCGCCCGGCTTCATCGAGACCGACATGACCAAGGGGCTTGCCGAGGCGCAGGCCACGGCGCTGCTGGCCCAGATCCCGCTCGGCCGGCTCGGCCAGGCCTCGGAAGTCGCGCACGCGGTGGCGTTCCTGGCGTCGCCGGAAGCGGCCTACATCACGGGCACCGAGCTGCACGTGAACGGCGGCATGCTGATGAGCTGAAGGGCCGGCATCGGCGCGGTTCTTGCTGGGAGCGTCGGCCGCGCGGGAAGGCGGCCGCGCAGACGCCGCACCTTAGAATAACTGTCTACTTTTTCACACACTCCTGGAGGAGTCATGAGCGACATAGAAGCACGAGTCAAGAAGATCATTGCCGAGCAGCTCGGTGTTCCCGAGGCCGATGTGACGAACGAGAAGGCGTTCGTTGCCGACCTGGGCGCCGACTCGCTCGACACGGTCGAACTCGTGATGGCGCTCGAGGACGAGTTCGGGATCGAGATTCCGGACGAAGAGGCGGAGAAGATCACGACGGTCCAGCTCGCGATCGACTACGCCCAGAAGAACCAGAAAGCCGCTTGAGCAGGCTGCCGTCGCTCATGCTTCGCGCTCGATGAGATCCCGACGCGTCGTCGTCACCGGGCTCGGCCTGATCAGCCCGGTCGGCAACAGCGTCGCCGAAGGCTGGCAGAACCTGCTCGCCGGTCGGTCCGGCATCGCCGACATCACCCGCTTCGATGCTTCCGGCTTCTCCTGCCGCTTCGCCGGCGAGGTCAAGGACTTCAAGGTCGACGACTACTTCCCGGCCAAGGAAGCGCGCCACATGGACGCGTTCATCCACTACGGCCTCGCCGCCTCGATCCAGGCGATCCGCGATGCCGGCCTGCAAACCAACGACGCGCTCGACGAGGAAGAAGCGACGCGCATCGGCTGCCTGGTGAGCTCCGGGATCGGCGGCCTGCCGCTGATCGAGTCCACCCACGCCGAACTGACCAGTCGCGGCCCGCGCAGGATCACGCCGTTCTTCGTGCCCGCGTCGATCATCAACATGATCTCCGGTCACGTCTCCATCATGTTCGGCTTCCAGGGGCCGAACCTGGCCGTCGTGACCGCCTGCACCACGGGCTTGCACTCGATCGGCATGGCCGGACGCATGATCGAGCAGGGCGATGCCGAGGTGATGATCGCCGGCGGCGCCGAGGCGACGGTGTCGCCGCTCGGCGTCGGCGGCTTCGCCGCGGCGCGCGCCCTGTCGACGCGCAACGACGACCCCGCCACGGCTTCGCGGCCGTGGGACAAGGACCGCGACGGCTTCGTCCTCGGCGAAGGCGCCGGCGTCCTGGTCCTCGAGGAGTACGAGCATGCGCGTCGGCGCGGCGCCAAGATCTACGCCGAGCTCGTCGGCTTCGGCATGGGGGCCGATGCCTTCCACATGACGGCCCCCAACGTCGAGGGCCCGAAGCGATCGATGCTGGCTGCGCTGCGCTCCGCCGGAGTCAACGGCGACGAAGTCCAATACCTGAACGCGCACGGCACCTCGACGCCGCTCGGCGACGTCAACGAGACCAACGCGATCAAGCTCGCGTTCGGCGACCACGCGCGCAAGCTGGTCGTCAACTCCACGAAGTCCATGACCGGTCACCTGCTCGGCGGCGCCGGCGGCATCGAATCGGTGTTCACCGTGCTGGCCCTCCGCGACCAGGTCTCGCCGCCGACGATCAACATCTTCAATCAGGATCCGGAGTGCGATCTCGACTACTGCGCCAACACGGCGCGGGAGATGACGATCGAGCATGCGGTGAAGAACAACTTCGGCTTCGGCGGCACGAACGGCACGCTCGTCTTCAAGCGCGTCTGAGCCGGCGCCGGCGCCCCGCCATGCGCAACAGCCTTGCCTGCCACGTCAGCCTGCGCCAGTTCGGCGTGTGGCGGCTGGGCGTCGCCGTGCTCGCGGCCTTGTCGCTGGCTTCGCTCGGCGTCTGGGTCGTCAGCGGTCGCGAGCAGTGGACAGCTGCGGCGATGGCCGGTGCGGCCGTCGCCGCAGTCGTCGCCGTGATGCTGGCGGCGTCGCTGGCGCGAGTCCAGTCGGGAACCCTTCGATTGGAAGAAGGTCGGTGGACCTTCGCGCCGACGCTTCCGTCCGGCGTCGAGCCGCGCCCGGGCCGGATCGACGTCGCCCTCGACCTGGGCAGCTTCATGCTGCTGTGCTTTCGTCCGCTCGGCGCATCCGGAGAGCTGGGGCGACGCCAGTGGCTGCCGGCGCAAAGGCAGGGCCACGAGGCGGATTGGCACGCGCTTCGCTGTGCGGCCTACTCGCCGTCGTCGGCGGACGTCGAATTCCGCTCCCGCGTCCCGTCGCCACCGGAATGAACGCCCCCGACGCCGACGCCGCCCTGGTCGAGCGGGCGAAGCAAGGCGACATCAAGGCCTTCGAGATGCTCGTGGTCAAGTACCAGCGTCGCATCGAGCGCCTGGTCGGCCGGATGGTGCGCGACGTCGATCTCGTTCCCGACATCGCCCAGGAGACCTTCATTCGCGCGTACCGGGCTTTGCCGCAGTTCCGCGGTGACAGCGCGTTCTACACCTGGCTCTACCGTATCGCCGTCAATACTGCCAAAAAGCAGCTGATGGAGCTCAAGAGGGACGTTTTGGTGACCGAATCGGCCCGTGTCGCGCAGGACGACGACGACGAGCCGCGCCGCACCGAGAGCGAGCCGAGCGACAGCGGCACGCCCGATGCGCTGCTCGCCAGCAAGCAGATCGCGGCGGCGGTGAACTTTGCGGTCGAAGCCTTGTCGGAAGAATTGCGGCAGGCGATCACGCTGCGCGAGATCGAAGGCCTGAGCTACGAGGAGATCGCGGCGCTGATGAACTGCCCGATCGGCACCGTGCGTTCGCGGATCTTCCGGGCTCGCGAGGCGATTGCTGCACGGTTGCGCCCGCTGCTCGGCACCCGCGAGGGCGACCGGTGGTAATTTCGGCGGCGAGCGGCCCGAAGGCAGCCGCGCCTGCCCGTTTTCAGGAGTGTTTCGATGTCTGACCGATCGATGGATGAATCAGCGGCCTGCCGGGAACGCTTGTCTGCGCTGGTCGACGGGGAGCTCGACGCGGCCGCTTCGGCGACCCTCTGTGCTGCCTGGCGAGGCAGCGATGCCATCCGTCGCGACTGGCACGACTGGCAGCTGATCGGCGATGTGCTGCGTTCGGACGATCTCGCTTCCGATCCCGGGCACGACGCGCGCTTCCTCGCTGCCGTGCGTGACCGACTGGCCGGCGAGCCGGTCGTGTTCGCGCCCGCCGCGGCGCTTGCGAGCGCAGGCGCCGCCCGGCGCGCTCGCGCGTCGAGATGGATGCTGCCCAGCGCGGTCGCGGCAGGCTTCGTGCTCGTGGTCGGCGTCGTGACGATGCTCCAGCCAGGTGCGCCCAGCGCGACCGCCCCCACCTCGCTTGCTCGCGTCGACGCCGTTCCCGCGGCAACCGTGCCTGCTGCGCCGCCGGCGGCGGCAGCGGCGCCCGCCGAGCCGCAGACCCCCGTCGTGGCCGACGGCAAGCTGATCCGCGACGCCCGGCTCGACCGCTATCTCGCCGCGCACAAGCAGTTTGCCGGGAGCTCGGCGCTCGGGGTTCCTTCCGCCTTCCTGCGCAGCGCCACCGTCGATTCGGCAGGGACGGCACGCTGAGATGCCGGGACTGATGCGACTGCGCGCCGTTGCGCCGCTGACCGTCGCCTGCATGGCGATCGCCTTCGGTGCGCCGGCATGGTCGCAGCAGCCGGCGCAGGCGACGGCCGCGGGCACGCCTGCCGAGATGCGCGCCTGGCTGCTCCGGATCCACGATGCGGCGAGCCGCCGCAACTTCCAGGGCACCTTCGTCGTGAGCGGCGGCAGCGGCGTGGCCAGCGCCCGCATCGCGCATTTCTGGGACGGACCGAACCAGTACGAGCGCATCGAGTCGCTCGACGGTCGGCAGCGCAAGGTCTTCCGCCACAACGACGTCGTCCACACCCTGTGGCCCGGCAGCCAGGTGGCGATGATCGAGCAGCGGGGGCAGATCAATTCCTTCCCGGCGCTGCTGCAGGCAGGCGACGACGGGATCTCGGACTGGTACGAGGTCCGCGACGAAGGCCTGGAGCGCGTCGCCGGCCGCGAGGCCAACGTGCTGGCCGTCAAGGCGCGCGACGGCCTTCGTTACGGCTATCGCCTATGGGCCGACCGAGCCTCCGGACTGCTTCTGCGCGCCGACGTGCTCGGTGAGAGCGGGAACGTTCTCGAGACGTCGGCGTTCTCCGAGGTCACGATCGGCATTCGCCCGCAGCCGGACAGCGTCCTAAGTGCGATGCGCAAGCTCGACGGCTACCGGCTGGTCCGACCGGTGCTCACGCCGACCCAGCTCGAGACCGAAGGCTGGGTGATGCGTCAGGTGGCCCCGGGCTTCCGGCGCGTGAGCTGCGTCAGCCGTCAGATCGACACGCCGGGGGAGTCGGGAAGCGAGCCTAGCCTTCCGCCGGTCATCCAGACGATCTATTCCGACGGCCTGACCTATGTCTCGGTGTTCATCGAGCCCTACCGGGCCGACCGGCACGCGCGGCCGATGTTCGCGACCATGGGCGCCACCGCGACGCTGGCGAAACGGCACGGCGACTGGTGGGTCACCATCGTGGGCGACACGCCGCCTGCTACGCTGAAGCTTTTTGCCGCCGCCCTCGAGCGCAAGAAGCCGTGACGCCGGCTTGCTAAGCTGAGCGCCGCCTCCACCTGCCGTCCTGTTCGTCCGCGTCTTCCGCCGTCTGCCCGGGAATCCTTCATGGCCTCGACCCTCCTCTTCCTGCGTTCGCTCCTGAGCCGGCTCGGCTATGGGGCGATGGCCCTGTCGCTCAGCTTCATGGCCACGACGGCCGCCGGCCAGGCGCGAGCGCAGGGCTTGCCCGACTTCACCGACCTGGTCGAGAAGGTCGGGCCGGCCGTGGTCAACATCCGCACGACCGAGCGCGGCCGCGCAGCGCGCGGCAGCCCCGGCGGCGAGGTCGACGAGGACATGCTGGAATTCTTCCGCCGCTTCGGCCTGCCGATGCCAAACCGGCCGGCGCCGCGGACGCCGCAACAGCAGCCCGAGGGCGATCCGCAGCCGCGGGGCGTCGGCTCGGGCTTCATCCTCAACGCGGATGGCTACGTCATGACCAACGCGCACGTCATCGAAGGTGCGGACGAGGTCATCGTCACCCTGGCCGACAAGCGTGAATTCAAGGCCAAGACGATCGGCGCCGACAAGCGCTCCGACGTGGCGCTGGTCAAGATCGACGCCAGCGGCCTGCCGACGGTGCGCATCGGCGACGTGTCCAAGCTCAAGGTGGGCGAATGGGTGATCGCCATCGGGTCGCCGTTCGGCCTGGAGAGCACGGTGACGGCCGGCATCGTCAGCGCCAAATCGCGCGACACCGGCGAGCTGCTGCCGCTGATCCAGACCGACGTCGCCATCAATCCCGGCAACTCGGGCGGCCCCCTGATCAACATGCGCGGCGAGGTCGTCGGCATCAACTCGCAGATCTACAGCCGCTCCGGCGGCTACATGGGCATCTCGTTCTCGATCCCGATCGACGAAGCGAGCCGCGTCTCGGAGCAGCTGCGGGTGGGCGGCCGGGTGATCCGCGGCCGCATCGGCGTCGTCATCGACCGGGTCACCCGCGAGGTTGCCGAATCGATCGGCCTCGGCAAGCCGACCGGTGCGCTGGTGCGCAGCGTCGAGGCGAACGGCCCGGCCGAGAAGGCCGGGGTCGAGGCCGGCGACATCATCGCCAAGGTCGACGGGCGGGTCGTCGATACCTCGGTCGAGCTGCCGCGCATCGTCGGCAGCATCAAGCCGGGCAGCAAGGCGACGCTGCAGGTCTACCGCCGCGGCGGCTACCGCGACCTGAGCGTCGTCGTCGCCGAGATGGAACCCGAGCGCGTGGCGACGCGGCGCACGCCGGAGCGCGAGGCGCCCAAGCCGCCGGCACCGGTCGGCAGCTTCGGCCTCGCCGTCTCCGAGCTGACGGATGCGCAGAAGCGCGAGATGAAGATCAAGAACGGCGTCCGTGTCGAGACGGCGGAGGGCATCGCCGCCCGGTCGGGGATTCGCGAGGGCGACGTCATCGTCACCGTCGACAACGTCGAGGTCACGGGAGCCAAGCAGTTCGAGGGGGTCATGGCCAAGGTCGACAAGACCAAGCCGGTGACCCTGCTCGTGCGCCGGGGCGAGGCAGCCTCCTTCGTGATCCTCCGGCCACGCTAGGGTTTACCAGCGACTTCTGCGGGCGTGTGCGCTTGCAAACAACGCTGCCTCAGCCCCTGCCGTGTTTCGACACACTATAAAGAAGCGCCAAGAGGAGCACCTCAGCGTCTGACGGAACACGCGTGAAGATTGCCCCCAGGCAGTCCACAGGCGTTTGTGGACAAGCTGTGCACAGAATGCTTGTTGGCGGGCCGCAACGTGCAGAAAACAAGCGTTGGCGCGGCTTGCGGGAGGGTCCTTTTGGCTACAATGAAATCCCAACAAGCAGTTGCCATACGTTTTGTTGGAAGGCGCGTCAGTTATTCGACGTGCCTTTTTTTTAGCTTCAGCACGGCGCTCCGTGCCTCTACATCGCGTCGCGACTCGAGCTTGCGCTGAAAGCGGCTGCGCCGTCTGCAGAAAGCGGCCGCGCCGTTCTGGAATGAGCGCGAGAGCTCGCCCGGATTCACTCGCGAACGCATGGACCACATCCGCAACTTCTCCATCATCGCCCATATCGACCATGGCAAGTCGACGCTCGCCGATCGCCTGATCCAGCGCTGCGGCGGCCTCAGCGACCGCGAGATGGAAGCGCAGGTGCTCGACTCGATGGACATCGAGCGGGAGCGCGGGATCACCATCAAGGCACAGACGGCGGCGCTCAGCTATACCGGCCGGGACGGCCGCACCTACCAGCTGAACCTGATCGACACGCCGGGTCACGTCGACTTCTCGTACGAGGTGAGCCGGTCGCTGTCGGCGTGCGAAGGGGCGCTCCTGGTCGTCGATGCGAGCCAGGGCGTCGAGGCGCAGACGGTGGCGAACTGCTACACCGCGCTCGACCTCGGCGTCGAGGTGGTCCCGGTGCTGAACAAGATGGATCTGCCCCAGGCCGATCCCGACCGGGCCCGCGCCGAGATCGAGGACGTGATCGGCATCGACGCCGAGCACGCGATTCCCTGCAGCGCCAAGACCGGCGAGGGCATCGACGACATCCTCGAGGCCGTCGTGCACCGGATGCCGGCGCCGCGCGGCCGGCCCGACGGACCGCTGCGGGCCATGATCATCGACTCCTGGTTTGACAACTACGTGGGCGTCGTCATGCTGGTCCGCGTCGTCGACGGCCAGCTGCTCCGGGGCGAGCGGATCCGTCTGATGGCGAGCGACTCGGTCTACGCTGCCGAGCAGCTCGGCGTCTTCACCCCCAACTCGGTCGCCCGCGACCGGCTCTCGGCCGGCGAGGTCGGCTTCGTGATCGCGGGCATCAAGGAGCTGCAGGCAGCGAAGGTCGGCGACACCGTCACCCTCGAGAAGAAGCTTCCGAACAACGCCGGCGTGGCGACCGAGCCGCTGCCGGGCTTCAAGGAGATCCAGCCGCAGGTCTTCGCCGGCCTGTACCCGACCGAGGCGAGCGAATACGACCAGCTCCGCGACGCGCTCGAAAAGCTCAAGCTCAACGACTCGTCGCTGCGATACGAGCCGGAAGTCAGCCAGGCGCTCGGGTTCGGGTTCCGCTGCGGCTTCCTCGGGCTCCTGCACATGGAGATCGTCCAGGAGCGGCTGGAGCGGGAGTTCGACCAGGACCTGATCACGACGGCGCCGTCGGTCGTCTACGAGGTCCAGCTCAACAACGGCGAGCTGCTGCGGGTCGAGAACCCCTCCAAGATGCCCGACCAGGGCCGCACCGCCGAGATCCGGGAGCCGATCGTCACGGTCCACCTGTACATGCCGCAGGACTACGTCGGACCGGTGATGACGCTGGCCAACCTGAAGCGGGGCGAGCAGAAGAACATGGCCTACCACGGCCGCCAGGTAATGCTGACCTACGACATGCCGCTGGCCGAGATCGTTCTGGATTTCTTCGACAAGCTGAAGAGCGTGTCGCGCGGCTATGCGTCGATGGACTACGAGTTCAAGGAGTACCGCGCGGCCGACGTCGTCAAGGTCGACATCCTGCTCAACGGCGAGCGGGTGGACGCGCTCTCCATCATCGTCCACCGAAGCCAGAGCCAGTTCCGCTCCCGGGCCGTGGTCGCCAAGATGCGCGAGCTCATTTCGCGACAGATGTACGACGTTGCGGTGCAGGCGGCGATCGGAGCCAACATCATCGCGCGTGAGACAATCAAGGCGCTGCGCAAGAACGTGATCGCCAAGTGCTACGGCGGCGACATCACCCGCAAGAAGAAGCTTCTCGAAAAACAGAAGGCCGGCAAAAAGCGAATGAAGCAGATCGGCTCCGTCGAGGTGCCGCAGGAGGCCTTCCTGGCCATTCTCCAAGTGGACGACTGAATGGGTTTGCTGACCGGTTTGCTCTACGCGTGCCTCGGAGTTTTCGGGCTCGGCTGGTACTTCGGCAAGTGGTCCGGGAATTTCTCCCTACTTCTCTTCATCCTCACCCTGGTGACGCTCCTCTACTGGCTGGCGGAGCGTTTCCATTTCGCTCCCAAGCGCCGGCTGGCGGTGGCCAACTTCGAGCGGCAGGAGGCGGCCCGCCGCGAGCAGCTCGCGAGCCAGGGCATCACCAAGGTCGACGACAACAGCGCCGAGACTCGCGAGGCGCTGCTGATGCAGCCGTGGTGGCTCGACTGGACGGCGGGGCTCTTCCCGGTGATCCTGGCCGTCTTCCTGCTGCGCTCCTTCCTGTTCGAGCCCTTCAAGATCCCCTCGGGCTCGATGATGCCCACGCTCCTGATCGGCGACCTGATCCTGGTGAACAAGTTCCACTACGGGGTGCGGCTGCCGATCGTCAACAAGAAGATCATCGACAACCACGATCCGGCTCGCGGCGACGTCGTGGTGTTCCGTTTCCCGAGCGACCCCAGCACGGACTACATCAAGCGCGTGGTCGGCTTGCCCGGAGACGAGGTGTCGTTCCGCAACCAGCAGCTCTCCATCAACGGCCAGCCGGTGCCGCTCGAGCCGTTGCCGCCGCCCGGCTTCTACGACGAGGACACGCGCCGCTACTCGCTCGAATTCAAGGAAAAGCTCGGCGACGTCGAGCACCGCATCCTCATTAATCCTCAATCCACGCCTTTTTTCGGAAGCCAGGACGGCAATCGATTTCCGTTCCGCGAGAACTGCCGCTACAGTGCCGAAGGGGTCACCTGCAAGGTTCCCGCGGGCCACTATTTCATGATGGGCGACAACCGCGACAACTCGCTCGACTCCCGCTACTGGGGCTTCGTTCCGGACCAGAACATCATCGGCCGGGCGTTCTTCATCTGGATGAATTTCGGCGACCTGAAGCGGATCGGGTCGTTCAGGTAGCCGGTCCGGCTGCCAGCAAGGGAGGTGCCGATGGTCCGAGGAGCGAGCAGGGCGGGCGTTCAGCGCGGGGTCACTCTCTTCGGGCTGCTCTTCTGGGCCATCGTGATCGGCTTCCTGGCGTTGATCGGCATGCGCGTGCTGCCCAGCCTCAACGAATACTTCACCATCAAGCGCACGGTCAACCAGATCACGACCGAGGGCGCGACGGTGCCGGAGATCCGGGCTGCCTTCGAGCGCCAGAAGGACATCGAGTACTCGATCACCTCAATCAGCAGCAAGGACCTCGCCATCACCAAGGAAAACGACAAGGTCGTGGTCAGCTTCGCCTATAACAAGGAAGTGGAACTTGTGAACCCGGTCTTCCTTCTGATCAAGTTCGAGGGCCGGTCCAAATAGATATCCTGCCGGCTCGCCTCCGACTCACGCGAGCCCACTTTCACGCATGGATTCCAGCCTTGTCGCTCTGCAGCAGCGCATCGGTCACCGGTTCTCCGACCCGGACCTCCTGCAGCGAGCCCTGACCCACCGCAGCTTCGGCACCGACCACAACGAGCGCCTCGAGTTCCTCGGCGACGCCGTTCTCAGCCTGGTGGTGTCGAGCCTCCTGTTCGACCGCCTCGGCGAGTCCGACGAAGGAGACCTGACCCGGATCCGGGCCCACCTCGTCCGCGAGGACAGCCTGCATCGGGCCGCCCTGCAGCTCGGCCTGCCGGATCTCCTGCGCCTCGGCGAGGGCGAGGCCCGGGGGGGCGGCGCCCTGCGCGCCTCGATCCTGGCTGACGCGCTCGAAGCCCTCCTCGGCGCGACCTTCGTCGACGGCGGCTTCGCCGCGGCCCGGTCACTCGTCCAGAACCTGTTCGGCGAGATCATCGAGACGACCGACGTCGCCACCTGGGCCAAGGACGCCAAGACCGAGCTTCAGGAGTGGCTGCAGGCGCGCCGCATCCCGGTGCCGAGCTACCGGATCATCGCCACGCGCGGCCAGGCGCACGCGCAGACGTTCGAGGTCGAATGCGCCGTCCCGGCGCTCAGCCTCAGCGAAACCGGCGAAGGCAGGTCGCGCCGCGCGGCCGAGCAGGAAGCGGCCCGGCGCATGCTCGACGCCCTGCGCGACAGCGACCTGCCGGGAAGTCCTCTGCAGTCCTGATGCCGAGCGACGCCGCCCCCGAGCCCGGCGACGCGCCCGGTGCGGCGCGCTGCGGGCTCGTCGCCATCGTCGGCCGCCCGAACGTCGGCAAGTCGACGCTGCTCAACGCGCTCGTCGGCCAGAAGATCAGCATCACCTCGAGCAAGGCGCAGACGACGCGGCACCGGATCACGGGGGTGCGCACCGTCGGCCGGGCCCAGTTCGTGTTCGTCGACACCCCCGGCTTCCAGACGCGGCACGCGGCCGCCCTGAACCGCACCCTGAACCGCAGGGTGACCGGCACGCTCGCCGACGTCGATGTCGTGCTGCTCGTGGTCGAGGCGGGCCGCTTCGGCAGCGAGGACGCCGCCGTACTCGCCCTGGTGCCCGCCGGCAAGCCCGCCGTCCTCGTCGCGAACAAGCTCGACCTGGTGACGCGCCGCGCCGAGCTCGCCCCCTGGCTGCAGTCGATGCAGGCCACGCATCCCTTCGTCGAGTTCGTGCCGCTGTCGGCCAAGAAGAGCGCCGACGCGGAGCGCCTGCTCGGCATCGTCGAACCGTACCTGCCCGAGCAGCCGTGGCTCCACGACGAGGACGCGCTCACCGACCGCAGCGACCGCTTCCTCGCCGCGGAGATCGTGCGCGAGAAGCTGTTCCGGCTCACCGGCGACGAGCTGCCGTACACCTCGACGGTGGTGATCGACCGCTACGAGGAGGAGGGCGCGCTCCGGCGCATCGCCGCGACCATCGTCGTCGAGCGGGAGGCGCACAAGGGGATGATCATCGGCGGCGGCGGCGAGCGCCTGAAGCGCATCGGCTCCGAGGCGCGCCAGGAGCTCGAGCACCTGCTCGACGCCAAGGTGTTCCTCGAGCTCTGGGTCAAGGTCAGGAGCGGCTGGGCCGACGACGAGGCCCACCTGCGCTCCTACGGCTACGACTAGGGCGCGGCACGTGGCCCATCGGCCGGGCTCCCTGGCGGCCTACGTGCTGCACCGCTACGACTGGAGCGAGTCGAGCCTCATCCTCGACGCCTTCACGCGCGAGCAGGGACGGATCGCCATTGCCGCCAAGGGAGCGAAGAAGCCGTTCTCGCAGCTGAGGAGCGTGCTGCTTCCGTTCCAGCGGATCCAGGTCTCCCTCGGCCGCCAGCCGGCGGGCGCCGAGGTCCGCGAGGTCGACACGTTGCGCGCCGCCGAATGGAGCGGCGGCCACGGCATGCCGTCGGGGGCGGCCCTCTTCAGCGGCTTCTACCTCAACGAGCTGCTGATGAAGCTGCTCGCCCGGCACGACCCCCACCCGCTGCTGTTCGATGCCTACGCGGGCACGATCGCGGTCCTCGCCGGGCCCGCCGACGATGCCGGCACGCAGGCGGCCCTGCGCGCTTTCGAGATCGTCCTGCTGAAGGAGATCGGCCTGTTGCCCGAGCTCGGGATCGAGACCGCGACGCGTCGGCCGCTCGGCCCGGAGCGGCGCTACCTGGTCCTGGCCGATGCCGGCGTCGTCGAGGCGAAGGACGCGGGCGAAGCCAGCATCGGCGGCGCGACGCTCGCCCGCCTCCAGGCGGCGCTCGACGGCGCCGACCTGGCACGGCTGCAGGCCGTCACCGCCGGATCCCTCGCCGAGCTGAGGCCGCTGCTGCGCGCGCAGCTTCACTATCATCTCGGCACATCGCAGCTGCGCACGCGCCAGGTCATGGTCGAGGCGCAGGCGCTGGACCGAAGCCACCTCTCGCCCGCCCGCCCTTCCCCCCGATGAACCCCCTGGTCACGAGCGGTCTCGACGAGCGTCGCCGAACGACCGCGCTCTCGGTCAACGTCAACAAGATCGCCTTGCTGCGCAACCAGCGGCCGCTGTCCATTCCCAGCGTCACGGGACTGGCGGCGCGGATCCTCGGCGCCGGCGCGCACGGCATCACCGTGCATCCCCGGCCCGACGAGCGCCACGTCCGCGCCAGCGACGTGCGCGAGCTCGCCGCGATGCTGAAGGAGTGGCCTGAGGCCGAGTTCAACATCGAAGGCAATCCGTTCCACAACCTGATGCCGATCGTTCGCGAGGTCCGGCCCCAGCAGTGCACGTTCGTGCCCGACGCCGCTGCGCAGGCCACGTCCGACCACGGCTGGGATCTTGCCGCCGATGGCGAGCGACTCGCACCGCTCATTGCCGAGGCGCGGGCGCTGGGCGTCCGGGTCGGCCTGTTCATGGACGCGGACCCGGCGGCGATGGCCACGGCCGGTGCGCTGGGCGCCGACCGGGTCGAGCTCTACACCGAGTCGTACGCGCGGGCCTGGAACACGGGCGGTCACGCGCAGGTCGTCGCGGGCTTCGCCGCGGCGGCGCGGGCAGCGCAGGCGGCCGGACTCGGCGTCAACGCCGGCCACGACCTCAACCTCGACAACCTGCCGCCGTTCCTGGCCGCGGTGCCCGGCGTGCTGGAGGTGTCGATCGGCCATGCCTTCGTCGCCGACATGCTCGAGCTCGGTGCGGTCGACGCGACCCGCGCCTATCTGCGGGCGATCGACCGCGCGTCGGGCGGGGGCGCGTGATCTTCGGGGTCGGCACCGACCTCTGCGACGTGCGCCGCATCCGCGTCGTCCTCGCTCGGCGCGGCGACCGCTTCGCCGAGCGCGTCCTCGGGCCGCACGAGATCGAGGTCTTCCGCGCCCGTCGTGCGCAGCTGCACGAGCGCGGGGTGCGCTACCTGGCTACCCGCTTCTCGGCCAAGGAGGCTTTCTCGAAGGCCGTCGGGCTGGGCATGCGGGTGCCGATGACCTGGCGCTCGTGCGAGGTCGTCAAGCGGCCGAGCGGCAAGCCCGAGATCCGCCTGCACGGCGAGCTCGCACGCTGGTGCGCCGAGCGGGGCCTGAGCGCCCACGTGAGCGTCAGCGACGAGGCCGACTACGCCTCCAGCTTCGTCGTCGTCGAGAAGAACGAGAACCCATGACCGACACGCACTGCCCCGTCATCCTCGACATCGCCGGAACGACCCTCGACGCCGACGACCGGCGCCGCCTGGCGCATCCGCTGACCGGCGGGATGATCCTGTTCGCGCGCAACTGGGAGAACCGGCGGCAGCTCACCGATCTCGCCGCAGAGATCAAGTCGATCCGGGCCGACCTGCTCGTCTGCGTCGACCATGAAGGCGGCCGGGTCCAGCGCTTCCGCACCGACGGCTTCACGCAGCTGCCGGCGATGCGCGTCCTCGGCGAGATGTGGATGCGGGATGCGCCGGCGAGCGCGGCGGGGCGCGGCACCGGCGCGATGCGGGCCCTGGAGTCGGCACGCGCCGCCGGCCATGTGCTAGGCGCCGAGCTGCGCGCCTGCGGCGTCGATTTCAGCTTCACCCCGGTGCTCGACCTCGACCACGGCGGCAGCTCGGTGATCGGCGACCGGGCGTTCCACCGCGACCCGCGCGTCGTGGCGGCGCTGGCGCGCAGCCTCCTGCACGGCCTGCTGCAGGCGGGCATGCACAACTGCGGCAAGCACTTCCCGGGGCACGGCTACGTCCGCGCCGACAGCCACGTCGAGGTGCCCGTCGACACGCGACCGCTGGAGCGCATCCTGGCCGACGACGCACGGCCATACGAGTGGCTGGCCGGGACGCTGGCCAGCGTCATGCCGGCACACGTCATCTACCCGAAGGTCGATGCGCGCCCGGCCGGCTTTTCGGCGCGCTGGCTGAAGGAGATCCTGCGGCTGCAGCTCGGCTTCGAGGGTGCGATCTTCAGCGACGACCTCAGCATGGCCGGCGCCCGCCAGGTGGCCGGCACGACCCTCGGCTACGCCGAGGCGGCGGCGCTGGCGCTCGACGCCGGCTGCGACCTGGTGATGCTCTGCAACCAGTCGCTCGACGGCGGCGCTGCCGTCGACGAGCTGCTCGACGGCCTGCTCGACGAGCAGGCCGCCGGCCATTGGCAGCCGGATGCCGCGAGCGAGCAGCGGCGCCTCGAGCTCCTGCCGCAGACGCCGCCGCTCGGCTGGGACGACCTCATGCACCATCCCGCCTACCAGCGCTCGCTCGAACGCCTGCCCTGAGGGGGCAGGCGCGCCGGTCGAGCGTCAGGCCGGCGTCGACGGATCGCGCGACTGGCTCTCGAACGGCAGCTTGTACTGCGACAGATCCTTCTTGGTCTCGACGAGCACGAGCGGACCTTCGTCGACGATCTCGATCGGTCGGATCTCGCGCGGCCGATGGACGGGCGCAGGCATCGCAGCGATGGCCTCCTGGACCGCCTTGATCTTCTCGGCGTCGGAGTTCACCCACTGCAGGCCGGCGGCCTCGGCGACCGCGACCAGCGAGTCCATCGGCAGGACATAGTCCTGGGCCGCCGGCGCCGGCTCGCTGCGCGGCGCCGCCTGCATCGTCGGGCGAGCCGACGGCATGGACTCGGCCAGCGGAGCAGGCTCGCTCGGGGCCGGCTCCCGCGACGGAGCAGGAGCCCAGGGCTCGCGGTACGCAGGTTCGACCTCCGTGGCCTGCGCCGCCAGCGCCTCGACATCGCCGGCGGGCTCGTCGCGAGCCGCTTCCGGTTCGCCCCGCTCGGCGATGCTGCCGGCTTCAGCGATCACGGGCGCCATCTCGTCGCGCGGACCGCGCTCGCCGTCGCGACCCCGGCCGCGGCCGCCCCGACCGCGCCGCCGACCCGAGCCCTCGCCGCGGCCTTCCGTCGGCACCGCGCCGTCGTCGGCCGGGTTGCGTGCCTCGGCGTCCGCATCGCTCGTGCGCGCCTCGGCGTCGACGCCCTCATCGCCGGAGAGCGCCGCCGAACCGTTCTGGCGGTCGGGCGAGCTCGACAGCGCCTCGGCGCTGTCGCTGCCGGCCAGCTCGGCGCCTGCCGACTCCTCGCGATCGCGTCCCCGGCC
Source organism: Caldimonas sp. (assembly GCA_036263655.1). GTDB lineage: Bacteria > Pseudomonadota > Gammaproteobacteria > Burkholderiales > Burkholderiaceae_C > Schlegelella_A. The sequence goes on along the minus strand of DATAGP010000051.1, from coordinate 35,940 downwards.
GCCGCGGCGGCTGCGCCGCCGGCTGCCCTGGCGCTCACCCGTTGCATCGCCGCCGTCGACGGTCTGCGGGCTCGGTTGCGTGTCGCTGAAGCTCTCGGCGGCCACGCCTTCGTTCACCGCATCGGCAGGAGCCATCTCGCCATTGCCGTTCACGGGGCGCGCGCCGCGCTCGTCGCGGGCACCTCGGCGCGGCTCGCCGCGCGCGCCGTCGCCCGGCTCGCCCGCACGGGGTTCGCCACCCGCGCCGCTTCGCTCGCCTCGTTCGCCTCGTTCGCCTCGTTCGCCCCGGGGCGAACGGTCCGCCCGCTCGCCACGGTCCTCGCGTTCGCCGCGCGGGCCGCGTGCCTCGCGGGGCTCCCGCGGCTCGCGCGCCTCCCTCGGCTCGCGGCCATCGCGTGCCTCGCGCGGCTCGCGCCGCTCGCCGGTCGACGCATCGGCGCCTTCGGCGCGCGGCGCCTCCGACGGACGCTCGTTGCGGCGCCCGCGGCCCGCCTCGCTGCCGGCCTCGGCGCTGCGCTCGGGTCGATCACCCCGTTCGCCACGATCGGCGCGCTCGCCGCGGCGGCCGTCACGGCCACGTCCGCCGCGACCACCGCGCTCGCCACGCTCGCCGCCACGGTCCCGGTCGCCGCGCTCGCGGCGGGCCGGTTCCTCGGCCCGCGCCGCTGGTGCCGCCACCGCCCGCTGGGGTGCCGGCGCCGTCGCCGCCGGTGCGCCCGAGAAGATGCTCTTGACCCAGGCGAAGAAGCCGCCGCCGGCGGGCGCGGGAGCGGCCGCGACGGGCCGAGCCGGGCTCGACTCCGCAGCGGCTGCGGGCGCCGGCGCAGCGGCTCGCGGTTGCGGACGCTCCACCGGCTGCGGCGCCGGCGTCTCGGGCAGGATGCCCTTGATGACCGGCTCCTGCTTGGCCTTGCCCTTCTCGCGCCGCGTGAAGCCGACTTCCTCTTCCGGCTCGTCGATCATCGTGTAGCTCGCCTGCAGGTTCTCCAGGCGCGGGTCGTCGTGGCGCAGCCGCTCGAGTCGATAGTTCGGCGTCTCGAGCGCCTTGTTCGGCACCAGCAGCACGGTGACGCGCTGCTTCAGCTCGATCTTGGTGATCTCGGTGCGCTTCTCGTTGAGCAGGAAGGACGTCACCTCGACCGGCACCTGCACGTGCACCGCGGCCGTGTTGTCCTTCATCGACTCTTCCTGGACCATGCGCAGGATCTGCAGCGCCGAGCTCTCGGTGTCGCGGATGTGGCCGGTGCCGTTGCAGCGCGGGCACGTGATGTGGCTGCCTTCCGAGAGCGCCGGGCGCAGGCGCTGCCGGCTCATCTCGAGCAGGCCGAACTTGCTGATCGACGAGAACTGGACGCGGGCCCGGTCGGAGCGCAGCGCGTCGCGCAGCCGCGTCTCGACCTCGCGCCGGTTCTTGGACTCCTCCATGTCGATGAAGTCGACCACGATCAGGCCGCCGAGGTCGCGCAGGCGCATCTGCCGCGCGATCTCGTCCGCGGCCTCGAGGTTGGTGCGCGTCGCGGTCTCCTCGATGTCGCTGCCGCGGGTCGAGCGGGCGGAGTTGACGTCGACCGAGACCAGCGCCTCGGTGTGGTCGATCACGATCGCGCCGCCGGAGGGCAGGTTCACGGTCCGGGCGAACGCCGTCTCGATCTGATGCTCGATCTGGAAGCGGCTGAACAGGGCGGCGTCGTCGCGGTAGCGCTTGACCTTGTGCGCCGTCTCCGGCATCACGTGGCTCATGAACTGCTGCGCCTGGTCGAAGATGTCGTCGGTGTCGATCAGGATCTCGCCGACGTCGGCGGTGAAGTAGTCGCGGATGGCGCGGATCACCAGCGACGACTCCTGGTAGATCAGGAACGCGCCCTTGCCCGCCTTGGCCGCGCCGTCGATGGCGTTCCAGAGCTTGAGCATGTAGTTGAGGTCCCACTGCAGCTCGGCGGCGGAGCGGCCGATGCCGGCGGTGCGGGCGATCAGGCTCATGCCCTTGGGGTACTCGAGCTGGTCCAGGTTTTCCTTCAGCTCCTCGCGGTCCTCGCCCTCGATGCGGCGCGAGACGCCGCCGCCGCGCGGGTTGTTGGGCATCAGGACCAGGTAGCGGCCGGCCAGGCTGACGAAGGTGGTCAGGGCCGCGCCCTTGTTGCCGCGCTCTTCCTTCTCGACCTGCACGAGCAGGTTGTCGCCCTCGCGGATGGCGTCCTGGATGCGCGCCGTGCGCGCGTCGGTGCCTTCGCGAAAGTAGTTCTTCGAGATCTCCTTGAACGGCAGGAAGCCGTGCCGGTCCTCGCCGTAGTCGACGAAGCAGGCCTCGAGCGAGGGCTCGACCCGCGTCACGACCGCCTTGTAGATGTTCCCCTTCCTCTGCTCGCGGCCTTCGATCTCGGTCTCGAAGTCCATCAACTTCTGGCCGTCGACGATGGCGAGGCGGCGCTCTTCGGCCTGCGTCGCGTTGATCAGCATGCGCTTCATCTGCACTCCTTCGGCACGGCTTCGAGCCGCGCCCTGTCGCACCACCGCGGCGTGGCCGCGGCGGCAATCAGATGCACGAGAAACGCGAAGAACCGGAAGGAATCGCCCTGGACTGACGGGAGCCGCGCGCGGTCAGGCGACCGCGGGCTCCGCCAGCGTTGGCGCGCGCGATTCAGTGGGAAGGCGGCTGTATTTCAAGCTAGGCGGTCACTGGACGCAGGCCGGAGCGCAAGGAATCGGGCTACAGAGGCGGCTGCCTTCTGCGCGAGTCTTGTCTTCGGCGGGAAACCTTGTCGTGGTTCGTTCTTGTTTGCTCTGCCGTCCGGCGCTGTAGGCCGCTGCGTCACACTGGGAACGCTGCCTGCCCGGGCGATGGACGTTGCATCACCGGTTGGCCGGAACGGGATCCGGCCGCCACTCGAGCCGCGCCGCGTCGCCGGAAATGCGACGCTAAACTCTGAAAAATCAACGACTTGGCAGGCGAGTGGAGCAGCGCATTATAGGGGGCAAAGGGGGCCGTTCCGCAGCACCGTCGCCACGTGCGCAGGCCTCGCCGCGCGAAGCCCGGCCGACTGTGCAAAACGTCCGCATCGACAGCGGCTCGGCCGGCCAGCGGCTCGACAACTTCCTGAGCAAGGTGCTGAAGGGCGTGCCGCGCACCCACCTGTACCGCGTGATCCGCTCCGGCGAGGTCCGGGTCAACAAGGGGCGGGCGAGCGCCGACACCCGCCTGGACCTGGGCGACGAGGTCCGCATCCCGCCGATGCGCACGGCCGACCGCGGCGACGTGCCGGCGGCGCCGCCGCGCGAGTTCCCGATCGTGCACGAGGACGAGCACCTGCTCGCCATCGACAAGCCGGCCGGCGTCGCCGTGCACGGCGGCAGCGGCGAGAGCTTCGGCGTCATCGAGCAGCTGCGCCGCGCCCGCCCGGACGCTGCCGTGCTCGAGCTGGTGCATCGGCTCGACAAGGACACCTCGGGCCTCCTCCTGATCGCCAAGAGGCGTCCGGCGCTGGTCGCCCTGCAGAACGACCTGCGCTCGCGCCAGCCCGAGCGCGCGGTGGGCAAGACGTACGCCGCGCTCGTCGCCGGCGCCTGGCCGGAGTCGCTGAAGGTGATCGACGTCGCCCTGCACAAGTACGTCGACGCCGAGGGCGCGCGGCGCGTCCGCGCCGTCGAGGCGGGCGCCGAGGAGGGCCGGCGCTCGATCACGCTGGTCAAGGTCGCCCGGCGGTTCGCCGGCTTCACCCTGCTCGACGTCACCATCAAGACCGGACGCACGCACCAGATCCGCGTCCACCTGGCCGATGCCGGGCATCAGGTCGTCGGCGATCCCAAGTACGGCGATTTCGGCCTGAACAAGGGCTTGGCGCGTGGCGAGCTCGTCGCCGGCGTCCGCTTCGATCGCATGTTCCTGCACGCGCGCCTGCTCCGCTTCGTGCATCCGGCGAGCGGCGAGGCGATGCAGCTCGAGGCGCCCTTGCCCGAGGCGTGCCGGCGCCTGGTCGCGGCGCTGCGCGCGGGAGCGACCGCATGAGCGCAGGCAGCCGACGGCGCTTCGACCTGATCGTCTTCGACTGGGACGGCACGCTGTTCGACTCGACCCGGCTCATCGCCCGCTGCATCCAGGCGGCCTGTGCCGACGTCGGCACCGACGTGCCGAGCGACCGCGATGCCAGCTACGTGATCGGCCTCGGCCTCGCCGACGCGCTGCGCCATGCGGCGCCGCGCCTTGCCCAGGAGCGCTACCGCGAGCTCGCCGACCGCTACCGGCATCACTACCTGGCGAGCCTCGATCAGGTCGTCTTCTTCGACGGCACCCTCGAGATGCTGCGGGCGCTGAAGGAGCGCAATCACTGGCTCGGCGTCGCCACGGGCAAGACGCGCAAGGGGCTCGACGACGCGCTGCGCGGCTCGCCGCTCGCCGAGCTCTTCGACGCGACGCGCACCGCCGATGAGACGCGCGGCAAGCCCGACCCGCTGATGCTGACCGAGCTGATGCGCGAGCTCGGTGCCGAGCCGGGTCGCACCCTGATGGTCGGCGACACGACGCACGACCTGCAGCTCGCCTTCAACGCCGGCTGCGCCAGCGTCGCCGTGAGCTTCGGCGCGCACGCGCACGCGGAGTTCGCGGGCCATCGGCCGCTGCACGTCGCGCACTCGACGGCCGACCTGCACGAGTGGCTGCTCCGCCATGGCTGACGACGCGGCCGACGCCCTCCCGCCGGGCTCGACGCCGCCGGCGCCGGCGCCGCTGCGCCCCTTGCCGCGTCCGCCGAAGCTGCCGCGGCAGCACCTGTGCGCGTCGGGGCAGCTCGAGGAGAAAGGCCGGGCCCTGGTCTTCGACGTGAGCCACTTCCGCGAGCCGGCGCGCGCCTTCGTCCTGCGCTTCGAGGGGCGCGTCGTCGCGTACCTGAACCGCTGCGTGCACGTGCCGACCGAGCTCGACTGGCAGCCGGGCGTGTTCCTCGACAGCGGCCGCGAGTTCATCCTCTGCTCGATCCACGGGGCCGCCTACGACCCGCGCAACGGCCGCTGCGCCGGCGGCCCCTGTGGTCAGGGCAAGCTCCTGCGCATCGAGGCCGTCGAGGACGCCGGCCAGGTCTATTGGGAGCCGACGGCCGACACGCGTCCCTTGCCGCCGGGCCAGGCGCCCGCGCCCGGGCCCTGACCGGCGCTTCGCGAGCTAACCGCTCGCCGTGACGGCTGCGAGCCGCCACGACGCCAGATAGAGCAGCACGTTGAACCAGAGGTGCAGCGCCGCCGCCGGCGCGACGCGGCCGGTCCGCTCGCGCACCACGCCGTAGAGCAGCGACAGCGGAAAGACGCCGAGGGCGAGCAGCGGCCCGTGCCGCCACGCGTGCAGCGCGGCGAAGACGAGGCTCGTCGCCGCGTTCGCCGGCGTGATCGGCCAGCCTCGCCCGCGCTCGCCGAGCCGGCGCGCGAGCAGCGGCTGCAGGCCGCCGCGAAAGACGATCTCCTCGGCCACGGACCAGGCGACGAGGGCGGACAGGTCCCGCAGCGGCTCGTGCACCGGCAGAGGGAACCCGGCCGCAGCGACCGCCCAGGCAACCGGCGGCGCGGCCAGGACGCAGCTCCACGCCAGCCAGCGCGGCACCGACGCCGCCCAGGTCCTGCTCACCGGTGCAGGGCCTCGGCAGGCACGGCGCACGCACGAGGACGATGCCTCTCCGCTCTTGGTGCGGCGCGCTGCCCAAGCTGGTGCGCACGCAGGCCGAGCCCGCGGCCCGCGGCACGCGCCCGCCTGCACACGCTCGGGCGTGGCGCCCTCATCGGCAGTGGCACAGGCCTTGCAAACAGCGCTCCCCGTCTTGTCGCCATCCCCATTCTGAACACTCGGAGGTTCCCCGCATGAAACGTCGCTTCGCACTCCAGGCCGCCTGCGCCGCCCTGGCCGCATCGGGCCTGCTCTCGATGCCCGCCCTGGCGCAGAACACGATCAAGGTCGGCATCCTGCACTCGCTCTCGGGAACGATGGCGATCTCGGAGACGGTGCTGAAGGATGTCGCCCTGATGGCGATCGACGAGATCAACGCCAAGGGCGGCGTGCTCGGCAAGAAGCTCGAGCCGGTGGTCGTCGACCCGGCGTCGAACTGGCCCCTCTTCGCCGAGAAGGCCAAGCAGCTGATCAGCCAGGACAAGGTCGCGGTGATGTTCGGCTGCTGGACCAGCGTGTCGCGGAAGTCGGTGCTGCCGGTGGTCGAGGAGCTGAACGGGCTGCTCTTCTACCCCGTGCAGTACGAAGGCGAGGAGCTGTCGAAGAACGTCTTCTACACCGGCGCGGCGCCGAACCAGCAGGCCATCCCGGCGGTCGAGTACCTGATGAGCAAGGACGGCGGCGGCGCCAAGCGCTTCGTCCTCCTCGGCACCGACTACGTCTATCCGCGCACGACCAACAAGATCCTGCGCGCGTTCCTGAAGAGCAAGGGTGTCAAGGAAAGCGACATCGACGAGAAGTACACCCCGTTCGGGCACAGCGACTACCAGACCATCGTCGCCGACGTGAAGAAGTTCGCCGCCGGCGGCAAGACGGCGGTCATCTCGACGATCAACGGCGACTCGAACGTGCCGTTCTACAAGGAGCTCGGCAACCAGGGCCTGAAGGCGACCGACGTGCCGGTCGTCGCCTTCTCGGTCGGCGAAGAGGAGCTGCGCGGCGTCGACACCAAGCCGCTGGTCGGCCATCTCGCCGCCTGGAACTACTTCATGAGCCTGAAGAACCCGGCCAACGACGCCTTCAAGAAGAAGTGGGCCGACTACGCGAAGGCGAAGAAGCTGCCCGGCGCCGACAAGCCGCTGACCAACGACCCGATGGAGGCCACCTACATCGGCATCCACATGTGGAAGCAGGCCGTCGAGAAGGCCAAGAGCACCGACACCGACAAGGTGATCGCGGCGATGGCCGGCCAGACCTTCACCGCTCCCGGCGGCTTCACGGCGACGATGGACCCCAAGAACCACCACCTGCACAAGCCCGTGTTCATCGGCGAGGTGCAGTCCAACGGCCAGTTCAACGTGGTCTGGAAGACGCCCGCGCCGGTCAAGGCCAAGCCTTGGAGCCCGTACATCGAGGGCAACGACAAGAAGAAGGACGAGCCCGAGAAGAAGTGACGCCCGCACAGTGAGCTTCGCACCGCGGGCCGGGCCGGCGCTCGTCGGCCTCGGCCTGGCCCTTCTCTGTCTGCTGCTGCCGACGACCGCGTCCGCGCTGAGCGCCGAGCAGGTCCGCGCCATGGCGGTCGGCGACAACGACGCGCGTGCCGCGGCGATCGCCTCGGCCGCGGCGAGCGGCGACCCGGCGGCGCCGGCGTTCTTCGCCGCCTTGCTCCACGGCCGGGTGAAGGTCGCCGGCGACGCGGTCTTCGTCATGGACGGCGAGCAGGCCCGCGAGGCCGCCAGCGGCCGGGCGACGGTGCTGCCCGAAGGCGCCGAGGACGTTCTCAACAGCAACCGCATGCGGCGCGAGATCGACGCCGCGATCGCCGCGCTGAAGCTCTTCTCGTCCGACGCGAAAGAGCGCGCCCAGGCCTTGCGCGACCTGCGCGACCAGACGGACGAATCGAAGCTGCCGCTGATCGAGAAGGCGTACGGCGCCGAGACCGATGCCGCGCTGAAGGCGCAGATCGGACTGCTGCGTGCCGCCATCCTCGTCTCCGCGTCGGAGCCCGGCCGACGCCTCGAGGCGGCCCGGCTGCTCGCCGACAGCCGCGAGCCGAGCGTCAAGACGCTGCTGCTCGAGCGCCTGCAGCCGGGCGTGGAGAGCGACGCGGCGGTGCGCGGCCAGCTGCAGCTGGCGCTGCAGAAGCTCGAGTCCCGGCTCGCCTGGGGCGAGCGGCTCGGCGTGCTGCTGACCGGCGTGAGCCTGGGCTCGATCCTGCTGCTCGTCGCCCTCGGGCTGGCGATCACCTATGGCCTGATGGGCGTCATTAACATGGCGCACGGCGAGCTGATGATGATCGGAGCCTACGCGACCTTCGTCGTCCAGAACCTGTTCAAGACCTACTTCCCGGGCGCCTTCGACGCCTACGTGCTGGCGGCGATCCCGGTGTCGTTCCTCGCCGCGGCGCTGGTCGGGGCGGCGATGGAGCGCAGCGTCATCCGCTGGCTGTACGGCCGGCCGCTCGAGACGCTGCTCGCCACCTGGGGGATCAGCCTGGTCCTGCAGCAGGCCGTGCGCTCGCTGTTCGGAGCGCAGAACGTCCCCGTCGAGAACCCGGCCTGGCTGTCCGGCGGGGTGGCGCTCATGAGCAACCTGACGCTGCCCTTCAACCGGATCGCGATCGTCGGCTTCGCCGGTCTGGTGCTGCTGGCGATCGCGCTGCTCATCGCGCGCACGCGGCTGGGCCTCTTCGTCCGCGGCGTCACGCAGAACCGGAAGATGGCGGCCTGCATGGGCGTCAACACGGCGCGCGTCGACACCTACGCCTTCTCGCTCGGCGCCGGCATCGCGGGCCTGGCCGGCTGCGCGCTGTCCCAGGTCGGCAACGTCGGTCCGGACCTGGGCCAGGGGTACATCGTCGACTCGTTCATGGTCGTCGTCCTCGGCGGCGTCGGCCAGCTCGCGGGCACGGTCTACGCGGCGCTCGGCCTCGGCATCCTCAACAAGCTGCTCGAGGGCTGGCAGGGCGCGGTGCTCGCCAAGATCATGGTGCTGGTCCTGATCGTGGTCTTCATCCAGAAGCGGCCGCAAGGGATCTTCGCGATGAAGGGCCGGAGCGCGGAAGCATGAGCGCGGTGCTGCCGACGCTTCCCATCGAGACTCCGGCGCGCGCGGCGCGCGCGGCCGACCTGCCCACGGGGCCGGCGCGCGGGCCCGGGCCGGCGCCCGGATTCGGCCCGGCCCGGCCGCGCCGCCTGCCCATCGGCATCCTCGTTTCACTCGCCACCGTGCTCGTGCTCGTGCCGGTGCTGAACCTGGCCGTGCCGGCGACGAGCCCTTTCCATCTTTCCGACTACGGCGTGCAGCTGGTTGGCAAGATCATGTGCTACGCGATCTGCGCCCTGGCGATGGACCTCATCTGGGGCTACGCCGGCATCCTCTCGCTCGGTCACGGCGTCTTCTTCGCGCTCGGCGGCTACGCCATGGGCATGTACCTGATGCGGCAGATCGGCCGCGACGGCAACTACCAGTCGGACCTGCCGGACTTCATGGTCTTCCTCGACTGGAAGACCCTGCCCTGGCACTGGGCGCTCTCGGACTCCTTCGTCGCCACGCTGGCCCTCGTGATCCTCGTGCCCGGCCTGCTCGCCTTCGTCTTCGGCTTCTTCGCCTTCCGCTCGCGGATCAAGGGCGTCTACTTCTCGATCATCACGCAGGCGATGACCTTCGCGACGATGCTGCTCTTCTTCCGGAACGAGACCGGCTTCGGCGGCAACAACGGCTTCACCGATTTCAAGCGCATCCTCGGCATGCCGATCGCGACGCCGTCGATGCGGATGGCGCTCTTCGTCCTGACCGGCTGCGTGCTGATCGGCTTCTTCCTGCTCGCGCGCTGGCTCGTCGGCAGCAAGTTCGGCCGCGTCCTGCAGGCGATCCGCGACGCCGAGTCGCGCGTCATGTTCACGGGCTACGACCCCTTGCGCTACAAGCTGGCGATCTGGGTCATCTCGGCGGTGATGTGCGGCATCGCCGGCGCCTTGTTCGTGCCCCAGGTCGGCATCATCAACCCGGGCGAGATGTCGCCAGCGGCCTCGATCGAGATCGCCATCTGGGCGGCGGTGGGTGGCCGCGGCACCCTCGTCGGGCCGATCCTCGGCGCCTTCTTCGTCAACGGCGCGAAGAGCTGGTTCACGCAGGTCTTCCCCGAGTTCTGGCTGTACGTGCTCGGGGCGATGTTCATCGCCGTGACCCTGTTCCTGCCGCACGGCATCGTCGGCCTGCTGCGCGGCCCGAACGGTGTGCTGGCGCGGCTGCGGCGGGCCCGCGGGAAGGAAGAGGGAGTCGCGTGACGCCCGAGCTGATGCAGGCCGGGGCGCGCGCCCGCCGCGCCGCCGAGGCGCGCGCCGCCGCCGCGAGCGCCGGGCGTTCCGGCGGCCGGGCGGCCAGCTACGCCAGCGTCGGCCATCCCGGCGAGCTCGACGTCCGGCACGGCGCCATCCTCTACCTCGACGACATCACCGTCAGCTTCGACGGCTTCAAGGCGCTGAACGCGCTCTCGCTCAGCATCAGCGCCGGCGAGCTGCGCTGCATCATCGGCCCGAACGGCGCCGGCAAGACGACGATGATGGACGTCATCACCGGCAAGACGCGCCCCGACGAAGGCAAGGCCTTCTTCGGCTCGACGATCGACCTCCTGCGCATGCGCGAGAACGAGATCGCCTCGGCGGGCGTCGGCCGCAAGTTCCAGAAGCCAACCGTCTTCGAGCACCTCTCGGTGTTCGAGAACCTCGAGCTGGCGCTGAAGGCCGACCGCGGCGTGCGCGCCTCGATGTTCTTCCGCCTGTCGAGCGCCCAGCTCGACCGCATCGGCGAGACGCTCGCGCTCATCCACCTGAAGGCCGAGGCGCAGCGCACCGCGGGCCTGCTCTCGCACGGCCAGAAGCAATGGCTGGAAATCGGCATGCTGCTCATCCAGGATCCGAAGCTGCTGCTGCTCGACGAGCCGGTCGCCGGCATGACCGACGAGGAGACCGAGCGCACCGCCGAGCTGTTCCTGTCGCTCGAAGGCCGCCACTCGCTCGTCGTCGTCGAGCACGACATGAAGTTCATCCACGCCCTGACCCACGCCCATCCGGCGAAGAAGGTGACGGTGCTGCACGAGGGCAGCGTGCTGGCCGAGGGATCGCTGGCGCAGGTGCAGGCGGACGAGAAGGTGGTCGAGGTCTACCTTGGCCGCTGACTCGCTGCTGAGCGTCGCCTCCGTCGACCAGTACTACGGCGGCTCGCACATCCTGCGCAGGCTCTCGTTCGAGGCGCACGCCGGCGAGGTGACCGTCGTCCTCGGGCGCAACGGCGTCGGCAAGACGACCCTGCTGAAGAGCCTGATGGGCGTCGTGCCGGTGCGCTCCGGCAGCGTCACCTTCGCCGGCACGGACATCACGCGGGCGACGCCCTACGAGCGCGTGCGCCGCGGCATCGGCTACGTGCCGCAGGGGCGCGAGATCTTCGGCCGCCTGACGGTGAAGGAAAACCTCGAGATGGGGCTGGCCTACAAGCCGCGCGGCACGCCGCTGCCCGGCGAGCTGTTCGAGCTGTTCCCGGTGCTGAAGGCGATGCTGCACCGGCGCGGCGGCGATCTCTCCGGCGGCCAGCAGCAGCAGCTCGCGATCGCCCGCGCCCTGGCCGCGGCGCCGAGCCTGCTCGTGCTCGACGAGCCCACCGAGGGCATCCAGCCGTCGATCATCAAGGAGATCGGCCGCGTCATCCGCCGCCTGGCCGACCAGGGCCTGACGGTGGGCGGGCAGGCGAAGCGGATGGCCATCGTCCTCGTCGAGCAGTACTACGACTTCGCCGCCGAACTCGCCGATCGCTACCTCGTCATGGAACGTGGCGAGATCGTGCAGCGCGGCCGCGGCGCCGACATGGAGGCCGACGGCGTGCGCCGCGCGATGTCGATCTAGCCCGGCTGCTTGTCAGGGCGCCGCTCTTCTTCGCCGCCACCTCCGTGCGCGACGGCCACAATCGCCGATCGACACCCGCCGAGGCACGCCATGATCACGGTCCACCACCTCAACAACTCGCGCTCGCAGCGCGTGCTGTGGCTGCTCGAGGAGCTCGGCGTCGGCTACGAGGTCCGCAAGTACCAGCGCGATGCGAAGACGATGCTCGCGCCGCCGGAGCTCACGAAGGTGCATCCGCTGGGCAAGTCGCCGGTGATCACCGACGGCGACATCACCGTCGCCGAGTCGGGTGCGATCGTCGAGTACCTGCTCGAGACGCAGGGACGCGGTCGGCTCCTGCCGCCCGCGGGCACGCCCGAGCGGCGCCGCTTCCAGTACTGGCTCCACTTCGCGGAGGGCTCGGCCATGCCACCGCTGCTGCTGAAGCTGATCTTCGACCGCATCGAGACGGGTCCCATGCCGTTCTTCGCGAAGCCGATCGCCAAGGGCATCTCGCGCAAGGTCAAGGCGCTGATGATCGAGCCCAACCTGAAGCGGCAGCTCGACTTCATGGAGGCCGAGCTCGGCCGGAGCGAATGGTTCGCGGGGCCCGAGTTCAGCGCCGCCGACATCCAGATGAGCTTTCCGGTGGAAGCGGCCGCGGTGCGCGCCGGCCTCGACGCGAGCCGCCCCCGCCTCATGGCCTTCCTCAAGAAGATCCACGCCCGCCCGGCCTATCGCCAGGCGCTCGAGCGCGGCGGTCCCTACAGCTTCGCGAACGACTGAGCCGGGTCGGGCACGCGCTCAGCGCGCGGACTGTTCCGGGTCGAGGGCGGCCTGGCGGAGCGTCCGCGGCGGCGCCGGCGCGGGCGGGTCGAGCACGGCGAGCATCGGGCTCTTCATCGCCGCGGCGAAGCCGATCACGGTCCGTGTCGGCTCGAAGGGAAGCCTGGCGCGCGGGTCCGCACCGCGCGCCATCAGGAACACGACCATCTCGCGCTGCGACGTCGGGTCGGCCAGGAAGCCGGGCAACAGCACCCGCTGCAGCGGCACCCACGCCAGCTGTCCGCCGCGCGCCGGCGGCGCGAGGTTGGCGAGGCGAGGCAGGCGATAGAGCCACCACTCGAGGGCGGCCCAGTGGCTGGTGCGCAGGGCTTCCTCGAAGCCGGTCGGCAGGATGCCTTCGTAGCCGTCGAGCGCGCTCCCGGGCAGGTGGCCGGCCACCTCCAGCTCGCGTCCGAAGCGGCCGACGAGGAGGTCAGGGTGGGCGGCGCCGAGCGGGCTGAACGACAGTGTTCCGGGCTGCAACGCACCCCGGTCGAGCCAAGCGGTGAGGACCCGCTCGAGACCGACCGCCCGCGCCTTGGGACAGCCGAGCATGCGGAAGACATCGTGCCGGACAGCGCGCGGATCGTCGTCGGCGAGCTGGATAAAAGCCTGCAAGGTCGCCGGCGACGCCGCGGCGAAATCGGGGCATGCCTCGGCCTGGGCCAGGTCGACGAGCGGCGACTGCGAGCAGCGGTCGGGCCGTGCGCCCTTGGCGATCAGCTCGGGCAAGGCCCGCCACAGGCGCGGGTCGCGGGTCGCGATGGCGAGCGGGCAGGCCTGCAGGCCGGTGCTGGCGAGATCGATCGCGCGGATGCTTCCGGGGACGTAGTCGCAGCGCGGGTTCAGGGCGCGCTGGACGCTGTTCAGGAGCACGCAGGGCGTCGGGTCGTCCTGGGTCAGCTTGGCGTGGACGTGCTTGGCGATCTCCCACGTGACGCTGGTGTCGGTGGCGATGCCGGCAGCGGTCAGCAACAGCCCCGTGGTCGAGCAGCCGGCCAGCGCGGCACCGCCGACCAGCAGCGCGGCGGCGAGGCGGACCAGGCGGACGAGGCGGAGCGGGAAGAACATCGATGGCAGCGGTCGTGGCGATGCGCTGGGGGCCGCGCTCGAGGGGGACGTTCATGTTAGCCACGGGGTCTCGTTGCCGTCTGTGACGTAACCGCCGAACCGGCACGTCGCGGTAACAGGATGTGCCGGAGAACGGGTGTCCGGCAGGCCGGTGGTGTCCACCCGCGCGTTGTCGCGCGAGCTGGCGCTTCGCATCGACCCTGCGATCCTAAAATCCCGCTCCATATGTTGATCAACTGCGTGGCCTACGAGAACGGCAAGAAGCTCGCGGACTGCGTGGTCGACGACATCAGCGAGTTCCTGGCCCGGCCCGACTGCTTCGTCTGGGTCGCGTTGAAGGACGCCAGCCCCGACGAGCTCGCCACCATGCAGCACGAGTTCGGGCTGCACGACCTGGCAGTCGAGGATGCCCGGCACGGCCACCAGCGGCCGAAGATCGAGGAGTACGGCGAGACCCTGTTCGCCGTCCTGCACACGGTGCAGCTGAACGCGGAGGAGGTCGCCGTCGGCGAGCTCAACATCTTCGTCGGACCCAACTTCGTGCTGTCGGTGCGCAACGGCATGCAGGAGGGCTTCCTCGGCGTGCGGGCGCGCGCCGAGCGCGAGCCCCACCTGTTGCGGCACGGCTCGGCCTTCGTCTTCTACGCGCTGATGGACGCCGTCGTCGACCGCTACTTCCCGATCATCGATGCCCTCGAGGCCGATCTCGAGGTGGTCGAGGCCGGCATCTTCGAGCCGGGGCTCGGGCGCGCCAACATCGAGCGGCTCTATGCCCTGAAGCAGAAGGTGAGCATCGTCAAGCACGCCGTGTCGCCCCTGCTCGAAGGCGTCGCGCGTCTGGTGAGCGGACGCGTGCCGCAGGTCTGCGCCACCAACCGCGAGTACTTCCGCGACGTCTTCGACCACCTCACCCGCTGCAACGCCTCGCTCGACGCCTTGCGCGAGACGATCGGCACGGCGATCCAGGTGAACCTGTCGATGGTCACGATCGAGGAGTCGGAGATCACCAAGCGCCTTGCCGCCTGGGCCGGCATCTTCGCGGTGGCGACCGCCTTCGCCGGCATCTGGGGCATGAACTTCGAAGCGATGCCCGAGCTGAAGTTCAGGTGGGGCTACCCGGCGGCGCTGGCCATCATCGCCGCGGCCTGCGGCTTCGTCTGGTGGCGCTTCAAGCGCGCGCGCTGGATCTAGCGAGGCGCGCGCGGCGCCTCAGCGCGCTGTCGCGGCGACGATGGTCTGCCAGGGGCGCGTCTCCGGGAGCACGTAGATGATGCCGCCCGGCTGCGAGAACGCCGGCTGCGCCACCGTCTTGAAGAACTCGTGCGGCAGGTTGATGCAGCCGTACGAAATGCGGTGCTCGGCGGGGATGGGCGAGGCGAGCCGCTCCAGCCGGCGTTCCTCGGCGACCAGCGCGCGCACGCTGTGCATCGACACGGCGGCGTGGTAGTCGACCCAGATCACTTCCTCGCCGGTCAGGTTCTGACCGGGGGCGGTGACGAAGCGTCCGGCCGGGGTGGTGCGCTCGTGCGGCTTGACCTTCTCGATGGGGCGATCGCCGATGCCGGGCACCGACTCGTCGCCGACGGCGAGGCCGACCAGCGCCGGCGCCTTGCCGGCCAGCCGGCCATCGGGCCCGAAGACGTACACCGATGGGTTCGACTTGTCGACGATGGCGAAGCTGCGCTGGCCGTGGTCGCGGTTGGCCACCACCCAGTCGGCCAGGGCGCGCACATCCGCGGAAGCGGCCGTGCCGCCGAAGTCGGCCCGCGTCGGCAGGGCGGGCGGGGCCGCCTGCTGCGCGGTCGCGGCCGGTGCCTCGCCCCGCCCTGCCGTCCCGGCGTAATAGCCGAGCGCACCGCACAGCGCCACGACGCCGACCACGGCGGTGCCGCTGGCGACCCGCTTCCAGAGCGGGGCCGGGGTTTCGGGTGCGGGCGTGTCTCGATCGGCCACGGGCTGGCGGAGAGTGGAAGACCTCTCCCCTAGGCAAACGGCGGACCTTCAGAACAGGCGCGCGGCCAGCCAGGTGACGCCGCCGAACGCCGACCACTGCCGGCCGCCGGATCGCAGGCTGCGGGCCGCGCCGATGTCGAGCACGAGACGCGGCGACACGCTGTAGCTGGCGGCGAGCAGGAACTGCCGTTCGCTGCGCTCGCCGCGCCGGTGCGCGCCAGCGAGCTCGCCGACGACGCCCCAGCGCTCGTCGAGCGCCCGCGACGCGGCGGCGGCCCAGAGGATCTCGTGCCGGCTCGTGCCGGCGGCGGCCGCGCCGAGGCGGGAGCCGCCGAGGTTCAGGTCGGCATGCCACGGGCCGAGGTCGGCGCTGTAGATGGCGTTGACGAGGAGGTCGGTCTTGCCGCTGCCGCTGCCGAGGCTCTTGCGCGCGGTCGCCAGCACGACGCTGGCCTCGAGGCCGAACGCCTGTGCCTCGTCGACGGCGAAGCGGCGCTTGAGGACGAGGCTGGTGTCGCCGTAGCCGCGCTCCCGGGCGCCGTCGTCGTCCCGCTGGCGGACCCAGGCGTCGGCGCCGAGCCGGACGCCCCAGTCGTCGGTGAAGGCGAGCTTCGCCGTCAAGGGCAGGCTGTCGCGACGAGCCACGGGGCCGGCGCGGTCGTGCTGCAGGCCGGCTTCGATCTCGATCCATCCCGGCGCCGTCAGGGCCGCCGGCGTGGAGACGCTGGGCCGGTACGGCACGGCCGCGGGGCCGTCGCCCGACGACTGCGCGGCAGCCAGCGGCGCGGCGAGGAGACCGGCGGCGACGCGCAGCGCATCGAGCCGACGCCGGCGGCGAGCCCACCCGCCCGGCGACCGAGGCCGGGCGGCCGGCGCGCTCACGGCGCGTTCTTCTCCATGTACGAGATCGCCGACTTCATGGCCGAGGCGACCGCGCCGTCGGCGATGGCGTCGACGTCGCCGGCGTCGATCTTGTCAGCGCCGGGAATCGCCGTCGCCGCCGTGCCCGAAGGCATCGCCTTCAGCGACTTGCCGGGCCAGCTGGTGACGGCCATCGAACACTTGCCCACCAGCTTCTTGCCGGACGCGTCGGGCGCCAGCGACTCGAGGCTGCCGTCGAGGCTGTAGCCGGTCGCGCCCTTTTCCTTCGGCGCCTCGAGCGTGAGCTTGCTCGAGGCCTTGACCGCCTTCTCCGCCGCCTTCTGCATCAGCCCCGGCATGCGGCTCTTGTGCTTCGCGTCGAAGATGTCCTTGACGGCGAACTTGTTGATCTGGACGTAGGTCTTGGCCATGAGTTCCTCCTCTGTGCGGCTCGGCGGCAGCATCGTGTTGCGGGGCAGGGACGTTACTCGAACGGCGCGGCGCGGGAAAGGCCCGACCGACCGCCCGTAGACTCGCGCCCGTGCTTTCCGACGCCGAGATCGCGGCCCGCTTCGACCTGAGGCAGTTGCCCGACGCCTTCTACGATGATCCCTTTCCGACCTATCGGGCGCTGCGCGAGCACGAGCCGGTGAAGCGGATGGCCGACGGCAGCCTCTTTCTCACCCGCTACGCCGACATCGTCGCCGTCTACAAGGACGTCGCCACCTTCAGCTCCGACAAGCACGAGGAGTTCCTGCCCAAGTACGGGCCGACGCCGCTGTACGAGCACCACACGACGAGCCTCGTCTTCAACGATCCGCCGCTGCACACGCGCGTGCGCCGGCTGATCGCCGGTGCGCTGACGCCGAAGCACGTCGCGGCGATGGAAGGTCGCCTCGTCGATCGGGTCGAGCACCTGCTCGACGCCATGGCGGCACGCGGCGCGGGCGTCGAGATCGACCTGATCGAGAGCTTCGCGAGCGCGATCCCGGTCGAGGTGATCGGCAACCTGCTCGACGTGCCCGTCGCCGAGCGCGGGCCGCTGCGCGACTGGTCGCTCGCCATCCTCGGCGCGCTCGAGCCAGTGCCGACGGCGGCCCAGCACGCGGCCGGCAACGAGGCGGTGGCGGCCTTCCTGAAGTACCTCGACGGGCTGGTCGCCCGACGCCGGGCCGCGCCGGGGGATCCCGAGGTGGATGTGCTGACGCGTCTCATCGAGGGCGAGGCTGGCGGCGAGAAGCTGACGCCGAAGGAGCTGCTGCACAACTGCATCTTCCTGCTCAACGCCGGCCACGAGACGACCACCAACCTGATCGGCAACGGCCTGAAGTGCCTGCTCGACGCCCCGGCGGAGAAGGAGCGCCTGCTCGCCGATCCCGGGCTGATGCGCAGCGCCGTCGAGGAGTTCCTGCGCATCGAGAGCTCGAACCAGCTCGGCAACCGCATCACCACCGGGCCGGCGGAGATCGGCGGCGTCGCGCTCGCGCCGCGCACGCAGGTGACGCTCTGCATCGGCGCCGCGAACCGCGACCCGGCGCAGTTCCCCGCACCCGATCGCCTCGACGTCGGGCGCACGCCGAACCGGCATGTCGCGTTCGGCTCGGGCATCCACCAGTGCGTCGGCATGGGCCTGGCCCGCCTCGAGGGGCGCATCGCGATCGGCCGCTTCCTCGAGCGCTTCCCGCGCTACGAGCTGGCCGCGCCGGCCGTGCGCGCACGGCGCGCCCGCTTCCGCGGCCACGTCCGGCTGCCCTGCCGCCTCTCACCCTGACGAACGAATGAGCCTGACTCCCCCGAACGTTCCTCCGGTCCTCGCCGACCGCCGCCATCTCTGGGCCTTCACCGGAGGCTGCCTCGCCGTGACGCTGGGCGTCGTCATGCACCTGCCGATGTTCTGGATGGGCAAGGACAACGGCTTCCGGCTCGCCGACATGCCGATCGACGCCGAGATGATCTGGGGCATGGTCCTGATCGTCGCCGGCATCGCCGTCGCCGGCTACGGCCTGCTGCCGAAGAAGCTGGCGGCGAGCGCCGTCGCCGAGCCCGAGGTGACCGTCAGCGCGCCGGAGGACGCACCGCTCGGCCGTGCCCACTGGCGGCTGATGATCGTCCTGACCATCGCCCTCGTCATCGACGTGATGAAGCCGGCGAGCCTCGGCTTCGTCGTGCCCGGCATGCGCGAGGAGTACGCGCTGTCGGCGGCCGCCGTCGCCTGGCTGCCGTTCGCCGCCTTGTGCGGAACGGTCGTCGGCTCGGTGCTGTGGGGCTGGCTCGCCGACCTGTACGGCCGCCGCGCCTCGATCCTGCTCTCGGCGGTGATCTTCGTCGGCACCTCGATCTGCGGCTCCATGCCGTCGCTCTGGTGGAACGTCGGCATGTGCTTCGTCATGGGCGCGGCGGCCGGCGGCATGCTGCCGGTCACCTATGCGCTGCTCGCCGAGACCATGCCGTCGAAGCAGCGTGGCTGGGCCCTGGTGCTCGTCGGCGGACTGGGCGCCGTCGGCGGCTACCTGGCCGCGAGCGCGCTCGCCGCCTGGCTGCTGCCGCTCTTCGGCTGGCGCAGCCTGTGGTTCCTCAACCTGCCGACCGGCCTGGTGCTCGTCTTCCTCAACGTCTTCATTCCCGAGTCGCCGAAGTTCCTGATGGCGCTCGGCCGGGTGCGGGAGGCGCACGTGGTGCTGCGCAGCTTCGGCTGCACGGTGCGCGAAGGTGCCGCCGCCGTCGTCGACCGCAGCGAGGCCGCCGTCGGTGCGGTGCTGGCGCTCGGTCCGCGCACCTGGGCCCTCAGCATCGCCGCGGTCGCCTGGGGCCTGATCAACTTCGGCCTGCTCCTGTGGATGCCCGCGCACCTGGTCGCCAAGGGCTACAGCATGGCGTTGTCGAGCAGCCTGCTGGCCGCGTCGGCGCTGATCGCGGTGCCGACCGTCTTCTTCGCGGCCTGGATCTACAGCGCCTGGAGCAGCAAGGGCGCGCTCGCCGCCTCCGTCGCCCTGACCGGCGCCGGCCTGGTCGGGCTGATCCATCTCGAGTGGGCGTCGCCCGCCGACGCCAGCCCGGTGCTGCCGGTCGCCGTGCTGATCATCGGCGTCAACGGCCTGATCGCGATGCTCCTGCCGTACGCGGCCGAGAGCTATCCGCTGCGCATCCGGGCGCGCGCCACTGGCTGGGTGGCTGCCTGCACCAAGGCCGGCGGCCTGGCGGCGCAGTTCCTGAGCCTGCTCGGCCTGGTGCCGGCGCTGGGCTGGGCGGCCGTGGTCGTGCTGGTGCCCGTCGCCGCGTCGCTCGCGCTGGTGCTGCGCCACGGCCCGGAGACGCGCGGCACCGACCTGCGCGAGCTCGAGGAGCCGGCCTAGGCCTTCGCCGCGGCGGTCGGCCGGGGCAGGTCGGCCATCGCCTCGCCGAGCCGGATCGCCCGGCCCGGCGCCCATTCCGGATTGAAGGCCAGGTCGCCCTGCGGGAAGAGCAGCACGACCGTGGAGCCGAGCATGAAGCGCCCCATCTCCTCGCCCTTGGCGAGACGGATGCTGCCGTCGCCGTAGCTCCACTCGCGGACCCGCGGCACGCGCGTCGCGTTCACCGGCCCGTGCCACACCGTCGCCATGCTGCCGACGATGGTCGCGCCGACGAGGGTGAGCACGAAGCTGCCGACGCTCGCCGAGTCGAAGACGCAGACCACCCGCTCGTTGCGCGCGAAGAGGCCGGGCACGCCG
Source organism: Caldimonas sp. (assembly GCA_036263655.1). Lineage (GTDB taxonomy): Bacteria > Pseudomonadota > Gammaproteobacteria > Burkholderiales > Burkholderiaceae_C > Schlegelella_A. The sequence continues at coordinate 15,994 of DATAGP010000051.1, read as the reverse complement.
CGCGCGGTGACCGGGTTCACGGAGAACAGCGCGCCGGGCACGTGGATCATCCGCGTCAGCGTGCCGTCGCAGGGCATGTGGATGCGGTGATAGTCCTTCGGGCTCAGGTAGAGCGTCGCGAAGCTGCCGTCGTGATACCGCTGGGCCAGCACCTTGTCGCCGCCGACGAGCGCGGTCGTCGAGTAGCGGTGGCCCTTGGCCTGGAGGATCTGGTCCTGCTCGATGCGGCCGAACTGGCTGATCGTGCCGTCGACCGGGCAGATCAGGTCGGCATCGGCGATCGGCCGCACGCCGGGCCTGAGCGCGCGGGTGAAGAAGTCGTTGAAGCTGGCGTAGGCGGCGACGTCGGCGACGGCGGCCTCGCCCATGTCGACGCCGTACTTGCCGACGAACCAGCGCACCAGGCGCGTCGTCGTCATGCCGCGCTCGCGCGACGCGACCCGGCCGGCGAAGGCGGTGAGGCCGCGCTTGGGCAGCACGTACTGGGGCAGGACCTTGCGGCGGTCGGACACGGTCGGGGCGGTGCGGCGAGAGGCGCGGATTCTATCGGCGCACCCTGCGCACGAGCTCGATGCAGCGCCGCCGAGCGCTCTCGTATCCTCGACCGATGCGTCTCGATTTCAGCGCTCCGGCCGCCGAGGTCGCGCGCGCCCTGATCGGCGCCAGCGTCTTCGTCGACGGCGTCGGCGGCGTCATCGTCGAGACCGAGGCCTACGACCAGTCCGATCCCGCGTCGCACAGCTTTTCCGGCCACACCGCGCGCAATGCCGCGATGTTCGGGCCGCCCGGACGGGCCTACGTGTACCGCTCCTACGGCATCCACTGGTGCCTGAACTTCGTCTGCATGCCGGCGGGGCACGGCGCCGGGGTGCTGCTGCGCGCGCTGCAGCCCGTCGCCGGCCTCGAGCGCATGCGCGAGCGACGCGGCGTGGTCGACGAGCGCCTGCTCTGCTCCGGTCCCGGCCGCGTGTGCCAGGCGCTCGGCGTGACCCGCGAGCACAACGGCTGCCGTCTCGACCGCAAGCCGTTCCGCGTCGTGCCGCGCGGCCCTGGGTCGGTGACCGTCGCCGAGGGCGTGCGGATCGGCATCAGCAAGTCGCGCGACGTGCCCTGGCGCTTCGTGCTCGCCGGCTCGCGCTACCTCAGCAAGCCGCTCAGGCCGAGCGGTCGCTGAGCGCCGACAATCGGGCGAACTCAACCTGCGTTCCCTGCGACATGGCTCTTCTTTCATCGCGCCTCGCACGGGCCTTCTCGAAAGCCGGCGCCGTGGTCGTCGTCGCCGGCCTGCTCGCCGCGTGCGCCGGCCTGCCCGAGCGTGCCGACCCCGCCTCCGACGCGCCGGAGCTCCGTCGGGCCTCGACGGCGCCGGCAGCGGACGAGCCGGCGTCGTACGCCGACGCGCTGCAGGCCTGGCGGACGGCCGAGGACGTGAACGCCTGGATCGGCGCCCGCTTCGAGTACAGCATGGCGCGCGCCATGCTCCTCTCCGAGACGCAGCGAAGCCGCAACGGCTCGCTGCCGATCCCGCCGGCCGACGCGTTCTTCGCCGCGCCGAGTGGCGTCTGCGTCGACCTCTCGCGCTTCGCCGTCGACACCCTGCGTCGCATCGACCCGGGCAGCGCTCCCTCGTTCCTCATGATCGAGTTCGCGCCGGTGACCATCGCCGGCAACACGCTGCGCCGGCACTGGCTGGCGAGCTTCCGCCGCGACGGCAAGCTGTGGTTCTTCGCCGACTCGAAGCGGCCCGGACACATCGCCGGGCCGTACGAGACGACGCAGGCGTTCATCGCCGACTACGCGGCTTATCGCGGCCGGGCCATCGTGTCGTTCCGCGAGCTGGCCACGCACGAGCGCAGGCTGCGCACCGCCGCGACCCGCCAGGAGCGGGAAGCGCGGCCCTGATCCGATGCCCGCTGAGCGGACGCTGAGCGCGCAGTGCTGCATCGCCGGCGGCGGGCCGGCCGGCATGATGCTGGGCCTCTTGCTGGCGCGCGCCGGCGTCGAGACCGTCGTCCTGGAGAAGCACGCCGACTTCCTGCGCGACTTCCGCGGCGACACCGTCCACCCGTCGACCCTGCGCGTGATGGACGAGCTCGGGCTGCTCGACGAATTCCTCAAGCTGCCGCACCAGAAGCTGCGCCGCGTCGGCGGCCTGTTCGGCGATGTGCCGCTCCGTCTCGCCGATTTCGGCGGCCTGCCCGAGCGCTATGCCTTCATCGCCTTCATGCCGCAGTGGGACTTCCTCGACTTCATCGGCGACGTCGGCCGGCCGCTGCCGGCCTTCAGCGTCCGCATGCGCTCGACGGTCGAGTCGCTGCTCCACGAGGGCGGCCGCGTCGCCGGCGTCCGAGCAAGCGACGAGAACGGACCGTTCGAGGTGCTCGCGCCGCTGACGGTCGCCTGCGACGGCCGCCACTCGGTGCTCCGCGCCGCCGCCGGACTGCCGCTCGAGGACATCGGCGCACCGATCGACGTGCTGTGGTTCCGGGTCACGCGCGACCCCGACGTCTTCGACGACACGCTGGCCCGCGTCACGACGGGCCGCTTCGTCGTCACCCTCGACCGCGGCGACTACTGGCAATGCGCCTTCGTCATCGCCAAGGGCGGCGCCGAGGTCCTGCAGAGCCGCGGCATCGAGGCGTTCCGCGCCGACGTGGCGCGTGCCGCGCCGGTGCTCGCCGCGCACGTCCGCGACATCGCCTCGTGGGACGACGTCAAGCTGCTCTCGGTCAGCGTCGACCGGCTCACGCGCTGGTCCCGGCCGGGGCTGCTCTGCATCGGCGACGCGGCGCACGCGATGTCGCCGGTGGGCGGCGTCGGCATCAACCTGGCCATCCAGGATGCGGTCGCCACCGCCAACCTGCTCGCCGTGAAGCTGCGCAACCGCTCGCTCGGCGACGAGGACCTGGAGGCGGTGCGACGGCGCAGGCTGTTCCCGACCCGGGTCACGCAGGCGCTGCAGGTGCAGATCCAGAGCAACGTGCTGGCGCCGGTCGTGGTCACCGGCGAGAACGCCGCGCTCGAGGTGCCGCTGCCGCTGCGCGTGGTGAGTGCGCTGCCGCCGCTGCAGCGCCTGTTCGCGCGGGTGCTCGGCCTGGGGGTGCGGCCGGAGCACGTCGAGTCGCCGGTCGCCTGATCCGGCCGGCGCGATCGCGCCGATGGCCCACGGAGGGACAGCGACGTCCGGGACCCGGCCTTCGTCACTCGGCATCGCTGCCGGAGGACCAGCGCGGCAGCGTGTAATCCGTGACGAGCGCCAGCACGCGCAGGCCGGCGGCGGTCGCCGCGCCGAGGACCAGGCTCCAGCCGGGTGCCACGCCGCCGTGCTGGGCGACGATCAGCGCCCAGCCGCCGACGAAGGCGCAGATCGCGTAGGGCCGGTGATCGCGCAGGGCGGTCGGGATCTCGTTGCAGACGATGTCGCGCAACACGCCGCCGAAGGTCGCCGTCACGACGCCCATCAGCACGGCGACGATGCCGGGCAGCTCCTGGGCCAGCGCGAGCTGCGTGCCGCTGGCGCTGAAGAGGCCGAGGCCGAGCGCATCGGGCCACTGCATGGCGCGCTGCGTCAGCGCGAAGTGACGGGCGCGCAGGAAGAACATCGCGACGATGCAGAGCGCCAGCAGCGCCCACAGCCACTGCCAGTGCACGACCCAGAAGAACGGCCGGCGATCGAGGAGCAGGTCGCGCAGGGTGCCGCCGCCGAAGGCCGCGAGGCCCGCGACGAGGCAGACGCCGACGGCGTCGAGCCGCTTGCGCGCGCCCTCGAGGAGCCCCGAGATCGCGAAGGCCAGCGTCGCGCCGGCCTCGACCGCGGTCTGCAGCCAAGAAAGCAGCGGAGCGTTCGACACGGCGGGATTGTGTCCGCTGGCGCATGGGCAAGCGCTGCGATTTGGCACACTCGCTCGATGCAGCTGCCTCCCGGACTCGAGTCGCTGGTGCTGAAGAGCGGCCTCCATCTCGGCCTTCTGAGCGAGCCGGATCGTGCGCTCGTGCTCGCCCTCGCGTCGTGGGCGCTCGAGCCGCAGCGCGTGCTGCGCGAGGACGAGGTGAACCGACGCCTGATCGACTGGCTTGCCGATGCCGGCGCGATGCTGCGGACCGATCACGTCGAGTTGCGGCGCTGGCTCGTCGAGACCGGCTACGTCGCGCGAGACGACTGGGGTCGGGCCTACGTGCGGGGGCCTGCGGAGCTGGAGCAGGCGCGCCAGGTCCTCGGCACCGGCGACGGCGCGGCGCTGCTGACCGCGGTCCGCGGCGCGCGGATCGCGGCGCAGCACGCGCGTCTCGCGCGACGACGGGCATTCGAGTCGGGCGCGTCCTCGTCGTCCTGAAAACGCGCCGAGCGCGCGTTCGGCAATGGATGTTCCTGCGATGACTTCGAGGTTTTGACTTCGAGAGTTGCCAACGCCGTTTCGGCATCCGATCATGTTTTGGCGGAGGGTCGCGACGTGGTGCCGGGTACCAGTCCGCACATCTCGCATGGAGGAGACACACGTGGACACGCGAAGCAGGTGGTACTTGGGGGCGGCGCTCGCCGCCTTCCTCTACATGGTCGGACTCGGCGCCCAGGCGCAGGGATTCCAGGGCAACTTCGGTCAGGCATTCCAGGGCGGCTTCGGACAGGGCTTCCAGAACGACGGTCGCGACGGTCGCAACAACAACCGGCCCCGCCATCGCGACGCACCCGAGTTCAAGGTGGATCACGAGTGGCCCAAGCCGCTGCCCAACCAGTGGCTGTTCGGCCAGGTGGCGGGCATCGCGGTCGACCGCCAGGACAACATCTGGCTCATCCAGCGCCCGGGCTCGCTGACGCCCGACGAAGCAGGCGCGGCCCAGAACCCGCCGCGGTCGGAGTGCTGCGTTCCGGCGCCGTCGGTGATGCAGTTCGATGCGCGCGGCAACCTGCTGCGCGCCTGGGGCGGGACGGCCGATCCCGGCTTCCTCACCAGCCGCTGCACGCCCGCGATCGGGTGCGAGTGGCCGACCAACGAGCACGGCATCTTCGTGGACCACAACGACAACGTGTGGATCGCCGGGAACGGCGCCGGCAACCATCAGGTGCTCAAGTTCACCCGCGACGGGACCTTCCTGCTGCAGGTCGGGAAGGCCGGGCTCACCGGCGGCAGCAATGCAACGACGGGAGGGCTGAACGGCACGCCGCTGCTCGGCCAGCCGGCGGACATCGAGGTCGATCCCACCAACAACGAGGCCTACATCGCCGACGGCTACCAGAACAAGCGCGTGCTGGTCGTCGACGGCCAGACGGGGCAGTACAAGCGGCACTGGGGCGCCTACGGCAATATCAATAGGCCCGTCAGCGACGCGAACCCGGGGCCGTACGTTCCTGGAAGCCAGCCGGCTCCCGAGTTCCGCAATCCGGTCCACTGCGTGCGCATAACGAACGACGGATACGTCTACGTGTGCGACAGGGTCAACAACCGCATCCAGGTCTTCCAGAAGAACGGCGTCTTCGTGAAGGAGATGTTCCTCGATCGCGCGACGCTGGGCAACGGCGCCGCCTGGGACGTCGACGTCTCGCCCGACAACCGCCAGCGCTGGCTCTACAACGCCGACGGCGAGAACAACAAGATCTGGACCCTGGAGCGGCTGTCGGGCCTGATCGCCGACACCTTCGGCCGTCATGGCCGCTACGCCGGCCAGTTCCACTGGATCCACAACCTCGCGGTCGACTCGAAGGGCAACATCTACACCGCCGAGGTCGACACCGGCAAGCGAGCCCAGAAGTTCGTTCCCGAGCGTCGCCGGTGACGGCGGCGGCGAGCGCACCGCCGAGCCGTGGCGAGGGCGCGACGCACTGGCGTCGCGCCCTTGTCGCGCTCGTCCTGCTGCTCGCGCTGCTTCCGGCGTGGGGCCACGACATCCCCGGCGAGACGCGGGTGCACGCGTTCGCGAAGGTCGAGCGCGACCGACTGCACGTTCTCCTGCGCATCCCTCTCAGCCTGCTGCTGAACGTCGACCTGCCGAAGCAGGGGCCCGGCTATCTCGCGCTCGCCAACATCGACGAAGGGCTGGCGCGTGCGGTGCGAGCCGCCGACAAGGACATCCGCTGGCTCGAGAACGACCGGCCGCTCGCCCTGGCCGCCAGCTCGGCCCGCATCTCCCTGCCCTCGGACACGTCGTTCGGGAGTTACGCCGGTGCACTGGCGCTCCTTCGCGGGCCCCGGCTCGCGCCCACCGAGTACGTGTTCTGGAACCAGGGCTACTTCGACGCGCATCTCGAGTACCCGATCGAGTCCCCGAACTCGGCCTTCTCGCTCGATTTCCGCGTCGCCCCGGGGCTGCGCGACCGGCTGAAGCTCGACCTTCGCTTCCTCACTGCCGACGGGCGCGAGCGCGCCTACGACCTGAGCACGGGCCGGGGCCCCGTGGTCCTCGATCCACGCTGGTACCAGGCAGCGGCCACCTTCGTCGCCTCCGGGTTCCAGCACGTCGTGCTGGGTCCGGATCACCTGCTCTTCCTGGTCTGTCTCATCCTTCCCTTCCGCCGCCTCGACGGCTACCTCGTCGGCGTCGTGACCGCCTTCGCCGTCGGCCACTCCGTGACCCTCATCGCCGCGGCCTACGGTTTCACGCCCGCGGGCGCGTGGTTCGCGCCCCTGGTCGAAGTGCTCATCGCCGCCTCGATCCTGTTCATGGCGATCGAGAACGTGCTTCGCCCGAAGCTGCAGCGTCGCTGGGTCACCAGCGGGCTGTTCGGGCTGGTGCACGGGTTCGGCTTCGCGGCGATGCTGCAGTCGCAGCTCCAGTTCGCGGGATCGAGCCTCCTCGTGTCGCTCCTGGCCTTCAACATCGGCATCGAAGGCGGGCAGCTGCTCGTGCTCGCGACGGTGCTGCCCGCGGTCATGCTGCTGCGCCGCCGGGTGCCGGACTCCGACCGCGCCATCGCGATCATCGTCGGCCTGTTCGCCGGGCACGTCGCCTTGCACTGGTTGACGGACCGGATGGAGAGTCTGTGGAAGGCGTCCGATCTCGCCGCCGAGTGGCTGCCGATCTTCAGCATCGGCCTGCTGATCGTCATCGTCACCGGCTGGGCGGCGTGGCGCGGTCTCGGCGCCCTGCGCGTGCCTGACGAACCCAGAAGCGCGCCTGCGTCCGGTCCCGGGATGCCCACCTGACAAGGTCGGGCGGAGCTTTGGCGCGCCGCTTGCTGGTGGCCGCGCATGCCCGCCACCTCCCTCAAGCTCCACGTCGGCTGCGACATCACGGTTCGTGCCGCCGCCGACTGCCCCATCGTCGCCATGCTGCGGCCGGCCAGCGGCCTGGCCCAGTGGCTGTCGAGCGAGACCTACGCCTTCGATCCGTGGGTGCCGACGACCGAGTACGTCGACACATTCGGCAACCTGTGCCAGCGCATGGTCGTGCCGAGAGGCGACATGCGCCTGTGGGTCGAAGCGACGGTCGAGACCGAGCCGCATCTCGCGGTCGAGCCGTCGGCGCCGTTCATGCCGGTCGAGGAGCTGCCCGATATCGCGCTGCAGTACCTGCTGCCGAGCCGCTACTGCCCCTCCGACACGCTGCTGGCGCGCGCGCTCGAGATCGCCGGCTTCCAGCCGGGCTACGCGCAGGTCGAGGCGATCCGTGCCTGGATCCACGCGAACATCGCTTACCGCTACGGCACGAGCGACTCGTCCACCGATGCCGCGGCGACGCTGCAGGCCGGCGCCGGCGTGTGCCGCGACTTCGCCCACGTCGGCATCGCCCTCACGCGCGCGCTCAGCATCCCGGCGCGGATGGTCGTCGGCTACCTGCACCGACTCGATCCCATCGACCTGCACGCCTGGTTCGAGGCGTACGTCGGCAACCGCTGGTACACCTTCGATGCGACGCAGCCGGAGCCTCGGGGCGGCCGCGTCGTCCTCGCCTACGGGCGCGACGCCGCCGATGTGGCCTTCATCTCCAACTACGGCCGCCTGGAGACCGTCGCGATGAAGGTGTGGGCCGACCTGGCGCCGCCGGCGCGGCCGTTGCCGCCGGCGCCGCCGCCGCTCGCCGGCCCGGGCTAGGCGGTCGGCGGCGCGAGCCGGCCGGTCGGGCAGGTTCAGCCGGTCGGCACCCTCAGCGCGAGCGCCAGTAGCGCCGGTGCAGCGCCGCGATCGGCTCGGCCAGGCGCCGGCACCGGGCCGATCACGCGCACGTCCTTCTGGCCGCGCGCGAAGACATGGCGGCAGGGCAGGTCGTGCGTGGGGTTCTCGGCGTGGTTGCCGGTCAGGCCGAGCAGCGTCTTCTCCTCGATGCCGAAGACGGTGCGCCCGATGTGCGCCCAGTACTGCGTGCCGGCGCACATGGCGCAGGGCTCGACGGTCGTCACCAGGGTGCAGCCCCAGAGCTGCGCCGGCGGAAAGCGCTTGGCGGCGCGCCGGGCCAGCACGGCCTCGGCGTGGTTGACGCTGTCGACATTGCCCTGCTCCATCAGCACGGTCTCGTGGTCGGCGGCCATGAGCAGGGCGCCGAACGGATGGTGGCCGGCCTGCATCGCGCGGCCGGCGAGGGCGTGGGCGCGCTCGAGCATGGCGACGACCTGCGTTGCGGTCGGCTCGACACGGTCGTCGGCCGCCACGGTCCCGCTCGACTGCCTCGGCCCGCTCATGCGGTGGAGCTCCGGTGCGCCCAGCCGGTGGTGCGCCGCTCGACGATCGCGAACAGCTCGTACATCAGCATCGCCATGACGCCGATGACGACGAGCCCGGCGAACGCCAGGCCCATCTGCATCGACGAGCCGGCCGACATCAGCAGGTAGCCGATCCCCTCGTTGGCGGCGCTCATCTCAGAGACGGTCGTGCCGACGAAGGCGAGCGTGATCGCCACCTTGAGCGAGGCGTAGAAGTACGGCATCGAGCGCGGCAGGCCGACCTTGACGAGCACGTCCCAGCGCTTGGCGCCGAGCACGCGCAGCACGTCCTCGAGCTCGGGCTCGAGCGTCGCCAGGCCGGTGGCGATGTTGACGGTGATGGGGAAGAAGGAGATCAGGAACGCCGTGAGCACGGCCGGGCCGACGCCAATGCCGAACCAGACGACGAGGATCGGCACGAAGGCCGCCTTGGGGATCGCGTTGAAGCCGGTCATCAGCGGGTACATCGCCGCGTACGCCGTGCGCGAGCTGCCGATCAGGAAGCCGAGCAGCGTGCCGACGACGATCGACAGGCCGAAGCCGACCATCGTCACCCAGAAGGTCCGCCACGCGTGCAGCGCGATGACGCCGCGGAATTCCCAGAGCTGCTGGACGATGCGCGACGGGCTGGGGAAGATGAACTCCGAGACGCTGAAGCCGCGGCAGATCGCCTCCCAGAGCACGAGCACGATGACGAGCAGGAGCCACGGCGCCCAGCGCTCGCGGCGAGCCCGCCTGGCGCCCTCGGTCATGGCGCGACCGGCAGCACCGGCCTGCGGATGGCGCCGATGTGCTCGCGCAGCTCGTGGACGATGTCGGTGAACTCCTTGCTGTAGGTCAGCTCGAGGTCGCGCGGCCGCGGCAGGTCGATGTCGCGGCGGGCGACGATACGGCCCGGGCTGCGGCTCATGACGTACACCGTGTCGGCGAGGAAGGTCGCCTCGCGCAGGTCGTGCGTCACGAGGATGACGTTGAAGCGCTGCGCCGCGTGCAGGTCGCGCAGGATGCACCACAGCTCCTCGCGCGTGAACGCATCCAGCGCCCCGAAGGGCTCGTCGAGGAGCAGCATCTTCGGCTCGTGGATGAGGGCCCGGCAGATCGAGGCGCGCTGCTGCATCCCGCCGGAGAGCTCCCACGGGAACTTGTCCTCGTAGCCGCCCAGGCCGACGCTCTGCAGCAGCTTCCTCGCCTTGGCGGCGTACTCGGCGCGGTGCTGCTTGAAGCGCGAGCGGTGCGGCTCGACGATCTCGAGCGGCAGCAGCACGTTGTCCAGCGTCGTCCGCCACGGCAGCAGCGACGACGACTGGAACGCCATGCCGGTGATCTTCAACGGTCCGGTGACCGGCTGCCCGTCGATGAGGATGGTGCCCTTCGACGCCATCTTCAGCCCGGTGGCGAGCTTCATGAAGGTCGACTTGCCGCAGCCCGAAGGCCCGACGATGGCGATGAACTCGCCGGCCCCGACCTGCAGCGTGATGTCCTCGACGGCGTAGTGCCCTTCGGCGAGCAGCTCCTCGTTGTAGGCCAGCCAGACGCCGTCGAAGTCGACGAAGGACGTCACTTCTTCATCGTCGCGAAGATGTTCCGCTCCGCCGCCGCCGGCAGGAAGCTGCCGTTCCAGATGGCGTCGGCCTTGACCCGGTCCTTGGTCGCGAAGGCGTCGGACACCTGGCTGGCCATCAGGCTGAGGCGCGGCGCGCTGACCGCGCCGAAGGTGTCGGCGCGCGCGTCGGCGGTCAGCACGGTTGCATCGAGCGCCAGCTTCAGCCGACGCATCTCGAGCTCCTCGTTGATGATGCCGTCGCGCTGCTTGAGGATGGCGATCGCGCCCTTCGGGTCGGCGATCACGTCCTTCACGCCCTTGGTGAATGCGCGCAGGAAGGCCTTCACGGCCTCCGGGTTCTTCTTGAGGAAGTCCTCGCTGGCGATGATGGCGTTGCCGTACAGCTTCACGCCGTGGTCCGGATAGGGGAGGACCACGATCTCGTCGGTCTTGACGCCGCGCGCCTCGATGTTGAGGAGCGACGTGAACGAGAAGCCGGTGATGGCGTCGACGTCGCCGCGCACCAGCATGGTCTCGCGGAGCGTCGGGTCCATCGCCGTCCAGTTGACCGCGCCGATCGAGTTCGCCTTGGCGAAGATCGGCCAGGCCTTGCGGCCGGCGTCGAAGACCGGGGCGCCGAGCTTCTTGCCGTTGAGGTCGGCCGGCGTCCTGATCCCTGATTTCTTCAGCGCCAGCACGGCGGCCGGCGTGTTGTTGTAGACCATCATCACGGCGACCGGCTTGCTCGGCGCGGTCGGGTTGTTGGCCGCGAACTCCATCAGCGCCGCCATGTCGGCGAACCCCATGTCGTAGGCGCCCGAGGCGACGCGCGTCACGGTGCCGCCCGAGCCGTTGCCGGCGTCGACCGTGACGTTCAGCTTCTCGGCCTTGAAGTAGCCCTTGGCCAGCGGCACGAGGAACAGCGCGCCCGGACCCTCGAAGCGCCAGTCGAGCTGGAACTTGATGGGCGTCTCCTGGGCGAGCGCGGGCAGGGCGACGGCGCCGGCGAGCAGGGCGGCGACGGAGCCGAGCAGCGCACGGCGGGCGAGGGTCATGGACATTCGGGAAGCTCCGGAGAAGACGAAGGAGGAAGCCGCGACAGCGGCCGGTTCGAGCGGCAGGAATGCAAATTCTGTGCGCGAGCGACGCGGTTTGTGCACCAAGATGAACCCGCGGTTCCGGGTCACGCCGCCCGCTTCGGTGCGAGCAGGTCGAAGAGGGTGCGCGCGACGACGCGGGTCGCGCTGCGCAGGTCGGCCAGGACGAGGTGCTCGTCGGCTCGCTTGGCATGGGACTCGAGCACGGTGCGCGGGCCGGCGCCGTAGATCGCCGCCGGGACGCCGGCTTCGCCGTACAGGCGGACGTCGGTGTAGAGCGGCGTGCCGGACACCGGCACCGGCTCGCCGAGCACGGCCTGCCCGTGGCGCTGCAAGGCCGCGACCAGCTCGGCGTTGCCGGGCAGCGGCCGCAGCGCCCGCGCGAGCAGGAGGCGGCGCACCTCGACGACGATGCCGGGCAGGGTGGCCGCGGTGCCGGCGATGAGCTCGCGCAGCGAGGCCTCCACCCGCGTCGGGTCCTCCTCCGGGATCATCCGCCGGTCGAGCTTGAACACCACCTTGCCGGGCACGACGTTGGTGTTGGTGCCGCCCTCGATGCGACCGACGTTGAGATAAGGATGGGTGATGCCCTCGACGGCCGAGGTGATGTCGCGGTACAGCGCGTTCTGCGCGTAGAGCGCGTTCAGGATGGCGACGGCCCCCTGCAGCGCGTCGACGCCGGTGGCGGGGATCGCCGCGTGGGCCATCCTGCCGTGCACCGTCACCTCGAGCTGCAGGCAGCCGTTGTGGGCGGTCACCACCTGGTAGGCGAAGCCGGCGGCGATGACGAGATCGGGTCGGGTCAGGCCGCGCTTCAGGAGCCAGCCGGGGCCGAGCTCGCCGCCGAACTCCTCGTCGTAGGTGAAGTGCAGCTCGACGCCGCCGGCGAGCTCGGCGCCGAGCGATTCGAGGGCCCGGACGGCGAAGGTGTAGGTGGCGAAGTCGCTCTTGCTCACCGCGGCGGCGCGCCCGTAGAGCTTGCCATCGACGACGGCGCCGCCGTACGGATCCTGCGTCCAACCGTCGCCGGGCGGCACGACGTCGCCGTGCGCGTTGAGGGCGATCGTCCGGCCGCCGCTGCCATAGCGACGGCGGACCACGAGGTTGGTGATCGAGGCCAGGCCGTGCGCCTCGACCTCCTCGCGCGGCACCGGGTGCTGCTCGGCGGCGTAGCCGAAGGCGCGCAGCAGCTCGGCCGTGCGTTCGGCATGCGGCGCGTTGTCGCCGGGCGGCGTGTCGGTGGGCACGCGGACCAGGGCCTGCAGGAAGCGCACCTCCTCGTCGAAGTGGGCGTCGATCCAGGCGTCGAGGCGCTCGTGCGCCTCGGCCTCCGTGCCTCGACCGCCGTCGCTCACCGGGCCAACTCCGACTCGGCGGCGAGCTGCTCGAGGAGATGCGCGAAGGCGTCGATCGCCAGCTGCATGTCGTCGGCCGTCGTCGACTCGAGCGGGTTGTGGCTGATGCCCGCGTTCTCGCCGCGCACGAAGAGCATCGCCTGCGGCATGGCGTCGCCGAGCTTCATCGCGTCGTGGCCGGCGCCGCTCGGCATGCGGTGCACCGGCAGGCCGGCGGCCTCGACGGCGCGCTCCCAGCGGGCCTGCCACTCGGGCGCGGACGGCGCCGCTGCGACGCGCATCGTCTCCTCGACGCTGCTGCTGACACCGCGTCGGGCACAGATTGCCCGCAGCTCGGCGAGCACGTCGGTGGTGCAGGCGTCGCGCACCGGGTCGGTCGTCGCGCGGATGTCGAGGCTGAAGCGGCAGCGGCCGGGGACGACGTTGATCGAGCCGCCCGGCACGTCGAGCATGCCCATCGTGCCGACCAGGTTCGGCGCCTCGGCGGCGCGCTTCTCGAGGTAGAGCGCCAGCTCGGCGACGGCGGTCGCCGCATCGCGCCGGCTCGTCATCGGCGTGGTGCCGGCGTGGCTCGCCATGCCGCGCACCTCGCCCGACGAGCGCACGCTGCCGTTGATCGAGGTGACGACGCCGAGCGGCAGCCCCATCTCGTTGAGCACCGGTCCCTGCTCGATGTGCACCTCGACGAAGCCGAGGTACTGCGCCGGATCGCGGCGCAGCGCCGCGATGGCGTCCATCGTCGCCGGCAGGCCGGCGCCGCGCATCGCCTCGCGCATGCTGACGCCCTCGGCGTCGCGCTGATCGAGCCAGGCCGTGTCGAACTGCCCGACGAGGGCGCCCGAGGCCAGGAAGGCGGCCTTGAAGCGCTGCCCTTCCTCCTCGGCGAAGGCGACCAGCTCGATCGCGAACGGCAGCCGCCGGCCGGCCCGCTGCAGCTCGCGCACGCAGATCATCGGCACCAGGATGCCGAGGCGCCCGTCGTACTTGCCGGCGTTGCGCACGGTGTCGAAGTGCGAGCCGGTGAGCAGCGCCCTGGCCGCCGGCCGGGTGCCCCGATAGACGCCGACGACGTTGCCGATGGCGTCTGTCGAGACCTCGTCGAAGCCGCATTCCTGCATCCAGTGCGAGAGCTGCGCGGCGCAGGCGCGATGCGCTTCGGTCAGGTAGGTGACGGTGAGCTGGCCCTGCTCGCGAAAGCCTGGATCGGAGTGCCGCGCCAGCAGCTCGGCCCAGTCCCAGGCCTGCTGGCCGAGCGTCGGCGCGTCGCCGAAACGGTCGCCCAGGCGCAGCTCGGCGACGCGGTGGACGTTGCGGAGCGCCTCCTCGAACTCGAAGTCGGGGTGGTTCTCGAGGCGGCGCGCGAACGTCGCGATGATCTTCGTCTTGTCGAGCCCGGTGCCGCGCGGGCCGCGCACCGCGAGCATGAAGGGAAAGCCGAACTTCTCGTTGTAGGCGGCGTTGAGGCGCTGCAGGGTGGCGAACTCCTCGGCCGTGCACTGGGAGAGTCCGGCCGTGCTCTGCTCGGTCGTCGACTCGCGCGTCAGCGTCTTCGCGACCATGGCCTTGCCGGCCAGCTCCGGGTGCTTGCGCAGGAGAGCCAGCCGCTCCTCGCGCGGCGCCGCCGACACGGTCTCGACGAGCGCCCGCTTCAGCGCCGCCAGGCTGGCGAAGGGCCGCCGCGCCCAGGCCCGCTCGGCGACCCAGGGCGAGTGCTCGTAGGTGCCGCGCAGCAGCTCCACGAACGCGTCCTGGGACGCGGCGTTGAGCCGATCGAGCGTGAGCCGCTCGGGCGGAAGGGGCACGGACGCTTCCTGCTCCACGACGCTCACAGCGTGACACGCACGGCCTTGACCACCGGCGCCAGGGTGTTGACCTGGTTGCGGACAAAGGCGCTGAACTCGGCCGGCGTGCCCGGCGTCGCCGTCACGCCCAGATCGAGCAGGCGCTTTCTGATCTCCGGCTGCGCCAGCACCTCGTTGGTCGCGGCATTGAGGCGCGCGACGACGTCCGCCGGCATCTTCGCCGGGCCCGAGAGGCCGAAGAAGTTGTCGAGCACCAGCTTGCCGTGGCCCGACTCGCCGACCGTCGGCACGTCGGGGGCCAGCGGCGAGCGCTGCGCCGAGGTCACCGCCAGCGGCCGGATCTGGCCGCTCTTGAAGAAGGGCACGAAGGCGGTGATGACGTCGATGCCGACCGGGATCACGCCCGAGATCAGGTCGGTGGTCATCGGCGCGCCGCCGCGGTACGGCACGTGCGTCATCTTGATGCCGAGCGCCCGGTTCAGCATCTCGCCGTAGATGTGGCCGATCGAGGCCGGCCCGCCCGATCCGAACTGCAGGGCGCCGCTCTTCTTCGCCGCGTTCTCGAGGTCGACGATGGTGTTGATCCCGGCGGCCGGGTTGGCCATGACGACGCAGGGCGCCGAGCCGATCGAGGCGATGTGGGTCAGGTCGGCGATCGGGTCGTAGGGCTGCTTCTCGAGCGCGAACGGGCCGATCGAGACCGGCGTGGAGTTCGACACCATGAGCGTGTAGCCGTCGGGCGGCGACTGGACGACGGCGCTGCCGCCGACGCTGCCGCCCGCGCCGGGCCGGTTGTCGACGACGAAGGGTTGGCCGAGCTTCTTCGCCAGCTGCTCGGCGACGACGCGGCCGACGATGTCGCTGGCGCCCCCGGCGGCGAAGGTGACGACCAGGCGGATCGGCTTGTCGGGCCAGGCCGCCCGCGCGGGCAGGGCGACGGCAGCGGCGCCGGCGGCGGCGGCGTGCAGGAAGTGGCGGCGTTCGGGTCGGAAGGGCATGGTCGTTCCTCTCGGTAGGGGGACGCGCGCTACGCAACTCCCGAGCCACCCTGCGCGCCAGGGTGGGGGTGGGTGGCCCGCCAGTGCCGGGCAATGTCGATGCGGCGGGCGACCCAGACCGCGTCGTGCGACTGCACGTGGTCGAGGAAGCGGCGCAGGGCGCCGATGCGGCCCGGCTTGCCGAGCAGCCGGCAGTGCATGCCGACCGACATCATCTTCGGCCGGTCGAGCCCGTCCGGGTCGCCTTCGGCGTACAGCGCGTCGAAGCTGTCGCGCAGGTAGGCGAAGAAGTGCTCGCCGGTGTTGAAGCCCTGCGCCTGCACGAAGCGCATGTCGTTGGTGTCGAGGGCGTAGGGGACGACGAGATGCGGCACCGTCGTGCCGTCGCTCCTGGCGACCGAGGTCCAGAACGGCAGGTCGTCGCCGTAGTAGTCGCTGTCGTACTCGTAGCCGCCGTGCTCGACGACCAGGCGGCGCGTATTCGGGCTGTCGCGGCCGGTGTACCAGCCGAGCGGCCACTGGCCGCCGGTGAGCTCGCGCAGCAGCCGCGTCGCGGCCTGCATGTGC
>DATAGP010000050.1:0-94967 GCA_036263655.1 Caldimonas sp. | reverse complement strand
TTCTCGTCCGTGAAGCTGCCGCGGCGGTCGCCGCCGGCCCAGGCATGGCCGGCGCCGTGCACCAGCCACAGCTCGCCGTGCGCGCCGTCGTCGCCGGGCCGGCAGCGTCGGCTGATGCGTGTCACGGCGCGCGCCGCCGGGCCGCTCGAGGGCCGCGTCGAGCGCCGGAGCGCCGAGTCGCGCACCGCCTGGGCCAGGACGGCACCGCCGTTCGACGGATGCACCGTCTGGTCGCGGTCGCCGTGGAAGACGATGGTCGACACCGCCTGCGGCTCGCGCCCGACGCATCGCGAGCGTCCTTCGGCCGGGCTGCGCGGGCCCTCGCGCATCGCCTGCATCGCCGACCAGACGTCGTGCGCCACGCCCGAGGGCAGGCCGGAGTGGACGCCGACGGCGGCATAGAGGTCGGGATACGCCTGGCCGAGGATGAGGGCCATCGCGCCGCCGGCGGAGAGGCCGGCCACGTACACGCGATCGCGGTCGACGTCGTGCGCGGCGATCACCTCGCGCGTCAGGCCGGCGATCAGCGCCGGCTCCCCGGTGTCGGCCGACTGGTGCTTCGTGTCGTACCAGTTCCAGCAGCCGAGCGGATGGGCGCTGCGCGACTGTTCGGGGTAGAGCACGAGGCCGCCGCACTCGTCGGCGACCTGGTTCATGCGCGTGCCCAGGGCGAAGTCGGCAGCGCTCTGCGAGCCGCCGTGCAGCATCACGAACAGCGGCGGTGGCCGGCGCAGGACGGCCGGCCGGTACAGTTCGTACGCCAGGGTGCCGGCGGCGCTGCGGTAGGTGCCTGGGTCGGAACGGCCGGGCGGGCGGGTCCTCGGCAAGGTGGAATGCGTGAGGCGCATGCGCCGAGGGAGCCGGGAGGAAACAGCCGCAATGGAAACGCTTCCATCATCCCTGCCGGGGGGTGCCGCGCGCATCGGAGGCCGACGGCTCCGGGTGTAGGAGAAGCCGCAGAAGACGGGGCAAGGGCTTGCCCCGGTGCAACGCGCAGGGCGCGTTGGGTAAGGTCGTCGGGTCACCTCAGGAGATCGCCATGAACCGCTCCAGGCCCGCCGCCGCCCGCCTTGCCGCCGCGCTCGCGCTGTTCATGGCGTCCTTCGCGCAGGCCGGCACGGTCACCGTCGTCACCTCGTTCCCCAAGGAGCTGACGCAGGCCTACAAGACCGCGTTCGAGAAGGCCAACCCGACGATCAAGCTCGAGATCCTCAACAAGAACACGGTCCAGGGCATCGCCTACGTGCGCGAGCTGCCCGCCGGCCAGCGGCCCGACGTCTTCTGGGCCTCGGCGCCCGACGCCTTCGAGGTGCTCGCCGGCCAGAAGCTGCTCGAGCCGGTGTCCGACCTCGTCAACAAGGCGGCGCCGACGAAGGTCGGCAACTACCCGATCAACGACCCGAAGGGCCTCTACCTCGGCCAGGCGCTCGCCGGCTACGGCCTGATGTGGAACACGCGCTACCTCGCCGCCAACAAGCTGCCGGCGCCGGCGCAGTGGGCCGATCTCACCAAGCCGGTGTACTTCGGCCACGTCGCGATCAGCTCGCCGTCGCGCTCGGGCACGACGCACCTCACGGTCGAGACGATGCTGCAGGGCGAGGGCTGGGACGCCGGCTGGCGCCAGCTGCTGCAGATCGCGGGCAACTGCGCCGCCGTCACCGAGCGCAGCTTCGGCGTGCCCGACGGCGTCAACAACGGCCAGTTCGGGATCGGTCTCGTCATCGACTTCTTCGGCCTCGCCGGCAAGTACTCCGGCTTCCCGGTCGAGTTCGCCTACCCGACCGTCACCGCCGTCGTGCCGGCCAACATCGGCCTGGTCGCCGGCGCCAAGAACGCCGCCGAGGCGCGCAAGTTCATCTCGTACGCGGTCTCGGCCGAGGGCCAGGAACTGCTGCTCGATCCGAAGATCTCGCGCCTGCCGATCCTGCCGCCCGAGGCGATGAAGGGCAAGGTGCCGGCCGGTTATCCGAACCCGTTCGAGATCGCCAAGCGGGCCAAGGTGCAGTTCGACTCCGACCTCTCCGAGTCGCGCTACAACGTCGTCTCGGCGATGTTCGACCAGACCATCACCTTCCGCCTCAAGGAGCTGCAGGCGGCGACGAAGGCGATCCATGCCGCCGAGGCGGCGGTCGCGAAGAAGCCGAACGCGCAGGCGGCGGCGCTGGTCAGGCAGGCCAAGGACCTGGCCTTCTCGCCGGTGGTCGGCGCCGGCATCGCCGGCGACAAGAACTTCCTCGCCCTGTTCACCGCCAACAAGAAGGACGCCGCCGTGAACAAGCAGATCACGGGCCTCGAGGACACCTGGAACACGAAGGCCAAGGCCAACTACGAGCGCGCGCGCGAGCTCGCCGACCAGGCCGTGGCGCTGGCGAAGTAGCCGGCGTGTCGACCGCAGCGGGGCGCTGGCACGCGCTGCGGCCGGGGAGCGCGCGGCCGGGCGCGTGGCTCGCGGCCGGCCTGGTGCTGGCCTTCCTGCTCCTCTTCCTGGTGCTGCCGGTGGCACGGGTGTTCATCACCGCCTTCGTCGACGAGACCGGCGCCTTCACCCTCGGCCACCTCGGCACCTTCTTCGACCAGCGCCTGATGCGCGAGGCGTTCGTCAACAGCCTCACGGTGGCGCTGCTCTCGGCCTTCTTCGCGGCGCTGATCGCCGTGCCGCTCGCCTACCTGACGGTGCGCTTCCGCTTCCGCGGCGCCATCGTCATCCACACCCTCGGCGTGCTGCCGCTGATCATGCCGCCCTTCGTCGGCGCGGTCGCGATGCAGCTCATCTTCGGCCGCTCCGGCACCGTCAACCTGCTGCTCAACGAGTACCTGGGCTTCACGATCCCGATCATGGAAGGCCTGCAGGGCGTGATCTTCGTCGAGGCGATCCACTACTTCCCCTTCATCCTCATGAACCTCGCGGTGGCGCTGCGCAACGTCGACGGCGCCATGGAGGAAGCCGCGCTCAGCCTCGGCTGCCGCGGCTTCCGCCTGTTCCGGCGCGTCATCTTCCCGCTCGCGCTGCCCGGCTTCGTCGCCGGTGCGGCGCTGGTGTTCGTGAAGGTGTTCGACGACCTCGGCACGCCGCTGGTCCTCGGCCAGACCAACCTGCTCGCGCCGCAGGCCTACCTGCGCATCACCCAGGTCGGCCTCGAGGATCCCCTCGGCTACGTCATCAGCGTGATCATGATCGCCTTCTCGATCGCGGCGATGGGCCTGTCGGCGCTGGTCCTGCGCGGCAAGGACTACGCGACGCTGCAGAAGGGCGGGGTCGGCGTCGCGCAGCGAGAGCTGACGCCGCTGGCGAGCTTCCTCGCCTACGCCTGGATCGCCGTCGTGCTGCTGGTCGTCCTGTCGCCGCACCTCGGCGTGCTGCTGCTCAGCGTCGCCAAGGTGTGGAGCTTCTCGCCGCTGCCGGACGCCTACACGCTCGAGCACTACGCGACGGTGTTCCAGGACTCGAGCGGCATGATCAGGAACACCTTGCTGTACTGCGGCCTGGCGGCCGGCCTCGACGTGATCCTCGGGGCGACCATCGCCTACCTGATCCTGCGCACGACACTGCCGGCGCGCCGCTGGCTCGACTGGATCGCCACCGCGTCGCTGGCGGTGCCCGGCATCGTCCTCGCCATCGGCTACCTGCGCCTGTTCAAGGGCGTGACGCTGCCCGGCACCGACGTCCTCCTGACCAGCACCTGGGTGATGATCATGCTGGCCTACGCCGTGCGCCGACTGCCCTACGCGCTGCGCTCCTGCGTCGCCGCGCTGCAGCAGGTGCACGTCTCGCTCGAGGAAGCGGCCGAGAGCGTCGGCGCGACGCCGCTGCGCACCATCCGCCGCGTCCTCGTCCCGCTCATGGCCGGCGGCCTGCTCGCCGGCTTCGTCACCAGCTTCATCACCGCCGCCGTCGAGCTCTCGGCGACCATCGTCCTCGTCTCCGCCGACTCGCAGGCGCCGATGAGCTACGGCATCTACCTCTACATGCAGAGCGTCTCGGGACGCGGGCCGGGTGCCGCTCTGGGCGTTCTCGCGATCGCCGTGGTGGCTCTCGGGACCTACATCTCGCATCGGGTGGTCGAGAGGACGAGCCACCAGGCGGTGGCGGGGCGTGTCGATGAGACGCTCGCGCCTTTGCCCTTGGCGGCGCGAGCTTGATGGATGCAATCGTCGCTGTCGATCGACGACCGAGCGCGCAAAGGCGTGGCCGGACGGCGGCCTCCGCTTCGACTGCGGCGGTCGCCGCTGCGCGGCGACTGCCCTGCGGTGCTCGCGTCGGGAGGGCGGCTGCGGAACTCGCCCTTTTGCGGCTGCGCCGCAACGGAGCTCAGACAGTCCTCGCCGTCCCCGGCTGCGCCGGGGCAACCCTCCCGCCGCTGCGCTCCTCGGCGCCGCAGAGGCGCTGCGCCCGCCGCCCGGCCCCGCCTTTGCGAACACCACCGAGCTTCGCGTTGCAAACCACGCCGGTTCACGCCGAGGCGGTGGCGGGAGGCTGTCGGCGCGCCTCTGCGGTGCCGAGGAGCGGAGCGTTTCGAAGGTTGCCCTCGCGAAGCGAGGGACGGCGAGGACTGTTTGAGCTCCGTTCGCGGCGCAGCCGCGAAAAGGGCGAGTTCCGCAGCCGCCTTCGGAACGCGAGCACCGCAGGGCAGTCGGCGCGCAGCGACGACCGCCGCAGTCGAAGCGCCGGCAGCCTCCCGCCGCCGCCTCGGCTCGCTCGGTGGAGGCGTGGGTGACGCCGGCCCGCGGGCAGATCACGACGACGCACCCAGGATCACCGCGCCCGTGCACAGGCAGCGGTCGTAGGTGACCATGCCGAAGCCGGACACGAGGCCGAGCTGCGCGTGGGGAACCGACCGGTCGCCGGCCTCGCCCGTCAGCTGGCGAATGGCCTCGGTCATGCCGAGGAAGCCGCCGGCGCAGCCGGCCTGGCCGGCGGAGAGCTGGCCGCCGCTGGTGTTGTTCGGGAAGTCGCCGTCGTGCGTGAGCGTCTTCGCGCGCACGAACTCCCGGCCCTCGCCCTTGGCGCAGAAGCCGAGGTCCTCGAACTGCAGCATGACGACGACCGGGTAGTCGTCGTAGGTCTGCACGAAGTCGATCGCCTCGGGGCGGACGCCGGCCTGCGCGTACAGGTCGTCGCGATCGACGACCCAGCCGCCGCGGACGAGGATGGGGTCGTCGGCGAAGGCGTTGTGGCGCTCGATGGCGCCGCGCAGGACGACGTGGGCGAGGCCGAGGTCGCGCGCCTGCGTCTCGCTCATCACCAGGAACGCCTCGGCGCCAGCGCAAGGCATCACGCAGTCGAACAGGTGGATCGGGTCGGAGATCGGCCGCGCGTCCAGGTACTGCTGCATCGTCAGCGGCACCTTGAACAGCGCGTTCGGGTTCTTCAGCGCGTTGGCGCGCTGCGAGACGCAGATGCGGCCGAAGTCCTCGCGCGTCGCGCCGTAGGCGCTCATGTAGTGGGCGGTGATGAAGGCGAAGATCGAGTTCGGGCCGCCGGAGCCGTAGGGATAGCTCGCGTCGCGCGCGAAGTGCGAGAAGCCGCCCAGCATCTGGCGGAAGGACTCGACGTGGTTGGCGTCGGCGGCGACGCAGGCGACGATGTCCGCGTCGCCCGCCTGCACGGCGCGCGCGGCGCGCCGCAGGGCCATCACGCCGGACGCGCCGCCGGTCGGGATGTGGTCGAGCCAGCGCGGGCTGAGGCCGAGGTGCTGGGTGACGCCGACCGCGGTGTCGGGCGAGAGCGAGAAGCTGCTGACCGTGAGGCCGTCGATGCGCTCCTTGTCGATGCCCGAACGCTCGACCAGGGCGTCCATCGCGGCACCGATGAACCAGTGCGCGCCGCGCGTCGAATAGCGCCGGTAGGGCACCGTCACCGGCACGGCGACGGCGACGCCCTCGTAGGACGCGCGCGCCACGTCAGCGATCGTCGTCGTCGTCGTGCCCGCCGCCGCTCGGTGAATCCGGGGGCGACGGTGGCACCGGCGCGGGTGCGACCGGCGGCGCCGGCGACGTTGCGGGTGCGGCAACGCCGGCGCCCGTCCGCGCCCGCGGCGTGGGCGGCGGGCCCGTGAGGACGATGCCGCTCAAGGCCGTCTGCGAGGCGAGCGCGCCCGGCGCCTCCGCCGGGTCGAGGGCCCCGGCGGCGCTCGCCGTGCCCAGGCCGCCGGCGACGCTCGGCGGCGCGACGCCGTACTGCGTCGGCGACGCCAGCGAGCCCGGGCCGGTCAGCGCTGGCGCGAGTGCGCCGGCCGCCGTCGCCGCCGCGTCCAGGTGCTTCTTGCGCCGCTTCAGCATCCGCACGTCGAAGCAGGCCGCGCTGCCCGGCATGCGGCGGGCGATCTCGCGCAGCTCGCCGCGCTGCACCTTCTGCGACGGCGTCAGCGGCAGCGACTCGACGAAGGCGACGTACCCCGGCGCCTTGAAGTACGCAAGGCGTTCCAGCGTGTGACGGACGATGCTGTGGGCGATGCGCTCGGGCGGCGGCAGGTTGGGCGCCTGGCGCAGGACGATGCAGGCGAGCACCTCGTCGCCGCGCACCGGGTCGGGCGTGGCGGCGACGGCGCTGGCCGCGACGGCCGGGTGCTGGTTGAGGACGCTCTCGACCTCGACGGCCGAGATGTTCTCGCCGCTGCGGCGGATGACGTTCTTGCGCCGGTCCACGAAGTGGAAGTCGCCCTCGGCGGTTCGCCGGACGACGTCGCCGGTGTGGAACCAGCCGTCGGCCCAGGCCTCGTCGGTGGCCGCATCGTCCTTGAGGTAGCCGAGGAAGAAGTCGCGGCGCGGGTCGGCGCCGGCGGCGCGCACGAGCAGCTCGCCGGCAACGCCGGCGGGGGTGTCGACCCCTTTGTCGTCGACGATGCGTGTCTCGACGAAGGCGTCGGCGCGGCCGAAGCAGCTGGTGCCGACGTGGCGCGGCTCGCGGTGCGCCATGATGCAGGCGGCGGCGCCGGTCTCGGTCATCGCCCAGGCCTCGAGCAGGGGAAAGCCGAACCGCTCCTCGAAGGCGGCGTGATGGCGCGGGTCGACGCCGGCGCCGAAGCCGAAACGCACGTGGTGCTGGCGATCGAGTGGGCTCGGCGGCGCCGACAGCAGCATCGCCGGCATGACGCCGAGGTAGTGGGCCACGGTCGCGCCCGTGTCGCGGACGCTCCGCCACCAGCTCGAGGGGTGGAAGCGATCGAGTTGCACGAGCGAGCTGCCGGACAGGATCGACGCCATCGTCGAGAACGCCAGCGCGTTCATGTGGCTGAGCGGCAGCGGCGTGATGAAGCGGTCGGCGTGGCCGTGCACCGCCGCCAGCTCGCCGAGCCCGAGGTACCACTCGCCGGCGCGCATGAAGTAGCCGTTGGCGAGGCGGCAGCCTTTCGGGCGGCCCGTCGTTCCCGACGTGTACAGGAGCGCGCATTCGCTGTTGCGGCCGACGGTCTGGTGCGCCAGGCGGGCGGGCGTTCGTGCCGGCGGGACGCGGCCGGCGGCATCGGGCCCCATCGTCTCGAGCGCCGCGCCCGCTTCCTTGGCCGCGGCACGCAACGCCGCTTCCCGGCCCGGCAGGGCCACGGCCAGGCACATCTCGCTGTGGCCGATCAGGTACATCCACTCGGCGGCGCGCATGTCGGCGTTGATGGGCACGATGCTCACGCCGAGCGCGTTGAGCGCCAGCCAGTGGGTGAAGAAGGCGGGCCGGTTCTCGAGCAGCAGGCCGACGCGATGGCCGTGCCCGTAGCCGGCGTACTCGTACAGCTTGCGCAGCCGCTCGACCTCGTCGGCAACCTCGCGCCAGCTGCGCGGGCCGGCCTCGATCCGGTACGAGGCGGCGGTCACCTCGTCGACGATCAGCCACTCGGCATCGGCGCGGACGCCGGCGCTGTGCCTGAACGCGGCGTGGACGGTGCTCGCGGCGGCGTTCAAATGAAGAGCTGCACCGCCGGCAGGGCAGCGTCGCTGTTGAGGAGGTTGACGCGCTTGAGCGTCATGCGCAGTTCGCCTTCGTGCACGGTGAGGTGATGGTAGACCGTGCCGACGAAGAACTCGATCTCGTCGCCCTGGGCTTCCGTGTAGTGGAACGCGGTCCGCAGCACGTAGCGGTTCGTGACCGGGTCGCTGCTCTCCACGGTCGGCGTCTGCAGCAGATGGTGCGCGCGGCTCGGCGGCTGCTGCGAATAGGCGCGCGGGCTCTTCAGGCGCTCCACGCGCAGGGTGCGCAGGAGCTTGTCCTCGTAGAGGTGCGAGGTGTGATGGATGCCGTCTGGCTGGTCGGGAACGAGCGGCACCCAGTAGATGCCGTCGTCGGTCCAGAGCGCGTTCCACTCCTCGTAGCGCTTGTCGTCGAGCAGTCGCGCCTCGCGCACGACGAAGGCGATCAGGCTCGATTCGGTGGGCTCGCTCATGGCCGGCTCCCGTGCGCCTCGGCCGCCTCGGCCGCCTCGGCGGGACGGGCCGCTGCCGGCCTGTCCATGGTCGCGGTCATCGCCTCGACCCAGGCGCGGTACTGGTTGCGCATCGAGATCTCGCTCGTGCCCACAGCCGTGACCTCGCGCTGGCCGATCTCGGCCGCATCGAAATTGCGGTGCAGGCTGACCCATGGGTTGCCGCTCGCGTGCAGGCCCTTCTGGATCGCCCGGTAGGCGTGCAGGTCGTCGTGGCCGACCACGGAGAACGGCGAGTTGATGAGGCGGTTGTAGGTCACGGTGCGCTGCAGCAGCTCGTCGGGCGCCCCCTTCAGGCGGAAGGTCCAGCTCTCGATCAGCGTCCTGTCGGCGGCGATCGGCCGCGCGACGCGGATCGACTGGATCGCGCCCTTGATCGTCAGGTTCGGGTAGTAGACGGTGTTGTGCCGGGTGGTGCCGAGGATCTGCTTCGTCCGCTCCTCGCCGTACGCCGCCTGCATCGCCGCCTCGTAGGCCGGCACCGACGAGTAGCTGCTGTGGATCGAGAAGTTCACCCCCGAGTAGCTGTGCCCGTTGGCGAAGACGCGCACGCCCATGTCCTCGAAGAACTTGTAGTCCGAGACGAAGGGCACGAACTGCTCGATGGCCATCGGCTTCGGCTGGCCGGCGGGCTTTTCCTTCCACATGCCCTTGGCGGTGCCCGCCGACGACTCGTGCACGACCATCGGGTGCATGGTGTCGTTGAGGTTCTCGACGAACATCTTCCAGTTGCAGGCGTGCATGAAGCGCAGGCACCCGCCGGTGATCTCGAGCTCGCCCACGGGCGAGCGGTCGGCGAGGTTGTCGATCGACGACAGCGAATCGCCGAAGTAGCTCTCGAAGTCGTGGCCCGCATCGTTGAGCTTGACGAAGACGAAGCCGCGGTAGACGCGGACGTGGCGCACCGCGACCATGCCCTGCGCCGCTTCGCACTGCGAGAGGCCGGTGCCCTCGTAGCCTTTCCTGAGCGGGATGGCGAGCAGCGAGCCGTCGGTCTTGTAGGCCCAGGCGTGGTACGGGCAGCGGAAGAAGCGGCCGGTGTGGCCCGCCGGCGCGCTGACGACGCGGGCGCCCTTGTGCGCGCAGCGGTTCATCAGCACGCGGACGCTGCCGTCGTCGTGGCGGACGACGACGAGCGGCCGGCCGGCGATGTCGACGGTGATGTAGTCGCCCGGGTTCGGGACCTGGCTGTCGTGGCCGACGTAGTTCCAGGTGTTGGCGAAGAAGTGCTCCTGCTCGAGGGCGAAGATCTCGTCGTCGATGTAGAGGTCGCGGTGCACGCGGTCGGGCTGCACCAGCGCGCGCACGGCGTCGGGGTGGCCTCGGTAGCGGTCGCTCATGCGCTGCTCCTTCGTCCGTTGTGGCGGTTCCTGCGTCCTCAGGCGAGCGCGTGCCGCGTCAGCGCCGCATGCAGCGTGTCGCCGCGCTCGTCGGCGAGGGCGGCGTCGCGCAGCTCGCGGAGGGTGGCCGGGGCGAGCGCGTCGCCCTGCTTCTCGACCACCGCCATGAGCGTGCCGAAGTTGCGCCAGCCGCGCGCATGCGTGTCGCCGTAGCCCTTGACGAGTCGCTGGCACTGCGCCACCTCGACGGCGAGGGCCGGGTTGCCGGCGGCGACGCGGGCGATGTCGGCGAGCCACGCCTCGATGCGCTGCGTCTCGACGGCGAAGCGGCCGCTGGCGCGGCGGAAGCGGCGCAGTCCGGCGATGCTGTAGAGGAGCAGGAAGCCGGGCAGCGAGCTGGTGGTCACGACCCGGCCCTGCTGCGTGAAGCGCTCGAGGAGCCGGCGCGGCCAGCCGGAGCGCTCGAGCCAGCTGCCGAGGCGCCGCGGCAGGGTCTCGCAGATCTCCTGCACGCGCGGGTGCATGTACTCGTCGATGGCGAGCAGCTGGTCGTCGCGCGCGCGCACCTCGCCGTGCACGCGCTCGAACCGAGAGGCGCGCGTCTTCAGGGCGGCGACCCGGACGGTGTCCTCGTAGGTCATCCAGAGCGCGAGATGGCGCGCCGTCTCGGCGACCAGCCGCGGCGCCGGCGCGGCCAGGCTGCGCTGCAGCGCGTCGAGGCGGTCGAGGTAAAGCGCGGCATGGGCCGGGTCCTGCCAGTCGATGGTGCGGCGGATGCCTTCGAGGACGATCGCCCGCGCCTCGCCGGGAAACGACTCGGCCCGCCGCAGGAGCTCGCGCACGGCGGGATCGATGCGCTCGGCCGCATCGGTCTGCTCGGAAGGCTGGCCCGACGAAGCGACGGCCGAAGCGCGCTTCAGGGCCGCGTCCGCGTGCGCACGCGCCGCTTTGCCGGCGGCGTCGCCCTGCTGCGCCCGCGCGAAGCCGGCGTCGAACGCGCGCCGGCTCGCCGCCACGCCGACGCCGCCGCGCGCGATCGTCTCCTCGAAGGCGGTGCGCGAGAACGGGAGCGCGCCGGTGCCGGCGAGGGCGCCGAACAGGACGGCGCTGATGACGCTGCCGGACTGCTCGGCCACCTCGGCCATGTCGAAGCGGACGAGGCGCCGCGCCGCGGCCTCGGTGTGCGCGAGCAGCGACTCGCCGTCGACGCGCCCGTCGCCGAGCGCCGTCTTCTCGGCGATCGACCAGACGCGGTGCGTCGAGGCGATCAGCGTCGTCCGGTCGGGCGTGACCAGCCCCCGCTGCACGGCGCGGCCGGCTTCCATCAGCTCGGAGGCGAGGACGATGTCGACGTCGCCGGGCAAGGGCATGAGCGCGAGCACCGGCTCCGAGGCGCCCGGCACGGCGGCCGTCGGGAACAGCTCCACGTAGTAGATCGTCGCCCCGGTCCGCTGCGCGACGCCGGGCACCGAGGTGCCCTGGGCGACGTGGCCGTTGTGCTCGGCCAGGTCGATGATCCAGTCGGCCAGCACGCCGCCGCCCTCGCCGCCCATGGCGAGGATCGCGATCTTGATCGGCTGCGGGCTCATCGCAGCACCCGCTCGCGCGGCGCTTCGCTGCTGCCGGGCCGCGGCTCGACCGAGGCGCTGTCGACGCGGGGCGGTGCGGCGCCGGGGGCCTGCGACGGCGCGGCCACCGTGCCGTCGTCCGCCGGAAGCGCCGGGGCCGGGAACGCATACCGCGCGCGCCGGCGCGCGTCGCGGCGCTGCAGCCAGGCGATGGCGCCGCCGCGGACGCGCTGCCGGAGTCGGTCCCAGCGGGTCGGGTTGCTGACGATCCGCGCCTTGTAGAACGAGGGGCACAGCACGGCGGCATGCGAGACCTCGCCGCAGACGCCGCAGCCGACGCAGCTGTCGATCACCGTCGCCACCGGGTCGCTGCGCAGCGGGTCCGGGTTGGGCTTGATCGAGAGGGACGGGCAGCCGTTCAGGCGGATGCAGGAGTGGTCGCCGGTGCAGGTGTCCTCGTCGACGCCGAAGCGCTCGCGCACGACGCGCTCGCCGGCGGCCACAGCCTTCTTGACGAGCGGCTTCTCGCGTCGCTGCCGGTTCAGCATGCACTCGGACTGGGCGACAAGCACCTTCGGGCCGGTGTCCGAGTTCGTCAGCGCCTCGCGCAAGGTGTCGCGCAGCTGGCTCACCTTGTAGGTGTTGGTGAGGGTGCGCACCCAGCCGACGCCGACGCCTCGCACGGCGCGCTCGATCGCATGGCCGGTGCTGCGCGACTTGTGCGCGAGCTTCGACGAGAGCAGGTCCTGGCCGCCGGTCGCCGAGGTGTAGTTGTTGTCGACGACGATGGTCAGGTTGTCGCTGCGGTTGAAGACGGCGTGGGCGATGCCGCTCGTCAGGCCGTTGTGCCAGAAGCCGCCGTCGCCCATGACGCTGATCGCGCGCTTGCCCTGACGAGGCGCCGGCGGCGCGCCCTCGGCCGGGCCCGAGCGGCTGACCGGCGGGTTGAACGCCGAGGCGCCGGCGGTGCCGAGGCCGTAGCCCATCGTCGTGTTGCCGATGTTGAAGGGCGGCAGGATCGAGAACAGGTGGCAGCCGATGTCGGCGCTGACGTGATGGGGGCCGAGCTCGCGCTCGACGAGCTTCATCGCGCTGAAGATCGGCCGCTCGGGACAGCCGGTGCAGAACCCGGGCGGCCGGCCGTGCACGACGTCCGCGAGCGGTGCCGCGGCGACCGGAATCACGGGCTTGGCCGCTGCGCCGCTGGCCGCCACCGCGGGGCCGCTCGGCAGCAGCGCGCCATAGCGCTCGAGGAAGGCGCGCAGGCCGTCGCGGACGACGGTCGGCACGTACTCGCCGGCCATCGGCAGCACGTCCTTGCCGTGCAAGGCGGTCGTGCTGCCGCCCTGCCGCAGCACGTTGGCGATGTTCTGCTCGACGAAGTTCGGCTGGCCCTCCTCGATCACGAGCACGGCGCGCTTGCCGCTGCAGAAGCGCAGCACCTCGGCGTCGATCACCGGGTAGGCGACGTTCATGACGTAGAGCGGCACCTGCGAGCGGCCGTAGACGTCGGCGAGGCCGAGCCGCTCGAGGCCGCGCACGACGGTGTTGTAGTGCCCGCCCTGGACGACGATGCCGAGGTCGCGGCAGGCACCGTCGGCGTCGAAGAACTCGTTCAGGCCGCGCTGCTCGATGAAGCGCACCGCCGCCGGCCAGCGCTCGGCGATCTTCTCGCGCTCGTGGGCGTAGGTGGCCGGCGGCAGGGCGATGCGGTCGGTCTGCCGCACCGGCTGGTCCATCGCCTGCTGCAGGGTGAACGGTGAGCGCCGGTTGGCCGACGCGGTGAAGCGGCCGTAGACATGGCAGGCGCGGATGCGCAGCTGCAGCATCACCGGCGTGCGGCTCGCTTCCGACAGCTCGAAGCCCTGCTTCACGGCGGCGACGATCGAGGGCAGGTTCGGGCGCGGGTCGAGCAGCCAGATCTGCGACTTCATGGCGAACGCGTGGCTGCGCTCCTGCATGATCGACGAGCCCTCGCCATAGTCCTCGCCGACGATGACGAGGGCGCCGCCGCGCACGCCGCCCGAAGCCAGGTTGGCGAGCGCATCGGACGCGACGTTGACGCCGACCGGCCCCTTGAACGTGACGGCGCCGCGCAGCGGGTAGTTCACCGATGCGGCGAGCGTGGCGGCGGCGGTCGCCTCGCTGGCGCTGTTCTCGAAGCGGATGCCGTGCTCGACGAGGATGTCCTCGGCGTCGGCGAGAACGTCCATCAGGTGCGAGATCGGCGCGCCCTGGTAGCCGGCGACGTAGGCGACGCCCGACTCGAGCAGCGCCTTGGTCACGGCGAGGATGCCCTCGCCGCGGAAGGTCTCGCCCTCGCCCAACCTGAGCTTGCCGACTTCCTCGGCGAAAGAACGCTCGGCCATGTTCCCTTCCCGCTTGCCTGCGATGCGTCTGCGGCCTATATTAGTTGAGACGTGAACGTATGCAAAGTCATACTTTGAAAGCCCGGCGCGCCGCGCGGACGCTCGCCGGCGCCGGCGAGGCAGCGGCGTCGCCGTCGTCCGACACGGCCACGGCCGGCGAAGCGCCGGCCACGACCGCGTTCGTCGACGATTACCTGCCGGCGCTGCTGGCGCAGGCGAGCCAGCTCATCTCGGCCGAGTTCCACGCCGTCGTCCGCCGCCAGGGCCTGTCGATCTCGGAGTGGCGGGTCCTCGCCACCCTCGCCGATTCGCCGCGGATGAGCATCGGCCGCCTTGCGAGCATCGCCCTCGCCAAGCAGCCCACGGTGACCCGGCTCCTCGACCGCATGCAGGAGAAGGGCCACGTCCGCCGCACGGCACACGACAGCGATCGCCGCGTGACGCTGGTCGGCATCACGCCGGCCGGGCGGCAGCTGGTCCAACGGCTGATCGTGCTGGCGCGCGAGCACGAGGACCGCGTCCTCGCGCCGTTCGGCCTCGCCCGCGCCGACGCGCTGAAGACGACGCTGCGGCGGATCATCGACCTGCACAAGCCGACTGCCGAGTGAATCCGGCCCGGCGGCCATCTCAGGCCCTGGCGCCGGCCATGCCGGCCGCGTTCGCCGCCTCGCCCCCGTCGGGCGCCATGCCGTTGGCCCAGGCACGGAACTGGTTCCTCATCAGCGCCTCGTCGGTGCCGCCGACCTCGCGGTCCGGCATCGACGCCTCGTCGGCGCGATGGCCGCGGTGCAGGCTCACCCAGGGGTTGGCCTGCACCGCCAGCGCCTCCTGGATGCCTTCGAAGACATGCAGGTCGTCGTGCGCCAGCACCGACATGGGCGAGAAGACGAGCCGGTTGTAGGTGAGAGCCCGCTGCAGCAGCTCCGGCGGCGCGCCGACCGGCTCCAGCGCCCAGGCCTCGACCTCGGTGCGATCGACGGCGATCGGGCGCAGGACGCGCAGGATCAGCGGCGACGCCTTCACCGCCAGGCTCGGATAGAAGACCGCGTTCTGCGGCGAGAAGGCGAGGATCGCCGCGGTCCGATCGGTGCCGTGCCGCGCCCGCAGCGCCGCCTCGTAGCCGGGCAGGTCGCCGTAGCCGCTGTGGATGCTGAAGCGGGTGCCGAGGATGCTGTGCCCGTGCGGCAGGACACGCGCGCCCATGTTCTCGAAGAAGCGGTAGCCGGAGCCGAAGGGCATGAGCTGCTGGATCGACATCGGCTTCGGCGTGTCGTCGGGCATGCCCGACCAGACGGCGGTGGCTGCGGCGGCCGCCGACTCGTGCGTCGACACCGGATGCAGGGTGTCGTTGATGTTCTCCAGGTAGATCTTCCAGTTGGCGCGGAAGCGGCTGCGCAGCACGCCGCCGGCGACCCGCAGCTCGCCCTGCGGCGAGCGGTCGACCAGGTTGTCGAGCACCTCGAGCATCGCGCCGGCGGAGTCGCGCAGGCCGACGCCCTGCGGCGCGAGGCGGGCGAAGACGAAGCCCCGGTAGGTCTCGACGGCGCCGGCGCGGGCCAGGCCCTCGCCGGCCGCGCACGTGCTCACCCGGGTGCCCTCGTAGCCCCCTGGCAAGGGCCGGCCGAGCGGCGAGCCGTCGGTGCGATAGGTCCAGGCGTGGTACGGACAGCGGAAGGTGCGGCCGGTGTTGCCGCTCGGCTGACTGGCGATGCGCGTGCCCTTGTGCGCGCAGCGGTTGAAGAGGACGCGGATCGAGGCGTCGCCGTGCCGCACCATGATCACCGGTTGGCCGGCGAGGCTGGTCGTGACGAAGTCGCCCGGCTCCGGCACCTGGCTGGCGTGGCCGACGAAGAGCCAGCTGCGTTGCCACAGGCGCTTCATCTCGAGCGCGAACACGGCGGGATCGGTGTAGACGTCGCGATGCACCTGGTCGGGCTCCACCAGGGCCGCGAGCGAAGGTGCATCGAGGGTGGTCACGGCGGGATCCTCAGGCGCGGTGCGCGCGACGACGGGCGATGAACTCGCAGCACGGGTGGCCGCAAGCGCTGCAGGCAAGCTCCTCGGTGTCGACGCGGTCGGCCGCCGCGGCACCAAGCGCGGCCGGCGCGGCCGGCGCGCCAGCCGTGCCGGGCGACGCCCGCGAAGCCAGAACCAGCCGCGCCGCAGCGGCCAGCAATCCGCGGATCGGCGTGCACACGGGCTCGGCCGGCCCATCCGCAGCCGCTGCGACGAAGCCGTGCGCGAAGGGGCTTCCCGTCACCGTCAGCCGGAGCCCGTCGCCGTCCCGGCGGAACGACCACCGGCCCCAGCCGAGGTCGGCGGCCGCGGCGGCGGTCGCGTCGAGCAGTGCCGAGGCGTCGCCGCCGACGCTGGCGAAGTACGCCGCGAGGCTGTCGCCGCCGTGCTCTTCGGCGGATGCCGCGAACGCGTCGAGAGCCATGCTCCGCGCCTTCGGCTCCAGCCGGGCAAACGCTCCCATCAGGACATCCGGGCGCATGAGCACGTAGCGTCGCGCCCCGTCCCGCACCGTGCCGCCTTCGGCATCGAAGACGAGGCGATCGCGCAGGCCGGCCATGCGGAACCCCCCGGCTACTTCAGCAGCCCCGGCAGCCAGGTCGCCGTGCCGGGCAGCACGAACACGAGCGCGAGCACGGCGAAGCTGAACAGCAGGTACGGAACGACGGCCTGGAAGATGTGGCCCATGGTCACCTCCGGCGGCGCGACGCCGCGCATCGTCATCAGCAGCAGCCCGTGCGGCGGCAGGAGCAGGCCGAGCTGCATGCAGATGAGGAACATGATCCCGAACCAGACCGGGTCGATGCCGAGCTGCTGCACGATCGGCATGAAGATCGGCAGCGTGATGAGCATCATGCTGACCTGGTCGACGAAGATGCCGAGCACGATCAGGATCGCCAGCATCCCGGCGACGACGGCCATCGGCGAGAGGTTCTGGCCGGTGATCAGCTGCACGATGCCGTTGCTCACGCCCGAGAACGAGAGCACCTGCGCGAAGGTCGTCGCGCCGACGATGATGAAGAGGATCATCCCCGACACCACGACCGTGCCCTGGATGGCGGCGACCAGACTCTTCAGCGACAGGGCCCGGTAAAGCAGTGCCAGCAACATCGTCGCGGCGGCGCCGATCGCCGCCGACTCCGTCGGCGTGGCAATGCCGGCGACCATGACCCCGACGACGACCACGAAGATCGAGACCAGGGGCAGCACGTACTGGAAGAGCGGCTTCAGCTTCTGCCAGCCGTGGTACTCGACAAACGACGTGCTCGGCGCCAGCGAAGGCTGCAGGCGCACCCGGATGACGATGTAGGCGACGAAGACGACCGACAGGATCAGGCCGGGCACGATGCCGCCGATGAGCAGCTTGCTGATCGAGATGCCGGAAAGGCTGCCGAGCAGCACCGTGAGCGCCGACGGCGGGATGAGCATGTCGACGGCGCCGATGGCCATCACCGGGCCCGTCGCCATGGTCGGGTGGTAGCCGCGCGAGAGCATCAGGGGGACCATCAGGCTGCCGAGCATCGCCGTCGTCGCGATGGTCGAGCCTGAAATCGCCGAGAAGATGGTGCCGGCGACGACTGCGACCACCGCCAGCCGTCCGGGCACGTTGCGGATCAGGCGCTCGATGCCGTCGATCACCTTCACGGCGAGGCCGGTGTGGAACAGCACCTCGCCCATCAGCACGAACAGCGGGATCGGCGTCAGTGAGAAGTTGGCCACCGAGCCGACGCAGTTACGCACCATCTGCGCGATGCCGTTCTCGCCGCCCAGGATCAGGAAGGCGCCGACGACGTTGATGACGAGGAACGAGAAGGCCACCGGCAGGCCGAGGAAGAGGAGGACGGTCGAGCCGCCGAGGAGGAGCCACGAGGCAGCCTGCCAGCTCATCGCCGCCTCGCCGTCGACCGCCGCACCGGGCTCACGCCGCCGACACCGCTTCGCTGCGCGGGCCGCGCTCGCCGGCGCCGAGCGCCAGCATGCGGAACACGAACTCGACCGCGAGCAGCCCGAACGTCAAAGGCAGGAACACGAGCCACCACCAGGCGGGCGTCGCCAGGGCCTTGATGAACATCTCGCCCGACCGGTACGCGTCGAGCGTGGCGGCAAAGCCGTACCACATGAGGACGAGGCAGCAGACGAGGCCCAGCACGTCGACCGCCCACTCGCAGTACCAGGCCCAGCGTTTGGGAATCGCCCGCAGCAGCACGTCGACGCGGATGTGCTGCCCCTTGCGCAGCAGCCAGGGGGACGACAGCAGCGTGATGAGGTAGAGGAAGGCCTCGGAGAGGTCGTTGGTCGCCGGGAAGCCGCGCAGGGTGCGGATCAGCGGCACGTTGCGCAGGAACACGTCGCCGCAGATCACGACCATCATGGCGAAGAGGAACACGCAGGCGGCGAGAGCCAGCGCCTGGTAGAGGCGGCCGAAGGCGGCGGAGAGCGATGCCATCGAGGGCAGCGGCGGGGCACCGGCGCGTGCGCCGGCTTGCCTCGACGGGCTCTACTTCGGCGCGAGCATCTCGCGCAGCTTCGGGCCGTGCTGCGGGCTCGCCTTGACGATCGCGTCCCACGCCGCGTCGTTCGCGGTCTTGACCAGGATCCTGGCCTGGTCGGGCGGCAGCTTGACGACCTGGATGCCGGCGTCCTGCTGCTTCTTGATCTCCGCCGGCGCGTCCTTGTTGGCCATGTCGGTGTTCAGGCTCTCGAGCCAGGCGCCCTGCTTCTCGAGGAACTCGCGCTGCGCCGGCGTCAGCTTCTTCCACGTGTTCGCACTGAACATGACGCCGAGCTCGATGGCGTAGAAGCCCGGCTCGAGCCGGTACTTCGTCTTCTCGTGCCAGCCGAGGTCGAAGATGCCGAGGAGCGGCCAGCCGTAGCCGTCGACCACGCCGCGCTCGAGCGCGGTGTAGACCTCGCCCGGAGCGATCTGCACCACGCTGGCGCCGAGCTTCTGGAAGAAGTCGCGGTAGATCGGCGCGATGCGCAGCTTGAGGCCGGTGAGGTCGGCCGTCTCGATCTTCTTGTTCGAGTAGATGTAGTACTGGATGCCTTCGCCGGTGCGCGCGAAGTAGTAGAGGCCCTTGTCCAGGAACAGCTTGTTGAGGTACTCGAGCGAGCCGTCCTTTCGCATCTCGGCCATCGTCTTGTTCGTGTAGTTGAACGCGAGGCCTTCGGGAATGATGCCGGCCGTGAACGAGGTCGTGCTGTTGGCGAGATCGACGACGCCGCTGCGCAGCGCATTGCCCTGCTCGAAGGTCGGGATCGCCTTCGGCCCGCCGATGTAGTTGATCTGCACCAGCCCCTTGCCTTCGTCGTTCACCTTCTTGACGAAGCGCTCGAAGTTGCGCGCGAAGTAGGTGCCCTCGGTGAACGCGTTGACGGCCTTGAGGGTGATCTCCTGGGCCTCGGCGGCCAGCGGGCCGGCCAGCGCGGCGATGCACGCGAGGCGGAGGAACGAACGCTTGAGTGGTGACACGGGCTCTCCTTCAGGGCAATGTGTGATCCGACGCCGGGCGCCAGAGGCCGGCGCGCTCGAGCTGGGCCAGGGTGCGCGCGAGGACGTCGCCACGATAGGCCGCGATGTCGCGCCCCGCATAGTCGTAGAAGCCCGCGCCGGTCTTCACCCCCAGGCGGCCGCTGTCGACCATGCGGCCGACGATGTCGGGGGCGCGGTAGCGGCCGGCGTCGAGCGAGGCCGCCATCTCGCGGCTGGCGTGATGGAGGATGTCGCTGCCGCCGAAGTCGATGAACTCGACCACGCCGATCGCGGCGAAGCGCAGGCCCATGCCGAACCGGGTCGCCTTGTCGATCTCTTCCGCCGTGGCGGCGCCTTCCTCGATCATCCGTGCCGCCTCGTTCATCACCAGTGCCTGCAGCCGGGGCACGATGTAGCCGGGGGCCGGCCCGCAGACCACCGGCACCTTGCCGATCGACGCCATCAGCGCCTTGCAGCGCTCGACGACAGCAGCATCCGTGCCAGCGTGGACGCTCAGCTCGACGACCGGGATCAGGTACGCCGGGTTGAGCCAGTGCACGTTCAGGAAACGGCTCGGCTCGGGAACGAACGCGGCCAGCGAGGTCACGGGGATGCTGCTGGTGGTCGACGCGAGGATTGCGCTGGCGCTGCAGTGGCGGCCGATCTGCGCAAGAGCCTCGCGCTTGGCGTCCAGCGTCTCGGTCACGCCTTCGAACACGAGCTCGGCAGCGGCGAGCACGGCGGGCGCTCGGGCGGCCTCCGCGTAGTCGACACGCGCGGCGATGGCGTCGACCTGGTCGGCACGGATGGCGCCGAGCTGCGCCAGGGCATCGAGGCTGGCGCGGACCTCGGCTTCGGCGTCGGCGCGCAGCGTCGCCCAGGCACCGGCGGGGCGCTCGCGCAGGTCGAGCACGGCCACGCGGTGCCCGGCGTAGGCGAATGCGATGGCGATGCCCCGGCCCATGCGTCCCGCGCCGACGGCGACGAATCGGGCCACGCCCTACTCGCCTTCCGTGAGCAGCCCGGCCAGCGCGGCCCGGTCGAGACCGGCCAAGCCCAGAGCGTCGAGCGTGCGCGGCCCGCGGATCAGATCGCGGCCGACGAATGCGCCGGCGACGGCGAGCAGGCCGTGCGCGACCGGCGCCTCGACGCCGGACCAGCGCGCGACGGACGCCAGGAACGACAGGCCGAGCTCGATGTCCTCGGTGACGTAGCGGTGCGTCACCAGGTCGATGTGCTCGCGCCAGTCGCCCGACTTGACGAGCTGCTTGTGCGCGTCGCCATACATCCACCGGTCGTTCTCGTAGTGGTCCGACAGGGGGTAGTGCGGCGCCGGAAAGCCGAGGGCTTCACGAACCGCGATGCGCTCCGCGTCAAGGGCGCCGGTCACCGCGCGAACCGCCGGCTGCGTGCCTTCGTCGTGGATGTCCCAGCGCTCGAAATGCTGCAGCGGCGCGGCGTTCAGGACCATCAGCGGCGGGTGGATGACCGGACCGGCGTTCATCAGCGCGCCGGACAGCGCATCGCCGCAGCCGTGCACGCTCAAATAGGCGCGGCGGATCACCGCCAGCGCGTGATCCGCACGACGGAGCGGAAAGACGCCCGTCGGCAGGCGGACCGCGCGGACGGTGACGTTGATCTCGGCTTCGCCGTGCTTGCGGGCCAGGTACGGCAGCGTTCCGGTCTCGGCCCACGCCACCTCGGCGCGGCTGCCGTGCGCCCGGACCTGACGCGACATGACGAAGCTGCCGAAGGTGCCGGGCGGCAGGAACACGACCTGGCCATCCTCGAGGTGGGGCGCCAGCAGCCCGGCGATGTCGGCCTGCGCGGTCGCGGGGTTGGGGACCAGCACGAGCTCCGCTCCGCGCACGGCACTGGCGATATCGGGCGTCGCTGCGGCGAGCGGGACCCGCCGCACCCCGTCGGCGTCCTTCAAGGTGATCCCGCCGGCGTCGAGCAGGCTCTGCAAGCCCGCCCGGTCGCGCCGCCACAGCCGCACCTCGTGACCGGCCTCGGCCAGATCCGCGGCGGCGGCCAGCGAGCCGTTGCCTCCGCCGAGTACCGCGATCTTCAAGCTGCCCGTCCCATGTTGCGTACGGGCCACATTAGCCGCCGATCGTTTAGTTGTCAAGCATTCAGCCGATCCGCTCGGCGTCGTAACCCTCCTGGCGCAGCGCCTCCAGGATGCTCTGCACGTGGGCGACGCCGCGCGTCCGCACGACGACCTCGATCTGGACCCGTTCCACCGACAGCGAGCTGAACGCCCGCTGGTGCTGCACCTCGTCGATGTTGGCACCCAGGCCGGCCAGGAGCCTCGCCACCTCCGCCAGGGCGCCGGGCACGTCGCGAATGTCGATGCGCAGGCGTGCCAGCCGCCCGGAGCGCACCATCCCGCGCTCGATGATCTCGGCGAGCACCAGCGGCTCGATGTTGCCGCCGCAAAGGACCAGGCCGACCTTGCGTCCGGCAAACCGCTGCCGGTCGTTGAGGACGGCCGCCAATCCGACCGCTCCCGCTCCTTCGACCACGGTCTTCTCGATCTCCAGGAGCATCAGGATGGCGGTTTCCACGTCTTCCTCGGAGACCAGGAGGACGTCGTCCACGAGGTCGCGGATGATGGGCAGCGTCAGCTCGCCGGTGGACTTGACGCCGATGCCATCGGCGATGGTCGCCTGCCGGCTCTCGCGTCGCTCGCCGTGCAGCGCATTCCAGGCAGCAGGGAACCGCTCTGCCTGGACGCCCACCAGGCCGATGTCCGGCCGCAGGGCCCGGGCCGCCGTCGCCATGCCGGCGATGAGCCCGCCGCCGCCGATCGGCACCACCAGCACCTCGAGCGTCGGTTGCTGGCTGAGCATCTCGAGCGCCACCGTGCCTTGGCCGGCGATGACGGCCGGGTCGTCGAAGGGGTGTACCAAGGTAAGTCCACGCTTCGCGGCCAGCTCAAGGCCAGTCACACGTGCATCCTCGAACGTATCGCCCTGAAGGACCACCTCGGCACCGAAGCCCCGCGTGTTCTCGACCTTCAACGACGACGCGAAACGCGGCATGACGATGGTCGCGGCGATGCCCATCCGCTGCGCGTGGTACGCCACGGCCTGGGCGTGGTTGCCGGCGGAGATCGCCAGGACACCCGCCGTGCGCTCCGCCGGCGTCAGCTGGGCCATTCGGTTCAACGCGCCTCGTTCCTTGAAGGAAGCCGTGAACTGCAGGTTCTCGAACTTCAGGAAGATGTCGCAGCCGCAGATCTCGGAGAGCGTCCGCGAGGGCAGGCACGGGGTCTCGAGGACGTCGCCCTGTAGACGCGTCGCCGCGCGCTGGATCTCGTAAATTGAAACAGGCGGGGCGGAAGTCACGTCAGTAGATGTTGTCAAGAGGTGAGGGACATTAGCCCTCGCTTCGTCCTTTCCTACAAGAGACCCCTCGATCACGGGGTTGGGAAGTACCGTAACACCGGCTCCAATACATCACTCGAAGGGGCGAGCGTCGTCTTGATCCCAGGGAACTGCGTCGTCACCTTTTAAGGAAGATTATGAAACTCGTAGGAACAGTACTCGCTTCAGCGGCTCTCGCCGCGTCGTTCAGCGCGCAGGCCGTCGTCACCGGCTCGCTTGCCGCGGGCCCGGGCGGTCCCCTGATCCCGCTCACGACAGAGACCTTCGGACAGCCCTGCGTGTCTGCGCCAGCCGGCAACAACTGCGCGCTTGGCCCGCTGGCGACGCCTGTGGCCACCATCGTGGGCGGCACGATCTACGCGACGGACATGCAGTTCGCCGACGACGTTCTGCCGGGCGTTCCGTTCCTCGCGGCCGGTCCCAGCAGCACCAGCCCTGCGGTGATGACGTTCGTGGGTGGCACGTCCTACCTCAGCTTGCTGTGGGGTTCACCGGACACCTACAACTCGCTGACGCTTCGCGACAACCTCAGCGTTGACTACGTCTTCACGACGGCGTCGCTGGGATTTCCGGTCCAGAACGGGGATCAGAGCTTCAACCAGTACGTCCAGTTCGTCGCCTCCGCCGGCACGATGATCACGTCGGCGACGTTCGCGAGCAGCATCGACGCATTCGAGACAACTCAGTTCTCGACCACCCCGATCCCTGAGCCCGAGACCTACGCGCTGATGATGGCAGGTCTGGGCGCCATCGGCTTCATCGCCCGTCGCCGCAAGCAGCGCTCGGCCTAAGCAAGACCTTACGGCGAGCCCGGCGGCCGGCCACCCGGCCGGTCCGGGCTTTTCTTCGTCCATATTTCGCCGGCGCGGGGGGCGGCGGCGCCACACTCGTCTGCGAGCGGAGGGGCCACGGCAGAATCGATCTTCATGCATGTGAGCTCCCGCTTCCGTCGTGCGACCCGTCGGGTGACCGGGCTCGTGCTGCTCGCGATCCTCGCCATGCTGGCGATGATCTCGACGTCCGGTTCGCAGCCGGCGACCGCACCCGCGCCTCGCATCGACTCGGCACTCGTCGCAGCCGGCACCGGGCAAGCCTTCCCCGCCGGCGCCCCTGTGCGTCGCGTATCGCTTCCCGACTACTGGTTCCTGACCCACCCGCTGCACGAAGGCAGCATTTGGTACCGGACAAGCTTCAGGTTCGCCGAGACCACGTTGCCGGGCGAGCTCCTGGCGCTCTACATCGAGCGCGCCTGCACGAACGCACAGGTGTTCCTGAACGGCAGCCTCATCTACAGCGGCGGGAGGATGCAGGAGCCGGTCACCCGCAACTGCGGCCGCGCTCAGGTGATCGCGCTGCCGCCTGCGCTGCTCAATGCCCAAGGCAACGTCCTCGACCTGCGCGTGCAGGGCCATCCTCTCGAACGCGTGGGATCGCTGCGTCGATCGGGCGGACTTTCCGCGATCGAGCTCGGGCTGCAGTCGTCGCTCGCGACCGCGCATGCAGGACGGCTCTTCTGGGAGCCGACCTGGCTGCGCGGCAGCAGCCTGCTCCTCATCGGCCTGGGTTGCCTGATGGTGGCCGTCGGCTGGCTGCACCCGCGCGAAGTCTATTTCTCGTACTTCGGGTGGCTTTGCCTCGGCTGGGCAGCCATGTCCCTGGCGCTGTGGTCGGTTGACCTGCCGTGGCAGAACAGCGTCACCGAGTTCATGTTCTGTTCGGCATGGGCGCTTCTTCTCGCCTGCGCCGTGCAGTTCTTCCTGAGCTTCGCCGGTTTGCGCTCACGAAGCATCGAGAACCTGATTGCGGTGCAGTGGGTGGCTCTGCCGCTGTCACTCGTCCTGGCCGGACCGGACCGGCTCTTCCTGGTGGCCAACGTCTGGTACGTGCTCCTGTCCCTGGAGCTCGCCTGCGTGATGGCGATCTACCTGATCGTGACGCGGCGCCAGCGTCCGCACGACCTCGGTCCCATGGCGCTCACCATCGCCTTCGGCCTCGCGACCCTCCTCTTCGAGCTCGGCGTGCAATGGGGTGCCGTCGAGCCCGTTCCGTACTCGATCGGCGAGTGGGTGATGCCGATCCTGCTCATCTATGTGGGAAGCCGCCTGTTTCTGATGTTCGCCCGTGCCTTGCGAGAGACGGTGGTCGACCGGAACCGGCTTGCGGCCCAGCTGCAGCACCTCGAGACGCGCATCGAGGAATCGACCGCCGCGCGCGTCGAACAGCTCACTGCCCAGCGCGTCGAGCAGTTCACCGAACAGGAGCGCAAGCGGATCGCCTCGGATCTGCACGACGACCTCGGCGCCAAGCTGCTGACCATCGTGCACACCAGCGACCCGTCGCGGATTCCCCAGCTCGCCCGCGAGGCCCTAGAGGAGATGCGCCTCTCCGTTCGCGGGCTGGCAGGCAAGGCCGTCCGTCTCGACGAAGCGCTCGCCGACTGGCGGGCCGAGATCATGACCCGGCTCGGCGAGGCCAAGATCAAGGCACTCTGGTCGAACCCCGAGGAAGCGATCGCCGACACCCTGTCGGCACGCGTCTTCATGCAGGTGACGCGCATCCTCCGGGAGTCCGTCAGCAACGTCATCAAACACAGCGGAGCCACCCGATGCGAGGTCCGTTGCCGGGTCGCCGGACGGACCCTCCACGTGACGGTGCGCGACAACGGCAGCGGCATCTCGTCCGACCTGCAACGAGGCCAGGGGATGTCGACGATGAAGCGTCGGGCGAAGAAGATCGACGGCCAGTGCCTAGTCGAATCCAGGCCCGGTTCGGGGGTCGTGATTTCGCTCACGGTGCCCCTCTAGGGTCGCCCAACGGCGACCCGTGCCTTGCTAGGATGCGACGTGCGCTGATTCTGGTCTCCACCAGAGTCCCAGGCGGTCGGAGATGCTGTGGCATGCAAGTTGCCACTGGTTTTCTTCGGACAGTTCCGTCTGCCGCCCCGCGAAGCAGCGCGTTGGAGCATGAGGAGGGTCGCGATGAACATCTTGCTGTTGGAAGACATCCCGGAAGCCAGCGCCTGGCTCAAGGTGCAGATCGCTCAGGTCTTCCCGGACGCCGTCGTCCACGACGCTGCCCGGGTCAACGCGGCGCTCGCGATCATCGCCAAGGTTCCGGTCAACATCGCGCTCATCGACCTCGGCCTGCCGGACGGCTCCGGCGTCGACGTCGTTGCCGCGCTCCGCGAAGCGCAGCCGCAGGCGCAAGCGGTGGTCGTCACCATCCACGACGACGACGACCACCTGTTTCCCGCCCTGCAGGCCGGCGCCTTCGGCTACCTGCTCAAGGACCAGGCAGCGGCAGTCATCGTCGACCAGTTCCGGCGCATGAGCCAGGGGGAACCGCCGCTGTCGCCGGCGATTGCCCGGCGCGTCATGGCGCATTTCGCCTCGCGGTCGTCGCAGCGCGGGCGGCCCAAGAACATCCCGCACGTGTCGCTCACCGACCGCGAGAACGAGGTTCTCCTGCGCGTCGCGAAGGGGTACACGCTGCCCGAGATCGCGGTGCAGCTCGAGCTGTCGCGGCACACGATCTCCGACTACGTGAAGCAGATCTATCGCAAGCTCAACGTGAGCTCGCGCGCGGAAGCTGCCCTGGAGGCACAGCGCCTGGGTCTCTTCGGCCGGGGTCGGCGAGCCCAGGAACACGTCGTGTAACGGTTCCGAGACGTC
This sequence comes from Caldimonas sp., assembly GCA_036263655.1. GTDB lineage: Bacteria > Pseudomonadota > Gammaproteobacteria > Burkholderiales > Burkholderiaceae_C > Schlegelella_A. The sequence goes on along the minus strand of DATAGP010000050.1, from coordinate 68,728 downwards.
GAAGGTCGCCGATCGGGCTTGCCGGGGTCGCCCAGTCATCAGGTTCATGCGGAGGCCAAGACACCTTCGGAAGACAGGTTGACCCGCCTGCCTCCGTCGATCTGACGATCATCGACTTACCTTTTTCCCCCAGTTGATGTTCGACGACCCGCACAAGCGAACCTTCTTCAGCGCGCCCCAGTCCGTGACGACGCTCGTCGCGGCGCTGCTCGAGCCCGGGATCACGGTGCTGACCTTCGTCTGCGTCACGCTGGCGTACGGGGAGCGCATGGATCGACCCGCGCTCACGCTCTGCCTGCTCGTCCTCGCCCTCACCTTTCCCGGCCGCAACCGGTTTCGCGACAGCCTCCTCGGCGCAGCCGTCGACATCGGCTCGTCCTGGGTCATCCTGCTCTCGATCCTGGCCCTGTGCGGCTACGCGACGCGCAGCCTGCACTACTTCGAGAACGATGTGCTCCTGACCTGGGGCGTGCTGACGCCTGTCCTGCAGTGGCTCGCCAACGGGCTCGGCAAGGTCGTCCTGCAGCGCCATGCAGCCAGGCCGAAGTCCCGCCGCAGGGCGGTGGTCGTCGGCGCGAGCTCGCTGGGCGCCAAGGTCGCCAAGGCGCTGGAGGCGGACCGTAGCTTCGGCGTCGACTTCGTGGGCTACTTCGACGATCGCAGCGACGGGCGGATCGAGGTGGAGACCAAGACGCAGGTGCTGGGGACGCTCGGCGAGGTCGCCGAATACGTCGCGGACAAGGGCATCCGCGAGGTCTACATCACCTTGCCGCTCGGCTCGCAGCCACGCATCGTCGAGCTGCTCGAGCAGCTGCAAGGCACGACTGCGTCGCTCTTCTTCGTGCCCGACGTGTTCGGCATCAGCATCATCCAGGGGCGGCTGCAGGACATGAACGGGGTGCCCATCGTGGGCATCTGCGAGACGCCGTTCACCGGCACCAATCGGCTCGTGAAGCGGGTCAGCGATGTCGTGCTCGCCTCGCTCATCGTCGTCCTGATCTCGCCGCTGATGCTGCTGATCGCGATCGGCGTCAAGCTCAGCTCTCCCGGGCCGGTCATCTTCAAGCAGCGCCGCAATGGCCTCGACGGCAGCGAGATCATCGTCTACAAGTTTCGTTCCATGACGACCCTGGACAACGGAGCCGTGGTTCGTCAGGCGACCCGCAACGACCAGCGCGTCACGCGCTTCGGTGCATTCCTGCGCCGCACCTCGCTCGACGAGCTGCCGCAGTTCTTCAACGTGCTCCAGGGCACGATGAGCATCGTCGGGCCACGACCCCACGCCGTGACGCACAACAAGGAGTACCGGCAGATCATCAAGGCCTACATGGTCCGCCACAAGGTCAAGCCCGGGATCACCGGGTGGGCCCAGGTGAACGGCCATCGTGGCGAAACCGACACCATCGAGAAGATGCGGACTCGCGTCGAATACGATCTGCAGTACCTGCGGAACTGGTCGCTGGGGCTCGATCTGCGGATCATCGCCAGCACCATCCGGCTACTGTTCTTCGACCGGCACGCGTATTGAGCGTGCCGGCTGCGAGCTGGAAACCACGAGCGACAGTCGAGGAGACACCACGATGAACCACCCTTTTGCGCCGGGACACGGCATCGTCGCCATCGTCGCGGGCGCGTTCTTCGGGCTGTCGGCCACCGCGATCCAGGCGCAGGACACCGCTCCCTCGAGCACGCCGTCCACGTCTCCTTCGGCACCGACCGCCGGCTCGACCACCCCTCGGACGACGACCTCGCCGTCGACTTTCGGACCGACCGATCCGAACCCGTACTACATCGGCGTGAGCCAGGCGATCACGCATGACTCCAACGTCTTCCGCATCCCCAACGGGCCCAGCGACAACTATTCGAGCACGAGCCTGCTCGGCGGCTTCGACCAGCCAATCAGTCGTCAGCGTGTCTTCGGTCGGGCCAGCGTCTCGTCGAACAGGTACCAAAAGGCAGACGAGCTGAACAACGTCAGCTACAACCTGAGCACCGGCGCGGCCCTCGAGACGATCAACAACATCTCGGGCGGCATCAATTTCGCGCTGAACCGCAACCTCACGTCTCCGCTGGTCAACGCGGGCCCGGCTCAACAGCGTCGCAACACGGTAAACAACAGGAGCATCGACGCCAGCCTGCGCTATGGCGGCGCATCGCTTCTGACGCTGGAAGGCTCCGCAGGCTATTCGAAGACCGACTATTCCCTCCCGGAGAGCTCGGCGTCCGATGCCACGTTCAAGACGGTGGGCGTGACGCTCTACTACCGTCCTGGTGGCCCGCTGCGACTCGGCGTCGGCGTGCGTGGCACGCGGACCGAGGCACCCCAAGCCTTTTCCAACACCGCGACCGGTGTGACCCAGGGGAACACGCAGAAGGGCACGAACCTCGACTTCCTCGCGGACTACGAGGTATCCGGTCTGGTTTCCACGAGCGGGCGCATCAGCTACACCAAGCAGACCAACTCGAGCCTCGGCAGCGACGCCGACTTCTCCGGCCTGACCGGTAGCCTGCAGGTGGGATGGCGTCCCACAGGCAAGCTCGGCGTCAACCTGACCGCAAGCCGGGACGCCGGCTACAACACGTCGCCCTTCACGACCTACGTCCTCGTGCAGACGGGTACGGGCCCGATCCTGACGCCGGTCACCGGCCAGTACCAGAACAACCAGATCACGAACAGTCTGGCGCTAGGCGCGACCTACGCCGCGACCGCGAAGGTCAGCGCGAATGCCGGTCTGCGCTACTCGCGTGCCAAGCTCGCGTCGGCCAGCGGCACCAACGTCGGCAGCATCTCGGGTGCGCCGACGACGGACGTCGTCAAAGGGGCCTACGTCGCCGCGAACTACGACGTCTGGCGCGGCCTGTCAGCCTCGTGCAGTCTCTCCCACGAAAAACGCGACGTATCGGGTGCGGTGGGCTTTGCGTATTCCGCGAATACCGTCGGTTGCTCGGCGCAGTACCTGTGGCGATGAGTGCCGTCCCCGACCTCGACCGGTTCATCCAGGCCCATGGCGATTGGACCGCCATGTCCATCCGGCTGCCGGACGGCCGCTACACGCGAGCTCCGGCTGTCGATCATCGCCTGCGCCGCCTCGTGCAGGTCGCGGCCGATGTGATCGGCAAGCCGCTTCGCGACTGCCGTGTCCTCGACCTGGCATGCCTGGAGGGTCACTACGCGATCGAGTTCGCCCTGCACGGGGCGGATGTGGTGGGCATCGAGGGGCGCCAGGTGAGCGTCGACAAATGTAACTACGTGCGGGATGCCTACGACCTCGACCGGCTCCGCTTCGTCTGCGACGACGTCCGCAACCTGAGCGCGCAGAAGTATGGCATCTTCGATATCGTCATCTGCTCGGGCCTGCTCTACCACCTGCCCGCCAGAGATGCCTGGGGACTCGTCCGCGCCATGCACGAGTGCTGCAGCGGCATCACGCTCATCGACACCTTCGTCTCCCTGCATGGCACGGAAGAAGTGGACCTCGAAGGCATGACGGCTCTAGGGCACACGTACGGTGAGCATGACGTCGACGAAGCTGCCGAGACCAAGGCGGCGAAGCTCTGGGCGTCGATCGACAACGTGAGCAGCTTCTGGTTCACGGAGCCGTCCCTCATCAACCTGCTCGCGAGGGCGGGCTTCACGTCGACCATGGCCGTCCTTGCCCCGACGATGCCCGGCATGCTCGTCGACCGCAGGACCTACGTCACCGTCAAGGGCCGTCGCAGCGAGATCAAGTCGTCGGAACTCACCGATCGCCAAGCCCATGTCCCAGCTGAAGAGGGCGAGAACCGCCGCATGGACGATTCTCAGCATACCCATGGGCGCCTTCATCTCGCGGCCAGGCAGGTCCTGCCTCAGCCCGTGAAAGACGCGATCAAGCCCCTGCTGCGCTGGGCTGGTGTGCTGCCGCAGGACACGACGCCCGAGTTCATGAGCAGGAAGGGCGGCGGGCGCTCAAGATGACGAGCTTGCCACCGACGATGACGGTCGCCAGCCCCGCTCCTGCGCGACCGCCGCGTGTCCGTCAGCCGCTGCTGAACGCGTGGATCGACGATCTCACCATGGACGAGCTGATGGGGCGTCTGGAGCGCGGAGCGCTCTTCACGCTCAACCCCAATCATCTCTACTACCTGCAGCGCGATCGCCATTTCGAGGCGGCGTACTCACGGGCGGAGTTCGTGACCTGCGACAGCGGCTACCTGTTCTGGGCCTTGCGACTGATGGGGCGGCGCATCCGCGCGAGGCTTGCCGGTTCCGACATCGTGCCCGCCTTCTGTCGGCACCACTGCGATGACCCTGCGGTGCGGATCTTTCTGCTGGGTGCAGCCTCTGGAGTCGCTCAGCGTGCTCTCGAACGCATCAATGCCCGTACCGGCCGCGACATTTGCGTCGGTGCACACGGGCCGTCGATGAACTTCGTCAACGACGAGGCCGAGATCCAGACCGTGCTGCACATGATCGAGGGAAGTGGAGCTACCGTCCTGATCGTCGGTCTCGGCGCCCCGAAACAGGAGATCTGGATTGACCGCTACCGCGGCGCATTGCCGCAGGTGAGGATCTTCATGGGCGTCGGTGCCACGATCGACTACGAAGCAGGCGTCGTCGCGCGCGCGCCGCTGTGGATGCGTCGGATGGGCTTGGAATGGCTGTATCGCGTCGTCACCGACCCGAGACGCTACCTGCTTCGCTATGCGCGCGACGCAGGGTTCCTGTGGCTCGTGCTTCTCGACGCGCTCGGCCTGTACAAAGGGCCCTCGTTTTCGAACGGCAGCCGCACGTCGAAGTCCTGATGAGCGATGACGCGAACCATCTCGGACACCATCGAAGTAGCGACGGCTCGCCGGCAGGAACGCGATACGGCAGCGGTATCGGCGCGTGATCCGGATTGGAGCAGGGAAGCGAAGCGCGCGTGGGCCTGGGATCCCGGGCGAGCGTTGATCGCGAGTCTTAGGGCCTACGAGCGCTTCATGCATGGCTCACGCGTCGATCGCTGGCTGCTGCGCGGGCTTGCAATCCTGCGGCACCGCTTCTGGAGCACCGTCACGGGAGCCGAGGTTCCGCTCGGCTGCCGCATCGGTGGTGGCTTGCTGTTGCCCCACCCCAACGGCGTCGTCATTCATCCGGGTACCACGATCGGGCCCAACTGCCTGATCTTCCAGCAGGTGACGCTCGGCACCCGCAGCTCGCTTGCCGGCACGCCGATCATCGGCGGCCATGTCGAGATCGGTGCGGGGGCGCGCATCCTCGGTGGCGTCCGGATCGGCGATCACGCGACGATCGGGGCCAACGCGGTCGTCCTGCGCGACGTCCCGTCCGGTGCGACGGCTGTCGGCGTGCCGGCCCGAGTCCTGCAGCAAGAGTCGTCAAGCTGCAGCCAGGATACGGACTAAGCAGGTGGCCGGAGATCTGCGCGTGGCGATCGTCGCCGAGCACGCGTCGTCGCGCTTCGGCGGCGAGGCTGCCTTGGCCCTGCACTACTTTCGCGTCTTGCGCCGCCGCGGCCTGCCGGTCTGGCTCGTCACGCACGCGCGCACGCGCGGCGAGCTCGACGCGCTGTTTTCGAATGACGTGCGGATCGTCTACATCGAAGACTCCCGCTGGCACCGGGCCATGTGGAGCGTCGGCAGGAGGCTGCCGGCCTTCATCGCCTACGTCACAACAAGCTTCCTGTCTCGCCTTGCGACTCAGCTCTCGCAGCGGCGCGTCGTGCGCAAGCTCGTCCGGGATCAGGGCGTCACGGTCGTGCACCAGCCCATGCCGGTGTCCCCTCGGGAGCCCTCCCTCCTCCACGGTTTTGATGTCCCCGTCGTGATCGGACCGATGAACGGCGGCATGGACTATCCGCGGGCGTTTGCGCGCCACCGGGTCGGCCTCGAAGGCGCTTTGATGTGGCTGGGCCGGACCGCGGCGGCCGTCCTCAATGCCATGCTCCCCGGCAAGCGCAAGGCGGCGGCATTGCTCGTGGCCAACGAGCGAACCCGGCTCGCTTTGCCCAAGGGCGTCACACCGAACGTGATCGAGCTCGTCGAGAACGGCGTCGACCTCGGCCTGTGGAACGGCGAGGCTGCAGAAGACAGCAAGGCCGCTCGCGACGGGACCACGACCTTCATCTTCATGGGGCGGCTGGTCGATTGGAAGGCTGTCGATCTCCTCCTGCACGCGTTTGCCAAGGCGTGCAGGCAGACCCCGATGCGCGTTTGGATCCTTGGCGACGGCGAGCAGCGCGCCAGCCTCGAAGGGCTTGCTGCGGAGCTGGGAATCGCCGGGTCGTCGGTATCCGACATCGGCAAGGTGCACTTCACCGGCTGGCTGGCCCAGCAGGAATGCGCTGCACGGCTCGCGGCTGCGGACTGTCTCGTCCTCCCGAGCCTTCTCGAATGCGGCGGTGCCGTCGTTCTCGAAGCCATGTCCATGGCCAAACCGGTGATCGCGACCGCTTGGGGGGGCCCGCTCGACTACCTCGACCCGAGTTGCGGAGTCCTCGTGGCGCCGAATTCGCGCGAGTCCGTCATCGAAGGATTTGCGGCGGCCATGCTCGACCTGGCAGGCTCGCCGTCGCGACGTGCGCAGATGGGCCGCTGCGCCCGGGCGAAGGTGCGCAGAGAGTTCGACTGGGAGCTGAAGGTCGACCGCATGCTCGGCATCTATCAGGAAGCCATCGCTCGTCACCGCGAGCATCGCGCCGGGGCGATCCGCAAGGGAGGGTGAGCCCAGGGGCGCCACCCCTACCGGCCTGCCGGTCGCTCAATCGCCGTCCGTGTTCCGACGCGTCCGCACCCACTCGACTTGCCTCGCGGTGAACAGGCGCGCATAGAGGGGAACCTTGGCGAGGATGTAGGCCGGGACGGCCAGCCAGTCGGCCGCCGACAGCACGTGCCTGGCGAAGCGCGACCAAGCCGTTCCCGTCGCCCAGAGCAGGAGCATCAGCGCAAGCGAGGCTGCCACGAGCGGGTAGGCCGCGCCGCCGAGAGCGAGCACGACCGCAGCGCCCGTCCACACCGCCGCGAGCACCAGGCTGAGCGAAGCCAGAGGGGGCACGCACAGGTCGAGCGCCAGGGCGGCCAGGCCGGGACGCCCCTCCTTGAAAGCGGCCTTGAGCAGAGGAACGGCCGACTCGGCGATCAGCGACAGGTGACCGTGCTCCCAGCGCGTGCGCTGCGTTGCGAGCGCCGCCTGCTCCTTGGGAAACTCGCTGACCACGAGCGCCCCGCCGCAGAACTGCGGAGGACTGCCGGCAAGCGCGAGGTCGAGACCAAGCTTCATGTCCTCCACGATGTGCCCGGTCGCCAGGGATGCCGAAGCGAGCGTGCTCCACGGGAAAGCCATGCCCGTGCCCATGAGCTGGCAGGGCCAGCCGAGACGATGCGAGCCGAGGGGGCGGACGTGATTGCGAACGATCCAGGCGAACTCGGCGACCCGCGTCTTCAGCCCGGCGCCGGCCGGTGCACGCATCAGATACAGAGCCTGGACCGGAACGTCGTCACGTGCGCAGGCGCTGCCGAGCAGGTCCAGGCAACGCGGGCCCAGGTCGCAGTCCGCGTCGACCACGACCACGACCGGGCAGGGGTCCGCGGCGAGATGGCGCACGCCGTGGTCGAGCGCAAAGCCCTTGCCGCGCCGCGACGGATCGCTGCGCTCCACGACCTCGGCCCCGAGTGCCCGGGCGATGCGGGCCGTGTCGTCGCTGCAGTTGTCGGCAACCACGAGGAGGCGATCGCGAGGCTGCAGTTGCGCGAGCACGGTACCGATGGGCCTCGCGATTACCGCTGCCTCGTCGTGAGCCGGCATCAGCACGGCCAGCCGGGGTCGTGAAATCTGTTCTCCTTGCGCGGACGCTTCATGGCGAGCCCGTGCCGCCGCGACCTGGATGCACAGAACCAGCATCGGCACGAGCAGCATCAGAACGATGCCCGTCAGGAGAACTTCGGTGATTGCCAGCACGCTTGCCATGTCAGGGCGACGCCACACGGACTCAGCGGAAGTGGTGCCGGACCGCAGCGACGATGCCGTTGGCGACGATGGCCTCGCGCGACCCTGCCGGCTGCCAGCCCAGCGCCTGGCGCGTCTTGCTGCTGTCGTAGCGGGCGCGATGGCTGCGGCAGTCCCAGTCGCGGTAGCTGGGAACGCGGCGGTTCGGGTGCCTGATCAGGTGCTTCACGGCCTCCTTCGCGACATCGAGTGCGAAGAAGCGCCAGATCGGCGTCGGCGATGCATCGATGCGCGCCCTGCTGGCCGCGCTGTACTCGGCCACGTATTCGCGGGCGGACAGGACCGGCTCATCGGTGAGCAGGAACGTTTGGCCCTCGATCCCGGGAGTGGTCATGGCCAAGGCCAGCGCTTCGGCCACGTCGTCCACGAGCACGAGGGGCAGCTTGGTCGTCCCGTCGCCCCAATACTCGGCGCGGGTGTCGGAATGGAACATGCCGACACCCCAGTGCGCCGGGGGGCTTCCCGGGCCGATGACGATGCCGGGTCGGAAGATCACCAGGGGCAGGCCCCGCTCGCGCTGCATCTTCTGCAACAGCGCTTCGCAGGCGGCCTTCGAGCGCGCATACAGGTTTCGGCGCTCGATCTGGGCGTCCAGGGGCGTGTCGCCGTCGATCACTGCCGAAGCGCTTGCAGAGTCGTACGAGTCGATGGTGCCGGTGTAGATGAACCGTCTGACGCCATGCGCCAGCGACGCTTCGGCCAGGACGCGCGTCGGCTCGACGTCTCCCACCACGTAGTCCTGCCAACGCTTGCCGGTCGCCTTCGCAAGGTGATAGACCACCTCGATGCCCTCGAGCGCCCGCGCGAGCACGGCCGGATCATCGTGGCTCCCTGACACGACCTCGGCGGGGAGCCCCGAGAGCGCCACCCGTGCCGAGGCGAGCCCGCGCGAGAGAACGCGAACGCCCACGCCGCGATCGGCGAGCGCCTTCACGAGCCGGGTTCCGATGAAGCCGGTGCCGCCGACGACAAGCGCCGTCGGCGGCGCGACCGGCGCCAGATCACGGGTCCGGATCGGGCGAGGCGGCGAAGCGGGCTGTGCCCCCGATTCGATGGCGATCCGTTCGCAGAGAGCGACGACCGCGGCACCGAAGCGGCCCTCGAGCCGGGTGTCGAGGCGGCTCGACAAGCCGGCATAGAAGGCCGCGATGCTGCGCGACATGCTGGTCTGGAACGCGGAATCGTGCGGCTGACGTGCGAGCGTCGCCCCGAGATAGCCTCGCACGTTGCGCCAGCCCTCGGCCGCCACCTGACGGGCACTCGCACGCGCAGTGTGCAGAGGATCGAACATGGCGCTGTTGCTGCGCGCCTCCTCGCGCCAGTACAGATTGCGCTCGAAATCGAGGTGCGCCACGGCGGCCGAGCCGCGCACGTGCAGGCTCCTGTCGGACTGCCCAGGGGCGACCGACAGGTTGAGGCTCAGCGAGCTCCGCCCACGTGCACCCACGGCATTCCAGTGCCGGAACACGCGCTGCTCGCCCGGCAGCTCGATCGGATGCGAAGCAAGGCCCTTCAGTTCATCGATTCCGCCGAGGAGGTCGAGGGCGAAGGCCGCGACGTGGGATCCGAGTTCGAAGAGCAGGTTGCCCTCCGAGCCGACCATCCAGTTGTCGTAGGGCCCGGACTGGATCAGACCGAGGGTGTACAGCCAGTTGACCGTGACGTGGTCGAGCGAGCCGAGCGTGCCGTCCGCCAGGTCCTTGCGCAGCCGCTCGTACGCGGGCAGGAACAGGAAGTTGTGATTGACGCCGAGCTTCAGGCCTTTCCCTTTGGCGAGCTCGGCCAGCGCCAGGCATCGGGACGAGCCGAGTCCCATCGGCTTCTCGATGAACACGTTCTTGCCGGCATCCAGGAGCTGGCGTGCCGCGTCTTCGTGCAAGAACGGCGGCAGCAGGACATGAACGACGTCGCAATCCGAGCCGACGAGTTCCGCGAGAGACGTGTAGACGTTGGCGATGCCGTGGCTGGCGGCAGCCTGTCGTGCGCGACCCTGCGACAGATCGCATACCGCGTGCAGGTCGACGTCGTTGAGAGCCTTGAGCGCGCGAGCGTGCGCCTCCAAGATGTAGCCGGCTCCGAGCAGGCCGGCCTTGATTCGATTCATTTGTATTCGATGATCCAGTAGCGACCTGCGAGGCGATTGAGGTAGAAGCGGAAGAGGCCGAGGCCCTCGGCGAACTTGCCGAGCACGACGAACCGCGCGTAGAGCCGGGCTTCCGACGGATCGTCGCCCTGGCGCCGACGATAGCTCGCCACCCGATACCCGAGCACGACATATACCAGCGCGAGCAGCAACGAGAGTCCCCGCGTCCATGGCGCGAGCAGAACGATCGTGAGCGGAATGAGCCCGGCCCAGACGAGCAGGCTCCGTCGCTCGCGTGCGCAGTCGCGGGTGGGACCTCGCCCATTCAGGCTGAAGCGCTGCCCGATTGCGTGCCCCGAACGTACGGCTCGGCGCCACCATTGCGAGAAGCGGTGAATGTCGGCGTCGTGCGTGGCCATCGGCACATCGATCTTGGTGACGGTGTGGCCTGCCTGGCTCGCTCGGACTCCGAACTCCGAGTCCTCGCCGGCGATCACCTGCTCGTTGAAGCCCCCCAGATGCGCAAACGAGGCGGCCCGAACCAGCATGATCCCGCCCAGCGCGCCGAAGTTGCGCATGTCGCCTGCAGGCGACCGCCACTCCAGCGCACACAGGCGGTTGTAGATCGAGGCGTCGGGCCGGCGCTCCTGGAGAGGTCCCACCACCACAGCGCGGCGCTCGTCGGCATCCAGCGTCTGCCGACCGGCTTCCAGCCACCCCGGCAGCAAGGTGCAGTCGCCATCGAGGAACTGCACGTAGGCCGTCGCCGGTCGCGCCGCCAGCAAGGCAGCGAAACCCTCATTGCGGGCCCTCGCTGCCGAGAACGGGCGGGCCGGATCGAGGCGGACGACGAGGTCGCACAGCGGCGCGGCACGCGCGGGGCTGTCGTCGACAGAGCCGGAGTCCACGTAAACCGTCATGGAGCCGAGGCCGCGCACCGACTCCAGGCAGGCGCGCAGGCGCTCCCCTTCGTTGCGGCCGATGACGACGATCCCGACCTGACTTGTCGGACTCGCGTCCGCGCATGCCGCGCTACGCATCGCGCGGGATCCTGCGCAGCGTTCCGGTGATCAGGGCGCGCATGTCGCCGATGAGAAGATCGCGAGAGAGACGCTCCGGCTCCTCGCCCGCGCCCGCTCGCCCGCCCAGCCCAAGCAGGCGCCGCAGCACGAGACTCAGTCGCCCGATCGCCCACAGCAGGTCGGCGGCAAGCAGCCCTCGGATGCCGTAGCGCTTGACGAAGAACCGCCGCCGCGAATCGAACCAGTACGCCGGCCGACGCCGTCGCGGAACACGGATCCCGGTGGAGGCGCCCTCGTAATGGACGACCCGGGCTCCGGGCACATACCAGCACGTCCAGCCGAGCCGCCGGGCTCGTGCGCAGAAGTCGACTTCCTCGAAGTAGAGGAAGAACCCCTCGTCGAAGGGGCCGGCCGCATCGAGCGTCTCGCGGCGAACGGCCATGCAGGCACCCGAGACCCAGTCGCACTGGCGTGGCTCGCTGCCCGAAATCACGCGCCGCCCCAGCCAGCGCGAGATGAGACCGAGGCGCGCCGCGGAGTCGAGCTCGCCCAGCGGAGACGGGTCTCGATGCGCGGAAATCTCGACTGCGCCACCCGGTCTCTCGATCGACGCGCCAGCAATGCCGATGCGGGAATTCGCGTGCAGGAAGGCGACCAAGGTCGAGATCGCACCGGGCCTTACCAGGGTGTCAGGATTCAGCACGACGATCGCGAACAGCGTTGGATCGATCTCACGCGCACGCGCGATGCCGGCGTTGGTGCCGTAGGCGAAGCCGCCGTTCTCCGGCATCTCGAACGCTTCCGCCCAGCCCTGCCAACCGTTGGCGACGATGGCCTCGTGGATCATCGAGGCGGATCCATCCGCGGATGCGTTGTCGACGACGACGGCCTTCCCGCCGCGCAGCGCCGCAGCCTCGGCAGCGAGCGAGGCCAAACAGTCGACCACCATCGGAGCGGTTCGATAGTTGACGATGACGACGAAGGCGCTGCCCACGCGAATCAGCAGACGCAGGGGCCCGGTATCGGCTGCCGGGAGCGGCCGCCGCTCTCCTCGCGCTCCTTCGGTTCGAGTTCGGTGTTCACTTCGTCAGCATGCTAAGCCTGAGGACAAAGACCTGCCTTTGCCTCTAGCGAAATGCGTGCCGAACTGCCCGGAGGACTGCCCCCGGGCACGCGAGGGGCGCGGGCTAGTTGCCCTGGAACTCGAGGGTACTGCGTCCGTCGCCAAGGTTCGCCGAGCCGCAATCACGTTGCTCGCGCATGCACTTGATGCCCCAGAGATCGCTGACCACCGGGTCCCAGCCGTTCATCCAGTCGGCGTGCAGCGAGTAGCCGCCCGGCTTGGAGACGTCGTAGGAGTCTGACGCCAGGCGCCACTTGTTCGTGGCCGCGCCGGCCGTGACCGCGTAGTCGACGATGAAGGTGATCAAAGGCAGCACGACGGGGTGCGACAGCGGGCAGCGCCACTGCTTGTAAGGGTTGCCGGTCCAGAAGTTCTCGGGAAAGGCCATGTGGCTCTTGTGATCCGGGCTGTCGAGGTTCACGCCGTCCCAGCACTGAGGGAAGTTGATGTGCGTACGGACGGTGTCTCCCGGCATGCACGTCGGGATTGATGGGCCGCCCGTGCCGTTGCGCGTTTGCCCGACGGCCGGCATGAAGCACTGGAACTGTCCCTGGCCCGGCGTCGAGCGCGAGGGGTCGCCGGCGATCATCTTCAGGCCCTTGGGCAGCGGCCGCATGACGCTGTTGTCGTTCATGTACGGCCACTGCCCGGTCTTGTAATAGATCAGCAAGGACACGGGCGCCAGCGGCCTGTTCGTCGTCGTGTCGATCATGGAAGGCACCCAGTAGGCGCTCATGTTGACCGTGCCCCCTCTGCACGTGGCGTTGCCCTTGCTCCTGATGTTTTCGGTGGTGGTGAACGCGTCGATCGCCGTGTTTCCGAAGAAGGTGTGGTGGTGCGCGGCACCGGGCCGACCGGGGTACACGATCGGATCGTCAAAGCTCATCTTCGACCAGTTGCAGAGCAGCCGGAAGGCTCCTTCGTGTTCCCAGTCGCCAGCAGCAGGCAATGCAGGGATCGCGCCCGGAGGGCTCAACAAGGGCGTCGAAATCCCGGGCTGCGGTACCGGCAGGTTCGTGACGTCGACCTTGGGAAGAAGCGAGGTCGTGGCCGTTGGGACGGCGGGGGCGGCTGCGACGGTCACGGGAGGAGGGACCGGCGTCGGCGCGACTGGCGCCGGCGCAGGAGCAGGCGCTGAGCTCAACACTTGGCAAGACTTGGCCACGCCAAAGATGGGGTCGCTACCGAAGAAGCCGTTGCTGCACATCGCCGGACCGCTCACCGTCCTGGTGGTCGAGATCGAGTTAGCGCCGTAGCGCACCGTTGTCGGTGCAGACGTAGAGAACGATTGACCCTCAGAAGCCACCGTGACCCACACCGGAGCGGGAGCTGGGGGTTGGGCAATCACAGGTTGCGCGACGACCACGGGCGTGGCTACGGCTGATGGCGGTGCCATCGGCGGCGCTGCCACTGCCGGCGCTGCCACGGCCGGCGCGGTCACTGCCGGTGCTGCCACGACCGGGACGACGACCGGCGGTGCGATGACCGGCGCAACGGGCTCGACGACGGAAGGACGCGTCGGCGCCTGGACCGTGGGCCCGGACATGACCGGATCCCGCTCCCGGATCCTCTCGGAACGGGTCCCGCCGTCGCGTCGGTGCGGGTCTCTGATCTTTCTACCGAGAGGAGCGGTGTGGCCGCCTGCAGACAGCGTCACGCTCGTCTCCTCGCCGTCGACGAGACCCTGATCCTCCACGTCGGCCGAGTCGTCACCTCCACCGCACGCCGTCAGCACCGCCAGGGTGATTGCCGTCAAGCACAACTCCATACGGCGGATTTTGGATGATCTGTCAAGCATGTGCGGGTCTCGTTGAATGGCCGTGAAGCCGAGTTGCATTCAAGGTCTCCCGCCTGGAACGCACCTGCGTCGTCGGGAAGCTCAGGCGTAGTTCGGCGTGGGGCCCGCCCCCTTGAGTGCGGAGTAGTTACTGAATCGAACTGGGTGGTCGTTCTGGTAATCGACGGTTACCAGGTGTGAAGGCGCTCCGGTGACGAGAACGGTCACCGGAAAGCTCGGCGAGCCAGGGCAGGAAGTTCTGCCTGTGGCCGCTCGATGGCGATGGGTCTCCTCGGACCTGCAAGCCTTGCCGAGGCTAGAAGTGAGAACAGAGGAGGAGCGGGCCTAGCCTCGCTCCTGAGGTCAGTTCACTTCAGTTCGGGCGACCAAGGCGTCGCGCCCATCGACTCGATCGGGAGCGCGGGCCGCGTGGCAGCCGTAGGAGGCGAGGATGGCGGCCATCGCCTGGCCCTCGCGCTGCCACGACGTGGACTGTGCGAATAAGAGCCCTGCATCTCGCAGGGAGAGCCGCCTGGCTTCGTCGCGCAGGAGACTTTCCATGGCATCGGACAAGGCCGCTACCTCCGCATCGGCGAGCACGGCGTTGGCAGGGTTCAACAGCCACTCGGCCCAGGGACCCGTGTTGCTGACAACCGGCGTGCCGCACGCCATCAGTTCCAATGGCAGCAGCGACAGGTTCGACATGGACAGGATGAGCGCGAGATCGCAAGAAACATACACGTTGCGCAGCTCCCTGACCGCAAGCTGGCCGAGCACGCGGTGCTTGAAGGGGATCAGCTCACGTGCGAGATCGGAGCCGGCGAGCACGACCTCTACGTCGGGCATGCGAGAGCAGAGGCGGTGCAAGGCCAGGATACCAAGCTCGAACGCGCGTCGTTGGGTGCTCGGTCGTGCATAGAAAAACACGCGCTTCGTCGGGGTCGCAGCACCTTGCACAGGCGTGTACAAGGCCTTGTCGTACGAGAAACCGAGGGGATGGCAGCTCATGCCGTACTCGGCCTCGAGTTTCGAGGACAACCAGCTCCCGGCTGTGATTCCGACGAGCCCCATGCCATAAGTCTGTTCGGCGAAGACGTACTCCGATCCACGCGGATAGAACCAGGGTTCGAAATCCTGGACGAAATAGAAGCGCTTGTGGGCCGCACAGCCTCCCGAGGTGTAGGCCTGCTCCCACCCCGTGGCGACGACCGCGTATGCCGGGGGAGCGGTATCGACCCCGACATACACCGGCGCATCGATGCGCCCGTAGAAGCGAGCCAATCGAGCGCTCACGTCGGCCGCCGTGCCGAACCAGGATCCGACATCGATCACGACGCGGCAGTCGTAGCCCCGCTCAACGAGCATCGAGATGAAGCGCAGGGCGTTGAGGTGACCGCCAATGCCTGCCTCGAACGGCGGAAGAACCCATGTGAGGCTGTTGGCGGCCACGCCTGGCGGAGGCGAAGGCTGCGCCCGGGATTCATCCCGCAAGAGGAAGCGGTAGTAGGCAACCACGTCGCGCCGCCTGCCAAACCGGACGCGCCTGACGATTCCCGCTGGCCCCTCCGTCCGCCACGTGGCGAGCAAGCGCCGGAGCATCAAAGCTTCAACTCGTTCTGCAGCCATCTCGCGCTGCGCTGCAGGCCTTCATCGAAAGTCACCCGGGGCGACCACCCCAACGCAGATTGCGCAAGCTCGATGTCCAGGACATTGACCGGAACGTCGAAAGGCCGTGCCGACATGTACTTGCGGCGCACCTTGCTTCCCAGCACCGTCTCGATCTTGTCCAGCAGCGTATTGATGGATGTTCCGGTACCTGACCCGATGTTGAAGACCCGGGGGCCACCTTCGTGCAAGGCCAGTGCGGCCATCGCCTCGACGACGTCACTGATGTGGATGTAGTCCCGCACCACCGATCCATCGCCCCAGATCTCGATCGTCTCGGCGCGCAGCGCCTTCGCGA
Organism: Caldimonas sp.; assembly: GCA_036263655.1. Lineage (GTDB taxonomy): Bacteria > Pseudomonadota > Gammaproteobacteria > Burkholderiales > Burkholderiaceae_C > Schlegelella_A. Next base: position 52,776 of record DATAGP010000050.1, on the reverse strand, counting down.
GGAAAACCGCGACCGCACCTTGAGCGGCCTCGGTCCGCTGTCTCTCTCCGAAAGGGTTTGCAAGTCGTACCACGCCGTACTCGAGCCCACGCTGCAGCCTGAACAGTTCCAGGTACTTCTCGGTGGCGAGCTTCGAGATTCCATAGGAGCACACCGGGTTCGTGGGATGCTGCTCGGCGATGGGGATGCGCTCGGGAATGCCGTAGACCGTGCCCCCCGACGAGGCGAAGATGATCTTGCGCACACCTGCCGCGACGGCGTCCTCGAGCATTTTCACGGTCGACAGCAGATTGCTTTCGACGTCGTACACCGGATCGTCGTTGGAGCTCTTCGGAACAGTGGTCGAGACCAGGTGGAAGCAGTAATCGCAGCCCGCGATTGCTCGCATCACGTCGGACTTGCTGGTGAAATCGCCGTCGATGAAGGACAGCCCTTCGGTGCGTGCCACGGCTCCGAGCACGGGTTGAACGAGCGGCCGATCGAAGCACTTCACCTTCGATCCCCGCTGCAGGAGCAAGTCGATCAAGTGCGATCCGATGAATCCTCGGCCACCCAGAACGACGCTCGTCTTTTCTGCGAAGTCCACCCGATCTCCTCGAAGGCGGAAGGTCATGGCGTCTTCAATCGTGAGCGCCGCATCCCGCTAACTCCGCATCGCATGGGCGAGATGCCGCACGGTCCGCGCCAGTTCCCAAGGTCGCATGCGCAGGCCCCACGACTTGAGCGCGTGCAACGCTTCGTCCCGTGCCGTGCGGCTGTCTCTCTCGCCGAGGGCTTTCCGGCAGGCATCGCTCGACAGCCACACGACGAAGCGGAGCGCGTGGTCCGCGAGCTCGCCTCTGCCCGCGCTGTCCAGGGTTCGACGGATGCGCACGAGAGTGGCGGCGGCGTCGCGCGTGATGCCGGCGGAAGCCCGCAATCGTGCGGTCTCGGATTCGCCGTGGACGCGGTACTCGGCAAGTACCTCCGGGCAATAGGCGACAGGCCCGTGCGCGGCGATGCGCACCCACATCTCCCAGTCAATGAGGAACTTCAAGGCGGGATCGAACCCCCCCACGGCCTCATACACCGATTTCCGCACCACGACGGCCGGGCAATAGACGCGCTGTCCCCTGACGAGGGTGTCGAGCCAATTCCTAAGGAAGCCGGCATGCGGCTGCTCCGCCTGGGTCAGCTTCACTTCGTCGCCGCTGCGCGTTCCGGCACGACAGAACAACATTCCTGCCTCAGGACAGGCCGCTTCGAGCGACTCCATCTGCGCATAGAAATCTGGCCGCACGAGATCGTCCTGATGAAGGATGTGGACGAGCCGACCGGATGCCCGCGAGATGCAGGTGTTCCACGCCGCACCGAGCCCGCCGTTCTCTTCGCGCCGGAAGTAACCGACCTCCATGTCGGAGCGTGCCACGTACGCGGCGACGTCAGAGTGCGGTGAAGCATCATCGATGATCTGCACTTCGAAAGGCCCCGCAGCCCGAAGCATGGCGGCCTGGATGCTGTCGAGCGTATCGTGCAGAAGGGGCGACGGGTTGTACGCCGGGATCATCACGGACCAGCGGACACCCTGCGCTCCACTTCGCGAACTCACGAGACCTCTTCCACGACGCTCTGCTCGGACCATGAGCTCTTCACGAGCAGGAGACCCATCTCAGGGAAGTACGGATGTGTCGAGCCGAGGTAGTCGTCCTGCATGACTTCGACCCTGATGGCGTCGTCGACCCGGTCGAGCACATTGCCATCGGGCCCGGCTAAGGTGACCTCGAAGTAGTACTGGCCCGGAATGAGGGCCGGGAACTGGAACTTGGCCCGCACGCAAGAGGAGGCAGTGATCCTGCTAACCGAATCTGGTGACAAATAGGTGGCGATGGCGAAGATTCGCTCGCCGCGCGAATTCTCGAAAGCCATGCTGATCTTGGGGTTGCGAAGCGGCTCGGCCGATGAAAGCGAGAGCTCGATGGTGACCCTTTGCCCTGGCTTGATGGCACTCACTGGATTTCCCGACTCCTCTCGCAGGCGAGCGCTGGTGAGGATTACCGGAAGCCCCGCGGCTCGTCCGGGATGCGCCGAGAGATCGCCGTCTTCCGCATGAACGTAGCTCTTCGCTGACAAATAGGAGGAGACCACGCTCTGCGTATCGCCATCGGCGTTCACCTGTCCAGACTTCAATTCGATGACGCGCTGGCACAGCGTGGTCACGGCGGCCATGTTGTGACTCACGAACAGCACGGTCCGCTCGCCGGACAGCGAAACATCGCGAATCTTCCCAAGGCACTTCTTCTGGAACTCGGCGTCGCCGACGGCGAGTACCTCATCGACGATCAGGATCTCGGGATCGAGGTGGGCCGCGACCGCAAATGCCAGACGCACGTACATGCCGCTGCTGTACCGCTTGACAGGCGTGTCGAGGAATTTGGAGATCTCGGCGAACTCGACGATGTCGTCGAACCTCGCGGTGATCTCCTTCTTCTTCATCCCCAGGATGGATCCATTCAGATAGATGTTCTCGCGCCCCGACAATTCCGGATGGAACCCGGTCCCGACCTCCAGAAGCGAGGAGATCCGCCCGCGCATCGTCACCATTCCCTCAGTCGGCTCGACGATCCGCGAGAGGATCTTCAGAAGCGTGCTCTTGCCAGCGCCGTTCCTGCCGATGATGCCGATCACCTCCCCCGGGCGGGCCTCGAACGAGACGTCCTTCAGGGCCCAGAAGTCTTCCAGAGACTCGTCGGTGCCACGCAGCTGCCTGAATCGGCGTAGCGGTGCATTGGCCATGTCCGTCAGCAGATCGCGAAATGTGCGCGATCCCGCCGCGGCATGCTCAAGTCGATAGAGCTTGCCGATGCCCTCTACTTTGATGGCAGGTCTACTCACGTACAGGTCTACTCACGTACTTCACGCCACGTCAGCGAAGCTGCGCTCCGTCTTGCGAAAGTAGAACAGGCCGTAGAGCAGCAACAGCAGAGATGAGATGGTCGAGATCAGGAGCGTCAAGTGATTCCACGGTGAGCCCAGAAGAGCCGAACGGAAGGCGTCGATGATCCCCGCCATCGGGTTCAACGCCAGCAAGGCCTGCCACTCAGGGGGGACCATGCTCACGGGGTAGATGACGGGGCTGACATAAAGCCACGATTGAACCAGGAAGGGAACCACATACCGGAAGTCGCGGTAGGTGACGATCAGTGCAGCCAGGAGCAGCCCGACTCCCAGAGACGCGGCAGCCGTCAACAGCACCAGCAGTGGAAGCACCACGATCCCAGGTCGGATCGGCACGCCGTAGTAGAGCATCAACCCGGCGAACACCGTGAAGGAGACGAGCAGGTCGATGAGCCCGCTGCCGATGGCCGAGGCGGGGATGAACAGTCGTGGCAGGTAGATCTTCGTGAGAAGCGACTGCTGGTTGAGCAGACTCTGGCTCGCCTGCGATATGTTGTTCGAGAAAAACGTCCAGGGCATCAGGCCTGCGTACACGAAGATGGCGTACGGGAAGCCGTCCGACGGGATCTTCGCGAACTTGCCAAAGATCACCGTGAAGATGACCATCGCGAAAAGCGGCTGGAGCACGGCCCACGCCACCCCGAGCACCGTCTGCTTGTATCGGACTTTGACGTCGCGAAGCACCAGGAAATAGAGGAGCTCGCGGGAGTCCCACAGCTCGCGCCAGTCGATGGCGATCCATCCAGACCGCGGTCGTATGACGAGCTCGCGCAAGGGCTCGTGCTCTCGTGGCACGCCGGTCATCAACGCAGCGCTCCGACGAACGAAAGGTGCTCGTTCAGAGACAGGCTCTGTCGCGGTCGGGGGACACTCCGCAGCGGGTGATCGAGGATGTGGGCCACGTACATGGCGCGATACCACGGTGCGTAGCTGTCGGGTCGGAACCCCGGCAAGCTGCGGTCAGGATGGATCGGCCGATGGGGGACAGTGACGTTGTGCTCGGCGATGGCAGCCAGCTCGCCGCAGGCCTCGTTTGCGAAGTAGAACAGGATGTCGTCGAAGTACATGCTGATCGCGGGCAGGTAACGATCGTGTGCGCCGCCAAGACCCTTCAACGCCGAGACCGTGGCCGAGTAGACGTCGACATCGATGGAAATGAAACCGAGCGGAGCGTCGGGGTTCACCGACTCGATGAAGGGGCTGATCGTGGTGGCGATATCTCCGAGGACGAGTTCCGCCCTGCCCGCCAGGCGCTTCCTGAGTTCTGCGGGATCCTGCATCGCGAAGTCGCCTGACGACCAGAGCTCGGGATGGTCCTTCGGCCCGCTTGGCGGAAGGAGCCCGCTTCCGGTGTCGAAACCGACGACGCGGAAGCGAACGCCGCTGATCTTGGTGACCTCTTCGGCCACATCGGCCATGTTCGTCAAGCCGTTACCCGTCGCAACCCCGAACTCGCAGACCGTCACTGCGCTCAATCCGAAGAACTTGGCCGTGTCCGCAGCGCGAAGGAGGCCGTAAGCGTAGTTCGGACGATTGATCAGGCCGAAGGCCTCCTTCTCTCGAAAATCCCCGCTCCGGCCGGCATAGCGTCTGGCGCCGAGCAGGCGCCGGGTGATGCGGTGAGCGAGGGGCATCGACGATGTGTTCGGAGGCATCAGGGCTTGTTTTCTCTAGAGCTGAGGCGCCAGCGGATCTTCTCGAACAACCGGAACAGGACCGGCGGAGCGAGATCCTTGAAATGCTCCGTCGCTCTGAACGCGGCGGCTTCCCGCCGGACCGCGAGTGAATCCTGAGGGCGTGCGTGGTACATCGTCGAATGGTTCGGCAACTCGCGGTAGATGGCCTTAGACGCGGTGTAGTAGTACAGTGCGATCGAGCGGCGCTTCACATGCGGAGGCGTCTGCAGCGGATCCGGATGACCGTGGTAGGAATCGGCATCCGTGTTGAAGACGACGCATCGATTCATCACGGGAGCGATCGCGCTGACGCAGCGCTGCATCTGCTTGTCCCAGAGCTCGAGGCTGCCGCCCCACGACGCGCTCCAGCTCTCGTTCAAGTAGATCAGCAGATTGAGACGCCGTTGCAGATGTAGCTTCTCGTGAATCCTGAAGTCTGCGTGGATGCCCAGTTTCCCCCCGGTCGTGATCTCGTGGAACCCGCCGCCTTCGAAGTGAGGATCGGAGAGCAGGCCCTCGATTCCCGATAGGCCCTCCAGAAAGGAGATCACCGGGTACGAGTTCAGGAAGTGGAACACCTCGCGACTGAACCTGTTGCAGTCTTCGGGAGAGATCTGGCGCTTGTGGTGACCACCGTAGTTGATGTTGAAGTGGCGGTCGGATTCGAGAGGTTCGGCGGGGAAGTTCTCCAGAATGCGCGCAGCGAGGGACGGAGGAAGGAACTGGTCGAGGACGATGTGCGGGAAGGGCTGGGCGGCCGCGTACTCGGGTTGCAGCAGCCTGCCGAGCGCGTTCGCTTCCCTCGCATCGAGACGCAGGCCGTCGTCCCCGAGCTGCACGGGCAGCGTCGCTTCCTGGAAAGCGGCGTTCACGGGTGGGCCGCCCTGAAAGCGCTTCCGCCGTGTGGTCGCGCATGCTCCACCGCCGAGCCTTGTACTTGCATGAACCTCACATAGGCAGCACATGCACCGGCTACGCACCAGTACACGACCGGTACCGCATTCACGCTGCCCACCGTCGCGATGGTGGTCAGAATCCCGGCGAGCGTCGCCAGCAGCGCGCGGCCGACCGCGTGGTCCTCGGAGCTTCGATCCGTCGAGGCCACAAGATAGGCGAACATCCGAATGGCCGTCGACCCGAAGACACTGCAGAACAGAACGAGGCCGACGAAGCCGCTCGCCAGGGCGATACCCATGTACGTGTTGACCATGTCGATGATTCCCTCGCCCTGGCGAAGCTCCTGCATGGCCGCGTCGTACATGTAGTAGGGCGAGCCGAGCATCGGGTTCTGCATGAGCACCTGCCACGACACGTTGAAGAGCTGCTGGCGGTAGTCCACGGATCCGGCGTCGTAGTCACCGACGAATGGGAGGAGAGAAATGATCTTCGGGCCGAACGGCGTGAACATGAGGGCGGGCAGGACCACGACGGCTAGCGCCCCGACCTTGCCCAGCCGCGCGACCGGGGACGGCCCCATCAGCAAAGCGACCATCAGCATGGCAGCCGCGCCGACCCACGGGCCGCGCGAAAACGAAGCTCCGATACCGGCACACAAAAGCAGGGTGACGATCCACCAAGACCGGTTGGTCGGGAACCACGATCTGAGCGCCAGGTTCAACCCCAGCGCGACCGTCAATACGTAGCCAAGGACAATCGAGTGGCCGGTGCTGACGGACGCGCGCAGCGAGTCGCCCCGTGCCATATAGCCGCCGTAGCCCCAGCGAACATCGAGGAAGTTCGGCAGCGCCGAATAGAGCAGCCACCCCTTCGTGGTCTCGAAAAGGCCGATCACCGCGACGACCACACCGATTCCTACGTAGGACGCGAAGCAGTGACGCATTCGATGCAGGTTCGGCAGGCCGCGGCTGAACGCGTAGTAGGGGAGCACGGCGTCGATCACCGTCGAGAGAATCATCCGGAGAACATCCGTACTCGTCGTGGTCGGCGCCTGCAGCGCGAGCACGAGCGCAAGGTAGCCGAAGACATACTTGTCCGTGGGCAGCCTGAACAGGCCTGGGGTGTCCGGCCGCGTCAGCAACTTCAGCGAGACAGGCAAGAGCACTACTAGGCTCAATAACCGCAGGTGGTCAAGGTCCAGAAAGCGATTGATCCCGGCGAAACCGGAGATAGCCGATTGGAACGGCGGCGCGGCGAGCAGGACGAAGAAATACAGACCCAGCGGATCCGAATCCTTGCGCGCAGCGACGACGATCGAGATCGCCGCCAGCAATAGGAACAGCCAGAAGTTGTAGGACAGAAAGAGGAACGACGTGATCAGAAGCCACAGCAGGGCTCGCCGGCGGTAGTCGGCGGGAGCGATCAAGTGGGCTGTCAGCGGAACCCGCAGCAACAGAAAAGCGGGCACGACCAAGACCAGGATCGCGATGTAGGCGCGAAAATTCTCAGTCATCGAAAGGGGGCAAGGCGAGCACCGAGAGCAAGTCGAATGCCGAACCAATGACTCCCAGCAGCAGTCACGTCCGTCGGCGCCGATTATCGCGGGAGCGCCACTGGGGAAGCCGTGCACACGTCACGTGCGTGCCTGGTGGGGCGATTAACCCCGCGCCCGTAAGTCTGCAAGAATTCCCGCCATGAAACTCAATCGCACAGCACTTCTCCTGGCTGGTCTGATGAGCATCGTCTCCATCGCGAGTGTGGCCGCTCGCCCTGGGGCGCGGGCGCCGGACCAAAGTAAGATCGTCCTGCAGGAGGCGGTTCCGAAGGGCTTCGGGGACTGGGTTCTCGTGCCCGAGCAGACCTCCCAGGTCGTGAACCCTCAAGTGAAGGAAGAGCTCGACAAGCTCTACAGCCAGCTGCTCACGCGCACCTACGTCAACAAGCAGGGCTATCGCATCATGTTGTCGATGGCCTATGGAGACGATCAGCGCGGTGGGCTGCAGGCGCACCGTCCGGAGGTTTGTTACCCCGGGCAAGGTTTCAGGATCGCCGGAATTCAAGACGGCGCGCTGCCGACGCCTTATGGGAGCATCGAGGTGCGTCGGATGACGACGAGCCTGGGCGCACGTCACGAGCCTGTCACCTATTGGCTGACTGTCGGCGACCAGGTCGTCAACAGTCGATGGCTGAAACGAGTTGCCGAGATCCGCCTCGCGCTGACCGGACAGATCCCCGACGGCCTGCTCTTCCGCATTTCGTCGATCGACACCGACCCCGTGCGGGCGTTCGCGACGCAGGAGAAGTTTGCTGCAGACATGATGTCGTCGGTGCCTGAGAACGTGCGTAAGCAGCTGAGCGGACTGGCCGCTCCAGCAAGCGCTAGCTGAGACTCTTGGTGCCTGCCGCGTCGGCGGCCACTGTCGCCGCAGCGGCGCGTGGCGCCGTGCCGCGCAGAACGCGGGCGAGGATCGCGTCCAGCGCGAAGAAGAACGCCAGAGCCACCAGCATCAAGACCATGCCGGCGGCGCCGTGCAGGAAGCCTTGGCCCGCCTCGTCGCCCATGTGATAGGTGATGAGCACGAGCGCGATCACCCGCACCATGTTGGCCAGGAACGCGATCGGTAGGATGCTGAGCAGCATGACCACGTTGTGAGTCGTGCTCGATCGCCGCATGATGTACATGAAGAGCGTGCCGAGCGCGCTGAGGCTGTACATCGAATGCAGGCCCGAGCACGCGTCGGCGACCAGCATCTGGTACTGGCCGATCGTCAGGACCACGCCGTTGCGCGAGATCGGATAGCCGACGCTGTAGAGCAGTTCGACGACGAGCACGGAAATCCAGTGCTTCAGCGGTCCCGTGATGGCGTCGACGAGCGTGCCGGGCAGCGGGATCATGAAAACGAAGTAGACGAGCGGGAACCACGCCAGGCGAACCGACGCGCGTCCCTTCATCAGGAGCAGCACCCCGGCAGCCACGAACGCTTGGGAGGCGATCGCGAGCATCAGCACGCTCGAGACACGACCGACGAAGTACAGGAACAGCCCGAAGGCGAAGAGCGGCCAACCCCACCCCGGTGCTGAAGCATCCGGCAGTGCAGCGATTTCCTCGCGAAGGCCCCAGAAGAGCCACAGCAGCACGGCGAGGATGAGGGCACCGTGCGCCTGCTCGTCGCTCTGCCAGATGGTGGTGCCGGCCCACCAGTAGACCGGCACGTACATGACCGCGAAGCCGGCGATGGCGATCAGCCACGCCGCATGGCGGCTGAACCCGGCGCTGCCACCGGCGAACGAACCCGGGAGAACGCTGCTCACTTCGCCTTCTTCTTCAGCGGGACCTCGTTCAGCACCGACCCGACGACTGCCACGCCGGCGTCGCTGAGTCCTTGCACGAGATCGGTGAAGGCCGAGACGTGGGTCTCGCCGCATCGGGCCACCGCGAGCGCCGCGCCCGTCTTGACGGCGATCATCGCCGCGTCCTCGCCCAGGCACATGGCCGGGGTGTCGACGATGACGACGTCGTACGCGCCGCGCACGCCGATCATGAACTCGTCGAAGTTCAGCCGGTTGATCAGCTCGAGCGGATTCGGCGGCGTCGGGCCCGCCGGCAGCACCGACAGTCCGCCGAGGTCAGGGATGCGCACGACCGCCTCCTCGCGCAGGCGACCGGCCAGCAGCGTCGAGAAGCCGACCTTGTTCTCGAGCGAGAACAGGAAGTGCTGGCGGGGCTCGCGCAGGTCGCCGTCGACGAGCAGCGTCCGCTCGCCCAGCTGGGAGAACACGATCGCCAGGTTCGCGGCGAGGTACGTGCGGCCTTCGCCCCGCTCGGCGCCGACGATGGTCAGCACCTGGCGCTCCTCGGACTTGTCGAACCAGCGCAGCATCAGCTGGCTGCGGATCGCGCGCAGCTGCTCGACGCGGGTGCTGAACGGCTGGTACGCGGCGACGAGCTCGTCGCTGACCGTTCTCGCCTCGCCCGGGGTCTTGCGCAGGTACGCGTAGGCGAACTGGCGCGAGAGCGCGTACTGGATGTCGGCCTCGTTGATGAGGCCCAGCCGCACGGCCGCTTCGCCGAAGCGGAGGTTCTGCTGCTTCTGGTAGTGCAGGACGCGCTCGGCGTCCTCGGGGGTCAACTGCCCGCCATCGATCAGGATGGCGCCGAGCGTGCGCGTGGCACGCGGCTGGCTGCCGAGCATCGAGACATCGGTCTTCACGGGCGCATCCCGGGCCCCGCCAGCGCCAAGCGATTGCCCGGCGAGGGGCCGGCGACGAGAAGTCGCCTGAACACCGGCTGCTTGGAATTCGCCGGGCGCAGGACGCCGATCACGGGAACGCCGGCGGTGACCAGCAGGTCCTGAGGCGTGCGAACGCGACGGTTGAGCAACTCGAGGCCGATCGCCACGGCGAGCGCCGCCACCAGGGCCCCGAACAGCGAGCCGAGGATGCCGACGATCGTCCGCGGGCGGGAAGGCTCGAGCGGCTCCACGGCCGGGCTCAGCAAGCGGGTGTTGGCCTGGTTGTTCTGGCCTTCCATGTTGGTCGTGCTCAGGCGCGTCGCCGCCGCGTCGTAGGCGCGCTGCGCGGTCTCGACGTCACGCAGGTAGACGGCGATCTGGTCGCGGTCCGCACGCATGGCGAGGACCTGCTTCTTCTGCATGTCGACGAGTTGCTGCAGACCGGCCACCTTCTGGCTGCTGCTGCGATTGACCGTCGAGGTCCCGCCGGCCACCCGGCGCGTCTCGGAGGCGAGCTGCTGGCGAAGCTCGCCGATCTGCGCCTCGAGCTGCAGGCGGCTCGGATGGTTCCTGCCGACGATGCTGCTGATCTCGGTGAGCTTGGTCTGGGCCGAGGCGAGCTGCGACTTCAGGCTCTGCACCGCGCCGCTGGAGAGGACGTCCGGCGAGGTCTCGGCGCCGGTGTTGCGCTGCCGGGTCTCCGTCTCGACCTGCTCCGCCTGAGCCATCGCCAGCTGCGCCATCAGCGCGTTGTAGCGGGCGTTCTCCTGGTCCATGCGCTCGTCGCTCACGACGATGCCCTTCGTCTGCTGGAATTGCGACAGCCTCGACTGCGCCTGCTCGAGGGTCGTGCGCAGCCCCTTCAGTTGCTCTTCGAGGAACGTGGCCGACTGGCGCGCCGGGGCCACGCGTAGATCGACGGAGACGTCCATGTAGGACTGCGCGAAGGCGTTCGCCGCCGCCTGGGCGAAGATCGGATCGGGCGACGAGAACCACAGGTTGATGAGGTTGCTGCCTCGTGCGGGCTCGACGGTCAAGCCCTTCTGCAGCACACCGGCGTAGTAGCGCTCCAGCGGAATCTTGGCCTGGGTTTGCTCGCGCCACTGGGCGACAGCGACGGGCGAGCGCTCGACACCGAGAAGCTTCACTGCACGTGACGCGACGCGCTCGCTCCGCAGGATCTCGATCTGGGTGGCCATGTAGCTGGGCGCGGCAAGGGCCGGGGCCAGCGCCCCGAGCGCCGGGTCGATGCGCAGGTCGACGATCAGGGAGGTCTCGGCGACGTACTGTCGCGGCTGCATCAAGACATAGGTGATGCCCCCTGCAGCGATCAGGATGAACACGCCGAGGGCGAGCCACTTTCGCGCCCAGACGATTCGAAGATATTGGCTCAGACCCACGGCAGCACCTCTAGAACAGCGATTCGCGAACGTAGATGATGTCGTCGCGCTCGACGCGATCGTTCATCTTCAGTTCCATGATCTGGACGCTCCCGTCCTCGGCCTTGCGGTGCACACGGATGCCTCGCTGCGTGCCGCGGGCGCTCAGTCCGCCGACGCTGGCCAGCACCTGCATCAGCGTCATGCCACGCTCCATGCGCACCTGTCCGGGCCGTTGCACCTCGCCATAGATGTAGAGCGTCGGCGCCCGGTCGACATAGATGATGTCGCCGTTGGCCACCGGCACGTCCAGGTCGGAACGTCCGGATTGCAGGATCAGCGGCAGGTCGATGTCGAGCTTGATCGGCTGACCGTTGCGCGTGCCGACCAGGGTCACGATGTCGGCTCCCCCGGGAACCACGCCGCCGGCCGCGGCAATCATCTCCGAGACCCTGCTGCCCACCATCTCGATCGGGAACCGGCCGGGCTTGTTCACCTGGCCGAGGATGGAGATCTGGCTGCTGCGGATCTGCACGGTCTGGATCGTCACCTGCGGACGGTTCACGAAGCCGCCCTCGCGAAGAAGCCTCTGGATCTTCTGCTCCGCGGCGGCGACAGTGAGGCCGCTGACGGCCACGTTACCGATCAGGGGGAAGTTGATCTGCCCCGTCTCCGAGACACGCGCCTCGACGCTGAGGTCGGGGTTCTGGTAGACGGTGATCCTGACGACGTCGCCGACCCCGAGCACCGGCTCGGTCTTGGCGGTGCTCTGCGCGAACGCCGACGGCATCACGAGGCAGAAGAACAGGGCGAACTGGAGGAGGTAACGCATGGAATTCATCATCGATGTCCGTCGTCGGAGCTGAAGCGGGGCCGCGGCCGTCACTTCATGCCCTTGAGACCCTTGTCGAGCGTTGCGTCGCTGGGCATCGACGCCGGCCCCACGTCCCGCGGAGCGATCTCGATCTGCGGGGCAGCGTCCACGGCCGACGCCGATGGCGGCGCGATCGAGGTCAGCGGCGGCGCGTCGTTGCTGGGGGCCGGCCGCTCCGGCGGCTTGTTCTTCGCGAAATCACCCACGTAGTCGATCTTGGCGGAGGTTCTCAGGGCGTGCAGGTCGTCGGCGATCAGTTTGCGCTTGCGCTCGTTCAAAAGGAACTGCTCGATCGCGGGGATCGCCGCCTGCAGGCTGACGGGCTGGGTGCGCGAGCCGACCAGGTGAATGACCCGGGCGCCGGTAGGGGTCGCGGCGAAGACCGCCTGCCCATCCTTCATGGCCGCAAACTGCTCGACGCTCGCGAGCGGCAGCTGCTCGGCCGCGCGGACGGCCTCGGCGCCACGGAACTTGATGTTGTTGGCCTTCAGGTGCTCGACGAAGGCGTTGAAGGTCTTCGCTCCGGCGAGCACCTTCTTCAGCTCCTCCACCTGGGCCGGCGTGGCGTCGATCGCCACCTCCTGCAGGCTGTAGACGCGCCGCTGGCTGAAGAGCCCCGGATGCTTTTCGTAGTAGGCGCTGACCTCGGCCGGCGTCGGCTTCGGCGCGCCCTCGCCGATCTTCTCGATATAGGCGCGCGAGATGATCTCGCGGCGGGCGGCCTCGATCTGCTGCATCACGCGCGGGTCGCGGTCGAGCTTCTGGTCGGCCGCCTTTTGCAGCGCGAGTTCCTGGTCGATCAGCCGTTCCAGCACTTGGCTGCTGGCGGAGGCGGCCTGCTCCGGCGGCAGCGCCCGCTGCTGCCCGAGCACCAGGTTGATCTGGTGGACCGTGATCTCTTCCTTGTTGACCTTGGCCGCCGTCTGCGAGGCAGGCTTGTCCTTGTTCCCGCCGCCGCAACCGACCAACAAACCAGCCACCAGCCCCGCCGCGACGAGGGACATCGCCGTGCCACGGCCTGCGGATGAAGTCGATCGGGGCTGGCGGAAAGTCATGGTGATCATGCTGTGAGTAGCCTCGTGGCGGGCGCCCGAGGGGGGACAGAAAAGGGCCCGGCCGAGTTTAGGGCGGGCAGCATGTCCCTGCGGTGGGCACCCCGTGCGAAAGTGCCCAGCCCCCGAGATTACCCGCTGGATTCTCGAACCTGCCCCCTTGAACGCGGGGGCGGCGAGATCAGCCGACCCGGACCACCTTCAGCATGTTCGTCCCACCGGGATACCCCATGGGCTCTCCGCAGGTGATGGCGTAGGTCTCGCCCGGCTTGAGGACGCCGGCGCCCACCAGGAGCTGCTCGGCGTGCTTCAGCGCCTCGTCGCGGTCGGCGAAGTTGGGCATGAGAAGGGGCGTGACGTTGCGGTACATGGCCATCCGGCGCTGGCTGCGGATCTGCGACGTCAGGCCGAAGATGGGCACGTGGATCCGCTGCCGGCTCATCCAGAGCGCGGTCGACCCCGACTCGGTGAGCGCCAGGATGGCCTTGCAGCCCAGGTGATACGCCGTGAAGAGGGCAGCCATGGCGATCGACTGGTCGATGCGTCCGAACGTCTTGTTGGTGAACCCGGCGTCAAGCGAGATCTCTTCGGCCCGCTCGGCCTCGACGCAGATCGAAGCCATCATCTCGACCGTCTCGACCGGGTAGCGGCCGGCGGCGGTCTCCGCCGACAGCATCACAGCGTCCGTGCCGTCGAGGACGGCGTTGGCGACGTCGCTGACCTCCGCCCGCGTCGGCACCGGGTTGACGATCATCGACTCCATCATCTGCGTCGCGGTGATCGTGATGCGGTCCATCTCGCGGGCCATCTTGATCATCCGCTTCTGCAACGCGGGAACGCCGGCGTTGCCGACCTCGATGGCCAGGTCGCCGCGGGCCACCATGATCCCGTCAGATGCCTTCAGGATCGACTCCAGGGCCGGGATGGCCTCGCTTCGCTCGATCTTGGCGATCAGCTGGGGCTTGTGGCGCCAGGCCTCGCCGGCGACGTTGGCGAGCTGGCGCGCCAGCTCCATGTCGGTGGCGCTCTTCGGGAAGCTGACCGCCAGGTACTCGCACTGGAACGACATCGCCGTCTTGATGTCCTCCATGTCCTTGGCGGTGAGTGCCGGTGCGGTGAGGCCGCCGCCGGCCTTGTTGATGCCCTTGTTGTTCGACAGCACGCCGCCGACCATGACGGTGGTATGCACTTCCTCGCCGCGGACCGCGTCGACGACCAGGCGGAGCAGCCCGTCATTGAGCAGCAGCGTGTCCCCCGGGCGGACGTCGCGGGGCAACTCCTTGTAGTCGAGGCCCACGCGCTCGTTCGTGCCGAGCTCGTTCAGCGCGGCGTCGAGGACCAGCCGAGAGCCCGGCTCGAGGGTGGTCTTGCCGCCTTCGATCTTGCCGACGCGGATCTTCGGACCCTGCAGGTCGGCCATGATCGCCACCTCCTTGCCGACCTTCTTCGCCACCTCGCGCACGAGCGTCGCCCGGTCGATGTGGTCCTGCGCCGTGCCGTGCGAGAAGTTGAGGCGGACGACATCGACCCCCGCCCGGACGATGCGCTCGAGCACCTCCGGGGTGCTGGAGGACGGGCCCAGCGTGGCGACGATCTTGGTGGCGCGCGGACTGCCGGAGACGCTCATGCGGCGTTCCGGGCGCGCCGCTCCAGGATCTCGACGGCCGGCAGGGTCTTGCCTTCGAGCATCTCCAGGAAGGCGCCGCCTCCCGTCGAGATGTAGTCGACGTCCTTGTCGATGCCGAACGCGGCGATCGCGGCGAGGGTGTCGCCCCCGCCGGCGAGGCTGAACGCCTTCGAGGCGGCGATCGCGCGGGCGATGGCCTCGGTGCCGCGCGCGAAGGGCGCGAACTCGAACACGCCGACCGGTCCGTTCCAGACGATGGTGCCGGCCGAGGCGAGGATGCCCGCCAGCGTCTCGGCCGTGCGGGGGCCGATGTCGAGGATCAGATCGCCCTCCGCGACCGCTTCCACGGGCTTGACGGTGGCGACGGCATCGGCCTTGAACTCGGCGGCGGTCACCACGTCGACCGGGATCGGGACGTCGGCGCCGCGTGCCTTCATGGTCGCGATCACCGCCGCCGCCTCCGCCACCAGAGCCGGCTCGGCGAGGCTCTTGCCGATGCCGAAGCCGGATGCGAGCAGGAAGGTGTTGGCGATGCCGCCGCCGACGATCAGCCGGTCGACCTTGCGCGCCAGGCTCTGCAGGATGGCCAGCTTGGTCGAGACCTTGCTGCCCGCGACGATGGCGACGAGCGGCCGGGCCGGCGCGGCCAGTGCCCGGGTGATGGCATCGACTTCGGCCGCGAGGAGCGGCCCGGCACAGGCGACCGGCGCGAGCTCCGCGATCCCGTAGGTCGAGGCCTCGGCCCGATGGGCGGTGCCGAAGGCGTCGTTGACGAAGACGTCGCAGAGCGACGCCATCTTCTTCGCGAGCGCGGGATCGTTCTTCTTCTCTCCCTTGTTGAGCCGGCAGTTCTCCAGCACCACCACCTCGCCCGGCGCCACGTCCACGCCTTCGACCCAACCGGTCCGTACCGGCACCTTGCGCGCAAGCAGCTCGCCGATTCGCTCGGCCACCGGCGCGAGCGAGTCTTCGGGCTTGGGCTCGCCTTCGGTGGGACGGCCGAGGTGCGACGTGACCATCACCGCGGCGCCCGCGCCGAGCGCCATCTCGATGCAGGGGAGCGAGGCCCGGATCCGGGTGTCCTCGGTGATGCGGCCTCTGTCGTCCTGCGGAACGTTGAGATCCGCGCGGATGAAGACGCGCTTGCCTTTCACCCGGCCGGAGGCGACGAGCTCACTGAAGCGGAGGAGGTTCATTCGGGACCGAGCGACTGCGCGGATTTTACGTTTGTCGTTTCCGATTCCGGGCAATTCACCCCGAATCGATGCCCCGCGCGTGTCACCGCTGCATCACCGCGCCCGCGTGCGCTCTCCAGGAGCAGAAGACATGACGCGTCCATCGATCCTCCGCGTGCTTTCCTTCATCATTGCCGCAGCCGGGCTCGGTGCCGATGCAAGCGCCCAGCCGAGCGACCGGGCCACGCCGGCTCTCGAGGCGCCGCTCGTCGCCTGGCGGGCACCGGCGCTGCAGGTCGCGGGTGCCGAGCAGCCGGTCCGCCTGCAGTCGCTGAAGCTCGATGTGGAGGTCTCCGGCGGCGTTGCGCAGACCCGGGTCGAGCTGGTCTTCTTCAACCCGAACGCGCGTACCCTGGAAGGCAAGCTGCAGTTTCCGCTGGGACCCGGGCAGGTGGTGAGCGGCTTCGCCCTCGATGTCGACGGACGTCTGCGCGACGCCGTGCCCGTCCAGAAGGCACAGGCGCAACAGATCTTCGAGGACATCACGCGGCGGCGCGTCGACCCCGGGCTCCTCCAGACGACCCTCGGCAACAACTACGAGCTGCGGGTGTACCCGCTGCTGGCGGGGAAGACGAGAACCGTGGCGCTGACGATCGTCGAGTCCGCCACCGGCCGGCTGCAGCTTCCCCTCGCCTACGCCGAGCGCGTGACGCAGTTCGAACTGGCGCTGCGCTATCCGGCCGCGGTCGAGGCGCCCGCCCTCCTCGGTCTCCACCCGCCCGGCCTTCGCTTCGAGCCCGATCGCGCCGGCGGCTACACGGCCCGCTGGAGTGCCCGAGATGCCGTCCTGCCGCGCGAGCCACTGCGGCTCTCCTCGCCCGGGGCCGCAGGCGAGGTCGCGGTCGCCACGCAGGCACGCGACGGTCAGACCTACTTCACCGTCGAGCTGCCGGTCGCGACCCGTCGCGAGCCGCGACGCTTGCCGCGCCGCGTGCAGCTGGTGTGGGATGCGTCGGGGTCGGGGTCGGAGCGACGGATCGATCGCGAGCTGGCCCTGCTCGACGCCTACTTCTCCCGCGCCGGGAACGTCAGCGTCAACCTGGTTCGCGTCGCCGACGCGGTCGGCCCGTCCGCACGCTTCGAGGTCCGCGGCGGCGACTGGTCCGCGCTGCGCCGGGCCCTCGAGTCCACCTCGTACGACGGGGCCAGCCACCTCGGCGCCGTGCGGCACGACGGCTGGTCGGAGGAAGCACTCTGGTTCACCGACGGGGTCGCAACCTACGGCGCCCCGTGGCGCCTCGCCTTCCCGGTGCCGGTCTTCACGATCAACAGCGCCGCGAGCAGCGACCCGGCCGCGCTGCAGGCGCTCGCCGATGCGACCGGCGGGCGCAGCATCGATCTCGGCAGCATGTCGCGGGAGGCTGCGGTCAGCGCGCTGCTCACGCGAGGCAGCGAACTCGACGGACACGCAGCCATCGACTCGGTCGGTGCCGTGGACATCGTCGTCCAGTCGCAGAGCGTGGCTTCCGGCCGGCTGGTCCTCGCCGGACGGCTCGCCGGTCGCACGGCGGCGGTGACCGTGCGCCTGCGCGACAGCGCCGGCCAGGCGAGCCGGCGCACGGTCCGCGTGGAGGCGGGCCGCAACCCGTCGCAGCTCGCGGCGCTGCAATGGGCCCGGCTGACGCTCGCCTCGCTCGAGGGCGAGGCGCGCAGCAACCGGGCGCGCATCCGCGACATCGGCCAGCGCTTCGGCCTCGCCACGCGGGAGACCTCGCTGCTCGTGCTCGAGCTCGTCGAGGACTACGTGGCCCACGGCATCGAGCCGCCGACTGAGCTGCGCGCTGCCTACGACGCGCTCGCGGCAAGTCGGGTGCAGCGAAAGACCGAGAGCGACGCCGCCCGCCTGGCCCGGGTGGTGCGGCGCTTCGAGGCACGCGTCGCCTGGTGGCACCGCGACTTCCCCAAGGACGAGCCGCCGGCGCCGTTAAAGATCGCCATGGGCTCCGTGGCCGCGTTGGGGGACACGGCGAGGCCATCGGAATCACGCCGCGGGATCGACGGCGGCGGACGCCAGAACCGCCTTGCGGCGGAGACCGCGCTGTCCGCCGACCGTGGCGCACCCGCCGCCGCGGCCTCACCCACGGCGCCCTCGCCCGTCGCGCCGGCGACGCTCGCAGGGCGGCGCGACGCAGGCTCGATGGAGCTCGCGAAGTCGTCCGCGCCGACCGACGGGCGAGCGGCGCCGAGCATCGGCATCGCGCTCACGCCGGCAGCGAACGCCAGCGAAACCCTGCAGCGCCTGCGCGCCGCGCCGCCGCAGCAATGGCAGCGCATCTACCTCGACGAGCGGCGCGCCGCCGGGGCCAACGTCGGCTTCTTCCTGGAGGCCGCCGAGTTCTTCCTGGCCAAGGGCCTGCGCGCCGAGGGCCTGCAAGCCCTCTCCAACCTGGCCGAGCTCGACCTGCAGAACCGGCAGATCCTGCGACTGCTGGCCTACCGCCTGCAGCAGGCGGGCGAGCTCGGGCTGGCGCTGCCGATCTTCGAGCGTGTGCTCGAGCTGGCGCCGGACGAGCCGCAGTCGCACCGCGACCTGGGCCTGGCGTGGGCGCAGGCCGGAGAGCACCAGCGCGCCGTGGATCGCCTCCACCAGGTGGCGACCGGCGCCTGGAGCAGCCGCTTCGCCGACATCGAGCTCATCGCCCTCCATGAGATGAACGCCGTTATCGAGCGAAGCGGGCGCGAGGGGCGTCGCGTCGACGTGTCGGCGATCGACCCGAGGCTCGTCAGGAACCTGCCGGTCGACGTCCGTGTCGTGCTCGCCTGGGACGCCGACAACACCGACGTGGACCTGCACGTCGTCGACCCGAACGGCGAGGAGGTCTACTACGGCCGCAGCCTGTCGTACCAGGGAGGCGCGATCACCCGGGACGCGACGGGAGGCTACGGCCCGGAGGAGTTCGTGCTGAAGGAGGCCAAGCCCGGCAAGTACCGCGTCGAGGCGCAGTTCTTCGGGCACCGCCAGCAGGTGCTGACGACCAGAACCGGGCTCATGCTCTGGCTGTCGAGCCGCTTCGGGAGCGCGGGCCAGAAGGACGAACGGACGACGATCCGGGTCCGCAGCGAGGGCGGCCAGCGGGTCGTTGTCGGCGAGTTCGAGGTGAAGCCGTAGCGCGGCTAGCGCGACTCGGCGGCGGCGGACCGTGCCTGCGCGGCTAGCTGCGGCGCCACCGGCTCGATCTTGTTCTCGCGCATGTAGTCGTTCATGTCGCGCCAGCCAGCGAAGACCGCGGCTCGGTCGGCCTTGCGGTACATGACGAAGCAGTCCTCGATGGCCCGCCCGGCGTGGCGGCAGGCGCCGCCGATGGCCTTGCCGTCCGCCTCGCGAGCGGCGGCGAGCTTCTCCGTCGACTCGATGCCCAGCATGTCGCAGCCGGCGGCGAGCACGGCAGCGACCAGGGCAAGCGATGTGAGGGCAGTTCGGCGCATGTGGCGGCTCCGCCCCTCTTATCGGCGGCGGCGGCAACGACTTGAGCGCCGCTGCCGCCGAGGCTCAGCGCCCTGCCATCGCCAGAAGGCGCGCCACGCGCTCCTCGGTGGTCGGATGCGTCGAGAAGAGGCCGCTGAGGCCGCCGCCGCTCAACGGGTTCACGATCATCATCTGCGCCGTGGCCGGGTTGCGCTCGGCCGCCTCCATCGGCGTTCCGCGCGCATAGGCATGGATCTTCTGCAGCGCCGAGGCCAGCGCGCGCGGATCGCCGCACAGCTCCGCACCGCCGCGGTCGGCCTCGAACTCGCGCGCCCGGCTGATCGCCATCTGGATCAGGCTGGCGGCCAAAGGCGCGAGCATGGCCACCGCCAGTCCGGCGATCGGGTTGGCGGGACGGCCTTCGCTGTCGCGGCCGCCGAAAAAGACCGCGAAGTTGGCGAGCATCGAGATCGCGCCGGCCATGGTGGCGCTGATCGTCGAGAGCAGGATGTCGCGGTGCGCCACGTGCGCCAGCTCGTGCGCCATGACGCCGCGCAGCTCGCGGTCGGTGAGCACGCGCATGATCCCGGTCGTCGCAGCCACGGCCGCGTGCTGGGGATTGCGCCCGGTGGCGAAGGCGTTCGGCGCCGCCTCGTCGATGACGTAGACGCGCGGCATCGGCAGCCCGGCCTTGTGCGCCAGCTCCTGCACCATGCGGTAGAACTGCGGTGCCGAGGTCGCGTCGACCTCGCGGGCGTTGTACATCTTCAGGACCAGCTTGTCGGAGAACCAGTAGCTGAAGAAGTTGAGGCCCAGCGCGACCACCAGCGCGATCATCATGCCCTGCTGGCCACCGACGAACGAGCCGAGCGCCATGAACAGCGCGGTGATCGCCGCCATCAGGACAGCGGTTTTCAGCAGATTGAACATCGAAGCCCTTTGCGTCTGAAGCGTCCCACGGACGCACCCGCCGTAGATGATGACGACCGCCGGGAGTTCAAATGCCGGTCGGGTGATCGGCCCCCGCAGACGACCTGAAGGTGGTGCCGACACGCGGCGTCTTCCGGCGAAGGAACTCCGCCGCCGGAAGACGCCGGCCGCCGGCACGCTGCAGCTCCGTCAGGGCCAGGGCGTCGCTGCCGCAGGCCACGGTCAGGGCGCCACCGTGGATCGAGAGCACCTCGCCCGGGGGGCCGGCGCCGGGACGCACCTCGCCTCGCCAGCAGGTGATGACCTCGCCCTCGAGCTCGCTGCGGGCGCCGGGGAAGGGATCGAACGCGCGCAGGCGCCGCTCGATGGCTGCCGCGCTGTCGCGCCAGTCGATGAGCGCTTCGGCCTTGGTGATCTTGGCGGCATAGGTCACGCCCTCGCCCGGCTGCGGCTGGCCGGTCAGGCCGCCCGCTGACAGCTCGGGGAGGCAGTCGACGGCGAGTCCCGCGCCGATGTCCGCGAGCCGCGCCTGCAGCGTGGCCGCGGTGTCGGTGGCGACGATCGGTGTCGACCGGACCGCGAGCATCGGGCCCGTGTCGAGCCCGGCGTCCATCTGCATCAGGGTGACGCCGGTGAGCTCGTCGCCGGCCTCGATCGCGCGCTGCACGGGTGCCGCACCTCGCCAGCGCGGCAGGAGGGACGCGTGGATGTTCACGCAGCCGTGCCGCGGCAGGTCCAGCAGCCACGGCGGCAGCAGCAGGCCGTACGCGGCCACCACCATGACCTCGCAGCGCACGGCGTGCAGCGCCTCGCGCACGGCGGCGGCGTCTGCCGCGAACTTGCCGTCGAGGCGCAGGCCCCTCGGCTGGGCCAGCGCGAGCCGGTGCTCCAGGGCGAATGCCTTGACCGGCGAAGGCTGAAGCCTCATGCCCCGCCCGGACGCCCGATCCGGCTGCGTCAGCACCAGCCCGATGTCGAAGCCCGCGGCGTGCAGAGCGGCCAGGGCGACGCGGGCGAAGTCCGGCGTGCCGGCAAAGGCGATGCGCACGCTGGCGTCTCAGCCGCGGCCTGGAGGTGCGCCCCGTGCCGCCATCAGGCGCGCACGTCCTCGCGACTCTTCTTCAGCATGCGCGTGCGGATGCGGTTGCGCTTCAACGGGCTGAGGTACTCGACGAAGACCTTTCCGAGCAGGTGATCCATCTCGTGCTGCACGCAGACGCCGAGGAGGCCCTCGGCGTCGAACTCGGTGAGCCTGCCGTCCCGATCGAGCGCGCGCACGCGGACCCGGGCGTGCCGGGAAACCTTGTCGAAGATCTCGGGGACCGAGAGGCAGCCCTCGTCCGTCAGCACCCGTTCCTCGCTCGCTTCGACCAGCTCGGGGTTGATGAGCACGCGGGGCTCGTTGCGCCCTTCCGAGGTGTCGATGACGATGACCCGCTCGTGAGCGTCGACCTGCGTTGCGGCGAGACCGACGCCTTCGGCCTCGTACATCGTGTCGAGCATGTCGTCGACGAGCTTCCTGATGCGCTCGTCGACCTGCGCCACCGGCCGGGCGACGGTATGCAGGCGCGGATCGGGGTAACGAAGTATGTCCAGCTTGGCCATTTGTTTCGATTCGAATCAGCGGCGCGCGGATGTGGATGCCGCACAACGCAAACAGGTGAGAAACGTCTCACGCACCGAGCCGCAGATGGTGTAGTTTCGTTGCGATATCAATGCGTTATGGGCAGAATCTCTGGAAGAGAGTGAGATTTTCGCTGATCGATTCGATAGCGCGAATAACTCCCCGGATGACCTTTCGAACCGTTCATGCGAGCCCGGCTCGCCCATCACGAGAACCTTCCGCATGAGCCTTCGAAATCGCGTCGCGCCCTTCGTCGTCCCGGCCGTTGCCCTCGGCGGCCTGGCGTCCGCCCTGATCTCCTTTCCCGCCGCCACGGCCACCCCGAATTTTCCGATCACCGCCGACCAGCGCAGCACGGCCCAGCGCACGGCCGAGCAGGGTGTGCCGCTCGGCGAACTCAATCCGAACGCGCCGGACGTCTACACCGTCAAGCAGCGCGACACGCTCTGGGACATCTCGAAGCTGTACCTGAAGAGCCCGTGGCGCTGGCCCGAGCTGTGGGGCATGAATCTCGAGCAGGTGCGCAACCCGCACCTGATCTTCCCCGGGCAGATGCTCTTCCTCGACAAGTCCAACGGCCGCGCCCGCCTGCGCATGGGCCAGCCCGTCGGCGGCTCGGCCGGCGACGCCAGGCTGTCGCCGCGCGTCCGCTCGCGCGACATCGCGCTCGACGGCATCGCGTCGATTCCGTTCAACCTGATCGAGCCGTTCCTCAACGAGGCCGTGATCTTCGAGACCAATGCGCTGGCTGCCGCGCCGCGCATCGTCGCCACTCAGGAAGGCCGGGTGCTGCTGTCCCGCGGCGACACCGCCTATGTTCGCGGCGAGATCGGGCAGGAGCGCGAGTACCGGATCTTCCGCGAGCCGCGGCCGCTGCGCGATCCGACCACCAAGGAGATCCTCGGCTACGAAGCCACCTACGTCGGCGCCTCCGAGTACACGGTGCAGGGCGAGACGCGCACCAGCGCCGACGGCAAGGCGGAGATCGTCCCGGCGACGTTCACGGTGACCAGCATCCGCCAGGAAGCGGGAGTCGGCGATCGCCTCGCACCGGTTCCTTCGCGCGAGTACACCAACTACGCGCCGCACCCGCCGGCCGGCCCCATCTCGGGGCAGATCGTCTCGATCTACGGCGACGCGCTGACGGCAGGCCAGAACCAGATCGTGGCACTCAACCGCGGCGCCAACGACGGCATCGAGCGCGGCCACGTGCTGGCGCTCTTCCGCGATGGCAAGGTCGTCGTCGATCCGACGGACAAGGCCCGCACCAAGATCAAGCTGCCGGACGAGCGGCACGGCATCCTGTTCGTGTTCCGGGTCTTCGATCGGATGTCGTACGCGCTCATCCTGTCCGTGAAGGACCCGGTCGCCGCCGGCGACCGCTTCACGCAGCCCTGAGCTTCTCGCCGCCGTCCGACCCGGCAGCCGTGATGGACCGGGACGAGCTCAGCGCCTGGCTGCGCCTGCTGGAGACACCGGGCATCGGTCGCGATTCGGCGCGCGCCCTGCTCACTGCCTTCGGCTCGCCGCAGTCCATCCTCGACGCCTCCACGGACGCGCGCCGAAGCGTGGTCGGAGCCGTCGCCGCTGCCGCGCTCGCCAGCGAGCCTCCGGCATTCGCGGTACGCCTGGACGCCGCCTGGAACTGGCTGCAGGCCGCTGACGACCCCGCCGAGACTCGCGGCGTGCTGGCCATCGGCGACCCGCGCTTTCCATCGGCGCTGCTCGAAATCGCCGATCCGCCCCTGCTCCTCTACGTGCGCGGGCGAATCGACATGCTCGCCAGGCCAGCGCTGGCGATCGTCGGCAGCCGCAACCCGACCGCGCAAGGGCTCGAGAACGCGCGCGCCTTCGCCTCGCACCTGAGCCACGCCGGCTGGGCTGTCGTCTCGGGCCTGGCGCTCGGCGTCGACGGGGCTGCCCACGAGGGGGCGCTCGAAGGCGACGGGGGGACGATCGCCGTCGTCGGCACCGGCCTGGACCGCGTCTACCCCGCGCGGCATCGTGCCCTGGCGAAGCGCATCGCGACGCGCGGGCTGCTCGTCAGCGAGTTCGCGGTCGGCACGCCAGCCCTGCCGCCGCACTTCCCGGTCCGCAACCGCATCATCGCCGGCCTCACCCGCGGCACGCTGGTGGTCGAGGCGGCCCTGCATTCCGGCTCCTTGATCACCGCGAAGATGGCTGCCGAGGCCGGACGCGAGGTCTTCGCGATTCCCGGGTCGATCCACTCGCCCCAGTCGCGCGGCTGTCACTTCCTGTTGAAGCAGGGCGCCAAGCTGGTCGAGACGGCCAGCGACATCCTGGAGGAGCTGGCGCCGGCCTCGGCCGGCTCGGCCGCGCGTGCCGTCGCAGCCGGCCCTCCGCCGGCCCAGGACCCGGTGCTCGAGGCGCTCGGCTACGAGCCCATGAGCCTCGACGAGCTCATCGCCCGCACCGGGCGCAGCGCCGCCGAGCTCTCGGCCCGGCTGCTCGACCTCGAGCTGGAAGGCCGCGTCGCGCGCAGCCCGGGGCAAACATTCCAGCGGATCGAGCGCGGCTGAAAGCGAGGGGCCGCATGGGCCTGCGCCGTTCGTCCTCTCCGTCATGTCGGAAGAATCGCTGGGGTATAGTGAATTCATGTTCGACGTGCTCGTGTACCTCTACGAGAACTACTGGCGCCCCGACGCCTGTCCCGGGCACGAGCAGCTGACGAGGAAGCTCACGTCGGTGGGCTTCGAGTCCGACGAGATCGAGGACGCCCTGTCGTGGCTCGACGGCGTCGCCGCGGTGGCGCAGGCCCGTGTCGGCGAGCAACAGCCCGAGAGCATCCGCGTCTATGCGGCCGGCGAGCAGGAGCACCTCGGCGAGCAGTCGATCGCCTTCATCACCTTTCTCGAGTCGGCCGGCGTCCTGCCGCCGACGATGCGCGAGATGGTCATCGACCGCGCCAGCGCCATCCCCGGCGGTCCGCTCGACGTCGAGGACCTCAAGATCATCGTCCTGATGGTGTTCTGGAGCCTGGGCGAGGAGCCCGATGCCCTGATCCTCGACGAGCTCTTCGTCGACGAGGAAGATCGCCTGATCCACTGAGGGCGCCGCCCCGCCGGCTACGCCAGCAGCCGGCTCGGATCCCCGTCGAGCTTGGCCATCGCGCTGCGCGTAGCGCGGACGGTGAGCGCCTCGTCCTGGGCCGGCACGAGCAGGCCGGCCTGCAGGAACGCAGCGAGGCGATGCTGCTGGAACAGGACGCCGCGCCCTTGCGGCGAGACAAACAGCGTGAGTTGGCGGCGCATGCCCTGCCATGCCAGCTGGACCGCCTCGTTGCGACCGCGGTAGTCCAGCATGTACCAGCTGCCCACTTGCAGCTCGCGAGCCCAGGCGAGCATGGCCGGCGTCGGCATCGAGCCGCCCTCGGCCACGACTTCGAGCTCGGAGCTCTCGTGGCCGGACAGATCCATGACCAGCGACTCGTCGATGTCGACGTCCTCGCTGTCCGGCAGCAGCTCTTCGAGCGTCTCGAGCCGGCCCATGAGCTCCTCGAGCCGCTCGTGCGAAATCGCCGCCGCCTTCGCGGTGAACGCCGCGGCGAGGGAGTTGTTCAGGCGCTGGATGTGCTCGTCCTGCTTGGGGAGCGGGATGCCGGCCTCGTCCATCCCGTCGCGCAGGGTCTTCAGGAGCGGCGGCAAGCGCCGGATCACTTCGGCGCGCTCGGCTCGCGACACCTTGGCGCTGGCGGACCAGATCAGGTCGGCGGCGGCGCGCTTCATCTCCTTGGTCGCGTCGCCGTCGCTGGACTTGACCGCCGTGGTGGCGAGCACGTCGGCCCACACCTGGAACAGGAACTCGCGCACGCCTTCCTGCACCGGCACATCGTTGAGCATCTTGCGAAGCTCGATCGTGTACTGGATCGCCAGGGTTTCACGCTGCTCCACCTGGGCAGCGAGCGAGACGCCTTTCTTGGACGCCTCGTTCTCGTTCTTGAAGTAGTGCTCCAGGAACTTTTCGAACTCGGTCAGGACGGTCTGGAAGACGCGGCGGCCAGTGTCCGGATAAGCCTCGACCACCTGGACGACGCGCTTGATCTCCTTCTCGAGCAGGTCGCCGACGGCACGGCTGCTGGAATCGAAGCCCATCACGCAGGCGCCCATCCGATCGATGAGGCGCCGGGCCGGATGCTCGACGGTCGCGAAGAAGTCGGGCTCGGAGACCGCGACCCGGAGGACCGGCATCTGCAGCCGCGCGAACCAGACGCGCACCGTCGCCGGGATCGCATCTTCCATGAGGATGCTCTGGAACAGCAGGGCGACGATCTCGATCGTGGCGCGCTCCACCGGCGAGGTCGCGGCCTGCTTGAGCGCTTCCTTGCGCTGGTGCAGCTCTTCGAGCAGGGCCGGGGTGCCGACCGGTGCGGCCCCGCCGCTCGCCGCCGCGGCGGCAGCCGTCGACAGCCGGCGGGCGACGACGTCCTGCGCCTCGGCGATCGCTGCCTGCAGGCGCGGCGACGGCGGCGGCTGCGCCTGCGAGGTGTTGGCGAACTCGGGCAGTTGCCGTCCGACAAGCCGGTTCAGGCGCCCCAGCACCGCCTCCGCCGGGTCGTTGCCTCGAGCGAGGCCGGCGGCACGCGTCATCAGCCGGGTCTCGTCACCGACCTCGTGCCTGGCCGGGCGCATGGCCGAGTACTGGAATTCGGACCCGCCGCTCGTCGCCGCGCCCGTCGCCTGGCCGAACCCGCCGGCGGCGGCGCCCGCCCGTGGGCCCGTCCCGTGGTTCGAGCGACGGATGAAGGGCCGCAGGTCGACTTCGGGCAGGACGTTGCGCTGCAGGAGGAAGCGGTTGGTCTCGTGGTAGGCCTCCTCGGCGAACATCGAGAGCTCGTCGTGCAGCACCGTCTGCAGCAGACGCCAAGCGTCGAAGCCGAGCGGGACGGTCAGCCACGAGCTCGTCACGACACGGGCCAGAACGTGCGGGCGGAGGATGTCGTTGGTATCGAGCTCTTCCCGCTTCTCGAGCATGTTCATGCGCGAGCGCAGGTCGGTGAACTCCCAGGAAGCGCGGTCCATCATCGCCAGCGCCAGCCGCGAGCTCAAAATCTCGTGCTCGATCGTGTCGTCGTCGACCAGGCTCAGCTTCGGCCCGCTGCGGTTCATCGAGGCCGACGCCGGCAGGTCGCCGAGCTTCGTCTGCGCCACGGTTCCCGTCGCCAGCGATGACTGCAGCAGGGTCGTCATGCCGTGCAGCCACTGCGGGAAGGCTCGCTGCAGGATCGGCACCAGCTCGCGGCGGCGCAAGGCCACGGCAGGCTCCGCCACCGCCGCGGCGAGAAGCCGCGCCCCCTGATCGATGGCCTGGACGACGGCCGGCAAACCCGCCAGCAGCCGCTCTGCATAAGACCGCCTCGCCTGCTGAGCCAATGCCGTCGGGTTGGCTGGGGTCGGCATGGGGTTGAGCGTGTGTCTCGTCCTGCGTGGAGTCGAATTCGACTCTACACCACGGCCCCCGCGTTCGGGTCGTCCGGATCGTGCTCCTTGGCCACTGTCTTCACGAGATCCTCTCGCTTGACGCCCAGCCACATGGCGATGGCGGCGGCCACGAAGACGGACGAGTAGATGCCGAAGAGGATGCCGATGGTGAGCGCGACCGCGAAGTAGTGCAGCGTCGCGCCGCCGAAGATGAGCATCGACAGCACCATCATCTGGGTCGAGCCGTGCGTGATGATCGTCCGGCTGATGGTGCTCGTGATGGCATGGTCGATGACCTGCGTCGTGCTCAGCTTGCGGAAGCGCCGGAACGACTCGCGGATCCGGTCGAAGATGACCACCGACTCGTTGACCGAATAGCCCAGCACGGCGAGCACGGCGGCCAGCACCGACAACGAGAACTCCCACTGGAAGAACGCGAAGAAGCCCAGGATGATGATCACGTCGTGCAGGTTGGCGACGATGGCCGCGACCGAGAACTTCCACTCGAAGCGGAAGGCCAGGTAGATCATGATGCCGATGATGACGAAGGCGAGCGCCTTCGCCCCGTCCTCGGCCAGCTCGCGCCCGACCTGCGGGCCCACGAACTCGCTGCGCGAGAGGCGGACCGGCTCGGCGGCCGCGTTGCCCGGCGTGGCACAGACCTGCCGCGACCCCGACTGGCCCTGTTCGACGGCTCCCTCACGACTGACGACGGTGCCGCCCTCGGCCCTGCAGAGCTCGGAGAAGACGCGTGCGACCAGGTCGGCTTGCTTGATGTCGCCGCGCAGCGGCACCCGGATCAGCACGTCACGCGAGCTGCCGAAGTTCTGCACCAGCACGTCGCCCAGGTTCAGCGCCTCGACGGTGCGCCGCACCTTGGGAATGTCCGCCGCCTGCGCGTAGGCCGTCTCGATGACCGTGCCGCCCGTGAACTCGATCGAGAAGTGCAGGCCGCGCGTCGCCAGGAAGAAGACGGCCGCGAGGAAGGTCACCAGCGAGATGACGTTGAGGACCAGCGCATGCCGCATGAACGGGATGTCGCGCCGGATTCGGAAGAACTCCATCGTGGCTTTCGGTGACTTGCTCGGTGAGCGGGTTCAGCTCTTCGCCGGGACGCTGGGCCCGGGCTTCCAGACCTGCCCGATGGACACGCCCTTCAGGCGCTTCTTGCGGCCGTACCAGAGGTTGACGAGCCCGCGCGAGAACATCACCGCCGAGAACATCGACGTGAGGATGCCCAGGCAGTGGACGATGGCGAAGCCGCGCACCGGCCCGGAGCCGAAGGCCAGCAGGGCGAGGCCCGCGATCAGCGTCGTCACGTTCGAGTCCAGGATGGTCGCGAACGCCTTCTCGTAGCCGGTATGGATAGCCGCCTGCGGCGAGGCTCCGGCGCGCAGCTCCTCGCGCACCCGCTCGTTGATGAGGACGTTGGCGTCAATGGCCATGCCGAGCGTCAACGCGATGGCGGCGATGCCGGGGAGGGTCAGCGTCGCCTGCAGCATGGACAGCACCGCCACCAGCAGCAGCAGGTTGAAGGCGAGCGCCAGCGTCGAGATCACGCCGAAGAGCAGGTAGTAGCCGCACATGAACGCGGCGATGGCGGCGAAGCCGTAGATGACGCTCTGGAACCCCTTGTCGATGTTCTCGGCGCCGAGGCTCGGCCCGATGGTCCGTTCCTCGATGATCTCCATCGGCGCCGCGAGCGAGCCGGCGCGCAGCAGCAGCGCCGTGTCGTTTGCCTCGGCGGTGGTCATGCTGCCCGAGATCATGAAGCGGGCGCCGAGCTCGCTGCGGATCACCGGTGCGGTGACGACCTCTCCCTTGCCCTTCTCGAACAGCAGGATCGCCATACGCTTGCCGACGTTCTCGCGCGAGACGTCGCGCATGATTCGCGCGCCCTTCGCATCGACGGTCAGGTTCACGGCCGGCTGCTGCTTGTCGTCGAAGCCCGGCTGGGCGTCGGTGAGGCTCTCCCCGGTGAGCAGCACCTGGCGCTTGATGATGATCGGCGTCGAGCCGCGCTCGTTGTAGCGCTCGCTGCCGAAAGGCACGGGCCCGGCGCCGCTCGCGGCCAGGCGGGCTTCCGGGCTTTCGTCGACCAGCCGCATCTCGAGGGTCGCCGTCCGGCCGATGATGTCCTTGGCCTTGGCGGTGTCCTGGACCCCGGGCAGCTGCACCACGACGCGGTCGGCACCCTGCTGCTGGATCACCGGCTCCGCGACGCCGAGCTCGTTGACCCGGTTGTGCAGCGTCGTGATGTTCTGCGTCAGGGCCGCGGCCTGCACCTGCTGCGCCGCCGCCGGCTTGAGGGCGCCGGCGAGCTTGAAATCGCTGCCGTCGACGCTTTCCACCCAATCGACGTCGGGGAGCTGGTCCTGGAGGAGGTTGCGCGCCGCGACGAGGGTGTCGCGGTCCCGGAAGCGAACGTTGACGGTATTGCCGTCGCGGACGATGCCGGTGTGGCGGATGTTCTTGTCGCGAAGCAACGTGCGCACATCGCCGGCGATCGCATCGGCCTTCTTGAGGAGCGCCGCCTTCATGTCCACCTGCATCAGGAAGTGGACGCCGCCGCGCAGGTCGAGACCGAGATACATCGGCAGCGCCCGCATGGCCGTGAGCCAGGTCGGCGATCGCGAGAGGAGGTTCAGCGCGACGACGTAGGCGGGGTCGTTCGGGTCGGGGTTGAGGGCGGCGTCGATCGCCTCCTTGGCCTTGCGCTGGGCGTCAAGGTCGCCGAACCGCGCCTTGACGGAATTGCCGTCGAACTGGACGAAGTCCGCCTTCAGCCCGGCCTTGCCGATGATCTCCTCGACCCGGGCCGCCATGGTCGCGTCGAGCTTGACCGTCGCCTTGCCGCTCGAGACCTGGACCGCCGGCGCTTCGCCGAAGAAGTTCGGCAGCGTGTAGACGAGGCCGACGATCAGCGCGACCAGGAGGATCGCGTACTTCCAGAGAGGGTAGCGGTTCACTTGGGCTCAGCTCACTTCACGGTGCCCTTGGGCATCACCTGCACCACCGCGGCACGCTGGACCTGGATCTCGACACCGTTCGCCACCTCGACGCCGATGAAGGTATCGCCCATCTTCGACACCTTGCCGAGCACGCCGCCCGACGTGACGACCTCGTCGCCCTTGGCGAGCGCATCGATCATCGCCTTGTGCTCCTTCTGCCGTTTCATCTGCGGCCGGATCATCACGAAATAGAGCACGACGAACATCAGGATCAGCGGCAGCATGCTGCCGAGCCCGCCGAACAGCGAGTCGGGCGAGCCCGTCGGCGCCGGGGCACCGGTCGTGGTCTGGGCGACGGCTTCGGAAATGAACACGGGCAGATTCCTCCTGCATGCAAGGGGCAGGACGCCCCCGGCAAAACCTCTGAATTGTAAGGTCGCGCGGCTCAGAGCCCTGCCGCACCATCGGCGACCCGAGGCGGCACGGCGCTGCGCTGCGCCGCCGGGACCCGAGCGCGGACCAGCCGCAGCAAGGTGATCTCGGACGGCGCGCCGAAGCGCTTCGGCGGGCCCCAGTAGCCGGTCCCGCGGCTGGTGTAGACCCACATTCGGCGCCAGCGGTTCAATCCGGCGGTGAACGGCTGCTGCAGCCGGACGAAGAAGTTCCACGGGAAGAACTGGCCGCCATGGGTGTGGCCGGAAAGCTGCAGGTCGAAGCCCGCCGCCTCGGCCGCGGCGGC
Source organism: Caldimonas sp. (assembly GCA_036263655.1). Lineage (GTDB taxonomy): Bacteria > Pseudomonadota > Gammaproteobacteria > Burkholderiales > Burkholderiaceae_C > Schlegelella_A. The sequence goes on along the minus strand of DATAGP010000050.1, from coordinate 21,782 downwards.
GCTGCGCGGCTGGTGCGCGAGCAGGACGCGGAGAGCGACACCCGGCGGGCTGCCGGCGATGGCCGCTTTCGGATCGCTAGCCTGACTGCGATCGAAGTGCGCGGCGCTGAAATCCGTAACGCCGGCGACGACGATGGCGGCGGCCCCACGTCGCAGCACGACGTGTTCGTTGAGGAGCACCCGGATGCCGAGGCGCCTCAGCTCGCGGATCCAGCCGGCGGCGCCCGAGTAGTACTCGTGGTTGCCGGTCACGAAGAACGTTCCGTCCCGGGAGCGCAGACCCGCGAGAGGCGCGACGTGCGCGGCGAGGTCCGACACCGGCCCGTCGACCAGGTCGCCGGTGATCGCCACCATGTCGGCGTCAAGGTCGTTCACCGCCGCCACGATCGCCTCGACGAAAGGCCGCCGGATGGTGGGCCCGACGTGCACATCGCTGATCTGCACGATGGAAAAGCCCTCCAGCTCGGCCGGCAGGTTCAGGACCGGAACGTTCACGCGAGCGATCCGTGCGGTCCGCCGGGCGTTGGCGAAGCCCCAGAGCGTGATGACGGCGGCGGCGACCGGGACCGCGATCGCGCTGGCCCGCTCCGCGGCCGCGAAGCCGATCCGGGCCGGAGCGAGTGCGTCGAATGCGGCCAGCACCAGCAGGCCGACATCGCGGACCAGCGTCAGGACGAACAGCGAGGAGAACAGGCCCATGGCGACGAGCGCCACCCAGGCGAGCAGGTCCGGCGATTCGCTGCCGCGACGCCGGCGGGCCCGCAGCCCGTAGGGCATGGCGATCACCGAGGCAACCAGCAGGAGCACGAACAGGGTGGCGCCGAGCGGGCCCAGGGAAGGTCCGATGCGCCAGGCCACCCAGGCATGCAGCGCGGCGAGGATCAGGCGAAGTCTCATGAGGGTCGGGGCCGCGAAGCGCAGAGCCAGCATGTGGGCCCGACCTAGGCGGGTTCAATGACTCGGGCGGTGCTGCTCTTCAGCAACGCTGCCGGCGAAGGACCCGTCAGGGCTGCGGCGCGGTCGCCGCGGCGACGGGCCGCGACGGGCTGCGCAGGTTGATCAGGTTGCCGGCGAGGATGAGGCCGGCGCCGAGGGCAGTGAACACATCGATTGCCTCGGCGTAGACCAGCCAGCCGACGAGGGCGCTGAGCGGCACGCGAAGAAAATCCATCGGCACGACGGTCGTGGCGTCGGCATGCCGCAGCGCCTGCGTCATGCAGTAGTGCGAGTACGTGCCGCAGAACGCGATCAGGACGACCCAGGGCCAGGCGCCGGCCGTCGGCTCGCGCCAGACGTACAGCGCGGGAGCGATGCCGATCACGGACTGGATCACGAGCATCCAGAAGATGATCCCGACCACGCTTTCCGTCGTCGTCAACGACTTCACGAGGATCATGGAGATCGCGAATCCCACCGCCGCCCCGAGAGCGATCAGCTGACCGGGGTCCAGCCGGCCGAGGCCCGGGCGGACGATCACCGCCACGCCGACGATCCCGAGGGCGATGGCGACCACCCGCGCCGGGCTCATGCGCTCGCCGAGGAAGAAGACGGCGAGGATGGCGGTCCAGACCGGCATCGTGAATTCGATCGCAACGACCTCGGCGACCGGGATCAAGGTCAAGGCGAAGAACCAGCCGAACTGGGCGCCGTAGTGGAAGGTGTTGCGAGCGGCGTGCTGGCCGAGCCGCGCCGTGCGCATCGCTGCCAGCCCACCCGCACGCACGACGAGCGGATACAGCATGACGAGGCCGAGCAGCGAGCGCATCTCCATGATCTGGAAGACGTGCAGGGTTCGCATCGCCTCGCGTCCGGCGACGACGATGATGAGCATGAGCAGGAGCCACCCCGACACCCAGGCGGCGGCTTTCCTCTTCGACGGCTGTCGACTCATTCGGGCGGCACCCGGAAAGCGAAACGCCCACCTTGCGGGTGGGCGTTGCGACGGATCGAACCTGAAATCTTGGTTGCGAGGGCAGGATTTGAACCTGCGACCTTTGGGTTATGAGCCCAACGAGCTACCAGACTGCTCCACCTCGCGACTGGATGCGTCAGTTTATCACGGGCGCCCGTTCAAAGCCCTGCCTTGGCCAAGGTCTCGAGGAAGCGATCGGCGTTCTGGAAGCCGACGAATCGGGCCGGCACGATCTCCTGGCCAGTGGCGTCGAAGAAGATGGTGCCGGGCGGTCCGAACAGGCGGAAACGCTTCAGCAGCTCCCGGTCGTCGTCGTTGTTGGCGGTGACATCGGCCTTGAGCAACAGGGCACCGGCGAGCTTCTTCTGCACCTTGGCGTCCGTCAGCGTGTAGCGCTCCATCTCCTTGCACGAGACGCACCAGTCGGCATAGAAATCCAGCATCACCGGACGGCCCGCAGAGCGCACGGCCACGTCCAGCTCGCCGACGTTTCGCACGCGCGTGAACTGCGGCATGTCGAGCTCCTTGCCGCCGATGCCGAGGCGCGCCAGCGGCTGGAGCGGGTCGCTTCCTCCTGCGGCGGCGCCGACAAGCTGCATCACGCCCACCAACGCGAGCAGGCCGGCGGCGCCATGTCGCCACGTCGAGCCTCGCCCTGCCTTGACGAGCATGGCCGCCGCGGCCAACGCCAGAACCCCCCAGACCGCGAGCACCAGCGGAGCCGGAAGCAGCGACTGGATGGTCCACAGCGCCACGCCGAGGAGCAGGAAGCCAAAGGCGGCCTTCACCTCGACCATCCAGGCGCCGGCGCGCGGCAGCAGCGCCCCGGCCGACGCGCCGACGAGAAGCAGCGGCACGCTCATCCCGGTGGCCAGCGAGAACAGCGCGGTGCCGCCGAGCCAGACGTCGCGGGTCTGGCTCAGGTAGAGCAACGCACCGGCGAGCGGCGCCGCGACACAGGGGCTGACGATGAGAGCCGATACGCCACCCATGGCGCAGACGCCGGCCACCCGTCCGGCGGGCAGCTTCTGCGAGGCCGACATGAAGCGGCAGGCCAGGAACTGCGGCAGTTGCAGCGAGTAGACGCCGAACATCGAGAGGGCGAGCGCGACCAGACCCACGGCAAAAGCGCTGAGCACCCACGGGTTCTGCAAGGCCGCGGCCAGCCCCTCGCCGGCGAGCCCGGCGGCGACCCCGAACCCCGTGTAAACCACGGCCATGCCGAAGGAATACGACGCCGCGAGAGCGAAGCCGCGCCGGCGCGAGACCGCGGTCGACCTCGCGCACTGCTCCGCTTGCTGCGTCGAGTGACCCGCGGCTGCCGACCCGGACGCGGCGTTGCGGGACAGCGTCCCGCCGGCAGTCGCCAGGGCCGGCCCCGGCGGGCCCTGGCCGACGATGATCGAGGACACGATCGGCAGCATGGGCAGCACGCAAGGCGTGAGCGACAGCAGGATGCCGGCGATGAAGAAGGCGCCCACGACCGACCAGAAGGCACCGCCGTGCAGCACCGCCTCGATCGCCGACGTCTCGTTCACGACCAGCGTCCCCACGGCAGGCGACGCAGCCGTCCCCACGGTCCAGGACGACACTGAGCGCTTGGACGGACCGGGCGCCGGTGACAGCAGGCGCACGATGCCGGTGCCGCCGAAGCCCGCCAGGCTGACACTGGCTTCGCTCGGCATCGGCGGGTAGCAGAGTCCGGCATCGGCACAGCCCTGGCTGGTCGTCACCAGCCTGAACTCGGCGCCCGCCTGCTGCACGGGAAGCACGATGCTGATTTTGTCTCGGTAGGTCTCGACGTCCTTCTGAAACGTCTGGTCGTACTTGACCTTGCCCGCGGGCAGCACGGGCGTTCCCAGCTCGGCACCCGAGGCGGAGAACTTGAACTGGTCCCGGTACATGTAATAGCCCGGCGCGATGGCGAAGCTCACCTCGACCGTCTTGGGGTCGAGCGCCCGGGCCGAGAACTTGAACGCCTTTTCCGGCTCGAGGAAGTCCTGCGACGCGAAGGCCGCGCCCGGCCCCAAGAACAACCAGGCGCAGACGAGGAGCACGAGCCGGACCGCCCGGTGGGCTACGCCGGACCCTGCGTGTCGCTGCGGAACGGGCAGTCGTGCCTGCATGTGGATGGGTCGGCGCCCGCAAGCCCGGCTTACAGCAACCGGCTAGCGGAAGAAACGGCGCCGGGTGAGCACCAGCGCCAGATAGTAGCCGGTGCAGGCATACCCTGTGAGAAGGAGGAGCGGCAGCCACGGCTCGGTGGGAAGTTTTCCCAGGATGAGCGGCCGAACCAGATCGACGGCGGCCTTCAGCGGCAGGACGTTGGCGATGGCCTGCAGCCACGGCGGCATCTGGGAGATGGGGAAATACACGCCCGACAGGAAGGTCATGGGCGTGATGACCAGGGTGAAGTAGTAGGTGAAGAAGTCGTAGCCCTTGGCGACGGCATTGAAGACGAGCGCGACCGACGCGAAGGTGACGCCCACGAGTCCCAGGATCGGGATCGCCAGCAGCATCGTCGGCGCCCGGCTGATGCCGAGCAGGAAGATGACCCCCATGATGGCCGCGCAGGAAAAGAGCGCCTTCATCGCAGCCCAGAGCATTTCCGCGAAGACGATGTCGTCGAGGGCGACGGGCGCGTTCAGGATGGAATCCCACGTCTTCTGCACGGCCATCCGCGAATAGGCGGAGTAGAGCGCCTCGAAGGTCGCCGCCAGCGCGGCGCTCACGGCGACGGTCCCTGACGCCAGGTACTCGATGTAGGGCAGGCCGTCGACCTGCCCGATCAGCGACCCGACCCCATAGCCGAACGCCACCAGCGTGATCAGCGGCTCGGCGATGTTGCCGAGGACGCTGGGCACCGCCAGCTTCTTCCAGACCAGGAGGTTGCGCAGCACCACCGGCCAGAAGCGGCGGGTGACGTGCGGGGCGGCGTAGAGGGGTACGAGCATGCGGTCTCAGCCGTCGTCGCGGATCTGCCGGCCTGTCATCTTGAGGAACAGATCCTCCAGGTTCGCCGGTCGATGCAGGGTGCGGAGGCGGTGATCGGACGCGAGCGCGTCGAGCAGCGGCTTGGCGTCGCGCAGGTAGAAGAAGACGGTGTCGCCGCTCGTCTCCACACGCTGCGCCAACGCGGCATGGGCGCGTGCCGCGGCGGCCGCGCCCTCGCCGTAGACCTCGACCACGTCGCTTTCCAGGTGCTCGGCGATCAGGCCGCGCGGCGTGCCCTCGGCGATCTTGCGGCCGTGGTCGAGCACGAGCAGGCGGTCGCAGAGACGCTCGGCCTCGTCCATGAAGTGGGTGGTGAGCAGGATCGACTTGCCCTGCTGCAGCAAGGTTCCGAGCCGCTCCCACATGAGGTGCCGGGCCTGCGGGTCGAGGCCGGTCGTCGGCTCGTCGAGCAGCAGCAGGTCGGGGTCGTTGATGAGCGCGCGGCCCAGCGAGAGCCGCCGCTTCATGCCGCCCGACAGCTCGCCCGGCTTGGCGCCCGCCTTCCCCTGCAGCGCGGCGAACTCGAGCAGGCGGGGCACGCGCGCGTCGATCACCGCCCGCGGCAGGCCGAAGTAGGCGCCGTAGACGCGCAGGTTCTCGGCACAGGTGAAATCCGGGTCCAGGCTGTCGAACTGCGTGACGACGCCGATCCGCTTCTTGGCGTCGCGGACGCGCGCCGGCAGCGGCATGCCGAAAGCCGTGATCTCGCCGCCGTCGGGGCCGGAGAGGCCGAGACAGATGCGGATCGTCGTCGTCTTGCCGGCCCCGTTGGGACCGATCACGCCGAGGCACTCGCCGGGCATGATCTCGAGCGACAGGTCATCGACGACGGTCGCGTCGCCGAACTTCTTCGTGAGGTGCGAGATGCGAAGGAGCGGCTCGGCCATGCCCCGCCCGCTCCGATTGCTTCGGTCAGGCGGCTTCGTTGTCGCCCTCGGCCGGCTCGGCGGGCGCGGGCCGGTCGACGAGCTCGACGTACGCCATCGGCGCGTTGTCGCCGACGCGGAAGCCCATCTTCAGGATTCGCGTGTAGCCGCCCGGGCGCGCCTGATAGCGCGGGCCGAGCTCGTTGAACAGCTTGGCGACGATGGCCCGGTCGCGGGTGCGATCGAAGGCCAGGCGGCGATTGGCCAGCGTCGGCTGCTTGGCGAGGGTGATGAGCGGCTCGACGACGCGGCGCAGCTCCTTGGCCTTGGGCAGCGTGGTCTTGATGGCCTCGTGCTGGAGCAGCGAGACGCACATGTTGCGAAGCATCGCCAGGCGATGCTCCGAGGTGCGGTTGAGCTTGCGGAGTCCGTGACGGTGACGCATGGTGCTTCCTTTCTGTCTTGCTATGAGCCGCCAGCCGTGTCAGGTACTGGCGGGTGCACCGGGCCGTCGGGCGGCCCTGTCTTTCTTATCGCTTGTCCAGACCCTGGGGAGGCCAGTTCTCGAGCCGGGCGCCGAGCGTGAGGCCGCGCGAGGCGAGCACTTCCTTGATCTCGTTCAGCGACTTGCGTCCGAGGTTCGGGGTCTTCAGCAGCTCGGTCTCGGTGCGCTGGATCAGATCGCCGATGTAGTAGATGTTCTCGGCCTTCAGGCAGTTGGCCGAGCGCACGGTCAGCTCGAGCTCGTCGACCGGGCGGAGCAGGATCGGGTCGAACTGCGTGGTGCGCGTCGGCTGCGGCTCGAACATCTCGCCGATCTGGCCTTCCAGCTGGGCGAACACGGCCAGCTGCTCGACGAGGATCTTCGCCGACGAGCGGATCGCTTCTTCCGGCGTGATCGCGCCGTTGGTGGCGATCTCCATCACCAGCTTGTCGAGATCGGTGCGCTGCTCGACGCGGGCGCTCTCGACCGTGTAGCTCACCCGCGACACCGGCGAGAACGACGCGTCGAGGACGATCCGGCCGATCGACTTGGTCGGCTCGTCGCCGTAGCGGCGCAGGTTTCCGGGCACGTAGCTGCGGCCCTTCTCGACCTTGATCTGCATGTCGAGCTTGCCGCCCGACGACAGGTTGGCGATGACGTGCTCGGGATTGATGATCTCGACGTCGTGCGGCGTCTGGATGTCGCCGGCCGTGACCGGGCCCTCGCCTTCCTTGCGCAGCACCAGCGTGACCTCGTCGCGGTTGTGCAGCCGGAACACCACGCCCTTGAGGTTCAGCATGATGTGGACGACGTCTTCCTGGACACCATCGATGGCCGAGTACTCGTGCAGCACGCCGGCGATCGTGACTTCCGTGGGCGCATAGCCGACCATCGACGACAGCAGCACGCGGCGCAGCGCGTTGCCGAGGGTGTGGCCGTAGCCGCGTTCGAACGGCTCCAGCGTCACCTTGGCGCGGTTGCCGCCTTGCGGCTCGACGTTGATGGCTTTGGGTTTCAGCAGATTGGTTTGCATTGACGTCCTGTTGATCTCAATACCCTCGGCTCGTTACACCGATAAGGCTGATGGACTGCGCCGGGCTTGGTGGAACAGCTCCGCTGCCGGCAAACGGAGCGATGGAAATGCCGAGAAGGGGTGGCGGCGCGGCCGACACCCCGCTGTCTTGGGGTACCCGCTATCGCGAGTACAGCTCCACGATGAGCGCTTCCTTGATGTCGGCGCCGAACTCGTCGCGGTCGGGGGCCTTCTTGAACACGCCTTCGAGCTTGGTCGTGTCGACCTGCACCCAGGCGGCCAGGCCCTGGCCTTCGGCGAGCTTGACGGAATCGGTGACGCGGAGCTGCTTCTTCGCCTTCTCGCGGACGCCGACGGTGTCGCCGGGCTTGACCGAGTAGGAGGCGATGTCGACGACCTCGCCATTGACCGTGATGCCGCGGTGCGACACCAGTTGGCGCGCCTCGGCGCGGGTCGAGCCGAAGCCCATCCGGTAGACGACGTTGTCCAGACGCGATTCCAGCAGCGACAGCAGGTTCGCACCCGTGTTGCCGCGGCGCCGGGTCGCTTCCTCGAAGTAGCGGCGGAACTGGCGCTCGAGCACGCCGTACATGCGCTTGACCTTCTGCTTCTCGCGCAGCTGCAGGCCGAAGTCGGACGTGCGGGTGCCCGAGGTGCGGCCGTGCTGGCCGGGCTTCGAGTCGAACTTGGCCTTGTCGCCGATCGGGCGGCGAGCGCTCTTCAGAAAGAGATCGGTGCCTTCCCGGCGGGAGAGCTTGGCCTTCGGGCCGAGATAACGTGCCACGTGATGTCCTTTGTATCGTCTGACGCAGGGCTCAGGGGAGCCTGCGCGAGTCTGGCGGGTTGTTGTTGTCGGCGCTCAGACGGTGGGCTTGGGGTGAAGCTGGTGCGATGCGGGCCTCAGATGCGGCGCCGCTTCTGGGGCCGGCAGCCGTTGTGCGGCACCGGCGTCACGTCGGAGATGGAGTTGATGCGGATGCCGAGCGACGCCAGCGCGCGCACCGACGACTCGCGGCCGGGCCCGGGGCCCTTGATGCGGACGTCGAGCGTCTTGATGCCCTGGTCCTGCGCCGCACGGCCGGCCGTCTCGGCGGCCACCTGGGCGGCGAAGGGGGTCGATTTGCGCGAACCCTTGAAGCCCTGCCCGCCGCTCGACGCCCAGGCCAGGGCGCTGCCCTGGCGGTCCGTGATCGTGATGATGGTGTTGTTGAAGGACGCGTGGACGTGCGCGACGCCGTCGGCGACGTTCTTGCGGACCTTCTTGCGCACGCGCTGGGCGGCGGTATTGACGGGCGGTTTAGCCATGGAGCGGACCTCTTGTCGAACGGTTGCTGGGCGGCGTCACTTCTTGACGAGCGCGCCGCTCTTGCGCGGGCCCTTGCGGGTGCGCGCGTTGGTCTTTGTGCGCTGGCCGCGCACCGGCAGGCCGCGGCGATGGCGGAAGCCGCGGTAGCAGCCGAGGTCCATCAGACGCTTGATGTTGATCGACATCTCGCGGCGAAGGTCGCCCTCGATCGCGATGCGGCCGATCTCCTCGCGGATGCGCTCGAGGTCGGTGTCGGTGAGATCCTTCACCTTGCGGTCGAGCGGCACGCCGGCGTTGACGCAGATCTTCTGCGCCGTCGACCGGCCGATGCCGTAGATCGACGTCAGTCCGATCTCGGTGTGCTTGTGAGGCGGAATGTTGATGCCGGCGATACGTGCCATGGAGTTCCTCGTTCTTGCTTCCTGCGTTCAGACGATGGCGGATCGCCTCAGCCCTGGCGCTGCTTGTGCCGGGGGTCGGTGCAGATCACGCGCACGACGCCCTTGCGCCGGATGACCTTGCAATGGCGGCACATCTTCTTGACCGATGCTGCGACTTTCATCTCTCGCTCCTGATCTCTGTTCGTCTCTTCACTTGGCGCGGAACACGATGCGCGCCCGGCTCAGGTCGTACGGCGTCAACTCGACGGTCACCTTGTCGCCCGGCAGGATGCGGATGTAGTGCATGCGCATCTTTCCCGAGATGTGGCCGAGCACCACATGACCGTTTTCCAGCTTCACACGAAACGTGGCGTTCGGCAGATTCTCCAGAATCTCGCCCTGCATCTGAATGACGTCGTCTTTCGCCATGCGTTCCGCGTCGGGTCGTCCTTCGTTCGATCTTGAGGTTGTGTGGCTGGAAAAGCGCTCAGGTCGCCTTGAAGCTGGCCTTCTTGAGCAGCGATTCGTATTGCTGGCTCATGACGTAGCTCTGCACCTGGGCCCAGAAGTCCATCGTCACGACGACGATGATCAGGAGCGACGTGCCGCCGAAGTAGAACGGCACGTTGTACTTGAGGACCAGGAACTCGGGCAGGAGGCAGACGGCGGTGATGTAGATGGCGCCGGCCAGCGTCAGGCGCGACAGGATCCGGTCGATGTGGCGGGCCGTCTGGTCGCCGGGACGAATGCCCGGGATGAAGGCGCCGCTCTTCTTCAGGTTGTCGGCGGTCTCGCGGCTGTTGAAGACGAGCGCCGTGTAGAAGAAGCAGAAGAAAACGATCGCCGCGGCGTAGAGCATCACGTAGATCGGCTGACCCGGGGCGAGCAGGGCGGCGAGATCCTTGAGCCAGCGCAGGCTGTCGCCGGTGGCGAACCAGCTGACGATCGTGGTCGGCAGCAGGATGATCGACGAGGCGAAGATCGGCGGGATGACGCCCGACATGTTCAGCTTCAGGGGCAGGTGCGACGACTGGCCGCCGTAAACCTTGTTGCCGACCTGGCGTTTGGCGTAGTTGACGAGGATCTTGCGCTGCCCGCGCTCGACGAAGACCACGGCAAAGGTCACCGCCACGACCAGGAGCGTGATGAAGAGCGCGGCGATGATCGACATCGAGCCCTGGCTGATGAGCGTGCCGAACTGCGCCAGCGCACCCGGCAGCCCGGCGGCGATCCCGGCGAAGATGAGGATGGAGATGCCGTTGCCCAGGCCGCGCTCGGTGATCTGCTCGCCGAGCCACATCAGGAACATCGTTCCGGCCACGAGGCTGACGACGGCGGTCAGGCGGAAGCCGAAGCCCGGGTCGATGACGAGGCCGGGCGACTGCTCGATCGCCAGGGCGATGCCGAGCGACTGGAACAGGGCCAGCGCCAGCGTTCCGTAGCGCGTGTACTGGGTGATCTTGCGCCGGCCCGCCTCGCCTTCCTTCTTCAGCGCCTCGAGCGTCGGCACGACGTAGGTCATCAGCTGCATGATGATCGACGCCGAGATGTACGGCATGATCCCCAGCGCCATGATCGAGAAGCGCGACAGCGCGCCGCCCGAGAACATGTTGAACAGCGACAGGATGCCGCCTTCCTGCTGCTGGAACATCTGCTGCAGCTGGTCCGGGTCGATGCCCGGAACCGGCACGTAGGAGCCGATGCGATACACGACCAGCGCGCCGAGCAGGAAGATCAGGCGTCGGCGAAGGTCGCCGAACTTGCCGCTCTTCGCCAGCTGATTCGCGTTCGTAGCCACGGTCAGATTCCTCGCACGCCGGGTCAGGCCACCGAGCCGCCGGCGGCCTCGATGGCGGCCTTGGCGCCGGCGGTGGCGGCCACTCCGCTCAGCGCCACCTTCAGCGTCAGCTCGCCGCTCTTGATGACCTTGACGTTCTTGGTCATCTCGCTCACGAGCTTGGCCTGCTTCAGGGTCAGCAGATCGACCTCGGCCGCGCCCAGGCGCTGCAGGGCAGCCAGGGTGATCTCGGCGTTGTAGGCAGCCGTGCGCGACTTGAAGCCGCGCTTGGGCAAGCGGCGCTGCAGCGGCATCTGGCCGCCTTCGAAGCCGACCTTGTGGTACCCGCCGGCGCGCGACTTCTGGCCCTTGTGGCCGCGGCCCGCGGTCTTGCCGATGCCGGAGCCGATGCCGCGCCCGACGCGGCGACGCGCCTTTTTCGAGCCTTCGGCCGGCTTGAGGGTGTTGAGTTCCATGTTCCTTGCTTCCCCCTGACGGCTCAGAGCACCTTCACCAGGTACGAGACCTTGTTGATCATCCCGCGCACCGACGGCGTGTCTTCCAGGGTCGATTCGCTGTTCAGCTTGCGCAGGCCCAGGCCGCGCACGGTCGCGCGATGCGACTCGCGCGTGCCGGCAATGCTCTTGACCAGCTTGACCTTGACGGTCGACTTTTCGCTTTGCTTGTCGCTCATGGCGCTCTTTCCAGTGCTCGGGCGGATGCCGCTCAGCCCGTGATCTCTTCGACCGTGAGGCCGCGCTTGGCGGCGATCTCCGCCGGCGTGCTGCAGTGCTTCAGGCCGTCGAGCGTGGCGCGAACGATGTTGTAGGGGTTCGACGAGCCGAGGCTCTTGCAGACGATGTCGGTCACGCCCATCACCTCGAACACCGCCCGCATCGGGCCGCCGGCGATGATCCCGTCGCCGGGCTTCGCCGGCGCCATCAGGACCCGCGACGCGCCGTGCTCGCCGACCACCTTGTGATGGATGGTGCCGTTCTTCAGCTGCACCTTGATCATGTTGCGTCGGGCCGACTCCATGGCCTTGGTGACCGACACCGGCACTTCCTTGGCCTTGCCCTTGCCCATGCCGACGCGGCCGTCGCCATCACCCACGACAGTGAGCGCGGCGAAGCTGAGCGTGCGGCCGCCCTTCACCACCTTGGTGACGCGGTTGACCGCGATCATCTTTTCCTTCAGGCCGTCGTCGTTGCCTTCGGTCTGGGCGCGGGGTTGAAACTTTGCCATCTTCGATTCCTGTGTGTGCCGCTTGGGGCTCGATCAGAACTGCAGGCCGGCTTCGCGAGCCGCCTCGGCCAGCGCCTTGACGCGGCCGTGGTAGGCGAAGCCGGCGCGGTCGAACGCCACCTTCTCGATGCCGGCCGCCTTCGCCTTCTCGGCGATGCGCTTGCCGACGATCGATGCCGCGGCCACGTTGCCGCCCTTGCCCGTCGCCTTGCCTTCTCCGGCGAGGCTCTTGCGCACGTCCGGCTCGACCGACGAGGCGCTCGCCAGCACGCGCGAGCCGTCGTCGGAGATCAGGCTGGCGTAGATATGGAGGTTGCTCCGATGCACGGTCAGCCGCGCGACCCGCTGCACGGCGATGCGCGCCCGCGTCTGGCGCGAGCGGCGAACCCGTTGGTCTTTCTTGCTCAGCATCGTCGGCTCCTTACTTCTTCTTCGTTTCCTTGATCGTGACCTTCTCGTCCGCGTAGCGGATGCCCTTGCCCTTGTAGGGCTCCGGCGGACGCAGCGCACGAACCTCGGCAGCGACCTGGCCGACGGCCTGGGCGTCGGCGCCCTTGATCACGATCTCGGTCTGGGTCGGGCACTCGACCTTGACGCCGGCGGGCATGTCCTTCGAGATGGGGTGCGAGTAGCCGATCTGCAGGTTCAGCTTCGAGCCCTGCGCCGTGGCGCGGTAGCCGACGCCGACCAGCGCCAGGCGCTTCTCGAACCCCTTGGTGACGCCGCCGACCATGTTCGCCACCAGCGCGCGCATCGTCCCGGACATGGCGTCGGCCTCGACCGACTGGTTGGCCGGCGCGAACATGAGCTTGCCGTCCTCGTTCTTCACGGTGACGAGCTCGTTGGTCGCGCGCACCAGCGTGCCCATCGAACCCTTGACGCTGATCTGCTCGGCCGTCAACGACACGTCGACGCCCTTCGGCACTTCCAGCGGCATCTTTCCTACGCGAGACATGGCTCCCTCTCCTTACGACACGTAGCAGAGGACTTCGCCGCCGATGCCGGCCTGGCGCGCCTTGCGATCGGTCATGACGCCCTTTGGCGTCGTGACGATGGCGACACCGAGCCCGTTCATGACGCTCGGGATGTCGTGGCGACCCTTGTAGACGCGCAGGCCCGGGCGGCTCACGCGCTCGATCTTCTCGATCACGGGACGGCCGGCGTAGTACTTCAGGGCGATCTCGAGCTCCGGCTTGGCGCCGTCGCCGCGCACCGCGAAATCGTCGATGTAGCCCTCGTCCTTCAGGACCTTGGCGATCGCCGCCTTCAGCTTCGACGACGGCAGCGTCACGGTCGGCTTCTCGACCATCTGCGCGTTGCGGATGCGGGTCAGCATATCGGCGATCGGATCACTCATGCTCATGGATCAAACTCCTCTTCGGCGCGCGTGCGGCGGTCCGACTACCAGCTGGCCTTGATGATCCCGGGGATGTCCCCCTTGAAGGCCATCTCGCGGATCTTGTTGCGGGACAGCCCGAACTTGCGGAACGTCCCGCGCGGGCGACCCGTCAAGCCGCAGCGGTTGCGCTGGCGCGTCGGATAGGCATTGCGCGGCAGCTTCTGCAGCTCGAGCCGGGCCGCGTAGCGATCTTCGTCCGACTTGCTGGCGTCGTTCGCGGCTGCCTTCAGCTCGGCGTGCTTCTTGGCGAACTTGGCGACCATCTGGGTGCGCTTCAGCTCGCGCTGGATCAGGGAAACTTTGGCCACTGTCGAAACCCTTCAGGTCTTGAACGGAAACTTGAACGCGGTGAGCAGTGCGCGGCACTCCTCGTCCGTCTTCGCCGATGTCGTGATCGAGATGTTCAAGCCGCGCAGCGCGTCGATCTTGTCGTACTCGAGCTCCGGAAAGATGATCTGTTCCTTCACACCGACGTTGTAGTTGCCGCGGCCGTCGAACGCGCGCGACGAGATGCCGCGGAAGTCGCGCACGCGCGGCAGCGCGATGGTCACGAAGCGGTCGAGGAACTCGTACATGCGCACGCCGCGCAGCGTGACCATGCAGCCGATCGGCACGCCGTCGCGGATCTTGAAGCCGGCGATCGCCTTCTTGGACTTGGTGACCACCGGCTTCTGGCCGGCGATCTTCGACAGGTCGGAGACGGCATGGTCCATGACCTTCTTGTCCGACACCGCCTCCGACACGCCCATGTTCAGCGTGATCTTGGTGATCCGCGGGGCCTGCATCGAGGACTTGTAGCCGAACTTGGCCATCAGGTCGGGGACGACCTTCTCGCGATAGAACTCTTGCAAACGAGCCATGGTCAGCCTCTCAAGCCTTGATCTCTGCGCCGCTCGAGCGGAAGACGCGAACGCCCCGCTCCTGCGTCTTGCGCTGCTTCTTCTCGTCTTCGCTCAGCAGCTTGATGCCGACGCGGTCGGCCTTGCCGGTCGCGGCATTGAAGATGGCGACGTTGGACTGGTGGATCGACAGCGTCTTGTCGATCACGCCGCCCGTGACGCCCTTCATCGGGTTCGGCTTGACGTGCTTCTTCACGACATTGACGCCCTCGACGATCAGCCGCTCCTCGTCGACCCGGCTCAGCACGGTGCCGCGGCGGCCCTTGTCGCGGCCGGTGAGCACGATCACCTGGTCGCCTTTACGAATCTTGTTCATCGCGAATCCTGCAAATCGACGGGCGTCAGAGCACTTCCGGCGCCAGGGAGACGATCTTCATGAAGCGCTCGGTGCGCAGCTCGCGCGTGACCGGCCCGAAGATGCGGGTGCCGATCGGCTCGAGCTTGGCGTTGAGCAGCACGGCGGCGTTGCCGTCGAACTTGACGAGCGAGCCGTCCTGGCGGCGCACGCCCTTGGCGGTGCGGACGACCACGGCGCTGTAGACCTCGCCCTTCTTCACCCGGCCGCGCGGCGCCGCTTCCTTGATGCTGACCTTGATCACGTCACCGATCGCGGCGTAGCGGCGCTTCGAGCCGCCGAGCACCTTGATGCACATGACGGACTTGGCGCCCGTGTTGTCGGCGACGTCGAGCCGCGACTGCATTTGAATCATGTTGTCCTCTCCCAACTTTTCCCGCAGCGGTGCCGGGGCACTCCGAAGCGGTCAGTCTTGGTCCCGTGGTACCGGGTCAGTCTCGAAGCCGGCGCGAGGAATTCGCACCAGGCTCATTCGCCGTACAACCAAGCGAAGCCGGCGATTATCGCCTTTTTCGCGCGGGCATGTCAAACGGCCCGGCCCTGTGACAGGGTCTCGCCGCCCAGGGTCTCGGGCCCAGCTCGGCCGCCGAGGTCGTCAGCCCTGCAGCTTCTTCGCCTGGTCGACCAGCGTCTTGGCGTCACTCACTTCGAACTTGCCGGGCGCCTCGATGTTCAGGGCCTTGACGACGCCGTCCTTGACGAGCATCGAGAAGCGCTGCGAGCGGATGCCCATGCCCCGCGACGTCAGATCGAAGGTCAGCCCGGCCGCACGGACGAAATCGGCGCTGCCGTCGGCCATCATGCGGACCTTGCCGGCGGTCTTCTGCTCGCGGCCCCAGGCACCCATCACGAAGGCGTCGTTCACGGAGATGCACCAGACCTCGTCGACCCCCGCCGCCTTCAGCGCGTCCGCGTGCTCGACGTAGCCCGGAACGTGCTTGGCCGAGCAGGTCGGCGTGAACGCGCCCGGCAGGCCGAAGATCGCGATGGTCTTGCCGGCGCTCGCCTTCTCGACATCGAAGGTGTTGGGCCCGACCGAGCAGCCGTTGCCCTCGACCTCGATGAATTCCTGCAGGTTGCCCGCAGGCAGCTTGTCTCCGACTTTCAGCATGTCTCGTCTCCTCGTCCGGGCCGCGGCCTCAGACGTTGATGCCCTTCTGGATCAGGCGCGTCACCACCCAGGACTTCGTCTTCGAGATGGGGCGGCTCTCGGCGATCTCGACCACGTCGCCCATCTTGTACTCGTCGTTCTCGTCGTGTGCGTGGTACTTGCTCGTCTTGGCGACGATCTTGCCGTAGAGCTCGTGCTTGGTCCGCCGCTCGATGAGCACGGTGATGGTCTTGCTGCGCTTGTCGCTGACGACCTTGCCGATCAGGGTGCGCGTGTTCTTGGCCCTCGGCTCGGCCGCGACGCTGCCCGCCGCGCCCGGCGCGATGGGCGACTCGGCGGAGGGCGCCGTCAGATCGACGTTCGCAGTCGGATCGGCGTTCATTTCTTGGCTCCTGTCTTCTTGCCGGCGCCCGCCTCGGCGCGTTTCTTCTCGGCGGCGATCGTCTTGGCGCGGGCGATGTCGCGCCGCGTGTTGCCGAGCTGGGAATGGTTGGTGAGCTGCTGCGTCGCCTTTTGCATGCGCAGGCCGAAGTGGGCCTTGAGCAGGTCGCTGACTTCCTTCTCGAGCCCGGCAGCGTCCTTGGCGCGGAGTTCCGATGCTTTCATGACTGATTCCTTCCGCACCCTCAGGCGCCGACCTGGCGCGCCACGAACGTGGTCTTGAGCGGCAGCTTCGCCGACGCGAGCTGGAACGCCTCGCGCGCGAGCTGTTCCGGCACGCCGTTGATTTCGTAGAGCACCTTGCCGGGCTGGATCTCCGCGACGTAGTACTCGGGGTTGCCCTTGCCGTTGCCCATGCGGACCTCGGCGGGCTTCTGCGAGACAGGCTTGTCGGGGAAGATGCGGATCCAGATGCGGCCGCCGCGCTTGACGTGACGCGAGATCGCGCGCCGGGCCGCCTCGATCTGCCGTGCCGTCAGGCGACCGCGCTCGACCGACTTCAAGCCGAAGTCGCCGAACGAGACGTTCGCGCCGCGCGTGGCGACCCCGGTATTGCGGCCCTTTTGCTCCTTGCGGAACTTCCTGCGTGCAGGTTGCAGCATGCTTATTCTCCTTTGCCACCGCTCTTGCCGTCGGCGGCAGGCGGCGGCGCTACGGCCTTGCGGACACGCTTGACGGCGGGGGCCTTGGGTGCATCGGTCGGGGTTGCTCCGGCGCCGGCGTCCGGCGTCGCCCGCGCTTCTGCCGACCGCTCGCCGCCATCGGCAGACGCCGGCGCGCCGGCGGGGCCGCGCGGACCCCGGTCGCCGCCAGGACCACCCGCCGAACGCGGCCGACCGCCAGGCGCGCCCGGGCCACCCGGGCGCGGGCCGCGCCGGTTGCGGCGATCGTCCTCCGCCCCCGCGGGCGTGTTGATGTTCGGCGCTTCGCCGTTGGCGAGCCGGTCGCCCCGGTAGACCCAGCACTTGACGCCGATCACGCCGTAGGTGGTCTTCGCCTCGGAAAAGCCGTAGTCGATGTCCGCCTTCAGCGTGTGCAGCGGCACCCGGCCTTCGCGGTACCACTCGGTGCGTGCGATCTCGATGCCGTTCAGTCGCCCGGCCGACATCAGCTTGATGCCCTGCGCGCCGAGGCGCATCGCGTTCTGCATCGCCCGCTTCATGGCCCGGCGGAACATGATCCGCTTCTCGAGCTGCTGGGTGATCGAATCGGCGATCAGCTGCGCATCGATCTCGGGCTTGCGCACTTCCTCGATGTTCACGGCGACCGGCACGCCCAGGCGGCGCGTCAGCTCGGCCTTCAGGTTCTCGATGTCCTCGCCCTTCTTGCCGATCACCACGCCCGGGCGCGCCGAGAAGATCGTGATCCGTGCGTTCTTCGCCGGACGCTCGATCAGGATGCGCGACACCGCCGCGTTCTTCAGGCGCGTCTTGAGGTACTCGCGGACCTTCAGATCCTCGGCGAGCATGGTCGCGAAGTTCTTGTTCGACGCATACCAGCGTGACGACCAGTTGCGCGTGACCGGAAGGCGAAAACCGGTCGGGTGAATCTTTTGTCCCATGAGGTTCCTGTCGCGATCCGTTAGTTGCCGACGGTGATGAAGATGTGCGCCGTCGGCTTGCTGATGCGGTTGCCGCGCCCCTTGGCGCGCGCCGAGAAGCGCTTCAGGGTCGCCCCCTGCTCGACGAAGATCGTCTTGACCTTCAGCTCGTCGATGTCGGCGCCGTCGTTGTGCTCGGCATTGGCGATCGCCGACTCGAGCGCCTTCTTGATGATCCCCGCCGCGCGCTTTTGGGTGAAGTTCAGGATGTTGATCGCCTGGTCGACCTTCTTGCCGCGGACGAGGTCGGCGACGAGCCGGCCCTTGTCGGCCGAGAGGCGAACGCCGCGAACGACGGATTTGGTTTCCATGCTGGCCATCCTTACTTCTTGGCAGCCTTCTTGTCGGCCGGGTGGCCCTTGAAGGTCCGCGTCAGCGCGAACTCACCGAGCTTGTGCCCGACCATCTGGTCCGTGATGTAGACGGGCACGTGCTGCTTGCCGTTGTGCACCGCGATCGTGATGCCGATGAAGTCGGGCAGGATCGTCGAGCGCCGCGACCAGGTCTTGATCGGCTTCTTGTCCTTGGTGGCGGACGCCTTCTCGACCTTCGCCGCGAGGTGATGGTCGATGAACGGGCCCTTCTTGAGCGAACGAGTCATTGCCGTTCCTTCTTACTTCTTGCGGCGCGCGACGATCATCGTCTGCGTGCGCTTGTTGTTGCGCGTGCGATAGCCCTTGGTCAGCGTGTTCCACGGCGAGACCGGCGCCTGGCCCTCGCCGGTGCGGCCTTCGCCGCCGCCGTGCGGGTGGTCGACCGGATTCATCGCCACGCCGCGCACCGTCGGGCGGATGCCCTTCCAGCGCTTCGCTCCGGCCTTGCCGTAATGGCGCAGGCTGTGCTCCTCGTTGCTCACCTCGCCGATCGTGGCGCGGCAGTCGATGTGGATGCGGCGCACTTCGCCCGAGCGCATCCGCACCTGCGCGTAGGTGCCCTCGCGCGCCAGCAGCGTGCAGGCCGCCCCGGCCGAGCGGGCGATCTGCGCGCCCTTGCCGGGCAGCATCTCGATGCAATGGATGATCGAACCGACCGGGATGTTGCGGATCGGCAGCGTGTTGCCCGCCTTGATCGGGGCTTCGGCGCCCGACAGCAGCGTCGAGCCGACCTCGAGGCCGCGCGGCGCGATCACGTAGCGGCGCTCGCCATCGGCGTACACCACGAGCGCGATGTGGGCGCTGCGGTTCGGGTCGTACTCGATCCGCTCGACCTTGGCCGGGATGCCGTCCTTGTTGCGGACAAAATCGACGACGCGGTAGTGATGCTTGTGCCCGCCGCCCTTGTGGCGCGTGGTGATGTGGCCGTTGTTGTTGCGGCCGGCGTTCTGCATCTGCGGCTCGAGCAGCGATGCCTCGGGCCGGCCCTTGTACAGGTGCGGGTGGCTGATCTTGATGACGGCGCGGCGCCCCGGCGACGTCGGCTTGACCTTGATGACGGGCATTACGCGCCCTCCCCGGAAAAGTTCAGCTCCTGCCCTTCGGAGAGGCAGACGTAGGCCTTCTTGACGTGGTCGCGGCGGCCGATCGACTTGCCGAAGCGCTTCGTCTTGCCCTTGTGCTGCACCGTCTGGACGGAATCCACGGTGACCTTGAACATCAGCTCGACGGCCGCCTTGATCTCCGGCTTGGTGGCATCCCTGAGGACCTTGAACAGGATCTGGTTGTGCTTCTCGGCCGCCATCGTCGCCTTCTCGCTGACGATCGGCGCGACGAGCACCTGGGCGAGACGGCTCTCGGCGTGCGCCGGACGCTTCGCCGCCGCACCGCTGCCGTTCGCCTTGGCCGCCGCCTTCTTTGCGACAGGCTTGCGCGGGGCCTTCGCGGCCTTCGGCGCCGTCGTTTCGGCAGCGGCGGCCGGCGCCTTGGCAGCGGACTTCGCGGTTGCCGGCGCCTTGGCAGCTTTCGCCGCCTTCGTCTCGGGCTTCTTCGCTTCGGGTGCCGTGCTCATGCCAGCATCTCCTTCAATTGCTCCATGGCGCCCTTGGTGACCAGCACCTTCTTGTAGTGCACGAGGGCGAGCGGGTCGGCGTAGCGCGGCTCGACGATGAGCACGTTGCTCAGGTTGCGCGACGCCAGCAGCAGGTTGTCGGGCATCTGGTCGGTGATCACGAGCACCGAGTCGAGGCCCATGTTCTTCAGCTTCTGCGCCAGCAGCTTGGTCTTGGGCGCGTCGACGTCGAGCGACTCGACCACGGCGAGACGACCTTCGCGCACCAGCTGCGACAGGATCGCGGCCATGCCGGCGCGGTACATCTTCTTGTTCACCTTCTGGGTGAAGTTCTCGTCCGGGCTGTTCGGAAAGATCCGCCCGCCGCCGCGCCACAGCGGCGACGACGTCATGCCGGCACGAGCCCGGCCGGTGCCCTTCTGACGCCACGGCTTCTTGGTCGAGTGCTTGACCATCGCCCGGTCGAGCTGGGCCCGCGTGCCGAGACGCGCGTTCGCCTGGAAGGCGACGACGATCTGGTGCACGAGGGCTTCGTTGTAGTCGCGCGCGAAAACCGTGTCGGGCGCTTCGACCTTCGAGGTGGACTGCCCCTGGTCGTTCAGCAGTTCGATCTGCATCAGGCAGCTCCCTTCTTCGCCGCAGGCGCGGGCTTGGCCTTGACGGCCGGACGCACGACCACGTGCCCGTTCTTGGCGCCCGGCACAGCGCCGCGGACGAGCAGCAGCTGGCGCGCTTCGTCGATGCGCACGACATCCAGGTTCTGCGTTGTCTTGGTGACGTTGCCGAGTTGGCCGGACATCTTCTTGCCCGGAAACACGCGCCCCGGGTCCTGCGCCATCGAGATCGAGCCCGGCACGTTGTGCGAGCGGCTGTTGCCGTGCGACGCGCGCTGCGACTTGAAGTTGTGACGCTTGATCGTGCCGGTGAAGCCCTTGCCGATCGAGGTGCCCTGCACGTCGACCATCTGGCCGACCGCGAAGACGCCGACCGGCACTTGCGCGCCCGGCTTGTACTCGGCGGCGACGCTGGCGGCGACGCGGAATTCCTTGGTCACCTCGCCGGCGACGATGCCGGCCTTGGCCAGGTGCCCGGCTTCGGGCTTCGTGACCCGGGAAGCCTTCTTCTCGCCGAACACGACCTGCAGGGCACTGTAGCCGTCGGTCTCCGGAGTCTTGACCTGGGCGACGCGGTTGTTCGAGACGTCGAGGACGGTGACCGGAACGGCGTCACCCTCGGCCGTGAAGATGCGCATCATCCCCACCTTGCGGCCGAGCAGCCCCAGGCGCTCGTCGACATGGGATGCCTGATCGGACATCGTCGTCATGAATGTTCTCCAGCCGCACGGTGCGGCCTTTGTTGCAGCGCCCGACATCGATTGGCCGGGCTGATTCGAAGGGCGTTCCCGGCGCCCGGGAACTGCAGCTTCCGGCCAGGCCGGAAATTGCGGAAAAGCCTGCGAGTATAGCGGAGCGGCGTCGCCGCCGCGCCGCAACCGCCTTACTGCAGCTTGATCTCCACGTCGACCCCGGCGGGCAGGTCGAGCTTCATCAGCGCGTCGACGGTCTTGTCGGTGGGATCGACGATGTCCATCAGGCGCTGGTGGGTGCGAATCTCGAACTGGTCGCGCGAGGTCTTGTTGACGTGCGGCGAGCGCAGGATGTCGAAGCGCTGCATGCGCGTCGGCAACGGCACCGGGCCCTTGACGATGGCGCCCGTGCGCTTGGCGGTGTCGACGATCTCGAGCGCCGACTGGTCGATGAGCTTGTAGTCGAACGCCTTGAGGCGGATGCGGATCTTCTGCTGGGCCATGTCTGTCTTTCAAAGAGCGATGCGGCCTGCCCTTGCGAGGCAAGGCCGCGGGAGTCTGCGCCGAAGCGCAGCCCGGTGGAGGGATGCTTACTCGAGGATCTTGGCGACCACGCCGGCGCCGACGGTCCGGCCGCCTTCGCGGATGGCGAAGCGCAGGCCTTCTTCCATGGCGATGGGGTTGATCAGCTTGACGGTGATCGAGACGTTGTCGCCCGGCATCACCATCT